>CAVWCX010000005.1:0-19313 GCA_963753595.1 Candidatus Methanoperedentaceae archaeon | reverse complement strand
ATATTTAAAAAGCCAAAGGAGAAGAGCACGGAAGATTACATAGTCGGGAGATTTGGATAATATGGTTCGGGAAGCGTATCACAAAGACCTTCACAGGTTGAAGGAAGAAATACTTAACATGGGAAATCTTGTCATAAAGGCAATAGGGAATTCTGTACTTTCTCTTAAAAATCGTGATGTGGAGATGGCTCAGAAAGTCATTGACATGGACAGGGAGATAGATGCTCTTGATCGCGAGATTGAGGATAACTGTATGCGCCTTCTTGCTCTCCAGCAGCCTATGGCAAGGGACTTGAGGCTTATAATCTCAGTATTAAAAATGTCTATTGACCTTGAACGTATGGGAGACCTTTCTTTAGAGATAGCGGCTATTACGAAAATGACTGCAAATGTGCCTCTTGTAAAACCGCTGGTCGATTTACCAAGAATGACAGAGATATGCCAGGAAATGATCAGGGATTGCATGAACGCCTTTGAAAATAAGGATGTGGAGCTTGCAAGAAAGACCGCCAAAAGAGATGATGAGATCGATGCCCTGTTTGACCAGATTAGAAGGGAACTTATTACAATTATGATCGAGGATCCAAAAAAGATAACCGGCTCACAGCATCTGACTTTTGTTGCAAGGTATCTTGAGAGGATAGGGGATCACATAACGAATCTGTGTGAAAGCGTTGTTTTTATGTTAACAGGAGAACGGGTGGAGTTGAATTAGCTCCACATGATTTTCTCTTTTTATGGGAACCAATGAAAAAAAATCATTCCTTTCCGATCATAACTTCTGTTGCTTTTACTATAGCCATCACTTTATCATTTTTCTTGATATCGAGGGATTCGACAGCTTCAGTTGTGATAACCGCAGTTATCGTTGCAGGTTCTATCTGGATCTTTACCTTTGTCACAAGGTCCCCCTTTTCGATTTCCAGTACTTTTCCTTTCATCTGGTTTCTTGCAGATATTTTCAATCCGATCACCTCCCAGAAAGTTTTATCATAGATTGTTTCAGCAAGGATATTTTGATATGTAACATATTCATCTATTAAGTTTATTGCCTTTTCTGTTAAAAATGTGCCCTGGTCTTTTCCACCCCGTCTTTTTATTATTACGGGTTCTCCCACGCTTTCTTCAATTTCTCTCAGGAGGAGCCATGCATGCTTATAGGATATATCGACTTTTTTGCATGCTTTGTTAAGTGAACCCTCCTCTTTAATAGCTTCAAGTAAAGATACTTTTCCCCCACCCATTATGGGCTCATCTTTGTCATTTACAAGCCATAATTTTGTCTTAACCTGTGTTCTTTCCATTGCGACCTTGATTTTAAGTAAGTTCCATCAATATATAATCTCTCCATTTATAAATGCATAAGACCTTGCGTCAAACGGGTGTGTGAATATCTGCTCTTTAGTGTTAACTTCGATCAATTCTCCGTTCAACAGGATGCCTGCCCTGTCAGCAAGGCGGCGCACCTGATGGATATTATGTGACGCAAGGATGATCGTAGTGCCAAGCTCGCTTTTGATCTTTCGTATTATATCTTCTATTTTCGCAACATTAGCCGGATCAAGATTAGCTGTCGGCTCATCAAGAAGAAGGACATCAGGTTTAAAGACAATAGCCCTCGCAAAAGCCATACGCTGGGCCTCACCCCCTGAAAGGGTAAGGCCTTTCTGTTTCTCACAACCTGCAAGTCCCACAATAGCCAGGGCATCGATCACTTTTTTTTCTATTGTTTTCTTATCCACTTTGCGTATCTCCAGTCCATAAGCTACATTATTAAAGACCGATGTGTTAAATATCGCAGGTCTTTGAAAGAGCATTGACATCCTTCGCATAACGTTATTTTTCTGCAATGTTGCATTATCATTCCCGTCA
The DNA here is from genome assembly GCA_963753595.1 of Candidatus Methanoperedentaceae archaeon. Taxonomy (GTDB): domain Archaea; phylum Halobacteriota; class Methanosarcinia; order Methanosarcinales; family Methanoperedenaceae; genus Methanoperedens. Next base: position 17,441 of record CAVWCX010000005.1, on the reverse strand, counting down.
AAAATAAGTTTGCCGGTAGTGGGCATCTCCAACAGATTCAATAGCCGCAGCAGTGTGGTTTTCCCAACTCCGCTCGGCCCCATGAAAGCAAATATCTCCCCTTTGAAAATATTTAGGTTGATATTTTGTAATACTTTTTTATTTCCAAAGGATTTACCCAGGTTTTCTATTCGGTACAATTCCTCCATTCAATCCCTCCTCTGGAAATAGTTAGCCAGTATATTCACAGAGAGAACAAGGCAGATCAGGATAATTCCAAGAGCGATCGATGTTGAGATATCACCTTTACTCGTTTCCGATGTGATCGCAGTCGTAAGTGTGCGGGTCTCAGAAAGCCCTTCACCTATTCCACCCACGCTTCCTGTACGGGCAATGTTGCCGCCTACAATGAGAATTGCTCCCACTTCCGCAAGCGCCCTTCCAAGTCCTGCAAGTACTGCTGTGATTATGCCGAATCTTGCTTCTTTTAATGTCGCAACAGCTGCATCTTTCTGCGTGCCGCCAAGAGTATATACAGTCTCTATTATTAATTTAGGGACCGCTTTTATTGCTGCAAGAGAAATGCCAGTAATTATCGGGGTGATAAGAATATACTGGGCAAGTATCATTGCTTCTTTTGTATAAACTATATTCAGGAATCCTAAAGGCCCGACAGGCACGATCATTAAAAAAACAAAAAGACCTACAAAAACCGGGGGCAATCCCATCCCTGTATTAATAAGCGTTATGAGCGCCTGTTTACCCCGAAACTTCATAAAGGATATTACGAACGCAAGGGGAATTGCCGTCAGAGTCGCAAGGGTAGTCGCCGTGCCAGAAACCTGTATGGATACCCCTGTTATACTCATAATATAAGGATTCAGACTGAATATTAGTTCGAATGCTTTTATGATACCCTGAACCAGAAAGTCAGCGGTGCTCATGCCCAGCCTCTTCTTTTTCATTCATATTTCTATCAATTGAAAATATATACATTTACCAGTTCACCTTTTTCAATATCCCTGTTTGTTATTACATACCCTTCAACAACAGCAGAACGAGGAGATGCTGAAATGAGTGCTGTCTTATATTCCCTTTCAAACAACTTCATCTGTCTGCCAATGGCGGTTGCTGTATTATTTACTATCTGTACGAAAAGGATGTATTCAAAATCTTTTTCCGGGAGCATAACATCCTCATTTATCATAAGCTTCTGCGTTGCCCTTGGGATATCCGTAAAATAGCTTCGCACTATTATCTCAAGAGCAGTGAAAGCGCCTGTTGGTTTGCCAGGAAGTGAAAATACAGGTGTATCATTCACAATGCCGACAGCAATGGGTTTCCCCGGTCTGATAGCAACTCTGTGAAATGAAAGTTCTCCTACCTCTGTAATGATGTCAGCGACAAAGTCGCGCTCTCCAACTGATACGCCGCCTGTTGTAAATACTACATCGTATTTTTCGCAGGCTTCGAGCAGCATATTCTTTGTTTTATCATAATCATCGGGAACTGCCCCCGCAAAGGTAGATTCACATCCCATTTCTTTCATAAATCCCTGTATCAGCACCGAGCTTGTATTTTTTATCATGCCGTTAAAAATTTCAGTGCCAGTGGATATTATGCCAGCTCTGATCTTTTTATATACAGGGACTTTTTCGACACCAAGGCTGTATAAAAGCGCAGCGCTCTGGGGCATTATGCGGTGATTTTTCTCAAATATCCTGTCACCTGCATGGTAATCCGAGCCTTTTCTGAATACATTTTCCCACTTCATTAGATTTTTTCCATATAGGAGATCCTTTTTGACCTCTGCCTCCTCAATTTTCAGCACAGCATCCGCACCTTCCGGGAGTATTGCCCCTGTAGCTATTGCCAGCACTTCACCTCTCTTTATTTCTGCTCTTTGATCACCTGCATATACACTGCCCGATATTTTAAGGGGATAAACATCTTCGCTATGGACAGCAAATCCGTCCATGGCAGCAATATCGAATGCTGGAGACATGTAATCTGCGACAATATCTTCACTGAGTTCCCTGCCTACGGAGTCAGGAAGGGAAACATGTTCTGATCCGCGCCTGAAATAATATGTGCTTTTAAGCTGCCTTATTTTTTCAAGCGCTTCTTTAGGGGTCGTTATTGTTTTCACATTCTCATTCCTTTATTATATGTATAGCAGATTTTTTTAATGATACTCGTATTGTTTATTTATGTGATTCTCTTCTTATGGCGACACACTCATTTAATTTTTCTGATAGGCAGACTGATGCTGCGCTACAACTGGGGTAATTAAAAAAATCGTTATCAAATGGTTTATTTTCATGTTTTTTTCACCTCGATTCAAATTAGTTGAATTTCATTATGTTCATTCAAACATAACATAATTCTATTTAATTTTTTCGAAAAAGAGTGAACGTTACAATTCGTTTTGCGCCCATCCCACCCCAGCGCCCCTCCCCCAGTATCTCAGCCACATCCATGATTGAACGGCGCGCCCGGTGAATTAAGGGGGGTTGGGAGACACCGCACAGAGTCAAGTAATGCCAGTTACCATTCATTTGCGTTTATAGGCGGTTTATTGTGCATATTGATCAAATAACTCAAAACCAAACAATTCAATCAATCTTTGCGGACTTTGCGCTCTGGTATGAAAAAACAACGAACTAATACGAACTGAAACGAACTCAAGCTACCAGAGTTCGTTCGTGTTCGTTTATGTTCGTTGTTTTTTTTCATTTTTATTTATGAATCGGGAGGATTCATGGCCGACTTTGCGGTGAAAAAATCATGCATCGCAAAGGACGCAAAGTGTTCGGCATATATGTAAATTATGTTCTTGAGTATAAAATTGTTTATATTATCCTCTCTTGCCCAGAATATACATACAGATTCGGATTTCTTACAAATGCCACAAGTGTCATACCGACCATTTTTGAAAGCGCAACCCCAGTGCTTAATGGTGCAGCCTTGCTTACCACTATGGGAATCCCTGCCCGTGCCGCTTTTGCCACCATCCCGCCTGAAAGCCTTCCTGTTGTGACCAGGGCGCAGTCTGAAAGGTTTTTCCCCGAAAGCAGCGCCGCTCCGGCAGCCTTGTCCACAGAACAAGCCCGGCTGACATCCTCGCAAAAAGAGACGATGTCGCCTTCTTTGGTGCAAATAAGCGAGGAGTGAGTGCCGCCAGTTCTTCTCCATATCTTCCCCTTCTCTTTAATCTGTTCAATAGCATTCAGCAGCACTTCTTTTTCCATCCGAACACCTGAGGTGACAGGTTCTATTCCTTCCCACGAAGATTTTATGCCAATGCACCCTGAACTCCTGACCTCAGTCCAGAGTTCAAGTTCACTGTTATCGAGTGAACTCTGGCAAAAAACGGTATCTTCCTGCACAGATATCGAACGAATGTCTTCTATTTTCTTAAGGACGCCCTCGCATATTAGAAATCCCGCAGCAAGTTCGCGAAGCTCTCCCGGAAGAGCAAGAAGAGTGACAATGTGCCGCCCGTCAAGCATGATCTTTATGCTTTCTTCTTCCACAACATCCAGTTCGAGTTCTTTTCGATTCTCTCCCAAAATTTCAATGCATTTTGTTAAAAAATATGGAGCAGAAGGGTCGTGCGCCTCATTCTTCCAGAAACTTGTCCATTTACCTGCTTTTTCGGCGTGCCAGTTTTCTTTCATTTGTATGTCAAAAGTGCAGTATGGTATTAAACGTATTTCCTAATTAATCTCAAACGAGATGCTGTGCTTTTATTTGAAGGTTCAAACGCTTATGAGCCATTTCCAGAGCGGCATGTAAACTATTTCCCTGCCGTCTATTCTTTCTTCTTCTTCCATGTCTTCGGTTATTATTAATCCTGCATTCAGTTGAAATGCATTCATGGCTTCCAGTAGTCCGTTAACTTTCCGCTCTCTGTTTTCTTTTATCTGATACGAAACCTGTATCGCGCGCACAACTTTTTGTCCTTCTTTTATCAAGAAGTCACATTCGCCCCTGTTTTTATGATAGTAAATCTCTTTTCCACCCTCAAGCAAGGAAAGAAATACGGCGTTTTCATAAAGCTTTCCCAGATTTTCACTGAACCGGAAACCTGTGATGTTTATCAATCCGGAATCAATGCCATAGACAACCCTCGGATTTACTTCCTGCTCTTTCAGGGAATATGAAAATTTTTGGACGAAGAATAGAAGGTAACCTTCTGCCATGAATGAGGAATATCGCTCTATGCTGTCCAGGCTCAAACCTATGAATTTTGCAATTTTCCTGTATGAAATATGGGATGAGAAATTTGTAAGGAAATATCTGGCGAGTGCTTTGAGCTTTTCTGTTTTTCGTATGTTGTACCGCAGGGCTATGTCTCTTTCCACTATGTCGTCAAAATATCTCCGGAGTATCTCCTCCTTTTCCTCTTTCAAAGCCACCAGGGGAAAGCCTCCGAATTCAAGATATTCCCGGAGAAGTTGTTTTATCCTTACTTTGTTGGAAAGCATGTCCATTTTGTTTTCTATCTTCATCTGCTTAAACAGGAGAAATTCCCGGAAGTCAAGCGGGTATGTTTTCATTTCCACCCACCTGCCGGTAAGCAGGGTTCCAAGCTCTTTGCCAAGCAGTTTGGCGGTAGAGCCCGAAATGAAAATATTCGCTTCCTTTTTTTCATGCAAGCCCCTTACGAACCTTTCCCAGTTTGGGACATTTTGAACCTCGTCCAAAAAAAGCCATGGCTTCTCATCTGGCTTTATTATTTCAAAGTAAGCCTCGTAAATTTGCTGGAGAAATTCGGACGAAAGCGAGCCGGAAAATTTCGGCTCTTCAAAGTTCACATATAAGAACAAGGCGCTGTTAATACCGGATGATATCTTTTTCTTGATGAATTGTTTCATTAAGGTGGATTTTCCGCTCCTCCTTACTCCAGTAATGGCTACAATCTGGTCTGTCTTTGCCAGCCGGTCCAACTTGTTCAAATAACTGTCCCTGATTATGCCCGTTTCCTGATCCCTCTTCCAAAAGTTCCAGGCGCTTAATATTTCGATTATTGTTTCGTTGTTCATAACCAGCAATATTTCTCCAGTGATAAATAAATATATCGGTCACTTTATGTTATTTTTGACCGATACTATCGGCCACTCCACAGAATTTCATCAAATCACACAGATTTTATACTAAGATACAATATCTCATATTTTAGTGAAATGTTCTCCCCATTTTGTTTTTAAAAAACGATTTATTGCTTTTGTGATACAAACAGAATGTTCTTGCTGCATAACAATAAAAAAAGCTCTTGCTGAACCTCTTTTGTATCTCAGACAAATAATTTGATTATTATTTATTTTTTCTAATTCTTTGATTAGTTTATCTTTCTTACACTTAAGGACTTTATTGAATTTATCAGTCCGATTAGCGTGCTGATAAATCACCAAACTTTGCCCTTTTTCAAAATAGTCCCTAATTTCATTACAGTAAACATGTTTTTGGGATTTATCTTCATCTTTGACGCAGATGCCATTATCCGCAATGCCATTATCAGGGTCAAAGAATATTAGCTCGCTTTCAGATAAACTATGAATGCCATTATTCAGCCACTCTTTTCTATTAGTTTTATTCATATCCCCACAATAAAATACAGTTCGATCTGGCAGAATTTTACCCTCTTCAATTTGCATCACGCATCTGTATTTAGAATTTTTACCCCGATCTCTCCAATCAATGATTATTTTTTGTAATTTGTTGTAAAGTTCTTCATCGCATTCCTTTATTTTTTTAGCATACTTGCAGACTTTACTTTCTGTTTCATATTTTGTGCCTAGGAATAAATAACCAACAAACTTACCGTCATCAGATTTTTTCTCGTTTGGGGTAGGTGAAGTAAGATACCAATTAACGCCTAATCTGAGTTTTGTCTCAGACGCAATAAAATTAAGTAATCCATATTTTCCAAAATCACCCACATCAGCAACATATCGATCTTGCATAATTGATATCAATCCTTACGATTGATTATATTAAGCGAATTACCCTATATTAATTTTGTCCATTTCCCAATCCTGACGGTCAATTATTGTATACATTTCCAAGACGATAACGCGCTCATTCATCGGCGCACCGCCTTCGGTGCAGCTTCCAGCCGCATCCCTGATGGGACGGCTCGCCTGGTGAATTGGGACTCTGAGTCCGTCCCGATTTCGCTCATTTCCATCTCTATTTCAATTTCTTTATCCTCTCAAACAACTGCTTCATCGTATCTTCATTACTCTGCGTAAACCCAAACGGCGATTTCGTAAATGGCTGGAAATACACAGGCACATCATCAAGCCTGTAGAATGTACCGTCGCATTCCATGGCATCGATCACCCCGGGCAGAACAACATCAGAAGCCAGCGTGGTCGGGCATGGCGCAATGTCAATGCATGCCATGGGTATCTCCTTCAGGTATTCAGCACAAGTTGCAGGAAAATGAGAAACAAGGTCAGCCGACATCACAAACGCAGCATCCACATCATGTTCCCTCAGCATATCAACAGCCGTGTACTCACCAGGGTTATATCGCGGGAATCCCCGGTCATTACTGTTGCCGGTCCGAAGGGAACAGCGCCATTATCTATTACGACATGATCAGTCTTGTTTACATAATCTACAATCCCTTTTGCCCCGGACTCAAAATCCCCCCATGAAGTACCACCGAACGAGTTGAACTGGGCATGCGCCAGATATACACTCTGGTTTCTCTGGGGATCGATCTTTGTCTTTTGCCATTCTACATCCATATTACATTTGACCTTCACATCGCGCGTCACCTCAAGAGAATCCTTTGTAGTTTCCCAGCATCTCGGATGCCCCAGATTATTGGCATGAAGATGCAGTGACATGGGCATTCCCAGCATTTCGTTTATTTCTGCAAGTCCATGGATTACTTCTCTTGGACTGATGCCAAAATGTATATTTGGCTCATCCAGGGAACTCACGTTCTTTCCCCAGCCCCAGTTCTCGACCCCGGCCGGATTAACGCACTTTATGCCGTATGCTTTATGAGTTCTCATCATCCATGCGGTGTATGCTGCGGCTTTCTCGATATTCCCTTCTTTGAGATAACGCATTATGAACCAGTTATTGCCCATGACCATATATGCACCCATGTCCAGGATGGGAGTGTTACGCATCTCTTCATGGGTATGTCTTGCTTCCATAGGAGGCATGGCTGCCTCAAAGACTGTGGTATACCCCATTTTTGCATAATCATAACCCTGGATGTACACCGAGGGAACGGTATTCCCGCTGCCGCTGTGTGTGAGGTCTGTCTTCTTTGTCACCCATTTATAGCGGTCTTCAGGACACATCATCCTTCCCCCGTTTACCTTTGCGCCGGCGACATGGGAATGCGAGTCAACACCCCCTGGCATTACAGTCTTGCCCTTTGCATCGATCTCTTTTGCATCCCGCAAACTGTTGCCTTTGAGCTCATCAGTGATCTTACCATCTTTGATAAAAATATCCTTTATTTCCCCATCAATTTCATTCAACGGATCAGAGACAAATCCGTTTTTTATAACCATTGTCCCAGGCATTATGCCACCTCCCTTTTCTCAAGTCTTATCGCATTCGTGGGACATATCAGGCTGCATGTAGCACACGAACCGCAAACTTCCTGGTTTACCACGTTCACTTTGCCATTTTCAACCTCAAGCAGAGGTTTCCCGTCAAGTTCATTTAGGTGTCCTGCGGCAAGATATGGGTCTGAAAAAGCGTTAACAGGGCAGGCAATAACGCAATTGCCACAGCCAAGGCACGCATCGATGTCCGTAATAAGTGTTGAGGTCAACAGAGGTCTTGGAGTCGCCTCAGCGGTGAGCTTTTTCTCAAATATCTGTTTTTTCTTCATATCAGGAAGTATTGCTGTCTTTTTTACTGTTATTGCTCCGACAGGACAGGCGGCAGAACAGGCGCCGCAGTATATGCAGGCATCCTTCCTGTGTGTCACTTTCTCAACCCTTTCCCCGGCTTTCCACTCTTTGTTAAAAAGAGCATTGCATGGACAGGTATCCACACAGGTGTGGCAAGCCTGGCACACATCTTCATCCCTTGAAAATTCCCCTGAAAATGGTTTTTCCATTGTTATTGCATAAACCGGGCATATGGATGCACACCAGCCGCAGTGAACGCAGGATTTCTGATCGATTGTGGTTTTTCCATCCATGCGCAGGTTTCCATCCTGCGCAAGTTGACGCTTCTGTACTTCTATACAATCCTGCGGGCACACCTCTTCGCACATCCCGCAGTTTAAGCAATTTTCTTTGACCAACGTGGGTTTCAATGAGCCATATAGATAAGAGTCATCCATCTCCGACTTACCCGCTTTTCTTACTTCAAGAGCCCCTGTCGGACATACCTTTGCGCACATGCTGCATATTGTACATCCCCCTTTGCCTTTCGAAAGGAAGTCTTTGTTGATAAGCCCGCGTGCTACTGCTCCCACTGACCCGATCACCATATCCTCTTTTGGGCATATCATCGTACATGTTGCACATCCTATACACTTTTCAGGATGATACACAAGTGTTTTATCTTCTTTTGTCTGAAATACTACCTCTTTCATATGTTACTCCTTTAATCTTTTCCATACATCCCATACATAGGGCCCCACCGTTTTTCGCAACGAAACTCTCACCGCAATTGATACATAGGGCAATTCGTTTTTCTGGTTTTTCCGGTAATTCGATGTCCATAATTTCGTACGTGTACACGCTTTCTCCCGCATCTATCAGCAGGGAGATAGCCTCTTCATGAGGAACTTTTCCTGTATTCATGTACCACTCATGAAATCTGGGATATCTTGCGGTTTTTGCAGGATCAAGCACTATCCTGACGCTTCTAACCAGGATCTGCTCATCTTTTGCCCTCTTATTAACAACGACTGCCATCTTTCCAAAATCCCTGATCTTCAGTTTCTTGTTACCGATAGTGCATCCTGCAAGTATCTGGAACGGGTCAGGAAGGCAGCTGTACGTTTCACAGGTGACGTACAGTTGCTCTTCAGGATCAGCATCAAGCACCCTTTTTGCGATGTTGAGCATCTGGATCCCGATGAATGCGCCGGTGCTCAGGTATCCATGGAATAAACTCACCCGCTCTATCTGAAAAAGAAGGTAAGGGTCAGTGATTTTTGTTAATACCTTATCAATGGAGATTTCCTTTCCGGAATTTATTTTGAAAGGGTTGCCATTATCTGAATGGATACAAACACGGGGAGCAGCTTGATTCAAAACAGTCACCTCTAAAAAATATTTTCAGGGACTGGTTACGTTGCCAGCGTCTTCTTCAGGCACGAATAGCGCTTCTCCATATTTATCCCTGCCATAATTCCTTATGATATCCTGTCCCTGCGAAGATGTCGCATAGTTAATATATTTCATTGCAAGGTCGTATTTCACATTCGGGAATTTAGAAGGATTCACAGCCATGACATGATAAGGATTGAAAAGATACTTCTGATCAGACTCGAAAAGGATTCTCAGTTTTATTTTATCTTTCATTGCAAGATATGTTCCCCTGTCTGAGAGCGTATAACCATTCTTGATGTCAGCGGTCGTGATGGTATCTCCCATGCCTTTTCCTACTGATTCGTACCATGTTCCTGCCGGAGTGATGTTCGCAGCTTTCCATATTGATAATTCCATTATCTGTGTGCCCGAATTGTCGCCTCTGGATATGAATGGTGACTGCTTTGCTGCGATCTTTGTGAAAGCGTTGGTAGCATTGGTTGCATTCCTGATACCCGCGGGATCATTTTCCGGACCAATGATCACAAAATAATTGTACATCATGTAAGTGCGATTAATGAAACTGCCATTAGCAACTGCTTTTAATTCAGCCTGGACCGCGTGGACCATTAATACATCTGCTGCACCGAGCTCACCTGTGGCTATTGCTTTGCCTGTGCCCTCGCATATTGTAGATATTTCTACATTATTTTCTTCTTCGAACTTTTTATTAAAGACATCCAGCAGCCCTGTATCGCATGTAGAAGTTGTCGTAGCTAAACGCATTTTCACAAGGGAGGAAGCAGTTGTCGTTGGAGGTGATGTTTGAGTGATTGCTGGAGTGGTTATATTCTCAGTCGGTGCCTGCTGGACGCAGCCAGCAAAAAGTGATATCAAAATCGAAACTAATAATATCTTTGCAAATAGATTTTTCATATTATTACCGCCTTATATTCATTTGAACATAACGCTATTGTAAATAAATTCTTCGAAAAATTTCTCTTAAAATAATGAGAGTTCATACATGCGAAAGCATGCACTCAAAAGCCAAACCCATTGATTTCATATGCATTTTACCAACCTGATACTCACAACAAATCATGACAAAAGAAGCATAAGAGCGAACTCATATACCTTTTCCGTGCGCTATTGCAAAACTAAAACAACCAGCAGATGATAGAAAAACTCATGCACTTAATCCTTCCCCCAAAATATCCATTAATTCCATGAGGCGTCTAACAAAAATTTGAGCGCCCCGGCTGGGAATTGAACCCAGGTCTTAAGATCCGCAATCTCAAAGGATATCCGCTACCCCATCGGGGCTCTGACCCCACATTCATTTTTGACATATTAAAGGTTATTGGCATTTATTTGTTCAAGTTCCAGCAACCTTGTTTTAATATCTATTCCTTCTGAGTATCCCCCTATGCCCTTCTTTGCAACGACCCTGTGGCAGGGAATAAAAATGGGAATTGGATTTTTACCAAGTGCGTTCCCGACTGCCCGATATGCCCTGCTGCCTATTTTTTCGGCCAGTTCAGAATAAGACAGTGTTTTTCCGTACTTTATCTTCCTGGTTTCTGTTAGCACTTTTTGCTCAAAGGGCGATAGGGAAGATAAGTCCACCTCTGATGAAAAATCAATTGCTTCCCCATCAAAATAGCGTGCTAATTCATAAGTAACGTCATGTGTCTTTTTTTCCATAAGCTGCTTTCCAGGCCGGAAAAACCTGATTGATCGCAATTTTGTAGAATATTCTATCTCTATATAACGATCAAGAACTTTTGAAAAAATTACATCGATGTTATATTTCATTATAGAACTGACACAACAAGTCACGATAAAAAACTATTCTTCCACCATCGCTCTTGCATCCACTGCTATCGCCCCGGTTTCACCGACAATCAGCGGATTTATATCAAGCTCCAAAATGTTCTCCTTTTGCGCCATCTCGGAAACTGCAACAAGAACAGAAGCTATCGCCTCAATATCAGCAGGTTTCCTTCCCCTGATACCTTTTAATATCGGATATCCCTTTATTTCAGAGATCATATCCAGGGCTTCATTTTTTTCTATAGGAACGACCCTGAATGAAACGTCCTTATAAACTTCAACGAATATTCCGCCAAGGCCAAACATAAGAGCATGACCGAACTGTGGGTCTTTTTTCAGACCAACAATTAACTCATGGCCAGGCGGTGCCATCTGCTGGACAAGGATACCTTCGATCTTTGCATCAGGAGCTGCTTTTTTGATTTGCGAAAGGATCTTGTCGTAAGTACTCCCTGCCTCACTCGCACTAACATTTAGTACAACTCCGCCCACATCGGTTTTATGCGAAATATCCGGGGATGATATTTTCATGGCAACAGGAGTTGCGATCTGTGATGCTATTTCAAATGCTTCATCAGGGCTTTTCACGATACTCTCTTTCGTAACGGTTATACCATATTTTGAAAGGAGCTTTTTTGCTTCATGTTCCGTAAGTATTTTCATAAGCACTTCCCTGGCCTGGCATCAACTGTCTTTACTGTTTCCAGGAATTTCCGGTGTTTCATAAGAGCAGAAAGAGCTTTCACTGCCCTTTCAGGGACAGGATAATTCGGGATACATCCGCTCTTTAAAAGATCCACCCCTTCCTCAGTGCCCATGCCCCCCATCCAGCATGCGATTATGGGTTTTTTTCCAGTTTCTTTGTCACATTTTTGTTTCATTTCAACCACTGCTTCAGCAGGAGGCATTGCGTTTGAGATCATTGTATGGACATAGATAACAATAATGGCATCCACATTTGGATCATCATGAAGCGCTTTGATGGAATCGTTATATATTTTAAATGAAACAGTTCCTGCCGTATCTATGGGATTTGAAACAGTTGCAAATTCCGGGATCACTTTTTTTATTTTAACCTTTGTTTCCTCTGTAAGGTCTGCGATATTTATGTTTTGTCTCTCACATTCATCAGCCGCAACTATTGATGCTCCGCCGCCATTCGAAAAGATGGCAACATTATTTCCCTGTGGAAGAGGCTGGCATGAGAAAGCGAGTGCTGCATCAAAAAGTTCATCGATCGTATCCACGCGCAATATTCCAGCCTGCCTGAAAGCTGCTGAATAAACCTCATCAGAACCCGCAATCGAGCCAGTATGTGAAAAAACCGCTTTTGCTCCCCGCTTTGACCGTCCGGTCTTTATAGCCACGATCGGTTTCCTGATGTTTCGGGCTGCATCAAGGAACTTCCTCCCACGCTTTATCCCTTCTATATACATGGCTATGACGCCAGTTGAAGGGTCGTTGCTTAAGTATTCTATAAAGTCAACGTCATCCGTCTCGGCCTTATTGCCTGTGCTTATCACTTTGCAAAGGCCAAGTTCAGTTGCGATCGTCCACTCGGCAAGGGCAAGACCAAGCGATCCGCTCTGGGTGATAAAAGATATCGATCCCGGGCGTGGAAGTCTTCCGATAATGCTTGCATTTAGCCTTACACGCTCGTTGACGATCCCGAGAGTATTGGGCCCGATCATCCTCATACCGTATTTTCGTGCGATTTCGACCAGTTCAAGTTCAGCCCCTTCATTTCCAGCCTCGCTGAATCCTGCGCTTATCACAACAAGTCCCTTAATGCCTTTTTTCCCGCATTCTTCCGCGATCGAATGGACATACCTGGAAGGCACAATTATTATCCCGAGCTCCACTGTTCCTGGAATATCAAGCACTGATGGATAGGAATCAAGGCCCTGGACCATAGTTTCCTTTGGATTGACAGGATATATCTTACCATTGAAACCGCTTAACAGGTTTTTGAGTATCCGCCCTCCCCATTTTGTCTCATTGTTCGATGCGCCTATTACTGCCACTGATTCCGGTTCGAAGATTGAAGAAAGCATTACATCCATTCCCTGTATTTCATTGCCCGCATAACACGCTGCTTTGCGATCCCGACAGCAGTTTCACGGGGATATGTTTTGTCGCTATACACTTTATCAAGGATTTCCTTTGTGTTCTTTCGGATCGTGCTTTTTGTCCTGTCAAGCGCGATCGTTTCTGTCCCGCCATGATATTCGACTGACGCGGTTATTACACCGCCTGCATTTGCCACAAAATCAGGAATTACCAGTATCCCCCTGTCGTGCAGCAATTTTTCTGCACTTTCAGTGATAGGGATATTTGCACCCTGGATTATCAATTTTGCATCGACTACATCCGCATTTGCATCACTTATGAAATCGGGTCTTGCTGCCGGAATAAGGATATCCGTATTTATCAGCAAAAGGTCTGTTGTTTTTAAGACTTCCCCGTCTTTATAATTAATTACAGAACCTGTGGATTCCTTAATGTGTATCAATTCTTCAATATTCAATCCTTTTGAATTATATATCGTACCTTTTGAGTCACTTGTTCCGACAAGTACTGCACCTTTTTCGGCAAGAAAACGCGCCGCAGGTTTACCCACGTTCCCGAATCCTTCTATGGTGACGCGGGCTCCATTCAGGTCAAGATCAATGTAATCTTTCGCCACATCTGCGCATTCAGATAGACCATACCCTGTTGCGCCAATTTCATCAAGAGGGATGCCTCCAAGTTCTCTTGGAAGCCCCACGGCGCGGGATGTTTCATCATAGACATAAGCCATACATGTTTCATCCGTACCAATATCGGGCCCCGGAATATATTCAAGGAGATTTTTTATGCCGCGGGCAAATGTCCTTATTATTTGCTCCTTGTTCACTGTTCTAGGATCAGCGATAATCCCGGATTTTGCGCCTCCGTGGGGAAGACCCGCCATGACATTTTTGTAGGTCATAGCACGCGCAAGCCTTCTGACCTCGTTAAGTGTTACATCAGGGGCCATCCTCACGCCACCGATAGCAGGGCCAGCCGCTACGTTATCTACCACAACGATGGCTTTCATTTTAGATCGCGGTTCATATAAATGAATGATCTTTTCAGGGCCTATTTCATCTGTTATTTCGAATATTTTTTCGGATATTTCCATGGTATTCCTCTCCCTGTCAATATGTAATCTTGTCTGGGGTGCAAATTAAGATTGTGGTTATATGTTATTGATTAATCCTAGATCTTTTTTTATATTGTCCTTTTCAATTTCATCAAGTTTTCCTGGAAAATTATATATCTTTGAAAAGGTTTCATTAGCCATCGGCCTGTTGCAGCCGGAACATCCCGAAGTCCTGAATGCTGTTCCATCTTCGATGATCCGGAGTATGACATTTTCTTCAACTCCATAATCTATCAATGATCCTTCCTTAAACCTCATATCTTTAAATGGAGCAATATTTTCAATAATCAGATGCCTTGCAAGCTGTACGGTTCGATAATGCCTGATCGTTTCGCTTTCTATTTTATCCGATGTTTTTAATTGTGTCCCTGGAATAAATGTATAAGAAAATAAAGCTGTATTAACGTTATTATTCCAAAGATAAGAAATGACTTTTATTGAATCTTCATCACTTTCCCCGAGCCCTATTATCAAATGCGTTCCGACTTTTTCAAATACCAGGGAAGCAGTTTTTATCCCTTCAATATGTTTTTCCCATGAGTAGGGTCCGCCGGTTGTTTTTCCTTTTATCTTATCGAATAATCCAGGCGTGCATGCATCAAGCGGAATGACAATTTCATTTACACCAAGTATTTTTAATTCTTCATATTTTCCAGTACTCAATGGAAAAACCGATAACGAGATTGGTACCTGGCTTTCTTCCCTGATCCTTTTAATAAGGTAAACCGTGTCCTCCCACCACGTATCATAAAGCGCCGTCTGTATGCAGGTGCGGTCAAGATAACCTCGTTCATACGCAATTTTTAACCGTCCCACCACGGCTTCAAGATCAAAAGGAATGTACATGCCGCGCGCAATATGTGTCAGGTCTGCAGATGAGCCGGATGCTTGGGCGCAGAACTGGCAATTTGCATTGCAGCGTTTGTCGGTGAATATCTGAAGATATGCAGTAGTAGGAGGCGTATCCATTTGTACAAGTTCAAGCCCGAGTACGCCAAGTGTTCCCATTGAAGCCCTGACCTTTTTCATGTAGTCAACTATTTGGGAAATCATAGTATATTTATTGATATGCTCATCGGGTTGATCGCAGATGTCCATTCAAATGTCATTGCCCTTGAAGCCGTACTTTCGGAAATGGATGCACTGGGTGTTGAAATAATATTGCATGCAGGAGACATGGTCGGGTATAATCCATATCCAAATGAGACGATTGGATCATTCAAAAAAAGAAAGATTATATCGGTCCGGGGAAATCATGAAAGAGCGCTTGTTACAGGAGATACATCTGGATTCAATCCATATGCTGCAGCGGCTCTTGAATGGACAGGAAAGATAATAACCTGTGAGAATCTTGGATTTATTTCAAAGCTCAAAGATATTGAAGCAATAACCGTAGATGATGCCAGAATAGTCATAGTCCATGGAAGCCCGAAAGATCTTGACCGGTATGTATATCCTGAGGATTTTGAACCGGGATTTCTCACAATGAGCGATTCTGACATTCTTGTTCTTGGTCATACACATATACAATTCAAGAAAGAATATCCCGAAGGCATAATAATAAATCCGGGTTCAGTCGGGCAGCCCAGGGATCTAGACCCGGATTCAGCTTTTGCTATTCTTGACACCGATAAAATGCAAATACAACTCAAACGAAAAAAGTATGATATTGAAAAAGTGGTAGAAGATATGCAAAAAGCACATCTTCCCGAAAAACTTTGGATTCGGCTTAGTGATGGAACTTAACAGGAATGGTGCTTGATGGCCTTTGTGGGGCATGCATCCACGCATGCGCAGCATTCAATGCAGTCTGCAATGCGTGTGGCTTTTGATTTTTTGTCCACGAGTTCAAAAACATTGGTGGGGCAAACATTGACACATTCGCCATCGCCATTACACTTATCTTCATCGATCTCGATCGTTATAGAGCCTTCACTGTATTTCTTAACTGCCATGATTTATTTTCTCCAGGTCGATTACTGTTATTTTAAGATTAAAGGTTTTGGTTCAAGGAGCAAAAAGTAGTTTATTATGAAAAAAGAGGGATTAATTGTAAGAAATCACCATTGTCTGCATCGCATACCCGGGATGCGGCTGAAATGATTAATGTTCCTGGTCACAAGTTCTTCTTTATTTGATATTACAATCCCTGCTATGAGAACGTCCTGGATGTCCAGAGGCTTTCCTGAATTCATTAATTTTGCATGGATATCAGCAGCTTTCGCAGCTGCAAATCTATCAAAGCCAAGTATTTCCATAGACTTGAATAATGAATTTGTTTCCATGATCGCTTTATCCGGGTTTACAGAACGCATAGCCCCATAATAAAGTTCAAAGACATTTATCATAGTTGTTTTCGGATCTTCTATCATATCCACTGTTATTTCTGAAACGCCTTTACCTCTGAGGATGGATATTAAGAAATCGCTATCGAGGACAGTCACAGTTTCAACCTTTCCAATCTGGTACTTGCGGAATGCCTTACCTCAAGTACTGCTTTTTCGAAATCTTCATCATCTTTTAAGACACCAATAAACTCACTCAGGCGCCTCTTTCGTAAAGGTTTAGTGATGCGCTTTATAAGCTCGGTAAAGCTTTCGCCTTCTTTTTTGAGCTCAGCCAGCGCCGTATAAGCTTCTTCTGAAATTGTTAATGTTTTGTGTGCCATATTCTTAAGTGTATTTATACGTGTATTTATACTTTACTTTATCATATATATCTATCTTTGGAATATCTTTTTCAGTGACAAGAATTACATTTTTGGTGTATTAATAGCTTATCAGAGGCATTTTGGTGTTTAATTGCACATAAATTAATATTTTGTAAAAATACACCTATAAATCAGGTTTTACTTTAAAAAACGACATTATGTGGATTTGTTATTTTTTCATATAATGGCTTTATTGCTTATTACTTACATATTAGATTACATGGTTAATATAATCGATAAATTCCTCCTGGATCTAAAAATCAATGGTACGGCAGAGAAAACCATGATGGAGTATAGTAAATTTTTAAAGAACATCCACAGGCAGAAGTCTCTCGAAAAGTGGGATAAAACCGATGTGAATAAGTACATTCTGGGAAAACATAATGAATGTATAGCCGGAGCACAAATCTGCAAAGTCAAGCTAAAGCGGTTTTTTACATGGGCGGGAAAATCTGAACTCGTAAGCCATCTTAATACTTAAATT
>CAVWCX010000004.1:0-91928 GCA_963753595.1 Candidatus Methanoperedentaceae archaeon | reverse complement strand
CCGTCCTTCAGGATTATTTCCCTGATGTCGTTCTCTATCAAATCCTTCGTTCTAAGGATATTCTCGCGCCCGAAGCTTGTTACGGCGCTTGCAAGTGTCAAACTGTAAAGCCGCGCCCTTGTATATCCGGAATAGCCATAAAAACTGTTAAGAAGGATCTTAAGTGCAAGCTGTGTGGCGTCAAGCACTCGTTTTTCCTCCTCATTTGCTGTTTTCATTTTAGCCCGCGTCTCTTGCCTGCGGTTCAGGAGATCTTCAAGGATTGATGGCACGATACCTTTTACAATATTCCTGGAAACAAAAACACCGCCAGTTGGCGCTTCTATAACATCATCCGGCCTTTGTCCCACAACTTCTGTTGTATAGCACAGGTTATGCGCCATCATTATGGTCGGGTAAAGTGATTTATAATCAAGGATAACGATATTCTCAAGCAGGCCTTTCTTTGGAGGCAGGACTTCGGCGCCTGCAAGTTCCTCGCCTTCATCATAGCGCTCATCGGACATCTCGCCAGTGGGGCGCGTTGACAGCACACGATCGTTTTTCATGTACTCGCGAAGCATCAGGTTCTCTACCATCTGTGTCTGTCCGCCGTCCAGGATATCCTGAAGAAGAGTCCCGCTCACCCTTGCAAGAGCGATGTATTTATCAATAAGCCTGAGTTTCAACAGGAAAAGAAGTGCAAGCTCCGAGTCACGCCTTGCATATTCGATGAATTTTGAAAGCTTCTCCCCATCATCTTTCCAGTAATTTTCCATTTCCAGGAATGGTATATCTAATTTTTCAGACCCCAGCAATTCCTTTGCCGAATTCCTTAACGTATATTGCTTTAGAGAAAATTCCCTTCGAAGCAAAGGCAATACGTCCACAGCAATGCGACCCATCACACTCACTCTTGTTACATTCCCGATCTTCCTGTAATAAAGAGTCCTGCCGTCCCTGCCTGCTATGGGTTCTATCCGTGCTCCCTTTTTATTAAGCGTTTTGATCCTGTCAACGATATACGGAATATCAAAACTGTTCGAGTTATAGCCTACAAGGATATCAGGGTCGTACTTCTTTATTATTTCGAAAAACCGCCTCAGCATTGCTTCTTCGCTGCCGCAGCTCTCTGTTTCACCCTCTGTTCTTGCCTCCCTCCCAACGAGGACGAGTGTTTTTTTGCCTTCAAAATCAGGGGAAAAAGCAAGGCTCATCAGTACGATCGGTGAGGTTTCAGGCACCGGCATGGCGCCATTTAATGGCAGGCACTCGATATCGAATGCAAGATGCCGTAAAGGAGCGTTTTTCAGGATTTCAACAGGTTCTACATTCCTTGATGTTATTATCAGGTCGCTCAGGATCTCGTTGCTGGTATCCACTTCCGGTTCTGCTTTTGCCCAGCCCATGCCGCCAATCCCCGTATCCACCATATACCTGTTCCTGAAAAGAATATCTGTCTCGTAAATCTCATCTACCATTTTTCGTACATCATCGCGGATGATGGGGACACTTTTCGGATCAAAAAGGATGATCTTTAGCATGCTGGTTTTGTCCTTGAAATAGCCCACGGGTTCAAACCGCTTTACCTGCTCGATCCTTTTTATATGATCCTTGAACTTTTCCAGCAAAATAACTGACAATCCAGGCTCTGCTTTTGCATAAAAATATGGTTCAAACCCTGGTACACGGCAGCATATACTGTTTCCGGACTCATCTCTTCCATAAAGCCTTACTACAGGCTTATCATCGCTGTAGGTATAGTCAGCATCGAGAATCTGGAAGTTCATGATGGTTAGATTTAATTTAATATGTTTATATGTTTCTTAATTTTCAATCGGAAGACCATTTTGATCAAACCACATGACTCTGGCTCTCCTTGCCACATGTACCAATCCAAGCATTACAGGCACTTCAATGAGCGGTCCCACGACAGCCGCAAAAGCTACACCTGAATCTATCCCGAACACGGCAACTGCCACTGCTATGGCAAGTTCAAAATTATTGCTTGCCGCGGTGAATGCCAGGGTTGTGGATTTGTCATAGGAAAAGCCCAACCTGTACGACATGAATAGGGAGATGCCAAACATTATGATGAAATAAATAAGCAGCGGGACTGCTATCCTGAATACATCCATGGGAAGTTTGACAATGTACTCACCCTTTAAGGAGAACATGACGATAATGGTAAAGAGCAGTCCGATCAATGCTGTGGGACCAAGCTTTTTCATAAATACATTATCATACCAGTCCTTTCCTCTCTTTTTTACCAGAACTGATCTTGTTATTATGCCTGCTATAAAGGGAATGCCCAGATAGATGAATACTGCTTTGGCGACCTGCCATATTGAAATATCCACAACAGCGCCTGCTCCTGCGCCGCCTATCCATGCTGATAATACAGTTACAAATACATATGCGAGAACCGAATACAGAGCTACCTGGAAGATAGAGTTCACAGCCACAAGGACAGCACACAATTCGTTATCTCCACCCGCGAGCTGGTTCCAGACAAGTACCATGGCGATGCATCGTGCAAGACCGATTATGATCAAACCTATCCTGTACTCCGGAAGGTCAGGAAGGAATATCCATGCCAGGGCGAACATGAGCACAGGACCGATTATCCAGTTCTGGACAATGGAAGCGCTCAGGGCTTTCCCCTGCTTCTTCATTTTATGGAGTTCCTCGTATTTCACACCTGCAAGTGGCGGATACATCATCCATATAAGACCTATCGCTATGGGAAGTGATACCTCTTCGAACTTGACAGCGTTAAGTATTGTGGCTACCTGCGGATAAACAGCCCCAAGGATTATCCCGCCTGCCATGGCAAGAAGGATCCAGAGGGTCAGGTATTTGCTTATTATGCCAAGACTTCCTTTATTTGTTCCTCCAACGCAACCTGTTGTATCTTTCAAGAAATCACCTTTTTGTTGTTTGCATTCTCCATTCCAAACCTGCCTTCAATTTGTTATTCTGACACTTTATACGAGCATACGGTTAATAAAACCCTGCAATAAATTTCAAAAAAATTTGAACTACCAATTTTCAATATGCATCAACAATATTAAATATCATTAGCAAATAATACCATGAGTAAATATTGTAACTGGGTGAAAAAATGTATTGCAGCAAATGCGGAACAATGAACTCGGATGACGCGGAATTTTGCTCAAAATGTGGCAATAACCTGAAAATCTCACAGATAACTCCTGTTTCTTCCAGAGGTGAAATGGGGACTGAGAAAGATGTTGTTATTCACAGGATATTTGCAGTATTAATTGATTATTTTGTAATGGGATTTCTATCATTCATTATTCTCGGTGCTTCAATTGTTCCCGGCCTTGCAGCCAGGTCATTGATGACAGCAATAAGCGGTTTTTTCATGAGTTTATTAATTATAATGCTCCTGTGGATATGTTATGGCATAGTATTGGAGACATGGAAAGGCCAGACTGTTGGTAAGATGATCCTCGGGATTATTGTTGTTAAAGAGAATGGGGAACCGTGTGACTTTTTTGCAGCCCTGTTGAGAAATGTTTTACGTATAATTGACCATCTGCCAACATTATATATATTGGGATTTATTGTTATGGCAATAACAGAAAAAAGGCAAAGGCTCGGGGATCGTTTAGCCGGAACAGTTGTTGTTAAAATAAAACATTAAGTCAAATTAAACCCGCTATTACATTTTTCCTGTACTCTGAAAACCCGTCATCCAATATCGCTTCCCTTGCCCCTTTCACTATTGACTGTATAAAATGAAGATTATGTATGGAAGCAAGCCGAAGAGCCAGCAGTTCGGATTCCTTGAAAAGATGATGCAGGTATGCTCTTGTATAATTCCTGCAGGTGTAGCATCCGCAATTTTCATCCACCGGCGAAAAATCCGTTGAAAATTTTTTCTTAGCAATATCAATGCTCCCTTTTGAGGTCATAAGTGTCTGATGCCTTGCATTTCGCGTGGGAAAGGCGCTGTCAAAAATATCGATTCCAGATTCGATCGCATTTAATATCTCTATCGGTGAACCCACACCCATAAGGTAGCGCGCCTTATCTTCAGGAACAAGCGGCACGCTAAGCTTTAAAACGTCATTCATGATTTCCTTTGGCTCACCAATTGATAAGCCACCTATCCCATAGCCATCAAAATCAAGCTCGATCAGTTCTTCAGCACATCTTCTCCTCAATTCTGCAAATGTCCCTCCCTGAAGTATTGCAAAGAAGAGCTGGCCATGGTTTTGGTCCACATTCTTAGCCATCCCCGCCCACTTTATTGTCCTTTCCATTGAAGCTTTCACAACTTTGAACTCACTCCCATAAGCAGGGCAATCATCAAGTATCATAGCGACATCGCTTCCAAGCAGCTTCTGATTCGTAAGACAGATTTCAGGAGTATAAGAATATTTTTTCCCATCCCGTAAATTCTTATAAATAATTCCCTCATCGTTGATCTTGAATGGAAAATCTTTTCGTATCATCTGGAAACCGCCGCTGTCTGTGAATATACCCCCCTTCCAATTCATGAATTTATGGAGACCGCCAGCTTTCTGGATAACTTCCATTCCGGGAGCGAGCAAAAGGTGAAAAGCATTGCTTATCAGCACCTCTGTTCCCATTTCATAAAGCTCATCGGTTGTGATCGTCTTTACCGTCGCTTTTGTGGCAACGGGCATGAATGCAGGAGTTTCAATGATCCCATGGTTTGTCCTGAGTTTTCCTGCTCTTGCTCCTGTATTTTTATCTGTGTGGATCAGCTGGTACATATTATTTATCCCTCCCCTTGAAAACAAGCATTGCATCCCCGAAACTGTAAAACCTGTATGAATGTGAAATGGCTTCATTATAAGCCTCCATCAACCGTTCCCTGCCTGCAAAAGCACTCACAAGCATCAAGAGAGTGGATTTAGGAAGGTGGAAGTTTGTGATCATAGCATCAATTTTTGAGTTGAATTGATATGCCGGATAAATAAAAAGCTCACTGAATCCTTCTTTTTCTACTATTTTCCCATCAATGCATGAACTCTCAAGTGCCTTTACCGTTGTTGTTCCTGCTGCTATGAGTTTTCCGGGCGTTCCATTGATAATGTCTGCATTTTCCTTCCGGACAGAAATATATTCCGGTTCCATAATGTGATATTCAATATCCTGGGCTTTAACTGGTGTAAAAGTCCCGAGGCTTACATGAAGAGTGACATAAGCGATGTTGACGCCTTTTTCTTTTATTCTCTCCAATAACTCGTTCGTGAAATGAAGGCCGGCTGTTGGCGCTGCAATTGAGCCTTTTTCTTTTGAATAGACCGTCTGGTAACGGTTCTTATTATCGAGTTTTTGTTTGATATACGGAGGCAGCGGCGCTTCTCCTATTTTTTCAAGAATGTCAGGAAGATTTCCATTGCAATTGAAATTAACAAGATACCTGTTGGTATTGGGCCTTTCCAGGATCTGGAGCACTGTTGCTTCAAGCTCGCCGAAATTCAGTTTAGTACCTTCGTGGATATTCTTCCCCCGGATCATGCATTCATAACCAGCGTCGTTCCTTGAGACAACAAGCGCTTCCACATGACCGCCGGTACTTTTTTTGCCCATGAGTTTTGCAGGTATTACTCTTGAATCATTAAGAACAAGAGTATCCCCGGCCTCAAAGTAATCAAGGGCATCTGAGAAAAAACGGTGCTCGATCGTTTCCCTCACTACCATTAATTTAGATGCATCTCTTGGTTCTATTGGAGACTGGGCGATAAGTTCTTTGGGAAGATGATAGTCAAATTCACAGAGTTTCATTGGCTGCTAAGTTTACATTGTTGTTTAAGTAATTTTTCATTAGCCAGAAATTACATCTATTTATCTCTGATAAGATGTTTAAGCCCAAGGTCTTCAAGCGTATCTCTTGTATCATCTTCAGAAGGCGTCATGAGTTTTACGAATTCTGAGACCGATTTGTCGGAAACTCCGGATTCATCCTTGATAAGATAGCTAAGTTCCTGTTTTCGTAATTTTTTACTGAGCGCACCTTTATTGGTTGTATTTTTGATCAAATTGACAAGTTCATTGATCTCTGATGGTACTTCACTATCCTGCGGCCCGTGGAATTTCCTGTAAAGCCTTTCTTTTTCAATTTCATCCCGCAGTTCATCTTCCTCAAAAACCAGTTTTGAGAGATGAATATAATGTATAAAATCATCAATATCGTTTTTCGTGGGATCCTGGAATCTTGCAAGTAAATCGTTTATTTCTCCCTTGATCCTGTTCCGGCTGATCGTCTTTTTTATCTGGTTTTTAACTTTGTCAATTATTTCTTTTTCCACATTCTTTGCATGGCCGCCGTATTTCAATGTCAGGTATTTCGTATAATCAGCGATATCCCGTTCATTGGGTAATGTATTTTTATCCAGGAAAGCATCTATTTCATTTTCTACATCTTCATTTAAGACAATTTCTGATGTTTTCTTCTTCCCTGCAAAATCAAGGGCTTTGTTCCTCAGTGTATTTCCAATTTCATTAGCCTTATTTTTTCCTGAAAGTATACTAATATTGATTTCAAGAAGGTCGATAAATTCCTTAAAATCGCTGATATTTGATTTATCATTCAGGCTTTTCTTTGCCATTATATTTTTTAGAATTCCACCAGCCAACTGCCCGAAATGTATTTCCAGTGTCTGGATACAATACTTTTCAAACTCACTCGACTCGGCCATAATAATTGCACTCTTTTGTGATTATACTTATAATTATCATTGTATAAAAAGATAGTGCAGGAATCCATCATTAATTAATCTATCAGGAATTCAGGCTTTCTTCAATATTCCCCTTCCCGCAATCACACCAGTTGCCGCAGCATTCACAATATCCCTTGAAAGCCCGGCGCCATCCCCGGCCGCGAAAAGATTCTTGACACTTGACTCCATGTCACGGTCAACAATCACCTGCATCGAATAGAACTTTATCTCAGGAGCATATAATAATGTGGAATCGGCGGCAACTCCCGGAATTATCTCATTTAATACATCAAGCCCTTCCCTGATATCGGTAACGATGCGGTGCGGCAGCGCCATGGAAATATCACCTGGCGTCACGTCTTTAAGGGAATTTATGACCTGGTTCTTTTTAAGCCTTTTCTCAGTGGTTCGCCTTCCTCGCCGCAGATCTCCCATCCTCTGGATCACAGGTTTCCCGCCGCCGATAGTTGTTGCAAGCTTTGCGATAGACCTTCCATAGCGTACGGTATTCTCGATGGGTTCAGTGAGTTCGACCCGGACAATGAAAGCGAAATTCGTGTTCTCTGATTGCTCATTTGTCATGGAATGACCATTTGTGGCAATGAAATCCTCATATTCCTCTTTTACCACAAAACCCCTCTCATTTGTACAGAAAGTCCTCACAAAATCATCATAGGTCTTTGTCTGGATGTGAAATTTCGGGTCATGATTTATATATGTTATCGGGTCCATTATTATTGAAGGGACTTCCACCCTTACTCCTACATCAATAGGAGCATATTTTGCCTCGATTTTGTGTTTATGGAGGATCTCATCGATCCATTTCGCGCCAACTCTTCCAGGCGCGATGATAGTAAAGCGGGAGCTTATTTTTGTACCGTCTTTTAATACGACACCTGTGCAGGTATTTTCTTCTATGACCAGGTCCTCTACTTTCGTATCCAGCAGGAACTCAACACCCTTCTCTAACATGTCCTTTTCAAAATTTGCGATAACTACAGGCGCATTATCAGACCCGATATGCCTCTGGATAATTTCAATGAATCGCGCCCCGACAGACGCTGCCCTTCGCTTTAACTGCTCCACCTCATCGCCTTTAGGGATATAAAGATGGTCAGGAGCTCCGTATTTCAGGAATACCTTATCAACATAATCAACAAGCTGCCATGCATATTCAGTATCCCCGGTCTGCTCGGCAAGATCACCGCCGATGTCCGGCCTGAGGTTCAGCGTCCCATCTGAATATGTCCCCGCCCCGCCCACGCCGCACATAATGTCGCATGGGTCGCAATGGGTGCAGATGCCACGGCGCTTCATTTTGCATTCCCGTTCTTTAATATCACGGCCCATATCTATGACAAGAACATCCATCTTTTCGGCAAGCTCATGCGCTGCGAATATCCCTGCCGGTCCTGCGCCTACAATAATGACATCATATTCCTTTTTCTGCATCATGATATTACTTCCGGGAGTGAATCCGTATCCCGTGCAATTTTTATCTCGCGGGCTATACGCCGCCCCATGGATAGGTTCTCTTCTATGAGATCCGAATATGGCGAACCGGAAATGAAAAGATTTGTCCCTGCAACTATGCGGGCTGATATTTCAAAAACCTTCAATTCAAGTGAGTCTGTTACAACAGTTTCAAGACAGAATGGCCCGATCATACCCCCGAACAACTCAAGTGATCTTTCTACTACCTTCTCTCCCATCTCGAAAATCTTGGGAAGGAGCGATTCCCGAATCATGAGGGGCAGGTTTCCCGTCACTACAAATGTCGGATAAATGCCGGCCTGTGCCAGCTCAGTTGGTGATCCGATCCTGAATATCTCATCCGCATTTGATTCAACACGCCTGTCAATGCCAAGTAGTTCAAGTGACCCTTTGCTTAGCTTATATCCATCAGGCTTAATTGGTGAATAGAAATAATGCATGTAATAACGTGTTCCCAGGACGAATTCCTGTATGGTGTATTTTTCAGCAGGATTTATACGTTTCTGGAAATCAGCATAATTCTTTACAACAAAAAATCCCATTCCCCCTTTTGCGCCATAATACTTGACCATCATAGGAGTATCGATATCTTCCGGATTCTTTATCTGGCGCGGCATTTTTATTCCCGCTGATTCCAGCCATTTGCGACTCATATCCCGGTCTGATTCCCATTCAAGAACGCTGCGGTTCCCGTATGTGGGAAGACGCAGTTTCTGGAAATTTTCAGGGCCAAGATATTCCACGAAAGAGCCGTGCGGGATTATGATCGCATTCTTTGCTGCCAGCTCTTTTGTTTTTGAAAGGATTTCCTTATAATCTTTAACAATAAAAAATTCATCAGGCTTCCCTTTCGGAAAAGCATCATAGAATTTTGGGGGCGATCCTACACTTATCCCGATGGTCTTGAAACCTTCTTTTCTTGCCCCGTCAAATATCTGAAGGCTACTATGTGAACAAACAGTAGCAATAGCTATATTCTCTTTATCGTAACCACCTAAAATTCCAAGTATCTCCTTCTTTTCTACCATTATGCACCTGTATAGTGCAACGGTTATATATTTTACCGGGTTAATTAATCTTGTGGATGCGGGAGGATTAGATAGATCGAAAGAGTCCTGAATTAAGGAGATATAAACAGCTCAACTGCATCTAAGGGAACAAAAACAATTATGAGTTTTCATTATTTCCATTCATACATTTCGACATGCGGGGTCTCACAGCGAAGGCAGCTTCCGCACATAACATTCACATTGAATTGCGGCGCTTTGCAATCTTCGCATGGGGTGCATTCCTCACAGCCTTTCTTGCACTGGCGTAAATCCATAATAATACATATTTTATCATACTAAAAATAGCTTGTGGTTCAAATATCTTGAAAACTCTGAAGTGCGATTTTACTTACCTTAAATTTATCTCAAAATAGTTATCGTTATTAATTCCAATATCAGGATTAGAAGGAAAGGATGATGAAATCAACTGGTTTTAAAATTGAAAATGTAGTTTCCACTACTAAACTTTCAGATAATTTTGATCTGAATGATATTAAATCAAAGCTTGAGAATGCCGAATACAATAAATCAAGGTTTCCAGGTCTTGTTTATAGGATGAAGGATCCAAAAGCTGTTTTTTTGCTGTTTAATTCAGGCAAAGTTGTATGCACAGGCTGCAAATCCATTGAAGATGCGAACAAATCCGGCGAAATGCTCAATAAAAAACTCGTTGACCTGGGGATAAAAACCGCTGGCAATTATAAAGTGACTATTCAGAATATAGTTGCATCCGCTGTCCTCGGAGATGTCCTGAATCTAAATGCTGTAGCATTGGGATTGGGAATGGAAAACATCGAATATGAGCCGGAACAGTTCCCCGGGCTGGTGTATCGAATGTTTGACCCAAAAGTAGTAATTTTATTGTTCGGTTCCGGAAAACTCGTCATAACTGGTGGAAAGTCTCCGAAGGATTGTGAAAATGCATTAATTCGAATCAGGAACATGCTTTTCAATTTAAACTTATTGAGCCAGCCCTGAAATTAGACCTTTAAAGATGAACTATATCAGAGTCAAGACTTATGCACCATTGGATTTTACTATAAAATCCAATGATTTAAGCCCGCATATTCGTTTTTCGCTATTTTCGATCTTTTATTCCTTATTTCGTTTTCAGGTTCGCAAACTGCGCCGGCATATGCAGTACATGGCACGCGTAACAGCTTTCCATTCCGATTCCCATCCTTAGCCCTTCTGCTTCTGTGAGGTTCCCGGAATTGATCTTTTCTCCCATTGTATCGATCATAACACGGATGTCTTCACTGACATAATATTTTCTTGAAGACACATGACATGACGAACATGTGCTATTCATGTTATCGAACATGGTCTTGAAAAGCACAAAGCTTTGCTGCGCTCCCTTTTGATTATTATTCTTGATATTTACACCGATCCCATCAAATCCCGGAGCCAAATATTTTATCTTTGCAACCGGCCATGGCAATACGGGTTCAGCCGGGTTCGGGGTATTCAAAGTCATTTTACTGAAATCACCCCAATTGTACTTATTCCAGACTGGCGGCATCTTTTCGTTATGACAACTTACACATGTTGCCCCGACTTTTCCTATTGTCTCAAACACCTCTGACACATTCCCGGAATCAAGCGATGCACCCATTTTTTCCACCAGATCCTGGTTATAGTATTTTTTCCATTCAGGCACAAGATTTGAACTTTCTTTATATTGTTTGGAAAAATCATTATATGATTTCTTTGCATTTTCCATATCTTGCTGCTGTAAATTCACACCTATTCCCATCATTGCCTCACCAAGTTGCCACATTTTGATAAGATATACAGGCGGTTTGCTTTCATAATACTGGCCAAGTGAAGGTGGAAGTCCTTCTGTTTCAGATTTACTATTATTATTAGAGGACAGGCACCCACTTGCCCCAATAATAACAATAATTATTATTAAACTGGCTAACACTCTGTTTTTCATAAATTTCTCCCGATTCCCACCCTGGAATCCAATTATAACCTACATTATTATACATAATAAATGTTTTGCCCTACTGTTTTTGGGGTATGCTGCTATGCTTTGCGTTCGCTTCTTATTTGCGGCGCATAAGGTCATTTTGTATCAACTCAAGCTCATATTTAAATAAACCCCTCACCTAAACAGCATAATATTAACAAATCTGCGTTTATCTGCGTTCATCGGCGTTTAATTGAATTCATATAAATCGCATAACAAATGGAAACTTATGAGCAAAATATTTGAGATCACCCATCGCGACGCTGCAGCAAGGATCGGTAAACTTATCCTTGAAAAGGAGCTGTCAACCCCTGCTATTATTAATCTTCATGAAAATGATTGCCCCCTATATGACTCCGGCTCCTTCTGGAAAAAGTCTGTGCCTATTGAACAAAATGATAAGAAAATAATCATCCTTCCCCATAGATCACTTCCCCTGCAAACAAGAGAAGAGATCATACAAGACCTGAAGGTGCCGCCTGAACATGCAGATTTTGCTCATACAGGCATTGTCATACATCCATTTACCAATGACTATCCGGAATCTGAACTTTACATCCCTGGCGCCGCAAAGCAGCATGAGAACAGGGCACGGGAACTCGTGGATTCGATAATCAGGCTAAAGGAAAACACCCGCGCGGACTCACTTCTTTATACTCCGGCTCTTGCCACACCTGAAAACCTGGCGATGCTCCTGTATCTTGGTGTGGATCTTATCGATGAAACCCTTGGGATTATCAAAGGATACCAGGATATTTATCTTACAAATTCCGGGGAATTCCACCTCGACAGGCTCCATGAATTCCCCTGTGCATGCACAGTGTGCATGTCAAAAACACCGCAGGAAATGTTAAAATTACCCAAAAAAGACCGCGCTGGCCTGTTGGCACAGCATAATTCCCTGAAGCTTGGTGAGGAACTTAGAAATGTCCGCGAGCACATCCGGTCAGGAAGTCTTCGCGAGTATGTGGAACGCCAGTGCAGGGCGCGCCCATGGCTGACGGCAGCGCTTCGTTTGATGGATATGAAATATGATTTTCTTGAAAAAAGAACTCCGATCTTAAGGTCAAATACCCTGTATGCTAATACATCGGAATCACTGAACAGGGTCGAGATAAAAAGATTTGCACAGCGTGTATTGGAACGCTATACTGCGCCCGATCTTGATGCTCTTGTGCTTCTTCCATGCTCTGCAAAAAAGCCTTATTCGATTTCCCTCTCGCACCAGAAATTCATAAATGCCCTTGGAAAATACCGCAAATTTGTCCATGAGGTAATAATTACTTCCCCCATGGGCGTTGTCCCGCGAGAACTTGAATTGATGTATCCTGCAGCGCATTACGATGCTCCTGTAACTGGTCACTGGGACCTTGAAGAAAGAGCATGGGTGGGAGGATGCCTGCGATCATACCTTCAAAAAAACAATTACAGGAATATCATTGCTCACGTACATGGCGCATACAGGGAGATATGTGAATCCGTAGCAAGCGAGCTCGACTTGGAATTTATTTATACTGCTGACAACGGAGTTACCTCACATGAGTCCCTTAAAAACCTGGAGCTTGCTGTTTCAGGACTTGAAAATACCAAAAAAAGAACAGCAGAGCAGGGAAAACTTGACCTGATGCGTGCAACCGCAGATTACCAGTTCGGAAAAGGCGCAGGCGATATGCTTGTTCCCCATGATGCAATTATCAGGGCGCCTTTCCCCAAATTCCAGTTATTTGCGGGGAAGCAGCTGGCAACATTGATCCCCCAATACGGAGCTATTGCACTTACTGCTGACGGGGGAATGAGGCTTCGCGATCACCCGTATTACAGGGTTACGATCGGCGATTTCATTCCGCACAGCAGCATCCTTGCGCCGGGGATACTTGATGCTGATCCGCAGATACGCCCCAATGATGAGGTGATAGTTGTCGGTGAGAGGTTTTTAGGGGTCGGGAGGGCGAATATGAGCGGATGGGAGATGAAAGGATGCGGGAAGGGCATGGCTGTGGAGTTGAGGCACTCAAAGAAGATCGATATGTGAAATTTAATGGAGATTGTTAATGTAACGGCTTCAAATTAGCGCAAAAATCACACATATCTTCTAACTTTTCTTTTATAAGTAATATATTCATTGCCAAATCTTTTTTCCAGGAAGTTTTCTTCTCCAATTATTATATAATGATATATAATAATACTGTAAATGCCAATAATTGCAATTATAATATTTGCCGTGAATACAATTGAAGCCAGAGTAAAAAGGTCAAAGCCAAGATACATCGGATTTCTACTGAATTTATAATTGATGAGGCTTATAAGAACAATTATTAATCCAATTATAAATAACACATATGATAATATTTTAAGAAATTCAATTGGCTGCCTGCTTATTATAGATATATTGAATATAGATGCTAAAGAAAAAATCCATGTAATGTAACCGAATATTTTTCCACTATAAAAAAACAATGGATGAATTGTTGTTTTTCCTACCATATCCATGCTAACCCTTCGAAATAAGATCAATTATTGATCCGATCATTTTTCATCTTCATTTCTTTATCCCCTCTTCGTCCCACAAGTGTAAAGCACACCCACGTCCAGCCATATACCGTCCCTGGTTCTGAGGGCTTCAATTTCATCCAGGTGCTCGCGTTTGAACCGTTCCTGGTCATTCGTCGAAAGCTGGTTCACCATCCGGCGAAACCCCCCATTCCAGACCACATCCCACCACTGCCGGGAGTTGTCCAGGTGATAGCCTACGTTTTTGGTTGTGACGGTGATATTCGTAAGTCCGGCATGTTCAAAGAGCTGAATGCAGCCCATCTCAGATGCGATGCGTTTCCAGGTCTGGGGGGGCATGTGTACACCGTATGCCTCAAGTCGTTTGTAGAACATGTCTTTCAACGGGTGAAAGTAATTTTCCTGAAAATTAGAGATCATGATCCTGCCGCTGGGTTTGATCCCAGAGGCGATATGGGAAAGCTGGCTTTCCATGTCTTCTACAAAGAAGATGCCAAAGGCGCAAACAGCGACATCGAAGATACCATCCGGGAAATTCAGGTTTTGCATGTCCCGCTCCATGAACTCGACATTACGGATATCGAGTAAAGCCGCCTTACGCCGCGCCTGGCCGAGCATGCCTGATGAGAAATCCACGGCTGTCACCCGTCCGGCCGGCAGGAATTTAGCAATAGCCAGCGCCGCATTTCCGGTTCCACAGGCAACATCGAGCACATTCTCATTACCTTGCAGTCCGAGAAGGGCAGCCATGTTCTGCGAGCTTGACTGGAAGAAACGGAGCGATTTGCTGTCGTATCCAATTGATACGGTGTCGAAGGTCTCTTTTAACATTGTTTTTAGTTGCTGTTCGTCCATATACTTAGATATTGCAGCGCATTTGCTTTTGGAAGCGCTGATGTTATGGCAATTGTTACTGCGACCAAAATAATCCCGATTGTTATTCCAAGATATTTTTCCCTCATGAATCTCCTTCTTAAAATTGGAACAATGCATTAAAAATATTTCGGTGGGCTGGGGCGATTTCATTGAATTGTTTTGCGGAAAAAAGAAGTTGATACGGGAGATTTTTGAGAGCTTTGATCCTACTATTTCATTATGCGTACCTTCCCCTTGACTCAATTTCCCTTACTCTTTTCATGACCTCCTCCCCCCCCGCAAATGTCCGGGCATATCCTTTTTTGAAAGCCTCAATCATCTCTTCATGGTTCTCATGTGTGCTCTCAAATGTCTGGAAAAGCACATGCACATCAACCCCCCGTGCTTCCACAGTTTTATCAAGATAAGCAAGCCCGAAATCGATCAGGTAAAGTTTGCCATCCTTGAATAAAATATTGGAAGTGGTAAGGTCGCCGTGAATTATTCCATAAGTATGCAGGCGCCCGATCAGTTCTCCTGTCTGCTCGCTCAATGAAGGTGTTATCACTTTTTTCAAAGCTGTCCCTTCTATGTATTCCATTTTTATTTCAAAATCCGTTACATCCCTGATGATAGGAGTTGGCACACCGCATCGCCTCGCTTCTGAAATTAATCTTGCTTCTGAACGTGTCCTTTCCCTGCGTAAGGTCTCATCTATTTCATTGAGGCGGTACTGTTTCAATATCCTTGTTTTGAGGATCGTGGTTCCTGAAAGTGTGATCACAGCTTCGGCGCCGCTTACGATTTTTCCATGCTGGCCAGGGATTTGTTCCCTGGATGTATCAACGACTTGAGGGTTCCACCTCACAACTGCTTCATCAGGCCTGAAATTGGGATTGACCTTAGACTCCGCGATCGATGTCCTGTATCCTGATTTATACATCAAAAGGCCAAGATAAGCGATCATGGCGCCGTTATCGCCCATGAACCTCTTTTCAGGAACATAAAAATCAATACCCCGGTCCTCACACATGATCGTGAGCATCTGGCGCAGGCGTGAATTCGCTCCCACGCCGCCTGCAAGCAGGACTTCTTGTTTTCCTGTATGCGCAACAGCGCGTTCGGTTACTTCCACAAGCATTGCAAAAGCAGTTTCCTGGAATGAATGGCATACATCAGGCAGAGGGTATTTTTTTGCCGATTCCTGCGCTGCTGTTGTCAATCCTGAGAATGAGAAATCCATTCCCTTTACAGTATATGGCAACGGGATGTATTTTGAAGCCTTCATTGCGAGATCTTCTACTTTTGGTCCTCCGGGATGCGCCAACCCGACCGACCTTGCGAACTTATCAAGGGCGTTTCCGATACCGATATCAAGAGTTTCCCCGAAAACCCTGTAATGATTCCTCCTGTATGCCAGCACCTGAGAATTTGCTCCGCTTACGTATAATGTCACAGGGTCTAACGCCTGCGTTTTCCATCTTCCTACTTCAATATGCGCAATGCAGTGGTTCACTCCGATTAGAGGAACATCAAGCGATAATGCAAGTGCCCTTGCCGCTGTTGCAACCGTACGAAGACAAGGCCCAAGTCCTGGACCCTGTGAAAATGCCACTGCGTCTACTTTTCGACCTCCTTTCTCCAGGGTCTCACTCACTACTTTTGTAATATGATTTGCATGATGCTGTGCAGCCTCACGGGGATGAATGCCGCCGGCAGCGGGACGATAAGTGGCTGTGGTTTCTACAATAACATCTTTTTCATCAACAATTGCTGCGCTCAGGTTCCATGCCG
This sequence comes from Candidatus Methanoperedentaceae archaeon, assembly GCA_963753595.1. Classification (GTDB taxonomy): domain Archaea; phylum Halobacteriota; class Methanosarcinia; order Methanosarcinales; family Methanoperedenaceae; genus Methanoperedens. Next base: position 75,549 of record CAVWCX010000004.1, on the reverse strand, counting down.
TCCCTTCAATTCCGAGAATAGATATTTCAGACATTTTTAATAAGACTTCATTAAATTAGTTTCTAAAATAAGTATCGGATAATTTTTAAATGTTGTTTATATATTATTTTATATATTATATTATCAGTAACCTTTACATACAGCCAAGACAATAAAGAGTATGAATGAAGAGGTGTTAAACTGAATAGGCGAGACAATAACAGCCAGCAACCGGAAGAATTTACAAGAGTTCGGGTGCCACAAAAAAAGGCCGGCGAAGTGCTGGGGACTGTTGAAAGTCTGTTGGGGGCTAATAAACTGCGCGTAAGGTGTATGGATGGCGTAGTAAGGATCACTCGCATTCCCGGAAAAATGAAAAAAAGTACCTGGATAAGGGAAGGGGATGTTGTTATAGTTGTGCCATGGTCTTTCCAGACCGAAAAAGCTGATATCATCTGGAAATACAGCGGCCCACAGGTAAACTGGCTTGAGAGAAAAGGTTTTTTGAAAAGTTAAATTAAGTCTATGGCCAGTGATAAGAAGCTTTCCCGCATGGATGAGAAAGTCGATGAATTCCGCATGCGTTTGAAGGATTCAGACCATAAACAAGTATTTGACGATGTTTTTGACACAGCCACTTTGATGGCTCTCTATGACCTTTCAAAAAAAGGTTATATTGATGCGCTTGGAGGTTGTTTCAGTACCGGGAAAGAAGCAAATCTTTTCCATGCAATAGCAAAAAAAGATGATATCTCTGAAGTCGCAGTAAAGATTTACCTGATATCCACTGCTAATTTTAATTCCATGAAAGACTACATCCTGGGAGACCCGCGGTTCCAGGGGATCAGGCATGCCAGGAAAGATATCATTCTTGCATGGACAAAAAAAGAATACAAGAACTTAAAAAGAGCCGAAGAAGCGGGAGTAAGGGTGCCAAAACCCTTTATCACTCAAAGAAACATCCTGTTAATGGAATTTATCGGGAAAGACGGTGTTCCGATGCCTCAACTGAAAGATGTTAAACTGACAACCGAGGAAGCATCACATATTTTTAACCTGCTGGTCGATTATATGAACAGGTTATATTCAAGGGCAAAACTTGTCCATGCAGATCTTAGTGAATACAATATACTGGTAGATATGAATAAGATGGAACCCGTGATAATTGACATGGGACAGTCGGTCCTGACCAGTCATTTCAATGCAGAAACTTACCTGCGGCGCGATGTTGCAAATATCGCACGCTTTTTCGGAAAATTAAATATTCCGGTAAATGAAGATGATATGATTTCAATTATAAAGAAAAATAAAGAGGAAGAACAATGACAGAGCATATTAAAATACCGTTTGAAAGAGTGGCGGTCCTTGTTGGCCCGAAAGGCCAGACTAAAGAACTCATTGAAGAAAAATCAACTGCAACGTTAAATATTGACAGCGAGAGCGGGGATGTGGAAATATCAAACCCGACAGACCCCCTTATGGGAATGCGCGCAAAGGAAGTCGTACAGGCTATAGCAAGGGGATTCAGTCCTGAAAAAGCCTTGAAATTGTTTGACCATGACCTTCTTATGTTTGAGACAATTGACCTATCAAATATTGCAAGAACAGAAAAAGACCTCATGAGGATAAGAGGAAGACTCATCGGGAAGGATGGAAAAACAAGGGAGATATTTGAGACCCTTACCAACGCGCATATCTCTGTTTATGGAAAAACAGTAAGCTTGATCGGGTATCCGGAACAGAATACAGTAGCGAGAACGGGTATCAATATGCTTCTTGAAGGTTCAGCCCATGGCCCGGTTTATTCGTTCCTTGAGAAGAAGAAGAGCGATTTGAAGAGAGCAGAACTGGGATTATAGGATTTCACAGACCAGTTATTATTTTTCATATCGAAAGATTAAAATAATATCGAAACATAATATATTTCTGGAGTCAATATGAAAGCCCTTAAGATCAAACAGTTAGATGAAAAAGACGAAGAGATCGCAGATATTCTTATTTCCCTTGGAATGAGCCGAAATGTCGCAATGAGCCTTACCTATCTTCAGAATATGAATTCTGCAACCTCGGTAGATCTCGAAAGAGTAGCCAGGTTACGCCAGCCTGAAGTCAGTATTGCCATGAGGCAGTTAAAAGAACGCGACTGGATAGATGAACGGGAAGAGAAGACGCCCGGAAAAGGAAGACCATACAAGATATATTCGCTTAAAGTTGATTTTAAGGAGATCGTTGCCCAGCTTGAAAAACAGCAGAAAAAAGCTGTTGATGAGGCAAAGGCAAACCTTGAGCGATTGAAAGAATTGGGGAAATAGTAAGTCTGGATCGCTGATTGTTGGGTTGCTTTATATCAAATTTAGCAACCTGCACAATGATTTTTTTTTAAAATTTTTATCCAGTTCCATGAGTGCGATTTTGGGGCGAAACATCCGCATTTTATATATAACAATAAACCATAACGTCGGTTACAATGGTGCGAGAATGAACCCGATCGTAAAATCATGATAATACTAAAACTCGGCGGAAGCCTGATCCATAGCGCAAAAAGAATTATTAAAGACCTGATCGAATACACCAGTTCGACCGGGGAAACTATTCTCATCGTCCCCGGGGGCTCAATATTCGCGGACACCGTGCGCAAAGTCAATCCCTCGGACGAAGCTGCGCACTGGATGGCAATACTCGCGATGGAGCAATATGGGTATTATCTGGCTGATGGAACTGATGCAAAGCTCATTGACAACCTGAAAATTCCTGGAAATGGTACTTATGTTTTACTTCCATACAACCTCCTTAAGAGCAATGATGAACTTTCCCACACATGGGATGTGACCTCAGACACAATTGCGGCATGGATCGCGTTCAAACTAAGTGCAAGGTATATCAAAGTCACGGATGTTGATGGTATTTACCTGAACGGTACACTTCAAAATGAGCTAAAAGCAGAGGAACTCATTGGTATTGAGACCTGTGTGGATGCAGAACTTCCGGAATATCTTATGAAAAATAACATGGATTGCGAGATCATTAATGGAAATTGTCCGGGAAGGGTGTTAAATGCATTAAAAGGTAATATTTCCGGGACTCTTATTAAAGGATAAATTTAATAGCTTTCGGATGTGTATGGAAGACCCAACATAAGGAGAATATTATGCCAAGAAAAGAAAAAGCAACAATTTGTGTTTCATGCGGAATAAATCTTATTGAACGTGGTTATGCCAGATTCCCATGCCCGCAATGCGGTAATGAGTTAGGAAGATGTGCAGACTGCAGGCACCAGAGCAATTCATATAAATGCCCTGGATGCGGATTCGAAGGGCCGTGAGGATAATGGGAGAAGTAGCAGCAAAAATAAGAGTAATGCCTTCAGGCATGGATGTTGATCTTAATAAACTCAAAGAAGACCTGACAAAGGTTATCCCCAAGGGAGCGCGAATTCACGGATTCTCAGAAGAACCTGTAGCATTCGGCTTAAAAGCCTTAATGGTAGTTGTAAAAGTCGGCGATATCGAAGGCGGAACTGAAAAGGTCGAAGAAGAATTCAGCAAAGTCAACGGTGTTGAAAGCGTTTCAGTGGAAGAACTGGGCAGGATGTAACCACCCATTTCCCTATTTTTCGGGCCTGTAGATCAGGGGTAGATCGTTGCGTTCGCAACGCAAAGGCCGCGGGTTCGAATCCCGCCGGGTCCATTCTTTGCGGGAACAAAAATCATAAACTACAAAGGACGCAAAGTGATAACGATATGCTCTTATTTCTATAACCGCCTCTGACCCACCATAAACTATATAGAACGTTACACCAGACGTAAAGTTCAAATATGTAAAGAAACTAGTGTAAATCATAAAAGGAGAAATAAATTATATGCAGATTGATCCAATTTGTGGAATGCAGGTCGATGAGAATACAGCACAGTACAAATCAGAATACAAAGGAAAGACCTATTATTTCTGTGCTCCCGGATGTAAGAAAGCATTTGATTCCGAACCTGAAAAATACAGCAAAAGCCGACCTGTAAGTATGGGTGAGAAAAAACCCTGGTGGAAGTTCTGGTAACGATACCAATACAAGATCCACCTGATATAGACTATCAAATATCGATCGTGAAACAGGCCGTAATGCATATCAAATCGGTGGACAATGAGAAAAATATTGGAAACCAGGTAATATTATGGCACTAACTCTCTGGATCTCACTTGTGCTTCTGGTTATTGCATCATTCCTTCCTAAATCCTTTAATTCAAGGTTCATTTTTGGCGGTTCTGGCTGGATATTCCTTTCCATCTACTGGTCAGGACAGCTTGGGGGTTATATTGAGCTTAAGGACTATGTAAATATCATCCTGGTAATTGCCGCGACCGCTGCCTCCCTCTTTATAGCACATATAACATTCCAGGCAAAAAATAATATTGATAAAAGCGGCTATGAGGTATTTATTTCATTATCAAGGGCTGCATCTGTTGGCGGTTTGATATATTTCATGTTCGCAGAAGTCGAGTTATTAAATACATGGATAATTTCAACGGTCACTGGGCAGGGCATATGGCTTGTGGAGAAATTCGGGTTTCCGGTTGTACAAATAGCATGGAACAAGCTTGCCGTCAATGGTCTTCCTGTTGAAATAATACTTGCATGCACAGCGATCGAAAGTATCGCCCTGTTCTCAGGTATCATTTCTTCTGCTACAGGCGCCAGGACTTCGCAAAAACTCCAGGTATTTATTATCTCAGTACCCGTGATCTACATACTGAATATTTTAAGGGTCTCATTTACCGCCTCAGCCTATGGATTAAGCTGGTTTGGCACACCTGAAGAGAGCTTCCATATTTCAGAGCATTTTATAACAAAGGCAGGCTCATTGATCGCTTTAATGCTGATCTCTTATACAGTTCTAAAAATGCTGCCTGAGGTTGGCGATATGATAGATGGTATCTTGAAGATGATGAGAACTGAATTTCGCAGATTGGTTATAGATAACCATGAAAATAACAGTGAATTATGATTTTACCCAGCAGGAACTGGTTGGAGCAACTGATCTTTTTGAAGTTGCAGATGGAGCTAAACTTGGGGATGTGCTGCGTTTAATAGATATCAGGATCATGGAAGCTGGTAAGAATAAGGGTATAGAGACGAACTATAAAACGATCCTGGCTGGCGATCAATTGAATGCCTGCATGGTTTTTATTAATGGTTCAGCGCCGAAAAATATGCTGGAACATGAATTACATGATGGGGATACTGTTGAATTTGTTTATGGGTTCTGTGGAGGATAAAAAAACTTGCAATAAAAAGGTGTCCTCAGAAAGAGGACAGTTTAATGACCGCGTGCGGCCATGGGTACGCTGTACATCCACAGGGCTATCAATCCGAACATCAGCATCAACACGATATACGGCAAAACCGATGCTTTCGAATTGGGATTATTCTGCGAAATCTTATATGCTGTGTAAATAGCTCCCAGAATGCCCAGTACTGAAAGAATATACTGGATTATCTGTATCGTGGGCATATTCAGGATCGATGGATCACCTGTAATATTCCATCCCACAAGTGAAGCTGAGGTATATATAACAGAAAACCCTTCACCCAGGAAATGCTTTGCATTGTGAGCAAGGTGTATTCCGAGTCCAAGGGGGATAAGAGCATATCCATAGCGAATGAAGTTGGAAAGTGTTGTTTCCGCAGGAACATCCATATCAATATTCATTTGCGCTGACGGGTCAGATACAAGATTGGATTTCGATGTTTCTTTTGGTATTATGCTTGAAATAAAGCTTGCACCCAGCATCAGCAAGAGAGGTATTAGCATAGCTGCTGCAAATATTATTGTCCACGCGATCGTGAAATTGACGATGCCAGTCGTATTCTCGAACCATTCCATGAACGGAACCCATACCTGGAGCATGACCAGAGTCTGTACAACCACTATCCCGATAAGAGCTGTTGCAAGGAAAGATTCCTCGAACCGCGGCTTTTTTATGAACCATAGTTCACTTGTCGGTGGGCGCGGTGTTATCCTGATAGCATCATGCTGGCATGTCTTTATGCAGTTTGAGCAGAAATTGCATGACCTGTTTGAGTCCATGGTTCTTGGGTACTCGAACATTGAGCATCCGTCAACCTTCCCGTCTCCTTTAAAACATGTCGGGGTCTTGCAGGCCTTGCATTTCTCGGTGTCAGCCCGGAGTTCAAGCGCCGAACTCATGGAATAATTGCTTGACAGGCCGCCGAGGAAACAGAGATAACGGCACCAGGCTCTCCTTTCATATACTGCGCCCATAAGGACTACGCCTGTGAACACGAAAAGCAGGAGATAGCCGGTGTTCCTTGGATTTTCCACAAGCCCGAGTACTGAATCAACCCAGGTTATTATCAGGAAAGCAATTATTATGATCCAGACGCCATAAGTCTGAAGGAATTTTGGCACTTTCTTATGCATTCCCACATTTTTTTGCACTTCATCACTCACTCGTGATAGGGGGCAAACTGAACACCAGAACCTGCCGAATACAAGGAACAGGACAGGCAAGATCGGCCACAGCAGTATCCATACCATTACTGACCCGAAATTAAGAGATGTTTCTTCAGGGCCAAAAAATAGCTGGATGACAAGGAGGCCAAATATTATCATTGTTGGCAGAACAAATATTAATGGATACCATTTGCTTTTTAAAAGAGCTTTAAGCTGCGGATTGTTAAGGAAATTTATTTTCTTGAGCTTCTCAGTGTTGAATGCAACAAATCCTAAAGCCACAATGGCAAGAAGGAACAAAGCTATTACTAACCAGTTGACCTGTCCTTCCATGGTGTGACCGCCTTCACTTGTTGTAGCGGCATGATCTGATGGAGGCGTGTTGCCCATATCCATATTTCCCATGTCCATATTCTGTTCATTTGCAACCGCCGGCACTATGAATGCAGCAAGCAGCAAAATCGTATATAAGAATAACAATTTGTTTGGTTTCATCTATTTTCACCATTATGTTTACATCCGTTGTGTATGTTTTACACCCAATGTAAACACCTCCTATTGGTTATTCCCGTATATAAAGAGAACTTAATTGAATAATCATTGCAGACTACACAATTGCGCAATACCACACAAATTATATATATTATTATACATTGAGTGTAAAGTCAAAAAGGCTGTGGAATTATGACGCAAATAAGAATAAAAATAGAAGGTATGATGTGTGGACACTGCCAGGCTTCGGCTACAAAAGCGATCTCATCCGTGAATGGTGTTTCGGGAGTTGATGTGAGTCTTAAGGATAAAGAGGCAAATGTAACCTATGACCCGAATAAAACAAATGCAGATGCCATAAAGGCAGCAATTGTTGATGCCGGATACAAAGCATAGATAACCACACGGGATAAACATTTTAGGTTGTAATTCTTCTTTTGGCCATTTCGGATTAGCTCTATTTCCAAATTGTAATTCAACGTATCATATTTCGTTTGGTTTATTCTGAACATCCTGAGATTTCTTTCGAATAGAAAAAACTTATTAGCAAGTTTAACCCATTTAATTATTGGAGTGATGTAAAGTGAACAAAAGTAATTTAATTTTAGTCATATTTGGAATATTGGCTATATTAACCATCAGCGGTTGCACTCAACAACAAACAGCAGTGCAACAAACACCAGCTAAAGGAACACCCGTTGAACAGCCTCCTATAGAACAACCAACTGTTAAACTCTCTGCTGGAAATTATATCGTTGATAGTAAAGGAATTACTCTATATATGTTTACAAAGGATGCTATGGGAGATAGCACATGCACAGGTGGCTGTCTTAATAATTGGCCTGTTTTCTACCAGGAAAAAATATCTGTCACTACCGGACTTGTTTCATCTGATTTTGGGATGATCACAAGAGACGATGGAAATAAACAAACAACCTATAAAGGTTGGCCATTATACTATTTCTCCAGTGATGCAAATCCAGGTGATATTAAAGGAGAAGGAGTGAACAAGGTATGGTTTATCGCCAGACCAGACTATACGGTTTTTATAGCAGATAAAGACAATATGAAATTCATAGTCGACGCAAAGGGAAATACTCTTTATAATTTTACTAAAGATATGCCAGGAGTAAGCAATTGCACAGGAAATTGCTTAAAAGTCTGGCCCGTGTTCTATAATGAGAATATCATTGCGCCTTCTCTGATGAATACTTCTGATTTTGGCATAATAACCAATAGCGAAGGGTCCAAACAGACAACTTATAAACAAATGCCCCTTTACTACTATAGTAACGATACAAATCGCGGGGATACAAATGGCGAGGGTGTAAATAAAGCCTGGTTCGTCGTAGGACCCGAGGCTACACCTGTACCCGCGACCATTACACCATCTCCTGTTGCAACGCAAAGCACTGGCGGATATAACTACTGATAAAGATAGATTCGTGATTCGTAAAAAAGCGAAAGAATATCTGCTTTTTCAGATCAGGTCTTTCTTTTTCTCTTCGAATTCTTCTTTGCTTATTTCTCCCCTGGCATACCTTTTCTTCAGGACTTCGAGTGCGGATTCATGGCTTCCCCTGGTTCCTGCGCCCTCCCACAGGTATTTGATAAGCAATATGAGTCCAATGAGGATCAGTATCCAGAATATGAGTCCAAGTATCCACATTCCGCCATAGCCGTAACCATCCATCATTCCGAATGCCATAAACTTACCTCCAATAAATAATTGGTTGTGGTAGTATAAAAAGATGATTGTAAGAATATGTAAAAAAAAAGTTTGGGCATTCGCCCGGCTCAAATATTTATTCTGTCACAAGTACATCAGGCGTACGGTGGCTGATCTTTATGCCTTTGCCCATGCCCTTTGCTCTTACGCCCCTGATTTTATCATAAGCAAGCTCTGCTGCTTTCTTTCCTGCAAGAAGCATCCCGCCAAATATCGGTCCCATGCGCGGTGCACCGTATGTTGATGTTGCAGACATGCCTGCGACTATAAGACCAGGATATATCTCATGAGTGAGTTCGACTGTCTTTTTCTCCGCCTCATCAACCCAGAGTGAACCGCAGCCAGGGGGTTTAGGAATGCCTGATCTCTGTTCACTTAAGCGCTTTACAAGGAATGAATCGTGCCCTGTTGCGTCAATTACAACTTTTGATCTGATCGCTATCGGGTCCATGCATGTAATGAATTTGGGCATTTGCTGTACCGGATACCACTGGATGACCACGCCATCAACATGGTCTTCTTTGAGTACCAGGTCTTCAACGTTCGTAGAGTTGAGCAATTTCACACCTGCATTGCATGCACTTACCAGCATCTTTGAGACCATCTCAAATGAATCGCAAACATAAAGCCCATTTCCAGCGTCTTTGAGATTTACACCGCACTCTTCAAGCAGCTTGTTGGCGGGAGCTCCGACAGTATTTTTAGGCAATAGAAAGCCTCCCTGCCACATACCTCCGCCGCCATAGATGTTCCTCTCGATCATAACGGTCTTGAGACCTTTTTCCGCGCAGTACTTTGCAGCCGTGACACCGCATGGCCCTGAGCCAACAACAACAACATCGCTGTCAAGAATATTCTCAATGAAATCATCCATGAATTCATTAACTATCGTTTTTGTAACATGTATCTCGCTAATATTTGTCATAATTTTACCCTACTGTAATAGGGTATCTGCTGACTATAAACTTTTCTGATAACACACTTTTTCGGGAATATATAAATTTATTTTACAGGATTTGTTTATTAATAAGTAAAAATATAATATATATGAGGAGAGAGTTTTGAAAGGAGACAGCGGATATTACCCGTGCTGGTACAATAAGTTACAAATTTTACTATTCGTATTGGCTTTTCTGGCATTCGGCATCGGAGATACCATAACCAGCCTGAAAATGATAGAGCAAAAAGGAATTATGGGAGAAGGGAATCTTTTAGTGAGGTACATAATTACCAATTATGGAATAGCAGATTTCATCGCAATAAAGGTCGTGATCACCCTGGTTATTTTATTGTTACCTTTTTTCATATTAGACAGGAGTGCCTATTGGAGCATTAGTGGATATCTTGTATCATTTATCATTGCTGGAATATTAGGAATAGTCCTGAATTTAAAGGCCGCGAATTATGAGCCTCTCTTTCTTTCACCTGAACAGACAATGGCCATATTTATGATCACAGTCCTGCTATTGACGGGTATCGGAGATGAGATCGATAAAAGGAGCCATCCAAAGATCAGGCCTTATTTTTATTGCCTGTTAAAAGATATTGTCATTTTTTTAGCCAGTATTGTTAAACCGGGAAAAAATAAGTATTGATCCTGAGTATTACGCAAAGGAGAGAGATTTATGGGTTAAATATTTCTTCCTTTTTTCTTCCGGAAACCGCTCGATAGCATATCTAAGCATTGTCCTTGGCATTTCCATGTAGTGTTTTTGGAGGAATTCCTCCTCTTTTTCCAGGTCAACCCGTTTTCCCACCTCTCTTAGCATCCACCCCACAGCTTTGTGGATCAGGTCATGTTTGTCGTTTATCAGGATTCTGGCAATTGCGAGTGTATCCTTGCTTTCATTGTTCCGTATGAATTCGAAGGTTGAAATTATAGCAATTCTTTTTTCCCAGACATTTTCAGATATTGCAAGATCATAAAGAATACTCCTGTCCCTGTTCAAGAGATATTTTCCAACGATATATGGGGCAGTGACATCCACCAGGTCGCAATTGTTTATGTTTTTCGAATTGGTCATGTAAAAATCAAAAATTTTGGTTTTGTGATCGTCATCGTCAAAATTATATTTTATAATAAGAATTAAAAGTGCGACCATCCTATATTCATGGATTTTGCTTTCAAGGAGTTCCTGTATATCCTTAAAATTCAAATGTTTATATTTCATTGCAATTTTACGCTGCACCAGGACTTTTATCCCTAAAAAAACATCCCCTTCGCCATACTGGCCTTCATTGGTCATCGGTTAAGGAATTCTGCTCAATGAATTATCTCAAAAAAGATTGCAGAATTACTCGTTTTTAGTCAATAGCTTTGGGTTTCCAGTTGAAATAATCGTTATATAGCGAAGCATTTATCGTCTTAGCATGCATATATTACTTAAAAATTCTAATTTTACTGTATTAAAATTAGAAAGAGGATCAGTAGCATGAAAAAGCCCAAAGAACCAAACACAAAAATCCCATCTTATGACCCCGATATAATTGAAAAAGACCTCTACACACTATTCCCTCCAGAATGGCTGAAACAAGCAGCAAAAGAAACCGGCCTCATAGAAAGAGAGAGAAAAGTGACAGCCGTAGAAATGTTTTGGGTTCTTGTCAATAGTTATGGTGTTCGCCTTGCAAGAAATCTAGCCTTTGTCAAACGGAATTATGAAAAGTTTTCCAATAAAAAACTGAGCGACAGCAGCTGGTATGAAAGATTCACACCTGAACTTGTTGCATTCCTGAGGCTATGTGTAACTCATGGAATTGAACAGCTTGCTAAGGAACAAACCAAAGTTCTCAATGAAAAAATAGCTAAATTCCAGGATGTAATGATACAGGACAGCACAATTATCAGATTGCATAAGTCTCTTGCTAAAAAATTCCCGGCAGCACGTTCCAGAACGGTAGCAGCTGGCGTTAAAGTGAGTTTGTTGGTAAGTGCCGTGGCAAACAGCCCAAAAAGCATCACTATTCATCCTGAAAGTACAAATGAATTGAAGACTCTGCGAATAGGTCCATGGATAAAAGATAGAATTCTTCTTATCGATCTTGGTTTCTACAAACATCTACTCTTTGCTAAAATCAAGGAGAATGGCGGTTACTTCGTGTCCAGATTGAAAGGAAGTGCGGATCCTCTTATTGTTGATGTGCATAATACGTGTCGGGGGAATAGTATTGATGTGAAAGGGAAATATATCAGTGAAATTCTCCCCAAGTTAAAAAGACAAGTACTCGATGTTGAAGTTGAGGTCTCATTCAAGAAACCGAATTATAATGGGAAAAGTAAGACAAGAATGGATACTGAACAGTTCCGATTGGTAGCGGTTTTTAATGAAGATGAAGAAAAGTATCATGTCTATCTTACTAATATTGCAAAAGATGTTTTGGAGGCTGAGGATGTTGCGAAACTCTATGGAGCAAGATGGGATATTGAACTGATCTTTAAAGAACTGAAAAGCAGATACGCTCTTGATGTTGTGAATACAAAGAACACACAAATTATCGAAGCCTTTATCTGGATATCGATTCTTACCCTTTTAGTAAGCAGGAGAATATATTCGTTAGTTCGGAAGTATAATCCAAAAGATATTGGTTCTCGTTTTACACAATTGCGATGGAGTACGATTTTTGCCGAAAATGCTGATAAACAGCTTACTCTGATACTTCGGTATTATGGGATTGAAAGAACTATTCTGACTGTTATGAATGTCTATTCAAGTCAGGCACTTGATCCCCATGTCAGTAGACATCGGTTCAGGGATGACTGGTGGGCTTAACCGATGACCAATGTACTGGCCTTTGCCTGTTTTGAAGAATCCCTGCAGGATTTCTGCTTTTTTTGGGTCTGCAAGGTTTTGCATCTCAATTTTTAGTTCCTTCAGGCTATCCATTTCTTAACTCCATCGGCGTTATTATTATCGCTTAGCAACGAAACTTATATAAATATGTTATGTTTTTGAAAACATAACGAAAATGAGAAAAATTATCTATGTTTTTTATCCGCCACTGCCACATAATTTTTTCCTTGCATCACATCCATATTTGGATTTCACTATTTCCTTTTTCGAATTAATTTTCGCAACTGTAGTTTGTTTTTGAGCGGCAAAATCAACATCCCATGGTTCATTATTTCCATCAATGATTTCCATATACGATGCATGAAGTTCAATTAGTATGTAAAAATAACCTGTTTTTAGGTCTCTAACAATATTCGCATTTCTAAATATTAGATATCTTGGATTTATACCCCGTCTTTGATTACCGAGTAATTCTTCAATATCTTTTCTCTTCGATTGTTTTAATTGGTTGCGATTTACATATTGTCCAAGTGCTTTTTCAATATCTGGAGATTGAAGATTAAATATATGTTTCTTAAATTGATATAGTGTCAAAGGCTTCAAGATTCATCACCTTTTGACACATCTTTAGATGTTTTATATTCAATCAGTTTTCCAATATCTAATTGAAAACCGTAGGTTTTTTCATCTTTCTCAGGCTTTTTCTCATCGATTTCAATTTCATCATCATATTTTCCTAATAATTCAATTCCATCCTCAAGAGGTATGCTAAATTCCTCTCCATTAAGGGCTTTCAAATCAAGATTAATATTTGGTAATATAATGCCATTACTTATCAGGTAATCAGTCCATACATCATCATATCCTTCTATTACTCTACATATTTCCTGGATAAAGAAAGATAACCATTGCCGAATTACTTTATAATCGCTATATTCGACTCTTATTAATGTGCCAATTTTATCTGATGAAATTTTATCCTTGTATTTTTCATAAAAGTATTTGTCAACAATCCCACCATTATGAACATATAAATTCCTAAGATTAAATGCATAATCAATTATCTCTTCGGTTCTATTATGTATTTTATTATCGCTTAAATACTCTAATTTTTGTATTTTTATTCCGCATGTGGAGAGAACCTTTTCCACTTTTTTGAAGCTGTGAGTGATGATTTTATTTTTTTGATTATAATTGTGGTCATCTCTCACGCTCTTTATGAATGTTTCCAATACTGAAACTAGACTGATTATTGATTGTTGTTCCAACAATACCCGAAACCTGAAAGAATTAATAACATCGGTTATATTTTCATTTGTCCCTTGTGATTTTAACCTTGAATATAATGAGGAGGATAAACCAGTAAATATAATCTCATTCTTACCAGAATGGTTTTGAGAAATTGCAAGAGTTATTTCATCTTTAGTTTTACTGACTTTAAGAAATGGTGGGTAATCAAAACCTTTGGGAAATTTTATTAGATATTCAAGTAACTTCGGTTTTTGGAACACTGCGGTTTCAATATTCCCACCTGATATTGATAATTTAGCAGGTTCATAATATAAAGTTAATTTCTTTATAGGATATGGCGTCTCTTTAATCATAAAGACCTTTTTTTGTAAATATTCTCATGCAATATCCTCATCCAACAGTCACCAAGTTTGACAAAATAAATTTCCCCACAATCCTTTTTGTTTCCTCAAAACCTCTATTGAGGTAAATTGCTCCGAATAAAGCTTCAAGAGCTTCTGCATTTACCGTTTTATGAGTCTCAGTTTCAGGAGGGCGATTCCTAATATCCATGCATTTTACTAACCCAAGTTTGATTGCAATATTAGCAAAGTTCTTATTGGATTCTTTACCTTCGCCACATATTTTGGTGAGTTCTCCTTTACTCATACCTGGATTTTCTTTGTAGAAATGCTCCCTTATTATTAATTTTAATACCGAATCTCCAAGAAAGGCAAGTCTTTGATTATTGTGTAGGGTGTTACTGCTGCTATGGATAAATGCTTCTTCGTATAGTTTAATCTCCTCTGGCGATAAGGCAAAAATGCCATTCAAGAATTCTATTAGGTCATCTGGCGTATTACTCATTAATCAGTCTCCTCATAGTTTGAATGACTGTTTAATAATATATAATTACCTTAATCACACCATGCGCCAAGTGATTGCATCATAAAGGTCTTTGATTATCTCATTTTTTTCATCATGACAGCGCCGAAAAACCCATCAGTATTATGAACATGCGGTAATGACCTGAAAAATCCGTCATCACAGGTTAATCTGCCAGATTTGAAATCATGCATTTCCGATACGGGAACCAGGCAAAAATCCCTGTTCCCGGTAAGAAAACCGCGCACGTTATCCTCATTTTCCTCTTTGCTTATCGTACATGTGACATAGACCAATCTTCCTCCAGGCTTAACAAGCCTGCTGTATTCACTTAATATCTCTTTCTGTTTTATTGCAAGTTCTTTTACATCATCCGGGGTCAACCGCCATTTCGAATCCGGGTTCCTCCTGAAAACTCCCATACCTGAACACGGCGCATCTATGAAAACGCAATCAGCCATATTATCATATTCATTTAATGCATCCCTGCCCGTGGTCTTAATATTGAACGCGCCTGCTTTTCCTGCCCGATGCCGCAGGTTAGCAAGTTTTGCCGCCGACAGGTCTGAAGCGATTATTGTCCCACGGTTTTTCATCAGTCCTGAAAGGAAAAGGGATTTTCCGCCATTTCCTGCACAGGCATCAATAACAAGTTCTCCCGGCTTTGCACCTGTTAGAAGTGTAACAAGCTGGCTTCCTTCATCCTGCACCTCGAAAAGTCCTTCCTTGAAAGCCCGGGTTTTAAAAATACCTTCTTTCTTATCAACAATAAGGCCAAATGGTGATAATTCCGTTCTTGATGAAGAATACATTTCCTCATCCAGCGCCTTTTGAAGTGATCCGATATCCGACTTCAATGGATTCACCCTGATCGTTAAAGGCGGCTGCATGTTATCAGCGCGACATATTGCCTCAACTTCTTTAACCGATCCTGACTCTGTGAGCCATTTTTCAACTATCCAGCGCGGATGTGAATGGTATGCACAAATATATTCGATCGAAGCCTTTTCCTTGTCAGGGAAAATGACCGCATCTTTATTTCTTAATATTGCCTCAATTGTCCTTTTAACAAATCCGCTTAATTTCGTATCGTTCGATGACATCGCCACTGCATTGTTTACTATTCCCGCTGCCGATACATTCGTAAATAAGGCCTGGTATGTGCATATCCTGAACGAATTAAGTATTTCCGGATCGATATTTGTTATAGCGGCTCTTGATGCGTGTCCAATTATGTAATCCAGCCTTCCCAGGTGACGCAATATCCCATAAACAAGATCAACGATCACAGCTTTTTCATCGGATGAAAAATCTTCATTTTTAAAAAGCTCACTAATAATGATGTCAGGATATTTTTTTCCCTGGAGTATTGAGTTCAATAGCAGAAGAACTGAATTATAGCTCTTTTGCCTGATAAGAACAGTACTCTTATTATTCTTTCTCAAATACCATCATACCCGTCTTAAGACCGGCTGCCTCTTCCTGTGTAAGTTCCCTGTGTGTTGCTTTTTCTGCAATTATAGCGCTGTTGCCCATCGGGTCTTCGATAATAACCGTGATCTCGAATTCCCCTGCCTTGACCTTCTCGATAATAGATTGTAATTCTTGCGCGCGCTGGATCTGGGATTCTTCATTCCATCTTACTACCATCTCCAGGATATCACCCACCCTGTCAAGCACACCTTCGATATTTGAAACAAAAGATTCAGAAGCAGGCCCGGGCTCAATTTCGACCCCGAGTTCGGGTATCCTTATTGTTCCTGAAGTCGAGCGGACCACACGCGCATCAATGTCGTCCCGTGTCGTGATTTTCATTTCATAATGAACGGGTTTTCGCTGGGCCATTATCAGGGTATCAGAATATCTTAAACCACATTCACACTTCGAAGTAATATACATCACTTCACCAAAAAAAGGAATATTATCCTTTACCCAGTTTGTAACAAGTTCCTTACCGCAAAGCGGACAAACACTTCTGGTAACTGTTAAAATACTACTGTGTTCAGAGTTCACTTTAATTTTTGTCTGTCTATACGCATGCCGCGAGGCGTTACGATTACCTGGTCTTCCTTGATCATTGCAATATCACCATGGACGTCATTGACAACTGCTTTTAAGTCTTTGATCGCCCTGTCAAAAATCAATTTATCTTTTTTTGCAGGCGAGACATCGATCATAAGGATATTGCCCTCATAAATTTGTTTTTTTAATTCAGGCATCATTTCAAGTCCTGACAATTCAGCGATTTTAATATAAGTGTTGGCTGTTTCGCCCTGAAAACCCTCTTCATATTCTGAAAGATCAAGTTCCTGATATTCATCCGCATCTGATTTCGTCTTCTTCCCGCTGCCAAAAAGATTATCTATAAATTTACCCATGAAATAATCACCTTTACTTTGTACTCCTTACTGTTTGTATCTATTTATTTATTTCTGTTCAAGGTTCCAGAGCTCATCCCCTACATAATGAATGGACTTTACTGCCTTTCCTTTTCCCCCGACCATTTCTTTTCCTGACATAAGGGCCCTTCCTATACCGATCGCTTTCCCATGTGCTTTCTCAACGATGATAACAAGATCGCCTACGTTTATAGCGGGGTCTGCTTCAACAATTCCCGGGCTCATCGTATCAGCCCCGTTTATGATAAACCTCACAGCACCTGGATCAACCAGGACTCTGCGGCGTGTCGGGTTTAATTTAAGGGCGCCTTTTACAGTAGGAAATATTTTTCCGTCTATCTTAAATAAAAGGGGTTCTCCATCCACGAAAATGAAATCCTGCCCGTCACTTTCGACATATTCAAGCTTCCTGCTCTCAAATGATGATGCATCACCAAATGCCTCGACAATATCACTTACAAGAGCTTTCTGATCGGTCTTTCTTAATACATTCCTTGACTTAATTTTCATGGCTCACCAATAGTTTTAAATATTGTACGAACTACTTTGGTGCACTATTGAATTAATGGTTTATTAATATTAGGAGCGTTTTTATGGGAAACAGACCCCTCGACATTCTAAACAATGCGTTAAATAAGTCAGTATTGATACGGTTAAAAGGCCAGAGAGAGTTCAGAGGCGAATTACAGGGATATGATATCCACATGAATATCGTCCTGGCTAATGCCGAGGAAATAAAAGAGAACGGAACGAAAAAACTTGGAACAGCAGTTGTACGCGGAGATAACATAGTATTTATTTCCCCATAAGATTTAAAAGGTGATTAAAATATGTCAAAAGGTACGCCTTCATTCGGTAAGAATCAGAAGAAAACACATGTAATATGCAGAAGATGCGGGAAAGCATCAATGAACACGCACACAAAAATGTGCGCAGCGTGTGGTTTTGGTAAGACCGCACACATGAGATCCTACAAATGGCAAGAAAAATGCGGTTATTAAGGTGACTACGGTTGCATGAAGAATGCGGTATAATCGGTGTCTCTTTTAAAGAGGAGACATCTGCCGCACTGTCAATCTACTATGCACTTTTTGCTCTCCAGCACAGGGGACAGGAATCCGCAGGAATAACTGTTCATGATGGCAGCCAGGTCCGCACCTTAAAAGGTATGGGTCTTGTGCCTGATGTTTTTAACAGGGCAGATATACAGAAACTTAAAGGTCATGTAGGGATAGGGCATGTCCGATATTCAACCACAGGCAGTTCAAAGATCGAGAATTGCCAGCCTCTTCTTGTAAGTTTTAAGAGCGGGACCATAGCTATCGCTCATAATGGTAACCTTGTAAACTCAAAAGAATTGAGGACCGGGCTTGAAAAGGAAGGAAGGATATTTTTATCAGAATCGGACACAGAAGTCATAGCTCATCTTCTTGTGAAAGAACTGATGCACAACGAGCTTAAAGATGCCGTTAAAAATGTAATAAAACAGCTTGTTGGTTCATATTCACTTGCTATCCTGATAGATAAAACGATCGTTGTTATTCGTGACCCGCTTGGCATAAAACCCCTTTGTTTTGGATCTCTCGATAATGGTTATGTAGTGGCGTCCGAGAGTGTTGCCATTGATATTTTGAACGGGCAGCTGATACGTGATGTAGCTCCTGGCGAGATGCTTGTTTTCAGCAATGGGACCTACGAAAGCCATCAGCTGGTAAAATCAAAAAATACTGCACATTGTGTCTTTGAATATATTTATTTCGCACGGCCGGATTCAGTCATAGATGGCCAGCTTGTTTATAATGTGAGGATGCGAATCGGAGAGATGCTTTTTAAAGAGCATCCGGCCATAGCGGATATCGTTTCGCCTGTTCCTGATTCCGGAATTACATATGCGATCGGTTACTCAAAGAAATCAGGCATGGATTATATGGAAGGGCTTATGAAGAACCGCTACATAGGCCGGACATTCATTATGCCCGGGCAGGATATGAGAGAAACGGCCGTCCGGCTGAAACTAAATACCATTAAACCCAATATTGATGGTAAAAGCATCGTTCTCGTGGATGACAGCATTGTGCGCGGAACAACTTCGCGCCGAATAATAGATATGATCCGCAAATCAGGGACAAGGGAAGTACATATGCGAGTGGCAAGCCCCCCTATAATTTCTCCTTGTTATCTGGGGATCGATATGGCAACTCGTGAAGAACTTATTGCAGCACACAAGGCAGTAAAAGGCGTTGAGGCCTTAATAAATGCAGATTCTCTGGGATATTTAAGTATTGATGGACTTGTGGAATCCATAGGGATCCCGATGGATGATCTATGCCTGGGGTGTTTGAGCGGGATATATCCGGTTGAGATCCCGGGAGAGAAATGCATAAAGAGGCAATTGAAATTGTCGGAATTCTAAGGGAAAACTAAAAAAGAGGGAACTTCTATTAGACAGTGAGGCAAAACTATGGGCATAATAAAAAGGCTGGGACTTAATTTTTCCTGGTTGAAAAGACTATTTAAGAAAAAAAAGGCGAAAATCGGAATATATGGACCTCCCAATGCGGGCAAAACCACACTCGCTAACAGGATCGTCAGGGATTGGACCGGGGATGCCATGGGTTCTGTATCCCATATTCCGCATGAGACAAGAAGAGCAAGAAGGCGTGAAGATGTTACCATAGTGAGTAACGGTTCTTCCGTAACACTGGATATTATAGATACGCCGGGAATTGCTACAAAGATCGATTTTCACGATTTCATGACTTTCGGGCTCCCGGAGGAGGAGTCGAAACGACGCGCCAAAGAAGCAACCGAAGGCGTAATGGAATCGGTAAAATGGCTTGAGGACTTAGACGGTGTAATACTGGTAATGGATGCAACTGAAGATCCGTATACCCAGGTGAATGTGGTCATAATCGGGAATTTTGAAGCTCGGAAACTTCCCATATTGATAGCAGCAAATAAGATAGACCTTCCAAATTCATCACCGGCAAGGATACAAAGCGCTTTTCCGCAGCATCCGCTTGTTCCCATATCCGCTCTTGAAGGGAAAAACATAGATTTATTGTATAAAGAAATTGCAGAGCATTTCGGGTGATCATATGAAAGGAATTCAGATGGATTTAATATCGGAAGAAAAGCTTGATGGCATGACTTCCATGGAAAAAGTGAGGTTGATTCTTGACGAAGTGCGAAGCGGAAAGATACTCATACTTGAAAAAGGGCTCACTCCCAGCGAACAGACAAAACTCATTGAACTGACAATGGCAGAGATAGAACCGGATGATTTTTCAGGAATCGAGATCGAGAGTTATCCGGTAAAACAAAACGAAAATTTCCTGAATAAGATATTTGGAAAGACAACTCTCAAGACACGGCTTACGGTTATAGGCCCTGCAGCACAATTAAAAACAATTAAGAAAGATCGGGATTTAATAAGTGCATTAGTCTCACCATAAATTATGCCACACAAATGCACAAGATGCGAGAGCATATTCAAGGACGGTGCAGCCATAATATTGAATGGCTGCCCGAAATGCGGCTGGAATAAATTCCTTTATGTGAGAGATGACTCACCTGGTTCGGGACCAGTTGTAAAAATCGGGACTGTGGCAAACACAGGCCAGATATCACCCGAAGCCTCGAATTTTATAAGAGAAATCGATGAGATACTGGGTATTAAGGAAGAAAAAACCGAATTAAAAAATGAGCCGAAACCTGAAACTGCGCCAAAAGAGATAGGGGACAGGATCGAATCGATCAGGATATTATCACCAGGTCAGTATGAATTAAATCTTGAATCGCTGCTTGAAAGGAAGGAAATTGTCATGGCGCTCAAAGAAGATGGTACATATATCGTTAATTTGCCATCTGTCTTTAAGAAAAAGAAGGATCACTGACTGTAGAATTTGTTGGGTGTGGCATTAAGGCCAACATATTCAGTGGGGCGGGAGTCTTCGGGAATGTAAACAATGATCGTTTTTATTTGTGTCCCTAAACTGATCGAATCATGTAAATAATAACCTTTTTCAAATCTTGAGACGTTTTTTACATGCAGAATTGCCTTATCCTGATCCATTTTTATGACCTCATAATCTAAATTAGAGAAGATTTCTTTCATCTTTGGCTCGATGCTTCTTCCTCCCATCAAAAGAATATACATTTTTGGAATAGCACCAAGGTCATAATTTACTATAAATTCAGCATCTGTTTTATCGAATTTTATTGTTAGTGATGATATCTCAAAAGTACGGGTGCCTTGCGACCCCACGGACAATGGGAGAAGTGAGAACAATAATAAAATAATAAATATTACAGGGATTAAATTTTTCATCAGGGATTTGTTATGCATTCTGTCAATATATCCTTTGCGTCAAAATACGTGCATAACTATTATCGTCAATTAACCACCTTCATACAAAAAAAATCAAGGTGAACATACATGCCAAAAATCACAATTATCGGAGCAGGAGCGGTCGGTGCAACGACTGCGCAAAGAATTGCAGAAAAAGAACTCGGGGATGTAGTAATGACTGATATAGTTGAAGGGCTGCCCCAGGGTAAAGCTCTTGACATTCTGGAAGCTGGGCCACTTTTGGGTTATGATTCAAATATTATCGGAACGAACGACTACAGGGATATCGAGGGATCGGATGTAGTTGTCATTACTGCCGGAATAGCAAGAAAACCTGGAATGACAAGGGAAGACCTTCTGAAAATAAATACTAAAATAATAACCGATGTCTCACAGAATATCAAACGTTATGCACCGGATTCTGTGGTAATCACTGTCACGAACCCGCTTGATATAATGACGTATGTGTCCATGAAAACCACAGGTTTTGAACCACACCGGGTCTTCGGGATGAGCGGTGTACTTGATGCGGGCAGGTTTGCCACATTTATTGCGCTTGAACTTGGCTGCTCGGTGCGGGATATTAATGCGATGGTCCTGGGAGGGCACGGGGATACCATGGTACCTCTACCCCGATTTACGACGGTTTCAGGTGTCCCGATCACAGAACTTATGCAGGAATCAACTATAAAGCAGCTTGTTGACCGAACGATAAACGGTGGAGCTGAGATCGTTAACCTTCTCAAGACCGGCAGTGCATTCTATGCCCCATCCGCAGCTGTGACAAATATGGTTGAAGCTGTGATAAAAGATACAAAGCGCATTCTTCCGGCATGTGCTTATTTGAGCGGGGAGTATGGCAAAAAAGACATATATCTTGGCGTTCCTGTCAAACTCGGAAGCATCGGTATTGAAGATATCCTTGAACTTGAACTGACAGGTGAGGAGAAAAAAGCCCTGGATATATCTGCAGAAGCTGTAAAGTCTGGGATCGTATCCCTGAATGCTTTGAGTTAATTATCCAGTCAAATATTGCCGCATTCATCAGTTATATTTTGATCTTGCAAGTTTAACACCCAGATTATTTAAATATCAACTTTATATCAAGGTGAACCATGACCCTAGAAAAACTTGACATAGCAACTTTAAAAAAATCCGGTTACATGAAGCAACGCCAGAAAGATCTTTTCGTTGTCAGGCTTCGCATGCCATGCGGCAATGTAACCTGCGATCAGCTTACCGGCATAACCCGTATAGCCCAAAAATATGGAACCGGATACATACATATCACCACGCGCCAGGGAATGCAGATACCGGATGTGGATGTCCATAATCTTGACGCCATCACGAAAGAACTGGAAGATAACGGAACCCCTCCGGGATCATGCGGACCGAGGGTGAGAAACATTATCTCCTGCCCTGGAAATTTGGAATGCAATTACGGCATCATAGATACATATGGTATGGGAGGACTGCTGGATAAGGAGTTCTTTGGTGAGGACATGCCGGTCAAGATCAAGTTCGCAGTTACAGGATGCCCTAATGCCTGTGCAAAACCGCAGGAGAATGATCTGGGGGTAATGGGCGTATCAAGGCCTGTCATAGACATCGATGCATGCACCGGATGCGGAACATGCACTTTCATGTGCCCTGAAAAAGCCATCGTTCTTGAAAACGATAAAGTGAAAATACTCTGGGATAAATGCAATTTGTGCGGAGCCTGTGTGGGCGCATGCCCATCAGACCTCATAACAGAGGAGTGGAAAGGCTATAAGATATTTGTGGGCGGAAAAATCGGAAGGCACCCCCTGCTCGGGAAAGAATTGACCAATGCGAAATCCCCACAGGAAGCGGTGGAAATATTCCGAAATATCATCAACTGGTCAAAGAAGAATACAAAAATCGGCGAGCGATTCGGGGATTGCATAGAACGTGTGGGGTTCGAGAACTTCAGTAAAGATATCTTAGGATAGTGAAAAAATGTCAGAAAAACTTAATATTGAAAGATCTGCAAAAGATTATGAGAATAAGACGCCCCAGGAAATCCTTGAGCTGGCGCTTAATAATTTCAAGAACATCGCAATATCCTTTAGCGGGGCGGAGGATGTTGTTCTGATCGACATGGCAAAAAAGATCAGTAATGATTTCAGGGTATTTTCGCTTGATACCGGGCGCCTTCATCCTGAGACATACCAGTTCATCGAAGAGGTCCGGAAGACCTATAATATCCCGGTAGAAGTATTTTTCGCAAACCGCGATGCAACTGAAAAACTTGTGAAAGAAAAAGGATTGTATTCATTTTACCAGGATGGTCACAAGGAATGCTGCGATGCGCGTAAAGTTGACCCGTTAAAGCGCGCCCTGAATACAGTGGATGCATGGATAACAGGACAGCGAAAAGACCAGAGTCCCGGAACGAGAGCAAATGTTCCTGTCATACAGAAAGACCCGACCTTCGGAACAGGGAACCTGGTAAAATTCAACCCTATCGCTAACTGGACTTCAAAGCAGGTCTGGGATTACATACGGGAAAATAATGTTCCTTATAATAAACTGCATGAAAAAGGATTCATTAGCATCGGATGCGAACCTTGCACAAAACCTGTGCTTCCGGGCCAGCATGAGCGCGAAGGGCGCTGGTGGTGGGAAGATGCAACGAAGAAGGAATGCGGGCTGCATGCGGGGAATGTGAAGAAATAAAAGAGCGAGCCCACTGTATAGTGGGCTATGAGTTTTTTTGATTTTTTTGACCAACAATAGTATTATCCAATAGAAAATAAATAGTATCTCTTATAAAAGCTGATCAATCATGGAAACCGTAGAAATTCCCAAAGATGTCTGGAGCCCAATATCAGGTCTGGTGCGCCATGGCATATATAAAAATGAGAAATCTGCACTCATAAATATAGTGCATGATATGAGCCTGTCCAAAATGAAAGAAACTGAAAATACTACACAGGGATTTGAAAAAAAATATGGGATTACATTTGAGGATTTTGAAAAACAGATAGAATCAGCAGTTAAAGAAGACTTTGAGAAATGGGACGACTATATTGAATGGAAAGCGTATTATAAATCATATCATTACTGGAAATCCATTCATGAGGAGTCCTCTCAATGGTTGTAGCCAGAACCATAGCTATTCTGAGAAACCACATTCTTGTAGATGAATTGCGAATCGTAAAAACACTTGTTGATCCGGAGATCGAATTAATCAAAGCAAACGCTACTTTAAAAGACGGTTCCACTCTTTTTGTGAATGAAGCTATAGGTGAAAACTGGAGGGAATATTCGTACCACTGGCAAAAAGATGGAAAGATTATCAGAAGATGGGATAATGCACCCCACCATAAGGATTTAGTGAATTTTCCACACCATGTGCATGATGGAAATGATATTTTGTCAGGTGAAGACGTAAATCTTACAGATTTACTTAATTTCATTGAAGATAAAACAAGAAAAACATAAGAAAGCTTATAATATCATTCAATCATGTAAACCATCATCATTCGATGGTGTTGTCATTGAATTACAGGGATTTCGAAATTCAGTTATCCGGGGAGTCGCCAAATCATTTTAGTGCAAAAGTTATGGACAAAGGAAATGCCATAGCAGCGCAAACATTTGAACTGCGCACAGGCGAGCTAAAAGTAATCGAAGGTTTGCAGCGCCTCAAAAGAGACGTTCGAAGAAATAGTAGGTAGGAAACGTGGGTTTCTTAAGGTCTCAGAAACTTTTCTCATTATTAGTTTCATAGCTTTGATGGTTGCGCTGGCACATTATTTGCTTGCTGTACCGGGAGGGAATCCATGATGGTGTTTTCTTTGTGTCCTCTGCGCCCTGGTATGAAAATTAACAACGAACTCGTACGAACCAAACGAACTCACGCCACCGGAGTTCGTTTCAGTTCGTTTTTGTTCGTTGTTTTTTCAATATTCATTTAGGAACCGCAGTTCATAGCTGACTCTGTGGTTTTTCAACGCATAGGAAAGAGCATCTCATATTCATTCTCACAAACAATTATTACGAAGCAATTCAATCTGGGAGGAAATCTGGGATTACAATGACACAAATAAAACCTCACGGCGGAAAATTAATCAACCGCACATTAACCGAACAAAAACGAAAAAAGATCATAGACCAGGCTTCTGAATACCAGGGCGTCCCGGTCAGCGTTGACCTGATGAAGGATATTGAAAATATCGCTTCCGGGCTTTTCAGCCCTCTTGAAGGTTTCAATGGACGGGAAGATTATGAGAGCATACTCTACAATAAGCGCCTCTCGAATGGCCTTCCATGGACTCTTCCTATTGTTCTTGACACCGATAACAAAGATATAAAAGAAGGAGATGAAATTCTCCTCAAAAACGACGCAAATCTCGTTGCAGTGATGCAGGTTGAAGAAATCTATAATTACGATAAAAGAGCATTCGCAGAGCAGGTGTATGGAACAAACGATGCAGCACATCCGGGTGTGGCAAAGACGTATTCCATGAAGGATACACTGCTTGGCGGAAAGATAAGCCTGGTAAATGAATCAGAAACACCTTATTTCAAATATGCGATGAAACCCGCCGAAACCAGGAATCTATTCAAGGAAAAAGGCTGGGAAAAAGTAGTGGGGTTCCAGACCAGGAACGTTGCGCACCTTGGCCATGAATACCTCCAGAAATCAGCGCTTACGATGGTTGACGGGCTTTTCATAAATCCTGTCATTGGCAAGAAGAAGAAGGGCGATTTCAAGGATGATGTAATACTTGAAAGCTATGAAGTCCTGATCGAAAATTATTATCCCAAGGACAGGGTCGTTCTTGGAATTTTCCAGACAGAGATGCGCTATGCTGGCCCCAGAGAAGCCATATTCCATGCTATTGTAAGAAAGAATTATGGCTGCACCCATTTCATCATCGGAAGGGATCATGCAGGCGTGGGAAGCTACTATCATCCTTTCGCAGCGCAGGAAATATTCAAGGAGTTCCCCGATATCGGTATTGAGCCAATGTTCTTCATGTCGTTCTTCCATTGCAACAAGTGCGGCGGCATATCCAATGACAAGGTCTGCCCCCATACGGACAGGGTGGATTTTAGCGGGACAAAGATGAGGCAGATGATAGAAGCCGGAAAGAGACCGCCAGCCGATTCCATGAGGCCGGAAGTAGCTGATGTTATATTGAAATCTGGTCATCCATTTGTGGAATGACCTTTTTTTTTGATTGGAAATCATTAATACCTTTTAATCTCTCTTAGAGAAATCAATAATGAAAGGAGAGTGGATCATGCTTGATAAAAAGGCCATAAAAGGTATTATAAAATCATTGGGCCTTGTTTTCGGGGATATTGGAACAAGTCCGATATACACTCTCACGGTTATTTTTTTATTGACCCCACCTACGATTCCTCACGTTATGGGTATTCTTTCACTTATTATCTGGACACTCATTATCGTAGTTACAATAGAATATGCATGGCTCGCCATGAGCCTTGGCCAGAAAGGTGAAGGAGGCACCATTGTTCTTCAGCAATTGCTTATCCCCATGCTGAAGTCGGGCAGGAAGATATCATTTGTCACTTTGCTCACTTTTATTGGCATATCACTTCTTTTCGGGGATGGCGTAATTACTCCTGCCATCAGCATACTCAGCGCGGTTGAAGGTATGAAACTGATCCCGGGACTTGAAGGGACAAGTATAGATACACTCGTTATCATAGCCGCCATTATCGCGATCATATTATTTGCAGTTCAGAAAAAAGGAACGGAAAAAGTTGCATGGGCATTCGGACCGGTCATGGTTTTGTGGTTCATATCATTGACTTTTTCCGGTTTTATCAATATTATCAATTATCCGACCGTTTTACAGTCTTTTAATCCATACTTTGCAATAACCTACCTTGCAGAGAACGGTATTACAGGATTCTTCTTACTTTCCCAGGTCATCCTTTGTGCCACAGGAGGAGAAGCATTATATGCAGACATGGGGCAGCTGGGAAAACTTCCAATAATAAGAGCATGGTATTTTGTATTAATTGCCCTGTTATTAAATTATCTGGGGCAGGGATCGTATATCATCCAGCATCCCGATGCGCATAATGTCCTTTTTGAAATGATATTCCACCAGGCTCCAATATTTTATATCCCATTTCTTATTTTAAGTATCCTTGCCACGGTAATAGCCTCCCAGGCGATGATCAGCGGCATGTTCTCAATAGTATATCAGGGAATTACAACACGTGTCCTGCCTATGCTGAAAGTGGATTACACATCCAGGGAAATGATGTCCCAGATATACATTGATTCTGCAAACTGGTTCTTGCTGGGTTCAGTTCTAACTGTCATGTTCATATTCAAGCAATCATTTCTGCTTGCGGAAGCCTACGGTCTTGCTGTTACCGGAACCATGACCCTTACAGGTATTATGATGACCTGGATATTTTATTTAAAGGGCAATAGATTAAAGACTTTGATATCATTACTTGTTACCTTTGTGGATATGGCATTCCTGGTGTCAAGTCTTCATAAGATTCCAATCGGAGGCTACTGGTCAATAATACTGGCGATAATACCTTTTAGTATTATCATGATTTACACATCCGGCCAGAAAAAACTCGGTCAGGCACTTTCACCAATGAAGCTTGATGATTTTATTAGGGAATATGATGAATGTTACAAATACATGGCTAAAATAAAAGGCACCGCCCTTTTCTTTGCAAGAGAGATCACAAGGATACCCCCATATATGGCAAATACGATGTTTAAAAATAATATCATTTATGAAGATAACATAATTGTTTCCCTTATTAAAACCGAAAATCCATTCGGGGTTTCCGGTTCGTTGAAGGGTAACCTTTCAGATGGGTTAAGGGTATTTGAGATATATATGGGATATATGGAAGTTGTTGATGTTGAAGCTCTATTAAAGGAGAACGGAATTGAGGAAAAAACCATATTCTATGGCCTTGAAGATATTGTCACAGAAAATTTATTATGGAAGCTATATTCGGTTATAAAAAGAAATACTCCTGCATTTGTCCAATTTTATAAACTTCCGCCCCATAAGCTTCATGGTGTCATTTCCAGGATTGAAATGTAAAATCTAAATATATATACTTTTGTTTAGAAACAATTAAAAGGAATGAGATAGTCTCAGGGAGATGGATTTAGCGATAGGATTGAATAAGTACATGCTTCACAGGGAAACTATCAAAGGAATTATAAAATCGCTGGGTCTTGTATTCGGTGATATCGGTACAAGCCCTATCTATACTTTGACAGTTATTTTATTAATGACCAGTCTTACTGAAGACCATGTCCTGGGTATCCTTTCACTCATCATCTGGACACTGATTATTGTAGTGTCTATAGAATATTCATGGCTTGCGATGAGCCTTGGCCAAAAAGGCGAAGGAGGAACCATAGTTCTTCGTGAAATACTTATTCCCCTGTTGAAGTCGGGAAGACAAATCGGATTTGTCTCTCTTCTTTCTTTCATCGGCATATCACTTCTTTTTGGAGATGGTGTGATCACACCTGCAATTAGCATACTCAGCGCTGTTGAAGGATTGAAATTGATCCCGGGGCTTGAGGGAACAGGGCAACAAATGCTGGTCTTTATCGCGGCACTCATTGCGATAATCCTTTTTGCAGTCCAGAAAAAAGGAACCGAAAAAGTCGCGGGAGCGTTCGGACCTTTAATGTTCTTGTGGTTTATTGCGCTGGCAGTTTCGGGTATTGTCTCAATAATACAAGCCCCATCAGTCCTCAAGGCAATAAATCCATACTATGCTATCATTTTCTTACTGGAAAACGGTATTGCAGGATTCTTCGTGTTATCCCAGGTCATACTTTGCGCCACAGGTGGGGAAGCACTGTTCGCTGATATGGGACAATTGGGAAGACTTCCTATAGTCAGGGCGTGGAAATTTGTATTTATTGCCCTTTTATTGAATTACCTGGGACAGGGGGCCTATGTGATCGGGCATCCAGAAACAAAAAGCGTACTTTTTGAGATGATTTTTCACCAGGCTCAGATACTTTATATACCATTTCTTGTGCTTAGCATTATTGCAACAGTGATCGCATCCCAGGCTATGATAAGCGGTATGTTCTCCATAGTGTACCAGGGAATAACGACACGTATTTTGCCAATGCTCAAAGTGGATTATACGTCACGGAAACTCCAGTCACAGATATATATTGATTCAGCTAACTGGTTTTTGCTTTTTTCGGTGCTTATGGTCATGGTCATCTTCAAGGAATCGCACAGTCTCGCAGCAGCATATGGTCTTGCAGTCACAGGCGACATGGTGCTTACTGGCATAATGATGTCATGGATCTTCTATTTGAGGAAAAAGATGTCAAAATTCACGATCGCAATATTTCTTACAATTGTAGATATTGCATTCCTTCTTTCAAGTCTCCATAAGCTACCTTCCGGAGGGTACTGGTCAATAATCCTTGCGTTAATTCCATTCAGTGTAATTATGATATATACATCAGGCCAGAAAAAACTTGGACAGGCGCTTTCACCAATGATGCTTGACGATTTTCTTAAGATATATAATGAATGTTACAAAAATATGCCTAAAATAAAAGGCACAGCCCTTTTCTTTGCACGAGAGATCACCAGGATCCCTCCCTATATGGTCAATACAATGTTTAAAAATAATATCATTTATGAGGATAACATAATTGTTTCCCTTATTAAAACAGAGAATCCATTCGGGGTTTCAGGTTCGTTAAAGAGCGACCTTTCAGACGGGTTAAGAGTATTTGAGATATATATGGGATATATGGAAGTTGTTGATGTTGAAGCTCTTTTAAAGGAGAACGCAATTGAGGAAAAGACCATCTTCTACGGTCTTGAGGACATTGTTTCGGACAATGTTATCTGGAGAATCTATTCAACAATTAAAAAGCTTACTCCGGCGTTTGTTCAATTTTATAAGCTTCCACCTCACAAGCTTCACGGGGTTATCTCAAGGATAGAGATGTAAAATATATTTTGTCATTATAAAAATTATGCTCATAAGGTTTAAATATAATCGATATTATATACTGCTTTGCAGATGATCCCGAATCGGAAAAAAAGTTATAACTTGATGAATAAATTCTCTTTTCTATTATTATTCTTATTAATATTTTCAATGCCTGTTAATGCTCTCAAAAACGAGTCATTTTTCCTTGAAAATAACACTGGATTAGATTTCATGAAAGGATATTATAAAATAGAGGTCATCGAGATCAGTAAACCTGGCGATATGCCCTTCGTTAAGGTCAACCTGATAACAGGTGGATTGACAAAACAGTATTATTTACGTGAAAATGAAGATCCATCTGTTAATATTGAACCTTTTAATAAGATCACTCTTAATTCGTCTTTTATTACTCAAACCGTTGCAAGGGTTTTAGTGGAATACCCTGAGAATTGGGGAAGTCCCATAAAATATAACATCGAAATACCTGTGGTCGCTGAGAAAATACCAAATATCGTGTTAACGAAATCAGTCGATAAAACAACACTTAATAAAGGTGATGTTGTTGAATTTAAATTGATATTGGAAAACACAGGTAATGGGACAGCTTACAATCTTACTCTGGATGACAGGTTCCCGCCAGGATTTACAAGCGCGCCAGGTTCAAGATTCCCACCCGCCATACAAGATGAACTTAAACCTGAAGAACGCCTTGAGCTTTTGTTCGCCCTGAAGGCAGTGGAATCGGGATCATATAACATTGAACCCACCACTGTAAAATACGGTTCAAAAAGTGCACGATCAAATTCTGTTTCTTTGACTGTTCTTGAGGAGAAAAAAGAGAGGTCTCACTTATTAACCAATATTACACTTGATAAAGATAATATATTTACTGGAGATCCGGTCAAAGTAACAGTGAAAATCACAAATAAAGGCAACGTATCTGCTGAATCAATACTTGTAAAAGGAACTGTTCCGAAAGGAATGGAAGTAATTGAAGGGGATTTAAGACAGGCATATACAAAAATTGAGCCGGATGAATCCGAAGAATATTCTGCTACTTTAGAAGCAGTTGAAAGTGGAAATTATTCTATTCAATTAAAAACCAGTTATTCTGATGATCCTACAGGTTCCTCTTCTAATTCCGATCCTATTACTGTGACCGAAAGAGAAAAAAATTACCTGTATATCCTTATCCCCGCTATAATAATCATAGCTGGAGTAGTGTTATTTATTATGAAAAGACATAGGGAGTATAGGTTCTAGAGGAAATATGCTGAATGTACTTATTATCGGAGTTGGACAATGTGGTAACAGAATACTTGATTCCATTAACAAAGAAGCGTTTGGTGGAAGTTCCCTCGCAAAATATTATGGGACACAGAAATTCAAAAGCCATGTTGAAACTATCGCTATTAATACGGCCATAAATGACCTGAAAGAATTGAAGCATACAAAAGCTAAAGACAGGATACAGGTGCCGCATCTGCATGGGGTCGGGGCTAACAGGAATGTTGGAAAACAGACTTTTGAGGAAAATAAAGAACTGCTGCTTCGGGTTATCGAGGAGCGCGGCGATTTTGATGTAGCATTTGTTATGGCTTCATCGTCAGGCGGGACTGGTTCGTCTTTTGCGCCCCTTTTAATAGATGCGATGAAAGAACGATATAAATATAATGTGTATGGGATAATTGTCCTCCCATTCAGGGAAGAGGGTTCAATATACCTGCAAAATTCCATCTTTTGCGTAAAAGAAATAATGGATGGGAATTGTGATGGTACAATAATTGTAGATAACCAGTATTTGAAACATCTCGGAAAGGATATAAAAAACGCTTATGATGAAATAAATTCTACTGTCGCAAAAAGATTTCTCTTCCTGTTAAAGGCACTTGACAGCGAAATGATGATGGTGACCGACCTTGGGGATTTTAAGACTGTTATGTCCGGCGGAACAAAGCTTGCAACAATGGGTTTCGGTGTGGGCGATAAAAATATGCCTATAAAAGGTGTTATCCAGCATAGTATTTCACAGGCAGGTCTTCTTTTTAAGCTTGATCCATATAAAGAATCAAACCGCGCGATGATAATAATTGAAGGAGATCAAAAATACCTGAATATCAATGACATAACAAGCGAAGTAGAGAAGTTATCAAGCGAAATAGGGCAGATATTCAAAGGTATTCTCTTGCGGGACGGACATATGCCAAAAGTCCTGACCTTGCTTTCGATAAGCTCTTCTTCTGAGCTTGACAGGTTATTTGAAATAGGTATCGATGCGGTCCATAAAGAACGGGAGAGAAAGGAGCAGACACTGGGATTGAACCAGGAAATAAAGAACAGGCTTGAAGGATTAGAACCCCAGTATTAATCGAAATATTCATATTACCTTAAGAGGTATCGTATACTATGGCAAAGGACAAGAAATTAATGCAATCGGATATTTGCAACGGATGTGGAATATGTGTATCGGTCTGCCCGCAGAATATGAAACTTTCAAAAGCGGATGATTTTGATGTAAATAAGGCAAAGCTTGCGATCGCAGTGACAATGGGTGCAGCAGTGATCGACCAGAATGTCTGTATCGCCTGCGGCATATGCACCCGCAATTGCCCGGTATCGTCTTTGACGATCGTTCCGGCGTGATGCAACAAATCTGCGTTTATCTGCGTTCATCCGCGGTTATTTTTTTCAAAATATTGCTATCTTATTTTTCAGGAACCCCAAAGCACCGATTTCTTGATAAATATTCCGAGAATACTTTTTCTTCGCGTGCTTTGCGGTGTTTGATATTAGACAATAACAACGAACTAAAACGAACTGAAACGAACTCCTGTGGCGTGAGTTCGTTTGGTTCGTACGAGTTCGTTGTTAATTTTCATGCCAGAACACAGAGAGCACAGAGCGTACCAGTTTTCTCTGTGTCCTCTGTGCTCTCTGTGGTTTTTTCAAACACATATTTCCTGATCGGTAACGATATTTCAAATTTCAGGGGCCACTCATGCTCATAGGTACGGATATCAGGAAAGCATCAGAAATCATCAGAAATAATGGTATAGTCATCTATCCCACGGAAACCGTATATGGCATCGGAGCAAATATTTTCTCAAATATTGCACTTGAAAAAGTGTTCGCCATCAAGAAAAGGGATAAGGATAAGCCTGTTTCTGTTGCTGTTTCTGATATTAGCATGATGGAAGACCTTGTGTATATCGGGAAAAATGAAAGGTTTTTTATTGATAAATTCCTGCCAGGACCTGTGACTTTCGTTCTTAAAAAAAAGGAGTTAGTCCCTGATATGCTCACTTCAGGATCGGAACTTGTGGGGATACGATTCCCGGCGCATGAAACCACCATCAAGCTCATCCAGCTTGCAGGAGTCCCGATAACATCCACGAGTGCCAACTTTTCAGGGGAAGCGCCGCCACGGAGAGTGGATGAGATCAGGGTAAGCGCGGATTATATCATTGACGGCGGGGAATGCAAAGGCGAGCCTTCAACAGTGGTTGACCTTGTTAATCGAAAGATAATCAGGAAAGGGGCAAATTTTGAAGACGTTTTGGCAGCACTTGAAAATTTTAGCATGGAATGAATTAAAAAGTCACATGTTTTAAAGGATTAAATATAAATCCTATAATTATCATAGTAATCATGAATGCCCCCGGGAAAAAGAAATTCAAAGACCTTAATAAAACTGATATTACTTATCGCAAAAAATGATGGTATTGAATTATCAATTATTACAAAGAACAAGAGACTAAGTTTCAAAAATGTTGAACTGTTAAATGAAATGGGTTTACTGGATTTTGGGCGTATTGGGGAAAGCCCCCAAAATAAAATTCCCCCAGGCATATTAAAATTCAAAACAGATTTTGGTACGATCCATACCATTGCGCAACTCCTTGACAACAAAGAATTGTCAAAACTGATGGTAACGAAATATTATGAGAATAATCTGATATTTTACAAAATGGAACTGAAAAAATCATTCGGGGAGATCAACGGCGTTTCACTTCCTGACGAGGATTATATGGATTATGCCCTGCGAAATTCTCCTTCAACAGTTTGTTTCTTTTTGAAGGATAATGGCAGCACTGAATTATTGAAATCCATATATCATAACTATATCAAGTCCAGTAATGAACATATTGAAAAGTCGAAGATCGAGATGATGGATAAACATGATCTTCATCTTGTATGGGAGAATTTGATATTCTTAAAGATCCAGGAAGATCTTAAAAACAAACTACTTTTGAAGCCCAACAATTATTACACCGGATACTTACCCATTACCAAGAAAACCCTTGAAAAACTCATTGAATGGCGCCATAGCGAAAAAATAGAACAGAAAAATTCTTTCTTAAATGTATTAAAAAGCTTTTTTTAAATGAATATTTTATTTTTATTTAAATCATATATGAATAAAAATTCATTTTAAACTGCTGTTAGTTGGCTTTTGTCGGAGAAATTATTTATATATGATGAGTTCTTATGACACAAAGGTCTTATCATGCGCCTTTTTGCGACATGGAAGGAACTGGAGAAATGATTGAAAATGATTCGAGGGGAAAAAATATGGTAATGAATGCATCAGTAAAAGGTATCATCCTAATGGTATTGATTTCAGGTCTCTTATCAATGGTTGGAGGGGCACTTACGGAAGTACAGGCTAATCCACCGGGACCATCTTCCGGGACCAGTGTTTCCAATTTTACAGGAGAATCAAGAACCTTCACAATAACCGTGGATAAAATATCAAATTTTACATGGTCCATTGGTGGCATATCCACAATAAATAATACAGTATCTTCCTTCACTGGAACTGCTACTCCGGGTCTTACGACCATTACAGTAAATGCGGTCGAATTTAATGGGACTGCAAATGTGAGCCATACGTGGTTATGGAATGTTACAAACCGCCCGCCAACAGCTCCTGGCTTTACTACAGTACCTCCGGCCATTATTGTAAAAGAGACAGGCGTCGACATTACATTTTCGATAAATCAAACCGATGCAAAAACCAGGGTTTCCTATGGAAATGATTTTAGTCTGGGATCGGGATCTGTCTGGAATAACGATTCTGGCCTTACAAGGACAATATCTCTTTCAGGTCTTTCCAAAAATACAACATATTATTATCGTGTTTATTTGTCTAATGGAACAGATAGTGGTTTAGTATATTATTTCAGATATTTTTAGATTCACTACACCTAATCCTACCCAGCCAATTATTAGTTCAATAGATGCCAGACCGACGGATATTGGCGCCAATATAACGTTCCGTGTAGACCAGAATGATGCAAAGACCTGTGTCAATTACGGTACTGATAATGGGTCATTAATATCTGGGCCCTGTAAGAATGAATCAGGTCCTTCAAGAACGATACAACTCACCGGTTTAACTCAAAGGACAACTTATTTTTATAAAATTTTTGCATATAATGCATTAAATAACAGTATTGCAAGTAATTCTTCTATTTATAATTTTGTAACCGTGGATCCTTCTCCACCTAATATTTCAAATAAAGCTGTTGGCATTCCGAATGAAAATAGTATCAGCATTTCTTTTACCGTAAATCAAACCGATGCAAAAACCAAAATCATATACGGTACAGATGCTACTTTGTCAAATTCAACAACTCCTCTTGACACGATAAGAACTATTCTTCTTTCAAATCTACAACAGGCGACAACATACTATTATAGTATTTTCGCATATAATGGAACCAACCCGACTTATTTCAGTAATTCTACAGTTGATAGTTTCACAACCAAATACCCTTCACCGAAAATATCCAGTATTGACCCGCCATTAACACCTGCGCAGGAAATAGCAGTCGGTCAACAAATAAACCTCACAGTGACAATTGGAAGCCTTCAGGGCGGAACCCTGAATTGGTATGAAAATAGTAATACTAATCCGCTTACTTCTAAATCCGTTAATGCTTCCGAAACCGTAATTTACTATTTTAGCAGAAATACATCAGGAAGTTATAACATTACTGCAAATCTCAGTAATAATAATGGAAGCGATATTCGCAAATGGACAATCAAGGTCCATCCTATAACTTACAATACAGGCAATCGAATATGGGATGGTGAAAGATACCCTGATGACTTCTCTAAAACATATAGCTGGACACCCCAGAGCTTCTCAGGTTTCTTTTATGATGCCAAAGATGATGTCGGCAGCGAAAATATCCAGATAAGATCAATTGGCAG
Organism: Candidatus Methanoperedentaceae archaeon; assembly: GCA_963753595.1. Lineage (GTDB taxonomy): Archaea > Halobacteriota > Methanosarcinia > Methanosarcinales > Methanoperedenaceae > Methanoperedens. Next base: position 39,034 of record CAVWCX010000004.1, on the reverse strand, counting down.
GACTATCAGTAAAAATAACATCCGTTATTCCACTACACCAAATGATGTCAGTTTCGCCCACAAAGATTGGGGGAAATACCAGGTCGTTGGATTCATGGCTGACAAATACTTTGCCGGTTTTAAAGGTCATACTATTAGTGATCCGACAAACAGTTTTGATGATGTAAGCGCAATTGCGCAGGGTGAGCTTCATAAAGTAATTTTTGATGATGATACCAAGCGCACTATAGCGGTAGGGGGCACTTTTGCCCTGAAGGAGGGTTATGTTCTGCAGGCATCAGATATAGACCTCAATGCAAGAACAATGTTCCTGAGATTATTGAAAGATGGCACGGAAGTGGATTCCACACCGCTTTCAAAAGATGAGACTTATGTCTATAAAAAGAGAGTAGGGAATACTGATGATCTTCCATTAATCCTGGTCAGATTTGATAATGTGTTCTCGGGCCAGGAATTTCAGTCGGCCTTCATAAAAGGGATATTCCAGATATCCGAGGACATTACCCAGGTAAAGAGCGGAAATCAATTCGGGAACATGGAGGTCACAGCGGTAAATAAAGATAGGATTGAGATGCAAAACCGTAACGATATAGGCCTGAACAAAGGAGGCATTATAGATCTTATGGGAGACCTCAAAATTATTGTGGCAGATAATGATGTCCTTCGATTTGCACTATCAGTGGATAGAAAAGGAGGTATTGAGGTTAGAAGTACTGTTTTCAGGGAAACTGATGCAATCCCCATTACCGAATGGACACCTTACAATTTCGGAATGAACGTTGGAAAAACAAGCTTAGGATTCTATTACAATCTGGATGATGGTTTGGGAAATGAAAAACTCACAATGACCCAGCGAAATGGGAGAGTAATTCCAGAAAACAAACTCATCTACTCAACTGCGCCGGATCAGGTTAATTTCGTTCATAAATCGTGGGGAAAATACCAGGTCGTTGGATTCATGGCTGACAAATACTTTGCCGGTTTTAAAGGTCATACTATTAGTGATCCGACAAACAGTTTTGATGATATAAGCGCAATTGCGCAGGGTGAGCTTCATAAAATAGTTATAGACGATGATACCAAACGCACAATAGCAGTTGGTGGCACATTAGCCCTGCAGGAGGGTTATGTTCTGCAGGCATCAGATATAGATCTCAATGCAAGAACAATGTTCCTGAGGTTATTGAAAGATGGCACAGAAGTGGATTCCACACCGCTTTCAAAAGATGAGACCTATGTTTATAAAAAGAGAGTAGGGAATGTTGATGATCTTCCATTAATCCTGGTTAGATTTGACAATGTGTTCTCGGGCCAGGAATTTCAGTCGGCCTTCATAAAAGGGATATTCCAGTTATCTGAGAATGCAACAACAGTCAAGGTCGGGGACAAATATGGCAGGATGGAAGTCACAGCGGTAAATAAAGATAAGATTGAGATGGAAAACAGTGGCGATATCGGTCTTGACTCCAATAAGAATGAAGTCCTGATGGGAAATATCAGGATGAAAGTTGCGGATAATAGCAGTACGTTGAGATTCCACTTTGCTGTTGATGTAACAGATGATATGATAGTAAACCAGCTTGTGATAGGAGCACCCAAAAAAGTAATGGCCGGGGATACACTCAAAGTCAAAGTAACAGCAGGAGGAAAAGCTGTTGATAACTCATCCCTTACATTAGATACCGACATGGGAACGACTAATAAAGATGGAGAGGTCAATTATACCATCCCGAAAACCTTAAAAGCCGGCACATATACCATTACAGCAACAAAGACAGGGTATGAGAAAGCAACATTGAACATCGATATAGAAAAATACGTGGATTACAGGCTGAGTATTGAAATGCCTTCAAAGGCAAACCAGTATGAAACCATAAAAATAAATGTTTCATGGAACAATACAGCGATGAGCGGCGCTGCAGTCCTGTTTGACAATACCAGCGTCGGCACAACAGATAGCAATGGTGAAGTAAGCTACAGGCTGGAAACAAGCGGGACTCATTCGATAACAGCATCTAAGACATCGTATATTCCTGTTTCAAGAGATATAGATATAAGAGCCCCATATTCGGAATTCAAGGCGCTTGATATCAATGTCACCCCCAATCCTGTCTTTACAGGTGATAATTTCGTGGTCAGATCCAATATCACCAATTCGGGCACGAAGTCAGATACACTTCCTGTTGACCTTATAATTAACGGTACTGTTGTCGATAATAGGACGATCACATTAACGCCGGGGGAAAAAGTGGAGATCAATTTTACAAGGCAGGAAGCAGCAGTCTCAAATGTTACAGTTGAGATCATGGGACAGAGCAATTTATTGGTGGTACAGAAAAAACCAATAAATTACCTTTTGATCGCTGCAATAGCTACCGTGATCGGCGCTGTGATCATATATGTTCTTACCTCAAAAGGTTTGTTGAGCCTTGAATTGTTGAAACAGAAATTTGAAGTATTGAGCGATAAAATCAGTAATCTTTTCAAGAAGTAGGACCCAGGGTCTTTACTTCTTTTTTATTTTAACCTGTTTATGATGAAATTCTAATAATAATATGGAAAAATTATTATAGGGCAAAAATCATTACTTTAACATGGATTATTGGTTCGGCAATCTCATCAGTGATTATTTTCTGTATAAGATTATTGAAGGTATTATAGCAATACTTTCAATGATAGTGATCTATTTGGGTATCCAGATAGCGTTGAACTGGAAATTCTTAAATAAGGAGAATCCGAATTCAAATGAAGTAATCTCACAAAAACAAAGTTTTAACCGAAGTACAATTTTTATTTTCATTGCCGGTTTTTTTATGTTGATACATGAATTTCTTGAAGGCCTTGAGGAAGAAGCGCCGGATTTTGTAACTTATGAACTGCTTGAGTTAGTTGCACTTACTGGATTAGTATTATTTTTGCTTGAGTGGCATAAAATATTGATGAAATTAAGAAAAAAAAGCTCAAGTGAATAAATGATTGATTAATAACCATTTTTTGCTCTTAGTTGTGTTCGGCAATGTTAACTTATATTTCTATTATCTTCATAGCAGTCTTCTGGGCATTCATCAGCACAAGCCCCATCTGGACATTCTTTCCGGTAAGGACTATCAATAGTGCTTGCTTTCCTGCCCGAACGGTCACAGCCATGTGGTTTTTTGACTCATATATTAACACATCAATATTTTCACCAGTCAGTTCTTCCATGGTTTCACCTGCACGTTTGAATGCAGCCGCTCCATAAGCTGCAAATATTTCCCTGTGCATGGTATCCGATCTTGTGCTTGCCATAATAAGCCCGTCAAGCGTTACAATAGCTGTAGAGATAATATCTCCAGTGGAATTTTCCAATTCCGAAAGTGTTTGTAAATATAATTCCGCTTTTGTAGTCATTTTCGTTATGAAATGTGTATGGATAATTTTCTTAACATTCTTTCAAGGATATACACTGCGATTATTGCACATACTCCAAATAATGTTTCCATGAATTCACGGATTGAATATGGAATGGGGCAACTGATGCTGCCTATTAAACCAAGGAATTTCCATAAAATGGCAAAAATAGCTGCGAATTGGAAAAACATAAAAACGTTAACAAAATCTCCAGTTGATTTAGTTCCAAGCATATAAGTTGTATATACTATTATTGAGCCCCCTAATATCCAAATAATATTTTCCAGGTTAAAAAAAATATTTTTTATAGTTTCGGTTTTCATTCCGGAAAAATACAGGTAAATTAAAAGGATCGGAAATATAAGGGCAAATATGAACGGAATAAAACTCATAGATTTAGATGCAATTTTTCTTTTGTATAATTTCATATATATGAAAATTAATGCGGATGTCAGGAATATTGCAGAGCCTATGCCAAAAATATATCTTATTGAGTCTAAAAAAGGTGTTTTGGAAAAATGTCCCAATTCACGTATCCCGAAAAATAAAAATGTCAGGAACAGGAATGTCCATGGCATTTCACCCACATTCCAGATACGCCGGTTCTTGTATGCTGTAACGACCAGAATTAACGATGTCCACCAGAAGAGATTTGATAGGATTATATGAATTCCAACAGATTCTTCTATCCCATATAAAAATAAACTGTCAATCATAATAACGATAATCATCCTACAAATATATTAGCCTTTAGGCTGAGTAACATCTTTCCATTTTGGTTTTATGCTCATTTCAAGTGGAAAATAATTAGAAAAACCTTCTTGATAACGCTTTTAGCCCATATTTACCCTATATTAATTATAATGCGATACTAAAATTTAATATTAGAACGATCAATTCAACGATACTATGAGTAATCTCGGACAAATATTAAGAAAAAAAGGCCATATCCGCAAAGTTGGCGTGATCGGAATGGGCTATGTGGGGATCCCATCAGCGGTTCTATTTGCAGAAAAGTTTGATTTTGTATGGGGTTTCCAGAGAGCATCCCAGAGTTCAGGTTATAAAATCGAAATGCTAAATAATGGAATAAGCCCGCTTAAAGGAGAAGAACCCGGACTTGAGGAACTGATCAAAAAAGTCCGTTCACAGGGTAAATTTGAAAGCACATCTGATTTTTCAAAAATTAAAGACGTGGATGCAGTCACACTTGCCATCCAGACACCATTTAAGGATAAGGGGGAGCTTGAACCTGATTTTGGCGCGCTGGAAGAAGGAATCCGCCAGATCGGAAAGTACCTCAACGAGGGAATTCTTGTAGTACTTGAGTCAACGATAACACCTGGAACTACCAAAAATTTTGCCGCAGATATCCTGAAGGAAGAATCCGGTCTTATACCTGGTGAAGACTTCGCGCTTGCCCATGCTCCTGAAAGAGTGATGGTTGGAAGGCTGATACGCAATATCCAGGAACACGACAGGATAGTTGGCGGGATAAATAAGGAAAGTACAGACCGCGCAGTTGAACTTTATACCCCCGTCCTCACCAAAGGCAAAATAATAGCCATGGATTCAACTGCAGCCGAGGTAACAAAGACTGCTGAGAATACATTCAGGGATTTACAAATCGCTGCCATCAATGAATTAGCTCTTTATTGCGAAGCTATGAGAATAAATGTCTATGATGTAAGGACAGGTATTGACAGCCTAAAAGGCGATGGAATAACAAGAGCCATCCTCTACCCGGGCGCAGGTGTCGGAGGGCATTGTTTAACAAAAGATACTTATCATCTTGAAAGAGGAGTTAAAATATCAGGTTCAAAACTGGATTACCCTGCGGATTCAGAGTCCCTTTATGTCCTTGCACGAAAAATAAATGATTTCATGCCCCAGCATATGTATAATCTTACAAATGAGGGATTAACAGGTATAGGGAAGAAAATCAAAGGTTCAAAAATAGCATTACTTGGCTGGGCTTTTATCAATAACTCTGACGATACGAGAAACACGCCTTCTGAACCATATTTAGATATGGTGGAAAAAGATGGCGCCAAAGTTACTATACACGATCCTTATGTGTCCCGGGATGGCAGCCTTGAAATTTTCCAGGACATTGAAGAGAGTATTAAAGGAGCAGATGCGATAGTTCTTTTTACAGGACATAAACAATATTTAAATCTTAAAGCAAGTGCCATAAAGAAATTATCAGGGCATAAGCATCCTGTCATAATCGATGGTAGAAATGTGATCGACCCGGATGCTTTCATCAAGGAAGGATTTGTGTATAAAGGGATTGGCAGGGGAGATAAGAACTATCACGAAATATGCAATAAATAAATTTTTATATTTTGTATATATATAAAAATTTATTTTTTAGCTATTCCTATTGCCTTCTTTTGTTGATATGATTCAATTGCAGCCATTGCTACCTCAAGGGCATGCCTGCTTGTTTCCCCATTGGAAATTACAGCTGTGTTATCCCTAATGGATTTTATGAAATGCTCCAGTTCATTCTTTAAAGGCTCTTTTGGTTCAACCTTGGCCGTGCGTACCCAGGATTCATCATGCAATTCCACTGTCTGTTTAATATAATCAAGATATGCAACACCCTGTAATCCTATTGCAGTAAGATTCCGTATTTTATGGGGTGTCAACCAGTTTGTTTCTACCATTCCCGAAAGATTTGTATCGCATCTTAAAAGGATTGATGCATGGTCTTCGAATGAATGAATATCTTTGCCTGCTATCGTATAAACTTCATTGATCTTTCGGCCGTAAAGATATGAAATAACATCAATATCATGTACACCAAGATCCATTATTATCCCAACATCACGTATTCGGGGATTGAATGGCCCGACCCGTCTTGAAGAAATGGACACTATCTTGCCGAGCATACCGGAATCTACGATCTCTTTTAGTTTTGAGACCGCGGGATTAAATCTTTCGATGTGTCCTACCATCAGCTTTACCTTTGCATCACGTGCGGCATTTATCATTGTATCAGCATTTTCAAGGGTATCAGCAATAGGTTTTTCGACCAGCAAATGAATTCCCGAATTAATAACATCAAGCGCAACCTTTGAATGAAAAGTCGTTGGCACTACCACGCTTACTGCATCAAGGTCCTGTTTTAACAATTCATTGTGGTCAAAATATGGTGTGGTATTATTTGCCTTAGCCAGTGAAACAGCCCTGTTCATGTCTGTATCACATATCCCCACAAGTTCTACGTCTTTCATTTCCCTGTATATTCTTATATGGTGCTGCCCCATGGCGCCACCACCTATTACAGCAACTCTCGTGTTAAATCACCCCAGATTATATTTATTTAATTGTTTAATTATCATTTGATTAATAATTTTTTTTTCATAATCTCTTTCAGGAATTATCTATCAAGATTTCAAGTTATTTAAATCTATATGAATTGAACACTCTTGATAGATGTAGAATAACATCTTTTGGTGAACATCTGCTTAAAATATCCCTGGAAAGTAGCAATCCATAAACCTTATAATAAAGAAGTAGAGCGACAAAATTCACAAACATCCATCCTTCCATTGCGGAATCATCTCTCATATAACTGCGATCTGCATTCAACACATTTTTAAATGTGTCAAAAGTAACCTCGATCTCAACACGGCTTTTCAGCAACTCGAAAATTTTCTGTGGGGACAAATCCAATCCTGTAATTATCGATATTGTGCCAAACTTACTATCATTTTCATGAAACTCTTCTATCTTGAGCTTTCCTTCATTCACCCTTATTAAAAAATCACGTTCCTCTTCCACTTTCAAAAAGTTATCCAGGAATGTAACTATCCTTTTCCCATCTAATACACGTTCATAATGCCAAATCACTCGGTTCTCAAAAAGAAAATGACCATCAAACTGCTTTCTTCCGGCCTGTTTTAGAGGTGAGTAATCGATGAACTGACTATTCCTTTTCAGAGGTAAAATATACCTTATTTTCTTTGTTTCCAATTCTTTCGCATTGTCTGCAGAATAGAAACCCTTGTCTCCCACCAAAATAATGTCCTTCACCTTCGATTCTTCCATGGATAAAAGCAAACTGGAAACGTCCCTTATCGAACCGGGAACAAGTCTATAAAATATCGGCTGCATTCGATCAAGTGAAAAAAGCAAAAAAAGATTTATTTGCGGGAGGTAGTTCCTTTTCTGAATTTCGACCTAAAGTAGCTGATATCACATTTTCTGAAAGAGAGAAAACATGTGTGAGATCAACCGCCATACATTCATCTTGTGCTATGTATTTTGACAGGAATTTCTTGATAAGATCTCTTTGCTGCCCTATTGCGTGAAGTATGTTGCTAAGTGTCTTGGGAGATACTTTTGCATCGGGTATGATGTCAGATAAGTAAGAACTCTGGTAATGATTTTGAACATTCTTTAGTGGTGATGATGAGAAAAAACGAAATGCTGCGAATGTGAATATCTCCTTCCATATATCTGGAAACACTTCTTTCAGGTTTTGGATGATATCTTTTGATTCATTAGCTATGAATCGTGATGCTCCAAACTCTTTTACACTAATATTTTTCCGTGATTCTATTGTCCTTTCATGTTTTGGTTTTATGAGTCCTTCTTCTGTTATTTTGCCAAGAAATTTTTCTGTGATCTTTTTGGCCCGTTTCTTTTCTTTGTCATATTCGCTTCTGATTTTGTAGAGATAATAGTACTTTCCGAGTTTTCTTATTTCTGTCCCTTTTGTTTTGTGTTTCAATACCCAATCCGGATGAGTCATAATATTACGTATATACGTAATACAAATATATAAAGATTACGGTATGTGTTGACAGTTTTCTAAAAAATATTACACAAATTGGGCGGAGTTAAGGATTAAAATATAATAATCAATATAAACATTATCATAAGCATTGAATACATAATTATACTTTCCACCCATAGTACTACTTCTATACATCATGGTTTAACAGGAAGACTTTGTAGTCCTGAAAAACTCGTCGCCTTGTTTTTGATCATTTCATTTCAGGAAAGGGGTCAATATAATATAACTTTTAGATAACAGTTTATAAGATATCAATAAAAGGATAATGAGTGATCCAATGTATATCAATAATGATGTCTGTGTTAAATACTTCAGCATATAAGGTGGAGACATAGCCTCTAATAACAATTTTAGTGCCCATGATAGTGATAAGGCGCCGATAATGAACATTATTGATCCAAAGATTTTTGGATTATTATTTACAACTATTTTTAGATTTGACATAATAATTCACCAGGATATTAAAACTTTAATGTGTAACCTAAGTTCATAAAGATTGTGAACGCATAATTACGATCGTAGAAGTTCCAACTTCGAGAACATCCACTGCTTTCCCTTTAAAAAGCCTTTCCTTTTCAAGAGTAAAACATGATGCATCAAGAGTAATTTCCTCGCCATCTACTTGCAGTGTAATACTTCCGGACCCTGCAAGGTTCATATCAGCATTTACAAGCGCCTCTGCAATTGATTTTGCCCTGTTCCTGTAGGTTTTGCCAAGCACCTTCATATTCGGTTTTATCTCTTTTGGCACAAGCTCAAAATCCGGCGCTCCCTGTTTGAGTTTGATCGCGGAATTGGCAGCGCCGGCGATATCGGATGCATCAGGTATAGTGGAATATATCTCAATTTCGTTAAGCGGGGCATTTAACGGCATACCATGTTCTGCTTTATAACGCCTTATCGCAGAAGTCATCTCTTTTATTAATTCACCTCTTGCTTCAGCATCGGAATCGATAAGCGATTCAAAAACCACAGGCCATGGAGATAGATGCACACTTTCCTTTTTTATATGTGAATAGATCTCTTCGGAAAAATAGGGCAAAAACGGAGCCAAAAGCCGTGAAATGGTCTCAATAGCCACATACAGCGTATACTGCGCTGCATTTTTTCCTTCCCCTTCCCCATAAAGTCTTGATTTTGCAAGCTCAATATAATTATCTGCAAGCACATCCCATGTAAACCCTCTTATGGCTTTAAAAGTTTCATCGAACTGGTAAGCATCCATCTTTTCCGTGGTTTCTTTTACAAGCCGGTTCAATTTGCTAAGAAGCCACAGGTCTATGGGTGTGAGGTTTGCAGGTTTATCTGAAATATGCGGCAATGAGAACCGCACGATGCTCCATAATTTCTGCAAAAAGCGCGAGCCTGCGACAACATCTTTCCATGAGAAAATAATGTCAGAACCAGTCGTTCCGCCAATAGCTGCCCACTGCCTGAACGCATCTGCGCCATGCTTTGTGATAACTTCTTCTGGTATAACGAAGTTATTGCGGGATTTGCTCATCTTGTGCCCGTCCTCACCAAGCACCATGCCGTTTAGCAGGATGGTATCCCATGGTCTTTTATTAAGAAGCGCATGGGCCCTTAAAATTGTATAAAAAGACCATGTACGGATGATATCATACCCCTGCGGGCGAAGCTGTGCCGGCAAAAGCAGCGGATGATCGCTGAGCCAGCCAGATACATGAAGTGCAGAAATTGAGGAGTCCATCCATGTGTCAAGGACATCAGGTTCTCCCTTAAATTCATTTGCGCCGCATTCACAGGATTCAGGCGGCTGTGTTTGTGTGGGATCAAGCGGAAGCCATTCCTCTTTTGCTACTTTTGTCTTCCCGCATCCTGAACAATACCATGCCGGTATGGGCGTGGCAAATATCCTTTGCCTTGAAATGCACCAGTCCCATTCCATAGTGCCTGTCCAGTTCTCAAGCCTTACTTTCATGTAATCCGGGATCCATTTGACCTCGTTAGCGGTATTCAGGATATCATCATGTATTATTTTCACGAACCACTGTCTTTCGGAGAGTATTTCGATCGCGGTCTTGCAGCGCCAGCACAGACCCACGTTCTGTGGAAGTTCTTCCTGTTTGTATAGTATCCCCGCATTCTTCATATCCTCGATTATGGCTTTCTTGCATTCCCCTGAGCTCATCCCGGCGAATTTTCCGGCAAGGTCGGTCATCTTTCCTGTTTTGTCGATCGCTTTTCGAAGCGGGAGCTTATGTTCAACCCACCACCGGACGTCCTGCTTGTCACCGAAAGTGCATATCATGACAACGCCCGTACCGAATGTTGGGTCAACGCTCTTATCAGAAATGACCTTTACATTATGACCGAAAACAGGCACTTTTACTTCTGTATTCACAAATTCCCGGTACCTTTCATCATCAGGATTAACAGCAACTGCAACGCATGCAGCCAGAAGTTCAGGCCTTGTTGTTGCTATTTTCAGCTTATCAAAATTAAGATAATTCAACAGGGTTGTCCGGGAATCATATTCCACCTCAGCAAAAGCAATTGCGGTCTCGCAGCGCGGGCACCAGTTAACAGGATGGTTCTGCTGGTATATCATGCCGCTCTGGTACATCTGCACAAATGATCGCTGGGTCTTGCCGAAATAAGCCGGCTCCATCGTTATGTATTCATTGCTCCAGTCTATGGAAAAACCAAGGCGGCGCAGGCTCTTTCTCATCCGCCCGATATTTGTTTCGGTCAGTTCCACGCACATGCGCCGGAATTCTTCCCTTGAAACCTGGCTTTTAGTGATGCCGTGTTTTTCTTCCACTTTCACTTCAGTGGGAAGACCATGACAGTCCCAGCCTTCCGGGAACATCACATTAAAGCCGCGCATCCTTTTGTACCGCGCCACAAAATCGATATAACACCAGTTAAGAGCATTGCCTATATGGAAATTCCCGGTCGGATATGGCGGCGGGGTGTCGATTATGAACTGGGGTTTTTCCGAGTCCCATTCAAAATAGTACATGGAATCCTGCCATGTATCCAGCCATTTTTCTTCGATAGTGTTATAATCGTATTCTTTTGGAAGTTCCATGTTCTGCTTTGATTAATTACATGATTAATAGAATTATCGGTTTTGGGTATGGGAATAAAAAGTACCCCAATTACTCCCTCTCCTCCACAAGCACTTCAACAACAGATGGATCAGCAAGCGTAGTAACATCCCCGAGGTCATGGATATCGCCTGATGCGATTTTCCTTAATATGCGCCTCATTATCTTTCCAGAGCGCGTCTTGGGAAGCGCATCCGCGAATTGGAGCTTCTCAGGCTTTGCAATAGGGCCAATCGAATTCCTGACATGAGTGACAAGATCAGCTTTTAGTTCAGCGTTCTTTGTTACACCTTCTTTAAGCGTTACAAATGCGTAGATTGCTTCTCCTTTTATATCATGGGGATAACCCACCACAGCCGCTTCAGCCACTGCATTATGGGAAACAAGGGAACTCTCGATCTCAGCGGTGCCAAGCCTGTGTCCTGAAACCTTTATAACATCGTCTATTCGTCCCATTATCCAGAAATACCCATCCTCATCCTTACGGGCGCTGTCACCAGTCTGGTACAGTCCCGGGAACTGGGCAAAATACTTCTCGATAAAGCGCTGGTGGTCGCCGTAAACCGTCCTCATCATCCCTGGCCAGGGCTTCTTTATCACAAGCTGCCCGCCCTCATTAATACCCGCTTGCGTTCCATCCGCTTTCACGACCATCGGCTCAATTCCAGGAAAAGGAAACGTCGCAGAACCGGGCTTAAGTGGTGTTGCCCCGGGAAGAGCAGTGATCAGGATGCCTCCGGTCTCGGTCTGCCACCAGGTATCCACAATAGGGCATCGCATGTTCCCGATCACGTTATAGTACCACATCCATGCTTCGGGATTTATAGGCTCACCCACCGTCCCAAGAAGCCGTAAGCTTGACAGGTCCCTTCCTTTGGGCCACTTATCCCCGCTTCGCTCAAGTGCCCTGATTGCCGTCGGAGCAGTATAGAAAATCGTCACTTTGTATTTCTCGACAAGTTCCCAGAACCTGTCAGGCTCTGGATAATTAGGAACACCTTCAAACATCAGGCTTGTTGCTCCGCTTGCAAGAGGACCATACACGATATAACTGTGGCCGGTTATCCATCCTATGTCAGCAGTGCACCAATAAAGATCTTCATCACGATAATCAAATATCCATTTGAAAGTCTGCATCACATACAATAAATATCCGCCAGTGGTGTGAAGCACACCTTTTGGTTTTCCGGTGCTTCCACTTGTATACAGGATGAACAGCGGATCTTCAGCGTCCATCACTTCGGATTTACATTCAGCGCCTGCATTTTTTATTTCTTCGTGCCACCAGAAATCACGGCCTTCCTTCATATTCACTTTGGTGCCAGCCCGATCAAAAACAATAACAGTGTTAACAGTGTTTTTGTCATTGCCATCTATCGCCCTGTCAACACTTTCCTTGAGATGAACAGATTTGCCTCCCCTGAAACCAGCATCAGCCGTTATCACAAATGAACATGAGCTGTCATGGATACGGTCTTTGAGGGAATCAGCGCTAAAACCCGCAAATACAACATTGTGAATGGCTCCGATCCTTGAGCAGGCAAGCATTGAGATCACAAGCTGGGGGATCATGGGCAGATAAATCGCTATTCTATCCCCTTTTTTCACCCCTTTGTTCTTTAATACATTTGCGAATTTACAGACTTCCGTATATAATTGTTTATATGTGAATCGTTGTGTTTCACCGCCATCACCCTCCCATAAAAGAGCGAACCTGTCCCCACGCCCGGAAAGATGCCTGTCAAGGCAATTGTATGATGCATTCAGTTTTCCACCCTCGAACCAGCGGCAAATGGCTTTTTCAGGATCCCAGAAATTGACCTTTTCCCACTTCTTGAACCATTCAAGCTGCTGTGCTTTCCCTTCCCAGAATGATGCGGGGTCGCTGATCGATTGTTTGTATATTTCTTTATATTCATCAAAACTTTTTATTTGCGCCTTTTTACTGAATTCAGGAGGCGGATTGAAGATGCGTTTTTCATCCTGTAAAGATTCTATTGTGTTTTCAGCCATACTGGTTCACCTGTCTAAAGCTTACTTTAGTGTGATTATTAAAATAGATTATCCAGTTTATTAGTATGAATATACGAGGATATAGACTATTTAGCACTTCATGCCTGTGCAACTCTGTGGCTTGTCAATATAATGAATATAGACATTATTAAACAATATTTTTCAAAAAAATTTGTGAATAAGTGTATTAAGCTAAAATAATGCATACCCCTTCGTTTCTACTGGAGAAATAATTTGAGTACAATTAATGGATTTAATTAAATATTAAACATTATGATAACACAAATTATAGAAAAAGTCAATAATAAGTTATATTTATTAAAAATATCCATTATTTTTACTCTATTTAATAAATACATCTTTCAAGCTTTATTTCTAGTGAAAAGTATATATACTAATAGTTACATCTATTCACATGTCGTTCACAAACTGAACACTATTTCACCAAGAAGGAAACATCGGAGGGGAAATCCGGATGTAAAACTGTCCGTCTCGATGGGTCGGACAGTCCTCCAATTTTTTGAGGATTATGAAAATAAGGCTTGAAATCGAAGGAACAAACGCTTGCAGTATAAATTATAAAGGTCCTGAATGCATTGACCTTGCAGTTGCTTACCTTAATTCAATAGAGGCTGATGAAGTGCAAATTCATCTTGTCAGGGATGACGGAACAAGGGCAGATGCCGAATTTGAGGGTGAATTTCCTGTAATATCCGCGATGAAATTCATTCTTGCGGCTTCAAAAACAGGAACTGTTGTTCCACCCCCGATCACGAACAATATCAGCGGATCAAAGACATTGACCTTAAAAGAGAGATTGGAAATGTTCTTAAGATTTGAATATCCGAGGGTATGGTTCACATCTCTTGACGTAAAAAAACAATATGATTCGGTTTATGGGAAAATAGGTCTCAGTACGGTATCTACATACCTTGCAAGGATGTCCAGGGAGAATATACTTATTCGAAGAGGAAATCGAAACCAGAGAGAATATCGGTTCAAAGATGAAAATAATATCATTAGAAATATGGAATTTGGCCTGGTAAAATAACTGCCTTGTTTAAGAGATTAGAAGCAGGAAATAATATAAAAGAAATCATGAACGGGTTGATGGGCTGACCCTTGGTGATTTCCACAGGGCCTGCAGCACCCTTGCAACACAAACATTTGCGATTGCTTTGCCGCAGATTGCGCACCATGCGCTTTCTCACTGCACCCCTTCCGGGTGAAATCCCAGTCGAGCCACTTCCTTTTAGACCATATTTGGTCACAGGACCTTTACGCCCTGGAAACTTGGAAATTCTCATTCTATTTCCAATATGGCTTTTCTGCCGATTTCATACTAGCTCATCATAGCGTGCACCATATCAAAGAAGTTCTTGATATGGTAATTGATTATTTTGGTTTATCACAATTAATAGTTTTTGGTAACAAATATGATAAAAAATATGATACAATATAAAATGTATGATTACTTATAACACATTCTCCAAAGTCTCGATCACATTCAATCCTTTGAGTGTTCAACAATATCCAGTTCTGCCAAAATATTTCGCGCAATATCAATTGATTCTTCTTTGGTTTTTGCTTTTATAAGCATCCTGCCGCTTGGATACATTGAGACGTCCACTCCCATATAAGTCAGCAATAATATATGTTTTGTTGAAACTTTAGGATTAAAAACACTGCTTGCCCGGGCCATATCGATCTTAATATTGGTGCTCACTTCAAATGCCGTCCTTCCCGAGCATACCCTGACTGAAATAACCATATTTTATTTTGTGTGAGATGTAAAGCAAATATATAAGCATGTGTATAAAGTCAATGAAAACAATATGATGGGTAAAAATGTATCGACTTTAGCCGTATCTTTAATTATTCTTGCATTTTCAGGTTCAGCAGCAAGTGATATTATCCTGAATGGAACTGATTTTTATCTTTCCACGGGAGATTCATTTGGTCTTTCCCAGGGGTATGTAATAAAATTAAAAAGCGTGAGCAATGAGGATTCCGTCTGGCTTGAATTAGAATCAGACGACAGGATCGTGAAAAGTGAGATCATACACCTTAAAGATAATTTCACATACGATAAGACGAACAGGACGATAATATCCCTTAGAGTGGACAATATATATTCGGGTTCAAGAGATTCTAATCTTGTTTCTTTTTTTCCTGTGTACCAATACATCGATCCTGATAAGCCCGCGCCAAAAATCATTGAAATAACACCTGTCAAGACACCATATCAGAATAATCAAAGCGCTCCACCCCCTAAACAGCCCTTTCCTGAATTTATGATCTGGATAGCCGGAATTATTTTTGTAATAGTGTCAGTCTATATCGTCCGGAAATTATGGTGATCAGGTGATTGAATGAAACTATTGAAAAAAAACCTGCGGGGAAATGAGGGTGAGATCTCACTCATGATAGAATCATTAGATGACATGTGGCATTTAAAATACATACTTGAGCCGCAAGACATTGTTTTTGCAGTCACGAAAAGACGTATTGAGGGAGCTACGGATAAGCTAAGACCTGAAAAAGCCGATAAGAAAACGATGCGCCTCGGGATATGTGTCGAGAAAGTGGAATTCCATAAGTTCGCAAACCGCCTGCGTGTGCATGGCACCATCGTGGAGGGTATTGATACCGGCGCGTACCATACGATAAATATTGAAGAGGGAACTGATATTTCCATAATCAAAAGGTGGAAGAGTGACCAGTTCGAAAGAATAAAAGAAGCGCAAATCGCATCCATGCGCCCTAAAGTGATCATAGCAACAATAGAAGAAGGAGAAGCCTCCATAGGAATGGTAAGGCAGTTCGGGGTTGAAGAATCATCATCTCTTCGGCAATCGCTTGGTAAAGGGGAGGGGAATAACCGCAATGAATTCTTTGGTGAACTTGCTTCACAGTTAAAATGGGCAGCAGAGAAAGTGGACGCAGTCATACTTGCGGGCCCGGGATTCACAAAAGAGGATTTTCTTGAGTTCATAAGAACAAGGGAACCGGAACTTGCAAATAAAGCGGTTCTTGAGGATACGACTTCCATAGGAGTTTCAGGATTCCAGGAGGTGCTTCGAAGGGGCGCTGTTGACAGGATAATGGAAGAATCAAGGATCGGAAGGGAAGCGAAACTTATTGAAGAATTGATGAAAGAGATATCGATAAACGGTAAAGTATCTTATGGAATGGCGGATGTCAGGAACGCACAGAACCTTGGAGCCATCCATACTCTTTTGATCACTGATGAATTGCTTCGCACCGAACGTGAAGGCAAATCTATTGATGAATTCTTAAAAGAAGTTGAGCATTCACAGGGAAGAATTGTTGTATTTAGCACAGAGTTTGAGCCTGGAAAGAAGCTTGAATCCCTGGGGGGAATAGCAGCGCTTTTGCGGTTCCGGGTGAACCCATGAGTATTGGATGTGCGGCTGACGATATTAGATATCTTCTTGACAGGGGATTCCCCTTAAAAGGAGCTGTAAAATTCGTGTGCGATCATTACAGGCTTGAAGGGGATTCAAGGAATCTTCTTTCAAGAACAGTTATCGCAAGGTCGGTTTGTGAAAAAAGGCGCCTTAAATTCTTGCCATGCGATAAAATACGAGGGAATAAGATCATAATTGACGGGTATAATATCATTATCGGAATGGAAAGTATCCTTGAGAAAAAAGCAATTCTTTGTGATGACGGGGTTATCAGGGACATAAAGGGTGTGTCCAGGAATTTCAATACTTCTGAGAATACACATAATGCCATCGAATTGATACTATCATTCCTGAAAGGGAAATACCCTTCACGAGTATATTTTCTCTTTGATTCACAAATTAGTAAAAGTGGTGTACTGGCTGGATTGCTCCGGGAAAAGATCAAACATGCAGGTTTAGTGGGCGAAGCGGGTACTTCAAGACATGTAGATCATGATTTGAAGATCTCTCATGATATTGTAGCGTCAAGTGATGGCATAATAATAGATAACGCTGAAAAAACAATTAATTTTCTATTTTGTATGATATGCGAAATCCCGCGCCTTGAAGCCGGAGTTACGGGAATAAATGAATTTAGAGGATGAAAAATGAAAAGGATAGGTATTTCAGTAACAGACCCGACAGATTGGACCGGTATCGCCCTCCATAATTCCGTTATGCAATCTGGAATGGAAGCCCTGACTTTGCACCTGGGTGAAGCGACTTCAAACATTTCATCAGGCAGGTTATACTCGGGGAGGGTCGATCTTACAACTCTTGATGGTATTATTGTAAGGGATCTTGGACCTTCAACAAGAAATGATGTTTCTTTCAGGTTCGATATCCTCTGCCAGCTTGAAGAGCTTGGCGTAGAGATTATAAATTCACCGGATTCAATAGCCAGGTCTGCTAATAAATATGTTTCAAGTTATATTTTCCGAAGGAACGGGATCAATACACCCAAAACCCTGGTAACAAATTGCCATGGAGGAAGCGCTTAACACATTAGCAACTTTCGGACGCGCTGTGGTGAAGCCTGTGTTTGGATATAAAGGGATTGGCGTTGAATGTGTGAAAAACAATAAAAAGGGAGTGCAGAAACTCAAAGCACTGTTTGAAAAAAACGGCCTTGTGTATATCCAGGAATTTATTCCCAATCCAGGAAGGGACATCAGGGTATTTGTTGTGAATAATAAAGTGATAGGCTCGATTTACAGGATAGCCCCGGAGGGAAGCTGGATCAATAACCTGAGCCAGGGAGGCAGCGCAAAACCCTGCATATTGACAGGCGATCAGGAAAAATTGAGCCTGAAAGCCTCGGAGGTTATCGGAACGACTTACGCCGGCGTGGATATTATCGAAGGTGATAAATCATATGTTATTGAGATCAATGGAACACCTTCAGGTAAAGGAATATTTGACGCGTGCGGGGTGGATGTCACGACCGGCATCATTGAATATCTAAAGGATTTAATTAAGTGATACCGCAAAGTATATACTTATCATAATCATAATAAAGGGTAGATTGACGTGGTAGGAAAATATGGATAATTCAAATGAATATATAATTTATAAAATTATTGGTTCTTTAATATATATATTTTATTTATTTTTTATTTTCCTTTCAATTCAAATATTTTTCTTGTGGAAGGACATAGATAAAAAAATAGTAAAGTCAATAATTACCGGATCTTTCCTAAGAAAAAATTGTTTATATCTATTTTCATTTAGCATGTCTTTCATTCTTTTTGATCTTTCAGATGGTATCAGGCAGTTAGATGAATCTTTCGGGGTATTAGAAGTGCTGGTGCCTTTTACTCTGGTTTTAGTTTCATATGAATGGTACAGTAAATTAAGACCATGCGTATGCAAATTATTGCCAGAAGAACTTACGAATTTTAAAGATAGTTCTCGCTTTCCGTAGGATTCTCCTAATCGAAAACTATTTTTATGTTGAGTATAATTATAGACTGCTATTATTTTAGGATAGCTTTTATAATAATCATTGCAATCATTAAAATCATGGATGTGAAAAATATTGTTCGAAGATAAAGAAATAGGGAATGTTCCTTTGAGATTAGGTGAATACATCAGGGTACTCAAGCTCACAAGGAAACCATCAAAAGAAGAATTTTCAGTGATTGCAAAAGTAGCCGGTGCAGGTATACTTTTAGTGGGATTCATAGGTTTTATCATTTATTTATTAATAACGGTATTACCGGGAATGTTAAAATGAACGAGGAAGCTGCCGCCATATATGTTATCAAGACAACAGCTAACCAGGAAAGGACGGTAGCGAATTTAATAGAGAAAGTTACCAAGAAAGAGCATCTGGCCATACATGCAGTGCTCGCCCCGGATGAGCTGAAAGGCTATGTTCTTGTCGAAGCGGCAAGTCCTGAAGCAGTGGATGAGGTCATTCAGAATGTTCCCCATGCCAGGGCAATGATCAAAGGCCAGTCAAATTTCGATGAAATATCCCATTTCCTCACACCCAAACTTTCCGTTACTGGAATTACTGAGGGAAGCATAGTGGAACTGATATCAGGTCCGTTCAAGGGAGAAAAAGCAAGAGTAAAAAGGATTGATTCAACTCATGAAGAGATTACAGTTGAATTGTTCGAGGCGATGGTCCCCATCCCAGTAACAGTTCGCGGTGATAATGTTCGAATATTGAAACGAGAAGACGAAGAAGAGAAATAATACTAACAGGAGATATTAAAAATGGTAAGCGTTGTAGAAGCATTGGTTTCCGGCGGTTCAGCGTCCGCAGGTCCGCCATTGGGTCCATCACTTGGCCCGCTTGGCGTAAATGTAAAGGCTATAATAGAAAAAATAAATGAACAGACAGCAGCTTTTAAGGGAATGCAGGTCCCGATCAAAGTAATTATTGATGATAAGAAACAATTCACAATAACGGTGGGAACACCCCCGACATCAGCACTCATAATAAAAGAGGCTGGTATCGAAAAGGGCTCAGGAACACCCAATACCGTAACAGTTGGCAATATAACTGCAAAACAGGCTGTCAAGATCGCCAAAATGAAAAAGAACGACACTCTTGCAAAATCATTGAAAAATACAGTGAAAGAGGTCGTTGGTTCATGCGTTCCGCTGGGTATAACCTTTGAGGGATTAAAACCCAAAGAAGCAATAGCGGCAATTAACAGCGGTAAATTCGACTCGGAGTTCTCCGAGGCGAAATAATTTTTTGCTAGATTTTTTTTAAATCAACTTATTCCCACATCAACTTTGTTCTCAGTGACGTGAAGGTAGGTAAGTGTACTTGTAGGAATGTAATCAATGAGCATGGTTGAGTCATCCGGGTCTGGCGCATTACTGCCGTCGGCACAGTCGCCGAAGGTAATATCTCCTTCTTGCGACATTTTCCAGAAATAGTGCTGTGTTATGTTATAAAGGGACTGGGTTCTGTCAGGATTACTTACACTTGTATTTATAACTTTATCATCCCAGGAAAAATCCGGCTCAACAATACCACTGATCTTACTGCCATAAAGCGTGCAAGCTGCCCCATTATTAGTCCCAACATCAGGAACATCTGTGTAATTCAAGTTCTTACTTTTGTCCAGCAGATCTATTTTATAGAATCCTCCCTGCGCAGTAAACATATCAGATCCCTCCCATGTTTCTGTATGATCATCATCCCCATCTTGATAACCAATTTGAAGTGTAACAGGGCTTCCACCACTATTAGCATTAAAATGAAATATTAATGTCTTGTTTCCGGATTTTGCCCGAATATCCCATTTCAATTTATCATCTTCTATGTTGAAGCTATAATTATCCAGAGGGGTCTGGTTAGTTGAATTTAGTCCCCTGTATGTTTGGGGAAAGCCCAATGTCATGATAGTTCCCAGATTTGAAGGCACAACTGTAAGTTCTATATTCGCACCATGAGAATCAGTACTGACCTTTGTGTATCCCAGGGTTTTTGCATAATCAGCCCATGCATTATAATAATCGCTTCTAATATATACATAGAGTTTTCCATCGCTGGTATTTAATGGATTTATTCTAGTCGGCCAGCTGGAATTTGGATACAGAATACCAATTGAATTCTTTTTTATAGAAACTACTGCTGTCCCCTGTCCGCTTATTGACGCATTGCCGCTAATATTAATTACGGGAAGAGTTAAAGTCCAGCCGTTATAATGAAACTCGGGGGGAGAAAGCATAACGGTGCCGCCGCCTGGATACATAGCCCATACACCGCCGCCCTCATATGCTACTATCCTGTCACCAAGATCATATTTTATCTTTCCCATAGGAATAGTAAAATTAAAAGAAGTGCTATTTACAACCATATAACTTGGATTATCTGAACTGTTCGGCTCTACTGTCATGGTACCGCCTCCAAGATTAATATTTGTTATTTGAAGCGGCGAATCGCCCAATGTTACCCTGCTCGCCCGGGAGTCCAGTACAGTGAATGCCTGTTCCACATTCTTAGAATTTGCCATATCTTCTAAGGTGTAAATGGCGGGTATACCGAAAATCGTAATCATGCCTATTCCAAGAATAGTAATGGACAGGATAATGACATGACCTATGACTTCTGCATCTGCACTCTGTGAATTTAGTAGTTTCATACAACCTCTGATTTCAGTTTAATATTTATTATATATAAAGTTATATTTTTTGCAATATTAAGTGGTGGTTCTGTGCACTCTCCCGGTGAGCCGGTTGAAAAACAGAAAATCCCTGGCATTTTGCTGTCAACATAGTTCTTCCATCCATTTGAGTAACTGCTGTTGATAGTTACTATTATATCGCTCACGTTTTGATACAAAGTAACAGTCGGAACACCCTTCGCCGTTACCCTGCTCATACCACTGCCGCCCACAGAGGATGTACCATCTATTGAAACTACAGGAATTATAAGCATATTGCTCTGGTTGTTTATGAGCGGTTTTGAAATAAGAATCGTATTACCGTTTGGATACTTCACCCATACACCGGTACCTTCATAGGCGATGACAGTATCTCCCACAATACTTTCAATACTTCGCATTTTCGTATCATAAAGGAGAGGTATTCTTTCAATATTACCCGATATGTTGGTTACATTTGCTGTAATATTGATCGTACTACTTCCCGTAACACTTAGTGATCCACCATACATTTTCAATTCCACATTCTGTGATGGTGCCTGCCCCATCACAACTTTATTGACATTATTAGCAAGTACAATAAAACTCTGCCTTGTATTTTCTATGTGGTTCGCTTCCTGGGCATTCTCTACGATCGGGTACCCTGCCACTCCTATCAATCCGATGGAAAGCACAAGTATCCCGAGGATCGTGACAAAGTCAATTACTTCAGAGACTGCATCTTCCGAGGATAAAAAATTTATTCTTTTCATTGTTGTATTTTCATTGAATTATTATTGTTATCGTAGCTCAGTGTATAGTCCTGGGCATTACTGAATATTTGTTCATTTATATTAGAAGAAGAATTGAAGGGTATCCAGGCTTTTGCATCATTTTCCGCATCCAATAATATCTTTTCCCTGGTTATATTAATACCATAAGCCTCATTTGCAATGTATGCGGGAATTGAAAAATCATATTCCAGCTGGTTAACATTTCCTCCGTTTGATCCGGTAATATTTACAAGAGTATCCATGGAAGTTACCCTTGCGGCAAATCCGCTTCCAAGGATATCAAAACTTGCCCTCATTGCTGCTTCACGGGATTGCCCGGAGAGTGAATAAAAAGAAAGAATGATCCCGGAAAAAACCAGCACTGTAATTGAGAACATTAGTATAAAACCTATTGAGATGGATACTGCATCCTCATTTTTTAATAAATTTTTTATTTTCATATTATCACCACGGTACCGATACAGGAATAGTGATATTGGCGAGTGTATCGCTGGAGGAAAAAACTATTGTGGCGTTCAAGATGTAATCCCGGGAGCGATTGAAGTTTTTACCGGAAGCTATACCTGCGATAGTATAATTACCGTATGCATTTGAGCCATTAATAAAAGAAATTGAGTATGGATCTGCAATAGTGGAATTTGCAAAAATTAAACCTGTATGTGTGCCAGCGGTAAGATTTATCAAACTCGATGATGTATTTTTCAACATGATTTGAAACATACCGCTGGTTACAGTTACATTCATGGAGATACTGCTGCTGCTCACATTTTCAATTACAGTCCAGTTCCCTGCGCCATTTGCAGTCCCGTTCTCTGTTAAATTCGCATAGCGAGTGCTGTTCCAGTTACTTATATCCCAGCTCAAATTCACGACTTCACCATGCAGCGCATAAATTAGTGATAAGTTTCCATTAAAATTTTGCATTTGTCTGGTGAAATTGCTAACCTTCATGGCAGGATTTTGCTCCGATGCATTCCTGTATGCGCTTTTCATTTCATCCCCGCTTATTCGCATGAGGTTCACTACATTATATTTTATGGAATCTCCTCCTGCTTCCCCGGCCATATTGCTTTCAAAAATGATATTATTGAGCATAACCGTAGTAATAACAAGACCTATCGCAATGATAAAACCCGCAAGGAGCATAAACTGGGCGCGCTCGTTTTCTATTATTCCCATCACATCCTCCATAAAACAAGTTTGACATCCACAATATTATAAAGGTCGGTTGAAGGATCGATATCCTTTAAAAGATTATTATTAGTATTAATTGAGTTATCACTGTTATGTAATACGATTTTCCTTGAAACTATCACGGCGTTGTCTGAAGGATTCCCATTGTAAATCATTTTCTGGGTTATTAAAGAAGTCCCATTGTTTGTAAGATAAGTAAGCTCCACACTATGGGCAATGCCTTGTACGATAAGAGTGGATTTCAGGATTTTCGTCAGATTATTTGTAAGATTGCTCTGGTCTACAGCATTCCCTTTTTCCATATAATTTGTTCCGTTCCAGATATATTCTTTGCCACCCCATACAAGTACATCATTCTTTAAATTTGAATTATATCCGGGTTCAGCATAATCAAGCGCCCCTAAAATATCCTGGCCGAGGACCTGAAGTTCGGTTTCCACATGCACGTTCGCTGTTGAAGATGTAAGCGGCGTCATCGATGTCGCATCAATTGCATATACAATAACAAGAAGCATTATTGTGGCGGCAGCCACTCCTTCAAGGGTATGCATCTGGCCTTTTTCATCGAACACGATTACCACACCCTCACGGAAAGAATAGCTGTTTCATTATAACCGGTAGAGGAATTTATGATCAGTACTATGCGTTTAATTTGCCCGATATCAGTTGTTTTTGGAAGAGCAGGGCCGCTCTGGTTCACCGGTTTGTCCGGATCAGTGAGACCTGCAACTGTCATATTCATATTAAACGAGGATTCACTGCTGGATAAACCAATTTCCAGAAGTGCGGCATTATAGTTGGCCATGTTTGAATAATTGAATCTCGTATTATTGAAATAATATAATTTACCCTGGTCTATAACATTTAATTCAGTTGATTTATCTGCATGAAGCATACGTTCAACAAGTACGGTTCCTGCCCTGTCCGCAGCAAGCGTAACCTGGTCGGAGCTTGATTGAAAGGGAATAAATATACTATTAATGAACTGGAAAACAAAAAAAACTGAAAGAAGAAATATTCCTATCCCTGCTATATAATCTATATTTACCTGGGCATTATCGTTTTTCAAAAAATTAATTATTCTCATTGCCCCCCCATTATGAAAATTGTGCCTTTGACAAACAATTGCGAGGATGTCTCTATATATACTGAATATTTAGGGGAGCTAAGCCCGATTGTGCGATATAGCCCTGACTGTCCGCAATTAAGCACGTTCATCTACATTATCACTATACTTATCATAATACAATACTTATACAAAAGGCTTATGGCTGTAAAAATATTCCATATGATGGATAAATTACAGGAAATCTGCGGCATAATCCTGAAATCTATTGATTTTTAATTTCTACCATTGGAAAAGAAAGGGCTTGGTAACAAATCCCCCCATAAATCGATAGGCAATGTGATGAATAAATTCAATTTCAGGGATTAAATTTCAATTCAACTTGATCCCGGTCACACTAGATATATTATTCTCCTGCATCGCGACCCCGATGGTACGTTTGGCCGCCTCGATCATTGGTTTTCTCAGCGAGACCACGATGAACTGCGCATTGCCAGCGGATTTGTGGATGCGCCTTGCTACCCTTTCAGCATTCACGCCATCAAGGAACATATCGATTTCATCAAACGCATAGAAAGGCGCCGGCCTGTATTGCTGGATGGCAAACAGAAGCGACAATGCGGTCAAACTCTTTTCACCGCCAGACATGGCTTCAAGGCGTTGCAATGTCTTTTCTGAGGGCTGGGCTTTTATGGTCATCCCGCCTGTGAACGGCTCATCCGGTTTTTCAAGGAAAAGAGAGCCTGTCCCTTCAGATAATTCCGCAAAGACCTGTTTGAATTGCTCATTAACCCCATTAAAAGTCTCCATGAATGATTCTTTCTTGAGTTCCTCATACTTCTTGATGCGGATCAACAGCTCTTCCCGTTCATTGAACAGTATGTCGCGTTTTGATTTAAGATCTTTTTGCCTGTTCTCCACCTCGTTATACTCATCGATCGCCCTCATGTTCACAGGTTCAAGTTTCTCCATCGCCCTTGTAAGCGCCTGAATTCTCTGGGTGATCGCTTCAGATGACGGTATATCTTCATTTCGTTCTATTCCAAGCCCTGCAATTTCATTATCAAGCTTGATAATCTGCTCGGTCAATGCATCCTTTGTTGAATATAATGCCTGCAAAGTCCTGTCGATATCGATTTTCAGCCGTTCTGTATCCAGGAGCCTGTCTTTCAATGATGAGTGTTCCTTCTGTACCAGCGCCCTTTTATCCTGAAGCTCCAGAAGTTCCCCGCCCAATTCTTTTTCCCTTGATCTCTTTAGATTCAGGTCTGATTCAAACGTCTTGATGCTCTCCTTCAAACCAGTTATCTTCACGCGGTGTTCTTCTTTCTTTGTATCAAGTTCCAGAAGCCTCTGCCGCGTCTCTTCGATCTTACCTTGTGCATATTTACGCTCAAGTGTTACTGAATTGATCCCTGCTTCAATATCCCGGATCCTGCTATCAAGCCTCTGGATCTCCTCTTCGATCTGTGTTGCCCTGTTGTTAAGTTCAGGAACCTGCGAGCCTTTCAATAATACTTCGATCGAACCGATTTCTTCAAGTATGGTATTGATCGCTGCGTCTTTCTCCCGTTTTTGACTTTCCACATTATCCATGTCACTTTTGATCTTTATGCGGGCAGCCTCGATCTCTTTAAGTTCCCTGTTCCTTGTTTCGATAACTTCAGTTAAACGGGTGCCGCGTCCCTCGATCTCAGTTAATTGCATCTTTAACCTTGTGACCTCATTATCAAAACCAGCAGATTCTGACTTGATCCCGGAAAGATGTTCTTCCAGTGTTTCAAGTTTTTTTACGGCGGATTTTCGCCTGCCCTCGTATTCTGATATCTGTTCCGCGATCTTCTTGATATTATCTTCTTCACCGCTTGCAAATGAAAGCCTTGATTTAATCGAACCTCCTGTCATTGCCCCGCCTTTTTCCAGGAGTTCACCGTCAAGCGTCACTAATCGCTTATTTCCCATAAGCCGCCTTGCAGTGGTGAGATTTTCCGATACAATTGTATCCCTGAATACATACCAGAACGCAGGGTCAAATTTTGCATCATAATTAACAAGATTAATAGCATAATCAATGATGCCTTCTTTTTCGGTCCGTGACATTTTTTGTGCCCCTTCCATCTTATTAAGGGGCAGGAATGTCACCCTGCCAAGGCGTCGTTCTTTCAGGTAATTGATCGCACGGGCTGCATCCTCATCCGAATCAACCACAACCGATTGCAAACGCCCACCGGCTGCTATCTCAAGGGCAACAGAATATTTCTTATCGACTTTGCCAAGTTCTGCTATCGTGCCATAAATACCGGGTAATTCCTTGTCCTTTCGCGCCTTGAGAATTGCATCAACAGGCCCGCTATAACTGATCTCAGCAGCAGCGCGGATACGCGCCTCTGATTTTGCATATTCCTGGTGGAACGTCCTGAGGGTATTCTCGATATCGGAAATTACGCTCTTTATCTGCACCCTGTTTTTTTCAAGGTCGATCATATCCCGTGAAAGTTCACGTTTCTTGCCGCTTATTTCTTCGATACCAGCCTTTGCATTTGCAGCGTCAAAATCCAGCAGACTTCATTTTTGAGACGGCATCCTCAATCTCCAGCTCCCTGTCCCTGCTTTCTGAGGATTTCCTGCGGGCAGAATCAAGCAGGCGGTCTTCCTCACGCATCAATTCATTTTTTTCGTTCTTCAGGGTCTCAAGACCAAGCTTTGCAACTGTTAGCCTGTCACGGATCTCAACAAACTTTGCATCCACTTCTGATATCTTGCTCTTTAAAATAAGAAGTTGTGAATTTTTATTGCTGACCTCTCCTTTAATAGTTTCATTGCGCTGGGTTTCTTCTTTCAGTTTAGCATCAAATTCCTTTATTTTGCCCTGGACAGCATCCACATCAAGGAAAGCTTTCCTTTTCTGGGAGTCGATATCATTTATCTCATTTTCTGCAAGTTCGATCGTGCTCATGCAGCGGGATATCTCACCCCTTATGGATTCGATCTCTTTCCTGAGGGTTATCTGTTCGTTCTCACCTTTCCGGATAATTAATGAATTCAAGCCGGTTAGCTTTTCTTCGATCTCGAGAAGGTCCTTTTGGCGATCTTCAATTTGTTTTATGATATCAATTTTTTTTGTCTCTTTATCCTGCAATTCCCCGCCTAGTCTTTCCAGTTCCAACTTTGCATCTTTTTGCCTGGCGAGAAGAATATAACCTTCATATTTTCTTTTTTCATCACGAAGCGACTGGTATTTTAAGGCCTGGTCACGTTCCTGCCTTAGTTTGCTCATCTGGTCATCGACTTCAGCAAGTATGATATCTACCCGTTCTATCCTTTCACGCACGATATCCAGTTCATTCAGAGCCTGGTCTTTTTTCTCATCGAACTCAGCAACGCCTGCTATCTCATCTATGATTTTTCGCCTTTCGGTCTGTGTCATTTCAATTATAGCTGTGACATCCCCCTGCATGACCACATTATAACCTTCCGGCGTTATCTTGGCTTTTGAAAGGTAATTATGAATATCATTTAAGCTTACTGCTTTTTCATTAAAATAATAATAACTGTAATAACCGGATTCTGTGCGTCTTATTTTGCGTGTTATGACTATCTCGTCTGAATCCACCGGCATTTCCCTGTCAGTGTTGTCAAAATGTATTGTAACCTGGGCAAAATCCCTTTTTACTTTTGTATCACCATTAAAAATAAGATCTGTAAGTTTCTCTGCCCGCAAAACCCTGGAACTTGAGAGACCAAGACAAAAAAGGATGCTATCGACTATATTTGATTTACCACTTCCGTTTGGGCCGGAAATGGTCGTGAAATCATCAAAGAAAGGTATTTTTACTTTTTTTCCAAAGGATTTGAAGTTTTGAAGCTCTATCTCTTTGATATGCACTATTTACCTCTTTTCAAGGTCTCGCTTATTTCCACTCCTTCCATTATCTTTTCACTTTTTTTTGTCGTAGGTTTTTTAAGTTGTTCTTTCTGCAGTTCTCTTGCCTTTTCTTCAGCATCAATGGGCTTTTCGTCAGCTTCGATTATTGGCGCTTGTTTTCTCTTTTCTTTGGGAACATAATTATCTGCTATAATGTACTGGGTTTTTGGCCTTTCCTTTTCAGCAGGCTTTGCCTCTTCTCTACGTTTTGGTTCTTCTTTTGGCCTGGACTCTTCTTTTTGCCTGGCTTCTTGTCTTGACCTGGTTTCTTCCCTGGGTTTCGTTGGTCTTATTTCCTGGAGTATCGATTTCTGGTCAAGAAGCTCTTTCATTACACCATCATAAGCGCTATTGAGCTCGATGAGCCTGCGTTCCATCTTTTCCATACGGGTCTCGTAATGGCGCAATGAACTTGTTTCAATATTTTTTTTCTCCATCACTGAATCCCGGAGGGATTTATTCATCTGGATTATCTCATTGATCTTTTCGCCAAATTTTGCCCTCATGTCTTCAAGTGTAGATTCCCGAAGTTTTATTTTATCAGTAAAACGTTTTTCCATTTCAATAACAATGGATTCCCGCAATGCTTCCTGCATTTGTGTGAATTCTTTATCCCTGGCAGCCAGTTTTTGCTCAAGCCTTTCTATTATGATATCCCTTTCAGTGCTCATCTAAATCCCTCTTTCTCTTAACGGTTAAAATGGTCAAATAGTTTTTGGTAAATCTTGACTCTTCGCATCATAAACATACTTTTAAGTTAAATAATTTATGGAGATAACCGCCTTCTGTCACGCGGGAATAATACGACCTCGCGGATATTTTCAATTCCGAGCATTGTCATTAGCAGGCGTTCTGCTCCTACTCCCCAGCCGGAATGGGGCGGCATACCGTATTTGAAAGCCTTGAGGTAGAAATCAAAACCATCGGCATTCAATCCCTGCGCTGTTATCCTTTCCCGCAGTAATTCAGGATCATGAACGCGCTGCGCGCCTGAAGAAAGCTCCATGCGCGGGTGCATCATATCAAAAGCCCTGCAAAGTTCCGGTTTATCTGCATATGGCAAAGCATAGAATGGTTTGATCTTAGAAGGCCAGTCAGTAATGAAATAATGCTCACCGATGGTTCTCCCTATGGAGTGTTCGGATTCTGTTGAAAGGTCGTCGCCCCATTCGATCTGTTCGCCATGATCTTTCGCGATCTTGATGGCTTCAGTATAGGTTATTCGCTTGAAGGGAAGCTGAGGTATTTTTATCTCAACTCCCAGGTTTTTCAAATATACCTGGCCATTTTCTGCAACGTATTTGTAAACATAATTTACAAGGTTCTCAAGTATCACCATTACATCTTCGTTGTCAATGAAACTTGCTTCAATATCAATAGATGTAGCTTCATTCAGGTGTTTTCTTGTGTCATGTTCCTCAGCCCGGAAGATTGGGCCCGATCTCATATACGCGGTCAAGTCCTCCTGACATCATAAGCTGTTTGAATAATTGCGGGCTCTGGTTGAGAAATGCTTCGCGTTCAAAATAAGTGATCGGGAAAAGCGCTGTTCCTCCTTCTGTTGCTGTAGCTACTACTTTTGGGGTTGTGATCTCCACAAAACCTTCCCTGTCAAGGTATTCGCGGATACTTTTCAGAAGAAGGTTACGAAGCCTGAAAATTGATGTTGTCCTGAGGCGCCGCATGTCCATAAAGCGCACATCCAGGCGGGTATCAAGGTCTGCGTCAACTTTCCCCGTGGTATCCATTGGAAGCGGTGATTCGGCTTTTCCAAGTATGGTAACTGCCGTCGGGACAAGTTCATAACCGTTTGGCGCTTTTGCCTCTTTCTTGACAGTTCCGGTAACCGACACGACCGATTCGCGGCTTATGCTTTTAACGACCTCAAGCACGTTATTATCAATAGCTTTCTTAAAAAGCGTGACCTGTATCAGTCCTTCCCTGTCCCTCACAACAAGGAACATAATTCCGCCAAGGTCGCGTATCTCATGCGCCCATCCGCAAACAGTGACGCTGTTGCCGTTCATTTCCGGGGTTATCTGGTTTGAGTAATGAGTTCTTATCATTGGTATCAGGGGGCTTTAATGAGCAGGAGGATTATTAATATATCGGGAAGTGATGCGAAGTGGCTGCATCGAAAATATGAAACCAAAATAGTGCAATTCTTTTACTTTTTCTTTCAAAAATAGCGGCATTGCTCAATTCACTGGTTTTGAAATAAAGCATATATGTATGGTCTTGGCTCACCCGAAGGCATATAATATGTATAATCAAAATATTCAAGCAGCGTAAAATCCTCGCCCAAGAATTTCGCCAGCATGTTCTGGTCATAATTTTTTACATCCAGGCCGCTACACTTTTTTGCCCCCTTTAATGAAAAGGCAGCGATAATAACATAACCGCCTTTTTTGATCACTTTCTTCAGAGTGGATAAATACATTTGCTGCTGATCTTCTTCTAATAAGAAATGTAAAACTGCCCTGTCATGCCACACCGCAATATCTCTTAAATTCTGGATATGAGCTGGCTGAGTAATATCATCTACTATCCACCTCACTAAGGAGGCTTTTTCTGTACCCAATCTTTCTTTTAGCTTGTTCAAAGCTATTTCACTAATATCAGCAGCAATGATATTTTTGAATCCCTGATCAATAAGATAATCGATAAATGTTGATGCGCCTGCCCCCACATCTAATATGGGTTCATCTTTGTGAATATTGCATTTGGACAGTAATTTCATAGAAGGTGCAGGAATTTCTTCATACCATGTCAGCTCATCCGGATCTAATGCCTCATAGATTTCATTCCAATGTTCTTTATTTGAGATATTCATCATTATCCTCTCAAGTATTTGGCGGGAAGTTTCCTTCTTGATACAATTATGTCACGAATAAATAACTGTTTCCTGTGAAAAAATAGATTTAAGTTAATTTTATATGGTATCAGAATCAAGTACTTACCATAAGAGTGGTTAATTACCAACCGACATCGGAAAAAACAGGGGGCATATTAAATATGAACGATAATGAAAATCTGGAAATTCCGCCTGGACTTACATCAAGAGTCGTTGTATCAATAATAATTTTCTTTGGCTTGTTGATTTTTGCGATAATTTATGTTGCATTTTTCGCATCATCATTCAGCCTTTTTCAGCAGATCGCTGTTATTCTGGTTGCCTTACTCCTGGCGGCAGCGATTCTCGGGGTTTTGTGGACTTCCTGGGGCATTAAGTATGGCAAAGAATGTAATCTTCCGAAACCGTAAATTTACTTTTTTCCAATATCCTATCAACTAACCGAATTTTCAGACGTCGCCATCATCCACCGCACCATCAGCACAGAAATAACCAAAAAAATTCCAGTTATGATGATAAAGAAGAACTGAATCAGTGTTTCAGACGCTAAAAAGGGATTTTCAGGATGCAGGACCCTTCTTGCATTTAACAACATGACCCATACCGAAATGCAAAGACCCGGCCCAAGATAAGTTGCCATACCATTAATTGCAGTAGAGATAAAATAGACACCAACAGATATCAAGAGAATAATGATGGTTGCTTTAAACCTGGGCTCGCTCCACAATACTCCACCCCATGCAAGTTTTGATGATATACTTCCAAGGACAAAAGATGCAAACCAGAAAATAATTGCTGTTTTTTCCAGGGCAAACAACAATGAAATGCTTGATCTTTCTTTCCTGAAAAATGAAAAAAGGCTCACGGCGCCAACTGCACAAAATAGAAGCAACCCTGTTATTGTGACAGCTCCATGAAGATATATTATTTTCAGGATCGAGCCCAGCTGCTTATCATTTGGTGCCACAGCGATCAAAAATACAATTGCAAGGATACATAGAATGATTTTCAAGGAATATCGTCTTGAGATCGGGCTCATAAAGCCTCTTAACGAGTGCAAGCTATTAAAATTTCCTGCTAGCATAATCATTTCCTGGTGGGGGCAAACAAATTGCGATTTTGTTCTGTTGGAGGCCAAGAATTATATATACAGCTTACCATACCATATTATCAAGTGGAAGTTTTTTGAATCAAATAATTAAGAGGGAGTTAACATGACAAACAAGAACAAGACAAATAAATTAACGACTGCTTTTGGGATACCTGTAGCTGATGACCAGAATAGCCTCACAGCGGGAGAGAGGGGACCTGTCATGATGCAGGATGTTCACCTCCTGGAGAAGTTGGCTCACTTTGATCGAGAACGTATCCCTGAACGTGTAGTGCATGCAAAAGGGGCTGGAGCAGGTGGATACTTTGAGGTTACGGCAGATGTAACCAGGTACACAAAAGCAAAATTCCTATCTGAAATTGGCAAGAGAACTGAAGTATTTGCCAGGTTTTCAACTGTGGGAGGAGAAAAAGGATCAGCAGATGCCGAGCGTGATCCACGGGGATTTGCGATAAAGTTCTATACCGAAGAAGGTAACTATGATCTTGTCGGAAACAATACACCGGTTTTTTTTATACGTGACCCGTTAAAATTCCCGGATTTCATACACACACAGAAGCGTAACCCTGCCACCAATTGCAAGGATCCGGATATGTTCTGGGATTTCCTTTCCCTGACACCTGAATCCATACACCAGGTAACCATTCTCTTTTCAGATCGTGGCATTCCAGCTACATTTCGGAACATGAATGGCTATAGTAGTCATACCTACAAGTGGTATAATGAGAATAACGAATATTTCTGGGTTAAATATCATTTTAAGACAGACCAGGGGATCAAGAATCTCACACGACAGGAAGCTGAGATCATGCGAGCAAAGGACCCTGACCATGCTACAAGAGATCTATATGAGGCTATAAAAAGGGGAGATTACCCATCATGGACTCTCCAGATGCAGATAATGACTCCTTTGCAGGCTAAAGATTACCGTTTTGATATCCTGGATGTAACTAAAGTCTGGCCTCATACTGACTTTCCACCTATTAATGTCGGTAAGCTGGTTTTGAACCGCAATCCTGAAAATTATTTTGCAGAAGTTGAGCAAGCTGCATTCGGCCCGGGAAACCTTGTTCAGGGGATTGCCGCTTCACCCGATAAGATGCTCCAGGGCCGTCTTTTCTCATATCATGATACACATCTGCACAGGCTGGGACCCAACTACCACCTTTTGCCAGTGAATGCCCCGAAAAATGCGCGTGAAAACAGCTATCAGCGTGATGGATTCATGCGTAATGATCCAAACGGCGGCAGCGGCCCGAATTACTGGCCGAATAGCTTTAATGGGCCTTCGCCAGACATTTCTTTAAAAGAACCGCCTTTTGAGATATCTGGATTTACAGATCGTTACAAATTTACCCATCCCAACGATGATTTTGTCCAGCCGGGAAATTTGTATCGTGATGTAATGACAGATCAGGATCGTGAGAATCTGGCAGGAAATATTATTGGCCATCTTGGCGGGTCGCAAAAGCGTATACAATTGCGCCAGACTGCACTATTTTTCAAAGCAGATCCGGATTATGGCAGTCGTGTTGCCAGGGGACTTAACCTGGATATAAAAGAAGTTGAGAAATTAGCTAATATGTCGCATGATGAACGAGCAAAAGCAACATCATAGATATTGGAAAAAAAAAATAAAAAAGAGTTAAAAAAATGAGTAATGCCAGAGACGAATATAAAATAAATGCTTTGAGAGACATGCATCTGGACGAATGCACCTGCAGGGATTGTGGTAATAAGTTTAAAGGGCTGCCTGTTCGTTATATTGAATGTCCTGCATGTCGTTCCACAAATATATCAAAACTCCCCTAGCGTTCTCTGGCCTTTTTCTTCCGCCAGATTTGCAACCCGTATCCCAACCCGTCGAAGAACAACTGGATTTTCTGCAAGGAAGGCTTTAACAAGTTCATGGGCATAGGTTTTGATCGTCCCGGGATCTTTTGCGGATGCGGGAAGTGTATGGCTCCTGGTGTGGATTTTTAAGTCTGAAGAAATGGCAATAAATGAAACCGATCTAAAACTGAGCTTCCTTGCTTGCAGTTTCATATGAATATCATATGAAAGTTGATCCACTGCATCAAATATCGTATTCAAGTCTTTAGTATTTTCCTTCAATGTAATTATCCGTCCAATCTGTCCTGTACCGGAACGCTCCCTGACAGGTGAATCATCGATCCCCTGTGAAGCCTGTTTCAGCCAGATACCTTTCGCATGTCCGAACTCCCGAATAAGTGCGTCTGCTGTTATTTTGGATAAATCTGCGATATTTTTAACTCCAAGTTCGTTCAGTCTTTCTCCTGTCTTTTTACCAACACCGATCAGGTCAGTGATCTTTAGAGGTCCCAAGAACTGTAATACTTCTTCCGGCCTCACAACAGTCAAGCCATCCGGTTTGTTGTGATCCGATGCGATCTTGGCAACAAGTTTGTTTGGGCCTATCCCGACCGAACATGTCAAACCAACTTTCTGTTTTATTTCATCTTTTAATTGTATGGCAAGCTTCTGTGCCTCCTCAAAATCATTGACTTTTTCTGTCAGGTCACAAAATGCTTCATCTATACTTTCCTGCTCAATTTTATCAGAATATTCTTTCAATATCTCCATCACATCATCTGATATAGTGTGGTATAGTTCCATATTTACTGGTAAGAATATTGCATGAGGAGCTAATTTTTTTGCAAGGCTGATCGGTATTCCGGCCTTCACACCAAATTTACGCGCTTCATAATTGCTCGTGCTTACAGCGCCAGAGTCCCCGCCCCGGCCTGAATAAACGCAAATAACAACGGGCTTTCCTTTTATTTTCGGATTTTCCCTCTCCTCACATTGGGCAAAGAAATAATCCATGTCAACATGGAGAATAATTCTGGATTTCATTTCATTGCTATTTGACATATAATAACAGGATTAACAACTTTTCAGATGTTTAAAGCCGTCGAGGGGATTTGAACCCTTGATCTGCTGATTACGAATCAGCCGCTTTACCGAGCTAAGCCACGACGGCATGTTGAGTGGATGTATATTGGTATTTTCGTCTAAATAGTTTGCCTTCCGAGAGGCATAATTTTATAAGTATATAAAACAATGAAAAGAATATGTTGGATATATTAAAAATATTGTTTTGCACACCTTTTTTACTATATTCATGTTATTCAGATATCAAAACCCGCCGCGTTACAAATAAATTATGGCTTATGATGCTTGCAGGTGGAGCTCTTTTTATTGCTTATGACATCTGGATCTATGGAATTGGTTATCTCTTTCTACTACTTATTTCAACCGGTTTGATTTTTATTTTTGTGTATCTTTTATTCCAAATTGGTGTTTTTGGAGGAGCTGACGCAAAATCGCTTATCGTTCTATCTTTATTCTTTCCATCATATCCGGATTTTAGTTTATTTGGATATGATTTCCCTCTTAATGATCCTTTACCGCTTTTCAGTAATTTATTTGCCTTCGGGATATTTGAGAATGCAGTGCTTCTCACGATCGTTGTTCCTTTAAGCCTGGCCTTTTACAATGTTTCAAAAATGGGTTTGCATATCGATAAACCATTGTATGCCTTCATAGGTTATAAAACCAGAATCAGCGAACTTTCAAATAAGAAGCACATTAAAATGATCGAGGGATTTGAAAAGATAAATGATAAAATCAATTTTTATTTTAAAAGGGGAGGATTGGAAATTGATGATAATGTTATGAATGAACTTAAGAAAATGTCCGATAAGGGTTTGATCAAAGATATATGGGTCACACCTGGTTTGCCATTCATGATACCAATAACACTGGGTTTCTATGTATCAATATTTTATGGTGATTTGATTACTGAATTAACGAAATATATTATTTTAAATTAACAGTTGAAAAATGAGTTGAAATAAGTGAACACAGCGACTTTCTACAGTTCCCGAGAGTTCGCACATCTTAGTACAATGTAAAACGTTGACAGGCTTAACTTCTGTGTTCGGAATGGGTACAGGTGTTTCCCCGCCGCTTTGGCCGCTATACTCGCTTATGACGGTAATACCCCGGTTATTCATCCAGGTGACTTATGAATATATATATATTTTATTGTGATTTGATTTCTGAATTAACGAAATATATTATTTTAAATTAACAGTTGAAAAATCAGTTGAAATAAGTGAGCATAGCGACTTTCTACAGTTCCCGAGAGTTCGCACATCTTAGTACAGTGTAAAACGTTGACAGGCTTAACTTCTGTGTTCGGAATGGGTACAGGTGTTTCCCCGCCGCTTTGGCCGCTATACTCGCTTATGACGGTAATACCCCGGTTATTCATCCAAGATTTGTTAAAGACCATGTATAATGCGCAACACCGGATATCGCCCGAATGTAGTGAAACAAAATCTAGCTTGGACGTTAGTAGTCGACGGGCTGAACACCTCGTCACCTTGGTGCTTACACCCCGACTCTATCAAACTCGTCTTTTACGAGAGTCCTTAAGAGGTCTCTTTTTAGGTGAGGTTTCAAGCTTAGATGCTTTCAGCTTTTATCCTTTAGTGCGTAGCTGCCCTGCGATGCCTTACCAGACAACAGGTCCACCAGTGGCACCGTTGCACAGTTCCTCTCGTACTAAATGCAACTTACCCTCAGACCTCAAAACACCCCTAATAGATAGTAACCGACCTGTCTCACGACGGTCTAAACCCAGCTCACGATCTCCTTTAATAGGCGAACAACCTCACCCTTGGCCGCTGCTGCACGGCCAGGATGGAAAGAACCGACATCGAGGTAGCAAGCCGCCGGGTCGATATGTACTCTTGCCGGCGACGACTCTGTTATCCCTGTGGTAGCTTTTCTGTAGTCAATAGCCCTCATCAAGAGGGCTTAGTGGTTCGCTAGACCCGACTTTCGTCTCAGGATTTCTTGTTATGCGAAATCCAGTCAGGCTGACTTATGCTCTTGCACTCCACTGTGGGTTTCCGACCCACATGAGTCAACCTTTGGGCGCCCTTGATATCTTTTCAAGGGCGTGGCGCCCCACCCAAACTGCCCACCTATAGGTGTCCTCGTCTCCGAGTGAGGGTCGTAGTCTCAGAAGGGTAGTGTCTCATTGTCGGCTCCACCTTCGCCGAAGCGAAGGTTTCGACGCCTCCTACCTACACTGCGCATCCAAAACCACAACCCAGCCACAGGCTGCAGTAAAGCTCAACGGGGTCTTCACTTCCCCTTAGGGGTCTCTAGACTCTGCACTAGAATGTAAAGTTCACCGGGTTCTGACTAGGGACAGTAGAGCACTCATTGATCCATTCATGCAAGTCGCCAATTAAGCGACAAGGTACTACGCTACCTTAAGAGGGTTATAGTTACCCCCGCCGTTGACAGGCCCTTCGTCCCGTTGTACCGGGTTTTCAGGTACCTGCACTGGGCAGGATTCACTGACTGTACTTGTCCTTTCGGATTAGCAGTCAGCTATGTTGTTATTAGACAGTTAGTGCTCCCTGGTCTCTGCGACCTGCCTTCTTCAAGGCAGGCACTCCTTATCCCGAAGTTACGGAGCTAATTTGCCGAATTCCCTTAGCCAGTTTATGCCGACACGCCTTAGTCTTCTCAACTAGGGGCACCAGTGTCGGTTCTTGGTACGGACATTCAGTCCCATTTTCACGGTCCCCTGGAATCAATCGATTTACACCATCACATATTCATCCACTTCTCACCATTACGGTACTCCATAGATTTCGATGCTTGGACAGCGTGGTTACACTGCTCGACCTACCCTGAGGCGTCAGGCCGCTTGCGCGGTATGACTGAATGGTACAGGAATATTAACCTGTTTCCCTTTCGTCGTATTCGAATTACGGTACGACTTAGGATCGACTAACCCTCGGCTGACAATCATTGCCGAGGAACCCTGGCCCCTACGGCGGTTCAGATTCTCACTGAACTTTGGTGCTACTATTGCCAGGATTTTCGTTCCCGTATGGTCCACAGGACTTCACAGCCCTGCTTCTATCCAAACGAGACGCCTTCCTACAGAATCACCTTTCGGTGTCCCGTGGTATCGGTGGTCGGCTTGAGCCCCGTCCATTTTCGGGGCCCCAAACCTCGACTGGTGAGCTGTTACGCACTCTTTAAAGGATAGCTGCTTCTGAGCTCACCTTCCAGTTGTTTTGGGCTTGGGACACCCTTTTTGTGTTTACACTTAGCCGACACTCTGGGACCTTAACCACGGTCTGGGTTGTCTCCCTCACGCACTGTTAGCTTACCCACCAGTGCGGACTCCCGCTTTCTACGATGACGGCGATTTTGGAGTTTGACAGGAGAGCTAGAGGTTTCCCTCCAGGATTCCCCAATCAGTGCTCTACTTCGCCGACGATCTCCAGCAAGGTCATGCTGCGACATGTTTCGGAAGGAACCAGCTATCACCCAGCTCGATTAGCCTTTCACTCCTAGACGGGGATCACGCGAATGATTTGCAAATCAAAAACGCTTGCGGTCCTCAACGCCCCTTTCGAGACGCTTCAACCTGCCTCCGCCTAGATCGCTAGGATTCGGGTCGTACTCTAGTGACTCCACGCACTTGTATACGCTGCGCCTCAACGTGTTGCGCGCATATTGCTTTCGCTTCGACTACTCTTTCAATTAGTCTCGCCACTCGGGTACACTCCCTGGCCCGTTCTTCAAAACGTAATATACAACGCTGGCAGTATAGCCCGTACTAATGCCTCGCGACATATTCCTTCGCTATACAGATCCTTTCAC
>CAVWCX010000003.1:0-122754 GCA_963753595.1 Candidatus Methanoperedentaceae archaeon | reverse complement strand
TTCATGACTTTGCTACCAACTTTTCCTTGATTTATCTATATTTTTCATGCATTTTTGAATTTTCATGGATAGCTGCCGCTATACTATTTCTTTATTCTTGAGAGTCAAGAGTTGAAATAAATTGAACCCAAATGATGCAAAGACTATTTTAACAGAAACCCTGGCAAGGATTGTAACCATAGTATGCCCTGATTTGAATACATTTTTAATCACTGCGTAATGCCTTTAGATTCCATAGTATCCGAAAGATATATACTTTTTTTCAGTCATAAGACATATGCGTATGATTTTTTGTAATATGCCAATTTAATGAGATAGTTACAATTCGTATTGATAGACAGTTTAATATTATAACATCTTTTCAATATTCCGTATACTGGAATTGGAGAATAAGATAACAAAGACATTGAAAGAATTGGAGGTTTAAGCCTCAGGCTAATAAATAATATATAAAAATACTAAAAAAAAGTGGGCGGCTATCAGTGCCCGATGTTAATTAAAATCTCTTTGGTCTGTGGTTCTGGTAGCATTCCCTGCAATATACCGGTCTGTCGCCGGATGGTTTGAAGGGTACTTCTGTTTCCTGTTTACAGTCTGCACAGGTTGTTTTGAACATTTCTCTCGGGCCCATATGCATATCTCTTGGACCTGTTGCTCTAAATCCGCCGCTGCTGCGGCTGTCGCTTTTTCTATCGTTGCTCATATATATATATCTCCGTTGTTTTTATTATTTTAATTCTTTCCGGTAAGTGCTGCGATTGCAAATCTTTGCATTACCCGTTCGATCTTGATCGTTACCTGGTCTCCGATTTTCGTGCCCGGCACAAAAATCACTAAACCCTGTATATGTGCTATTCCATCTCCTTCTCTTGCAATGCTATCGATCTTGACATCGTGGATAGCGCCTTGCGAGACTGGAGAAATTCTATCTTCTTCTGTTAACAAATTATTACCTCTGTTATTTTTAACCAATCTACCAAAAAAAGCAAACACAGAGGGGAAAACCCCAAACTCTATAAATTACCTATTTAGACAACTGATACTTAATAAATCAACATCATCATATATAAGCTTTGTGGGGTACTTTTATATTTATCTTTTCCCGAAATAAGTTCCTCAGTCTTAACTGCTTTTACTTTTTGTACTGTTTTCATAAAATTCACCAATCGTATCCAGGGCTTCCTTCATGGGCTGCAAAAGTCCCATGGAATCTCTTATTATTTTTTGTCTTGTTAAGAGTAAACCTGAAGAAATCGTTTTTTATTTCTTTAATTGTAATATTTTATCTTTTATGTTCGGATTATTTTTATTAAATCATTAGGATGCAGCCTGTTTGATAATTTCCGGGAAGATAATTCAGCACCTTTATAGCTTCACAAACCAAACATGTTCTAGAGGGTAAATTATGAGCGACAAAAACCAAACATCTTCAAAACACCAGAAATTAAGCCGAGAAAAGAAGAAAAAGAAAAGTGGATGGATCTCAAGAAGTTCTGGTTCTGGAAAGAAAGAACAAAAAGATACCACAGCGATTGTATATACAAGAAGACCAAATGAAACTTATGAGGAATATTTGGCTTCACTGGAAACTCCAGAAGAATAATATTTTTAAATTTTCCTAACACCTTCATATCAGGCGGCCTTGTAATCGACATGCTGGCCGAGGAATGACAACGCTGTCAGCCGATTCTATTGGCGCCCATGCGCTATTTTATTGTGGGGCCAGCTGTTGTGATTGTACTTTGTATTGATATGATGAGATTCCAGGTTTCAAGCGCATGCTCCATGATAAATGAATTTTTCACACCCTTTACACAAATCCGTTTATAACCTTATCAAATCATTTTATTTTATGTTTTCATCAACAAATAATGATTTTTAAATTTTAAATAAAATGGTACTAAAATGAAAATAAGACAGAGATTAATCGTAGCGTTTATTATAATTTCTTTATTGGTAGGTCTGGTTGGAATTATTGGACTATACGCCAACAACCGTATTGTAAACTCCTACGAAATAGGGGAAGAACATTTCGGAAGCATAATAGAAGCATCTAATGAGGTGAGCAGCTATGCAAAAAGGGCAGAAGGTCACACATTTTTATTCTTAACATTGCATAACGAAAGTGACCGCAAGAAAGTTCTTCAGAGAATCGCATCTTTAAGAGAACAAATAGTGATTATTGAAAGCAAAGTAAAAGATCCAGATGCAATAAGGATCTTAAATGATACAAAGTCCAAAACGGACATGCTGCAATCTATTACAGATTCACTTTTTAAACTTTATGATAATGAAACAAAAACAACGGGAGAATTTGATTTTAAAAATCACCAAGAATTGATACGAAAGCTCGATGATGTTTCTGCTGCCATCCGTCAAAATGGCCTTGAACTGGGAACAATTGAAATTAATCTGCAAAGCAAACATAATATACAGGCAAAACAGGAGGCTTCTTCTCTTTATAATATTATTTTCATAATCAGCGGGATTGCTATTTTTTTCGCATTGATCATTGGAATAATAATTGATAAAAATATCTCAAACCCTATTAATAAACTCAGGGATATGGCTGCCAAGATAGGAAAAGGTAATCTTGACATGAAAATCGATATTGACTCAAACGATGAAATTGGTGAGCTTTCAAATGAATTCAATAGAATGATAGAAAAATTGAAGAAATCAAATGAAGAAATAATTTCATCCAAAGAATATACCGACAATATTGTAGGTTCCATGGACGATAGCCTCATCGTTGTATCACCGGATGGCATTATTCAAAAAATAAACAAAACCACAAGTACACTTCTTGATTATGGGGAAGAAGAGCTAATAGGCCAACCAATCAGCAAGGTGCTTATTGATGGAGATAAATTGCTTCCAAATATTTTGAAATGTGATATCGATAATAAGAAAGATTGTATCAAAAGTGTAGAATCAAAATATATTAAAAAAAGTCTTGTAGGAATAGACATTATTTTTTCTGCTTCCATAATGTGTGATAATAACGGAAATGTCCGGGGCATAGTATGCGTGGCACATGATATAAGTGAGCGAAAGCGTATGGAAAATACTTTGAGAAAAAGTAAAGAGAATTTTTCCAAAGCAGAAAAGATCGGACACTTCGGAAACTGGGAATGGGAAATCGCAACAAACAAAGTTGTATGGTCGGATGAGGTTTTCCGGCTCTATGGACTTGATCCTCAAAAAGTTGTTCCCACCTACGAAACCGTTGTCAGTACTCTGAGCGATGAAACCAGGGAGTGGTTCAATAAAGCCATTGATGATGCACTTAATAATAATGCGTTGTTTGATGGAGAATATTCTCTTATCCGTCCGGATGGTTGTGTAAGATATACTCATACTACAGGAGAAGTTATTAGGGACAGGGATGGAAGGCCTCTTTTGATGTTTGGAGTAGTGCAGGATATCACCGAGCGCAAGCAGGCTGAGAAGCTAATTCAAGACTCTCTCCATGAGAAAGAAACGCTTCTGCGTGAAATTCATCATCGGGTAAAAAACAATATGCAGATTATTTCCAGTCTTCTCTTGCTCCAGTCCGAGAATATTATTGATCAAAAGTATCTTGATATTTTTCATGATATTAATAACCGGATACTTTCTATGGCCCTTATTCATGAAAAACTATATCAATCCGATAAACTTGCACAAATTAATATCCAGGAGTATATCAACGATCTGGTTTCCAACTTGATGGGTTCTTATGGAAGGAAAGGCAATGCAGAATTAGAAATTGACGTTGATAATATTCCACTAAATATTAATTATGCAGTTCCATGCGGATTGATACTAAATGAACTTATTACTAATTCATTAAAATATGCATTTCCGGAATATAGACGTGGCATAATTAAAATTGTATTTCAAAAAAGGGATGGTAATATGATCCATTTTTCAGTAAGTGACGACGGCATAGGCCTTCCAGGGGATATGGATATTCGAAATACCAAATCATTGGGTCTGCATCTAATCTATGCACTTGCAGAAAATCAGCTTCATGGTGAGATTATTCTAAATAGAGAAAGAGGAACAGAATTTCAAATTAATTTTAAAGGTGAATAAAATGTCGGAAGAAAAACAGATACTGGTTGTTGAAGATGAAGTAATTGTTGGAATGGATATACAAAGAAGATTAAAAAATTTAGGATATATTGTCCCTGTTGTAGTATCTTCAGGAGAAGAAGCTATCACGAAGGTTAAAGAAAATAATCCCGACCTAGTCTTAATGGATATAAACTTGTATGGCGAAATGGATGGGATTGAAGCCGCATTAAAAATACATTCTTTTACTGACATTCCAGTAATATATCTCACTGCATATACGGATGAGATAACACTTGAACGGGCAAAAATCACTGAGCCTTATGCATACATAATAAAACCATTTAAAGACAGGGAATTACAAATAAACCTTGAAATTGCTTTCTATAAAAACAAAATGGAGAAGCTATTAAAAGAAAGTGAAAGAATTTTGCGGGAAAAAAACCAATGGCTTTCAGCAGTGATTGAAAGCATAGGTGATGCTGTGATCGCCACGGACCCGGAAGGAACAATAAAACTGATGAACCCGATCGCTGAGGCCCTGACCGGCTGGAAACAAAATGAGGCTTCAGGGAAACCACTGGCAGGTATCTTCAACATTATTAGCGAAGATATTGACAAAAAGATCGAAGATCCTGTAACAAAGGCAATCCGTGAAGAAAAATTCTATGGTCTTGCTGAGGACACAATATTGGTGACAAAGGAAGGTAATAAAATTCCTGTTGATATTATCGGTTCAACGATCAAGATGGATGGCGATAACATAATTGGTATTGTATTGATTTTCTGTGATCTCTTTGAACGCAAAAGGAATTATGAATCGTTGAAAAGGTGAGGGGGATAAATGAGCGACTACACACTTGGAATCAAAGAACTTGATGATGAAATCGTGGGCATAAGAAAAGGTTCGAATATTATGTTGATCGGACCTCCCATGAGTGGAAAGGAGTTGATCCTTAATTTTATCATGTATCATGGTGCAGCCATAAATGGGAATTCAGTGATAACCGTAACGACCCGGGAATCAGCCCCTCATATTCTGGAATGGTTCACAGATAATAAATTGAATTTGCCTTTGGACCGGATCGGTTTAATCGACTGCGTAAGCAAAACCCTTGGTGGTAAGATCAAAGAGGATGAGAATATCAGAATAGCAAGCAGTCCGGTCGACCTGACTGGAATTGGAGTGAAGATCAGTTATTACTTCGAAGAAT
Organism: Candidatus Methanoperedentaceae archaeon; assembly: GCA_963753595.1. Classification (GTDB taxonomy): domain Archaea; phylum Halobacteriota; class Methanosarcinia; order Methanosarcinales; family Methanoperedenaceae; genus Methanoperedens. The sequence goes on along the minus strand of CAVWCX010000003.1, from coordinate 117,481 downwards.
TCATAACGAATAAAAATATCCCGAAAAACCAGCTCCATATAAATTCACTTTCAACCATTTTAATGTATTCAAATATCCAGACCGTTTTCAGGTTCCTCCATGTCTTTACAGGCCGCATAAAATCTACCGGGGGCCTGGGAATATATATGGTAGAAAGCGGCATGCATGACGAACAGGCAATAGCGACATTAAAACAACTTTTTGACGGCGTAATAGAGATCAGGACGGAAAGTGATAAGAATCTTATACGAGTGGTGGGCCTGTCATCAAAACCTACTTCATGGTATGAATATGAGATAGATGGAGCAAAATTGAAGATAGTGAGGGGAAAATAGCTTTACCATCACAAATTGATGTCTAACAAACCATCACAGCCCTTAAGTACACCAAATCCCATTTTTCATAAGGGTTATGAGTTTCTTCATCAGGTTTGCACGCCAATGGATTGCTGGTGAAACCTTAGGCGACGCTGTCATAAGCGCAAAAAAGGCAAACGATAGAGGCATTGGCTCTATAATCAATTTTCTTGGCGAGCATGTCAGGGATAAAGACGAAGCAGAGAAAAACAAGATCGATAACCTTGAAATCCTGCGGGCTATTAAAGATGCAAAACTAAACTCCTCTATTTCTATAAAACTCACGCAGCTTGGACTCGGGATCGACAAAAACCTGTGCTTATCCCATGTGGAAACGATCGTAAGTGCTGCCAACGATATTTTCGTATGGATCGATATGGAGAATTCACCTTATACAGAGGATACGATCGATATTTACCTCACTGTTTTTAAGAAATATAAAAACGCAGGAATAGCGATCCAGTCAAACCTCAAAAGAAGTGAAAATGATATCCGAAGAATTACATCGATGGGCGGCATCATACGTCTTGTAAAAGGCGCTTATAAAGAAAATAGTAAAATCGCATATTCAAGCCGTGCAGATGTAACAATTAATTTTTCAAAACTCATTGGATTCCTGTTCTACAGGAGCCCGTTTTTTGCTGTTGCGACCCATGATGAGCGCCTGGTCAATGAAGCGATTGAAGCGAACAAAGCTCATAAAAAGAAGATCGAATTCCAGATGCTTCATGGGGTCAGGGAAGAGCTGAAAAATGAGCTTGTTAAAAAAGGTTTTGTAGTTGTTGATTATATTCCTTATGGTAAGAAATGGTTCCCATATTCAATGCGAAGGATAAGGGAAAGAAAACGGAATATTTTACTGATATTGCGGTCAATTTTTGATATATGATGATGGTTTTACTAATCCACAATGGGATTTTCATGAGTCACCGCAAAGTCGGCTATGACCCTCTGGTTCATAAATGAACAAAAAAACAACGAACTGACACAAACTGTTACGAACTCCGGTAGCGTGAGTTCGTTTCAGTTCGTACAAGTTAGTTGTTAATTTTTACATACCAGAGCGTAAAGCATAGCAGCAATTCTTTGCATCCTTTGCGGTGGGATTTTCCCACAGGATCATTCATTTGCGTTTATCAGCGGTTAGTTTCTCCTTTTCCAACTTCATAAATACCCACGGGACAACAAACACCGACGAAAATCCAAGTGCAGCATATTTAATATATGCAACAATAGGAAATGTTAAGGAGAATATCTCTGAAATTAAGTAAATCGAGCCCAAAATTAAAATGCCAATAAATGCCCTTTTAACCTTCTGTTCCTTATTTCTCACATCTGAAAACCTGATTGTTTCTTCTTCCAATAAATAACCGGCTCCTACGGAAGCCATTACAAGCCCCAATTCGATCTGTTCTTTCACAAGTCCCTGCAAAGATGCTATTAAAACAAGTATTAACGGGAGAAACAAAGCAATAAGATATTTTGAATTGCGGCTTTGTTTATTAAATATTCCCAGGATCCCAGGCTCTCCCTTATATGAAATAAATGCGACCATGAGGCCAAAAATAATACCTCCGGCCACATCGCCAGGATAATGGACGCCAAGATATAAACGCGACAATGAAACAAGGATTACTGCAATAGCTCCGACTATGATGATCCGGTTTCTTTTACTTCGGATTCCCAGATAACCCCAGAATCCGGATGAGACCTGCGCGTGACCGCTGGGGAATCCAAAATCATTTTCAGTGACTTTGTGAAGGTATTCAGGAGGCCGTGGCATACCGAACAGGTTCTTGGCAAGAAGTGTAGCGTATGCTGAAAATAAAATTACATACATAGCCCTGATACCTGTTTTTTTGTTAAGGCACCAGAATATGAGCGATGCAAGAAATACATAGACAGGCTCGCTGCCGGCATTGGTTAAAAACTTGAATAACTTATCCAGTAAAGGAGTACCGAAATCCCGAAAAAATATATTGATATTATCGTTGAAAAGGAATTGAAACGGTCCTGATAACATATCCTTATCCTAACCGACAGACTGCAAAGGCAATCCGCCTATTATACAATCCTTTTATTCAAGTAATATATTAACCGAACGCGGATAAACGCAGATTGATATCTGCGTTCGTATTTATGATCCTTTTACAATAGCTTTTGGTGAGCGGGCTATCTTCTTGCGCTTTGCGCCGTCAGAAGTATATCGCTGCATCGGGCCGGGGCGTTTGTGGCTGAGTTCGGCTTCAGGGACCATTATTATGTTCCCTTTTCGTCCTTTGACTCTGCCCCATTTTGTTATACCTGTTTTTCCCATGAAATTATTATCCTCCAATGATTTAGTTTGGCTTCAGAATACTTCCGTTTATTCATAAACCTTTCCCCGTTTCAATTCTTTTCTTTATCATGTACATTTGCACTTTCTTGGCTTTCGCCTGGTGAAGAACCCTGTCAAGACCCTGTCTTTCAAGCGTTTCTACCTTGATGTAGCCCCTGTCGGCTGCGTCCTGCAGGAGTTCAAGACCGAGTCCTGTTCGTGCAAGTACTGTAGTGTAACCTTCGTTTGATCCCACGCTTCCGAATGAAAGGTCGGACTTCTCAGCTGTCAGGTCTGTGCATACGGTGCATGAGCCGCTTCGGAGAAAATCAAGTTCACTTAAAGGAAATGTGGCTTCTGACTCCGATCTGATTATGAATTTTCCCTTCCGGATCTTCATTTCCTTAATGGAAGACAGGGGAAACCCTTTCTGTTCCAGGAATATTTTCAAACCCGGATAGTCAAATGTATCCATGCAAAATAGTCCGAGCTTTAAGATATTCGCCCTCATGAACATGTGCAGCAATCCATAGGGTGAGTTCTGCATTTTGTGAACAGCATCTATATTGCAGGACGGCCCCACAAAACCTATTGAACGGGAACCCCTTTTTATTGCGCTCATTAACGATTCCATCGTGAGTGAATGAATATAGATCGAACCGCTTGAAAGTAAAATATCATCTCTTGTCTGGGCAACGATAGGAACCGGTTTCCATGGTTCATCATCGCTTTTTACGGTTACTATCGCACTATCTATCAGTCCTTCTTCAAGCGCATAAAGGAGCATGGATGTCACAACCCCGCCGTCCTGTCCTTTTACTTCGGAAAGCAAGGATTTAGCCGTAAAGACGTCACGCACATTCCCGATGAGGCTTGATTCCGTGGTGATGGTTCGAGGACACTGATTGTAGCATACACCGCATGCGGTACAGGGTCCTTTAAGTGCTGGCTTTCCATTGACCACTGACAGCACTTCGCAGCTTGCCACGCATGCCCCACATAGAGTACAGATGCCAGGTTCTATGATCTCACGCCTTAGCTTCCCGAATGATATCTTTTCTTTGTCTTTTAGTGAACGCCGTACACGGATCACGCTTTTGTCAAGCTCATCGAACTTCTTTTTGCAATTCTCGGAGCAAAAATAATAATCTTTGTTTTTGTAAACTGATTTGAATGCTGTTTTTTCATCAACGGTAGTTTTGCAGATAGGGTCAATTGCCATCGCGTTTATCTTTGATCGTGGTGGTTAAAATGCTTTCTATTGACAATAGTTTAATACCCAAATCAGCGAATAATAATATGACAGTTATGAGTGACATAAAAAATCTTCTGGAACGGTTATCGAAGGCTCACGGGGTTTCAGGATATGAAGGTAATATCCGAAAAATCATTGAAGAGGAGATACGTCCTTTTGTTGATGAGATCAGGACAGATAAAATGGGAAATCTTTTGGCCACAAAAAACGGCGGATCCCCCCGATTGATGCTTGCCGCCCATATGGATGAGATCGGGCTTATGGTAAAATATGTCGATGAAAAAGGCTTTATCTATTTTACAACAACAGGCGGCTGGTTTGACCAGACCCTCCTGAACCAGAGAATGATACTGCATACAGTGAATGGTCCTATCTATGGTGTCATAGGATCAAAGCCCCCGCATGCTATGAAAGAGGAAGAAACAAAAAAAATAGTCAAAGCCGAAGATATGTTCATTGATGTGGGAGCAAGGAGCAAAGATGATGCGCAAATATCCGGTGTCTTCCCCGGAACACCAATCACATCAGACACGGAATTCAAGTCACTATGTAATGACTTTGTCACAGGTAAGGCTCTTGATGACCGTGGAGGCTGCGCTGTACTGATCGAGGCGCTGAAGCGGATAAAGGATACAAAAGCCACTATACATGCTGTTTTTACCGTGCAGGAAGAGGTCGGCCTTAAGGGAGGGCGTACCTCTGCTTTCGGGCTTGATCCCGATGTTGCGCTTGTGTCAGAAGTCACATTCACCGGAGATCATCCCGGGATAGAAAAAAAAGATTCAGCTCTTGAAATCGGTAAAGGGCCTGTTATTACAGTAAGTGATGCCGAAGGACGAGGAATAATCGTATCCGAACCTGTATTGAAGTGGTTAAAAAATGCGGCAGGATCAGAGAATATTCCATATCAGTTAAAGGTGGGTTCAGGAGGACAAACTGATGCTTCTATCATACACCTTACCCGGGAAGGAATACCAACAGGCGTGATCAGTACACCATCAAGATATATCCATACTCCTGTAAATGTATTGAGCATGGATGATCTTGAAAACAGTGTAAAACTCATAGTACGGGCAGTGGAAACGGTCGATCAATTCTTTTAAAAAATTATTCCTGCCTCTATGAATTCAATAAAACAACCATTAAATACCCCACCCGTAAGCTATATCCATGTTAGTGCCAGATTGTTTGAACGTTCAAAAAAAAACACATGGAAAAAAGAAAATGGCCGATGAGAAAGTTACAGCGTACATAAAAAAATGCCTTGATGCAGGAAAGATGGCAGAAGCAATAGACACTTCCAAAATCACAGGTGCACCGCTTTCAAAAGAAGAAGTCAATGTATATATCCGGAAATATCTTGAGAATGGATGGATGCAAAAAGCAATTGACGGAGCAAAAGCAGCAGGCATAGATCTTTCTAAAGATGTACTTTCAGGATATGTTACTAAATATCTTGAGAATGAAAAAATTTACTCGGCAGTGGATGCTGCAAGGATAATCGGTGTCCCTCTTCCCAGAGAAAAGATCGCTGTTATCGGAAAAGAGTGCCTCCGTAAAGGAAAGATCACGTCTGCTCTTGAAGCCTACAAGATAATTAAAGAAAAACCACCCGAAGAGGAGCTTATTATTTGCGGTAACATTTGTTTCAAAAACGGCTTGCTCGCAGATGGCCTGGAAGCATACAGGTTAGCTAATAAGACCCCGCCTGAAGATGAACTGGTTATCTGCGGTAATGCGTGTTTCAATATCGGACATGTAACACCCGGCCTTGATGCTTACAAACTGGCAAATAAAAACCCTTCAAAAGAAATGCTTCGAATGTGCGGTGAGGCATGTCTTCTTGAACAACGCAATGATGACGCAAGAAAAGCTTTTGTGGCAGCGCAGAAAATTGAAGAAATGATTTGCTCAAGAACCATTGAGGTCAGGGAAATAGCTCTTTCGGAATTAAAAAAATCAAACATTGATATATCGGGCAAAGGTTTCGGGCAGAAGTTTTGTTCAGATTGTGAGAACAGTACTGACATCAAGGAAAGATATTTTGAGGTTTCAAGATGCCCTCAAACTAAAGAAGATGAAGAAGAGCTTGATAAAATCATGAAAATGCAGCATGGGATCGTGAATTTTTATGTTGAGCTTGATGTTTTGGGGAATGGAAAGGGATTGATCAATTCAAGCATATGCGGAAATTGCGGATCGAAGAACGTTGTTTTAAGTTCTGGCGATGAGATGGGGTATATGGAGATCAAAGCCGGAAAAAAATAGAAAAACAATATTTATTTCTCCCCGCAGACCTTTTTATAATTATGTTCCGGCACGATATTATCATAGTTGGAGGCGGCCTGTCGCGTTTGAGCGCTGCATTATCTGTAAAATCCGCTGATGTAGCTGTAATATCAAAAGTCCATCCCCTGCGTTCACATTCAATTGCCGCACAGGGAGGGATAAACGCTGTCCTGACAACTAATGACAGAGTAGTTATCCGACCCAAAGGGCAAGATTGCGAAGCAAACAGATAGCCTGTTGTTATCTGCCGCCTGCATTCGTCCCGATCAAAGTTTCGTGTTGTACTTTTTTTCTTCACTGTAATCGTGGCTTTCTTTCCAGAGCAACTCATACTGAGCAATCCACCATATTCCTTCTTCGGTTGCATCGAAATGCTTGTTGAACAGAAAGTCATTTTCCCAGTTACCCTCATCGACTGGTGTAGGTCCCCAATATATGGCAGAGTCGACGACCGCAATCCAACCGGGATGGTGTCCATAATTAAATCTTATACAGTCTGTCTTGCATTTTTCGACGAACGGTTTTGCAGTCACATACACTTGTCCCTTTGCAGTTTCAATATCAAATTTGCGACCTTTTATACGGGCGAATATCGGGGATTCTTCCTTAAAAGATGCAAGGATAATATGAATATCTTTAGCCTTCGTATTAAGAATTTTCTTAGTAACTTCTTCCGTTCCCGGAATCCACGTCGAGGAAATCCACACTCTATACTTTGCATTCATTATCGCATCGAGAAGGTCTTTTCTATTCGTTTTTTCTAAAGAAGAGCGTATAGGTGCAATTTCTGACTTTATCTCCTTGAGAAGGTCGGAATTACTCAATTCTGGCCCTTCTTTTGCCTCTGAAAGCCCCCAATTAATCGTTCGAACAGTCATCCCAATCAGAATTGCCAAGGCGAAGTCTTTAAGAAGCGACGTGCTTGGGCTGGGAGGTTGCCCATATGTAAAAAATAATAATCCAATTGAAAACATCAGGGTAACAATGCTTATGGTGATTTTAGTTTTGTTTTTTACTAGGCCTCTACTAATATTACTAATGAAGTTCCACACAGCAGAGCTGGGGGGTATCTCATGACCATCGTGTTCATCTTTGGTTACTTGATCATGCCTTGTCCCAGTCGCAGCAGAGCTGCGGGGTGTAACGATTAAGATAATACTACTAATACTAAACATATTTCACCCTCAAGAAGGGACTTACATTTATCCTGCGCTCCAGGCGGATGTCAGATATCGTTGTATATCTTAACTTATTCACATTTCCTTTGCAATTCAGTAATATGTTTGCATATACATCCTTCTGGTCAAACACTATCATCTTAAATCATTCTCTCCTTTTTTTATCTGGAAGCTATCCAACGGACTTGTATCTTCCCGATATCCATGTTATTCACATGAGTATATATTTCTGTGGTCTGTTGACTTTTGTGCTCCATGAAGAAATCCAATTAACTTAAAAAATCGGTTTTCTAATTTGACTTTTTTTTTCAAACATATAAAAAACATGAATCAAATACGAAAATCTTTCTTCAGTTGCATATCTCACATAGGAGATAAAAAAAATCTACCAATTGTTTCAAAGGGGTCTTGGTAACTACCTCTACAACCTGAGCACCAGAGCGCAAGACTTATGAGTTAATGTGGGCAATATTATAAGGATATGGGCATAATATGCTTGAGACATACAAGAGAAAATTTACAAAAGCAATTGATGATACAGAAGATCAAACAATACGATTTGTGGGAACAACCAGAATTTGATCCTGTTCATTTTATGAATCAGCAAATTAGAGCAAAATTTACCAAAATAGGAACATGATGAGAGACGTAGCAATCATTGGCTGCAGCATGACGAAATTCGGGCGCCTCGATGGAAAAGACCTGATGGAGATTCTGGTGGAGGCCTCGCTCAAAGCGATCGACGATGCCGGAACTAGCGAGCGTGACTTTGATTCAGTCTACGTTGGGAACATGCTTGCCGGAGAGCTTTCCCATCAGGCTGCAATCGCAAGCGCCCTGGTGGATCGGATCAACCTGATTCCTGCATCTTCAGAGCGAATTGAGAATGGGCCGGCGTCAGGGGGATCGGCGGTTAAGAATGGCTTTTTAGCGGTGGCTTCTGGAGCAAGTGATCTGGTGCTCGTCGTTGGTGGGGAGAAAATGACCGGAGTTGATACAAGCACAATCTCCGATCTTATGTCTACAGTGAACCATCCTACTGCAGAATATGTGCACGGCGCTACAATGCCTGCGATGGCAGCACTATTTACCCGCCTTTACATGGAGCGCTATAGCCTCACCGAACGCCACCTGGCAATGGTAGCTGTGAAAAACCATGCAAATGGTATGAAGAATCCATATGCTCAGATCCACAAGCTATGTACTGTAGAGGATGTCATTACATCAGCTATGATTTCTGATCCTTTGCGGCTTTATCACTGCTGCCCGATAAGTGATGGTGCGGCAGCGCTAGTTTTGTGCCCTGCAGAAAAAGCAAAAGAGTTCACTACAAAGCCTGTAAAAATCCTTGGGTTTGGGCATGCAACAGACACCCATACTCTCCAGGAGCGGGAAGATCCGATAATCTTAAAATCAGTAAAGATCGCAGCCGAGCGCGCGTTCAAGATGGCAAAGCTCAAGCCCGGAGATATAGATGTCACCGAACTGCACGATGCGTTTGAGATCCTGGAAATAGCACAGAGTGAAGATATCGGATTTTTCAAAAAGGGCGAGGGGCAATTGGCGGTGGAGAAAGGCGTCACAGCTATTGATGGAGAGCTTCCCATAAATCCTTCCGGTGGATTAAAAGCGAAGGGTCATCCTGTGGGAGCGACTGGAGTTGCCCAGATCGTAGAGTTGGTCTTGCAGCTGCGCGGCGAGGCCGGCGATAGACAGGTGAAGGATCCCCAGCGAGCACTGGCATGCAATTTTGGAGGTTTTGGTAACAATACTGTTGTTCACATTCTGGAGCGAGGCGACTGAAATGCAGGACAAAATGATGGGATGGAGGTGCAGGCACTGCGGCAAAGTCATGTACCCAAAGCACGAGCGTTGTTTGAATTGTAAGAACACAGAATTTGATGAAGTCAGCCTTGGAGATGAGTGTAAATTGATCACCTTTACGAAGCTCTATGCCCTGCCCAGAGGGATTGAAATTTCCCCATTGAAACTGGGCATAGTGGAATTCAATAACAAAGTCCGGGCAATGGGGCAAATAATGGCCGACAACCCAAAACCAGGGATGAAACTGCATCCTGTGTGGGGGAAGCTGCGCACAGTCGAAAATAGAGAAGTATACGGATTCAAATTCGAGCCGATAGTATAGGATTGATATGGTTTTTGAAGAAGAAAAGCTAAAAAAAATAGGAATAAGAACAAAGGAATGGGAGAGCACAACTCTCAAGAAAGTGCTCGAAAAAGTCCCTGAGGGTAAACAGACGTTTGCGACCATTTCAGGAATTCCTATAAAAAGGGTTTATACACCAACTGATATCGCGAAAATGGACTACGCAGAAGATCTGGGTTTCCCCGGAGAGTTCCCGTACGTCAGGAATATATATCCAACAGGTTACCGCGGAAGAATATGGACTATGCGACAGTATGCGGGTTTTGGTTCTGCGGAGGAAACCAATGAAAGATACAAATTCTTGCTCTCGCAGGGCCAGACCGGTCTCAGTGTTGCCTTCGATTTACCCACTCAGCTGGGTTACGACTCAGACGATATTCGTGCGCTTGGAGAGGTTGGGAAAGTGGGCGTATCAATAAACTCACTTGAAGACATGGAAATCCTTTTCAATGGTATACCTCTTGATAAGGTGAGCACATCTATGACTATAAATGCGCCCGCTGCTGTTTTATTGGCAATGTATATTCTCATAGGGGAAAAGCAGAACGTAACTGCGGATAAACTAACAGGAACACTCCAAAATGATCTATTCAAAGAATATATAGCGAGGGGGAATTTCATATTTCCGCCCAAACCTTCGATACGCATTTCAGCGGACATACTGGAGTACTGTGGTGAGTTCATGCCGAAATGGAATTCGATAAGCATAAGCGGATATCACATGAGAGAAGCAGGAGCGAATGCGACACAGGAACTCGCGTTCACGTTGGCAAGCGGAATGGGTTATGTCGAAGCGGCGCTACAAAGGAAACTAAACATTGATGATTTCGCTCCCCGCCTTTCATTCTTTTTCAACTCACACAATGACTTCTTCGAAGAAATTTCAAAGTTTCGCGCAGCACGCAGAATATGGGCGCGGATAATGAAAGAAAAATATGGGGCAAAAAATCCAGCTTCATGGATGCTCCGTTTTCATACGCAGACCGCAGGTTCCTCCCTGACTGCCCAGCAGCCGGAGAACAACATCGTTCGCACAACAATTCAGGCCCTGGCAGCAGTCCTTGGAGGAACTCAATCGCTTCATACAAATTCGATGGATGAAGCATATGCACTGCCTACTGAGAAAGCTGTCTGTACTTCACTTCGCACGCAGCAGATAATAGCATACGAGAGTGGAGTGATTAATACTATTGACCCTCTGGCGGGTTCATACTTCATTGAGGCATTAACCAACGAACTGGAAGAGAGAGCTTTGAAATATATTGGGACTATTGAGTCTCTTGGCAGTGGAGAATGGAAAATGCTTTCTGGCATGATAAATGGCATAGAGACCGGCTTTTTCCAGAGAGAGATTACGGATGCATCATACATGTACCAGAAGGAAGTGGAAAAGAAGGAGAGAGTCGTTGTAGGTGTGAATCAATTCACCCTGGATGAGATAAGGCCTATAGAGACGCTGAAGATAAATGAGGCTGTGCAAAAAAAGCAGATCGCGAAACTGAAGAAATTGCGCCTGACAAGGGACAGGAAGAAAGTTGAAGATACGCTGGATGAGCTTAAAAAAGTTGCACAAAGTGAAGGAAATCTGATGTATCCGATAATAGAGTGCGTTAAATGTTATGCCACAGTTGGAGAGATATGCAATGTTCTTCGTTCAATATATGGTGAATACAGGGAGAAAGCAATTTTCTGAGATGAATAAAATGGAGGAGAATAAAATAAGAATTTTAATGGCTAAACCTGGTCTGGACGGCCATGACAGGGGAATAAAAATAGTATCAAGAGCGCTCAGGGACGCTGGAATGGATGTTATATATACGGGTCTTCACCGGACGCCGGAGCAGATAGTTGAGGCTGCGGTACAGGAAGATGTGGATGCTATTGGTCTTTCCATCCTCTCAGGTGCGCACACCACCCTTTTCCCGAAGATAATGGAATTATTGAAAGAGAATAGGGTTGATATAATTGTTTTTGCGGGGGGTATAATACCAGATGAGGATGTGCCTGCTTTGAAAAATATTAATATCGCAGAAATTTTTGGCCCTGGTACGAACACAGAGGATATAGTGAAATTTGTAAAAGAAAAAGTAGGAAAGAACTGTTGAGATTATAGCAGTGGATGGGTATTGACTTGACTTTTGCTTCCATATCGTTTAATCCTTCTTGAAGATAATTATAAATATCCATCCGTACCAGCTTGCTGTCATGAACGATTACTGGGGTGTTCCTGAAAAGGAATACGAAATATCTCTCATGCAATTTGCAAAACAACAATTATCCGATGGTGGTTATTCTATACTCAGCGAAAAAGTGGAAGTGTGCAGCGGCGCAGGGGCTCTCACTTTGACCGCAATAATAAAAACAGACCGTGGACTCGTTGGATTATATATTCACGATGGTCCAAGGCAGCGAAAAAAAAGAGGCACTCCCATTATCCGGGTGCTCAGGTTATTGCCGGAAATGAAAAAAGTTGAAGACCTGCGAAAATTTGTAATAACACACCAGGATGATTTTCATATAATTCTGGCGCCTGAAAATACGGATTTGAGAGATAAAGCAGAAAAAGAACTTCTTCAAATCTACTCTGATTTATATGATTCAATGATCAGGGATCTTTACGAAACTGATATAAGCAGTGCAGCAGATGTATTGAGGGTGAGGCTTCGAAAAGAAAATCAAGGGTCCTTCTGTTCATGTGAATGAAGTAATTAATGAATATCGAGCAGGATCTTAATTTTATCATCCGGAAATAACGGTTTATCACCATATTTTTCCGGGATCAACTTTATCCTGGGTTCATTGAAAGATAAACAAAAGGCAATTCCGGAACATCTTACCGGTCTATTTTCGTTTGTTATTTCAAGAAAAAAAACTTCCGGGCGGAAAAATCCTCCTGGTTTGAGTATTCCAAAGAAATGGTCGTCCTCATTTGACTATATAGCCGTCAATAAACCCGCCATCAATCGCGAATCCCCTGATCATCCCGCAGCTCAGGGATGGGGCATAAAGGAGAGAATAATTCTCGTTTACCTCTTCAACAACACACTCAAATTCCACTTTTTTTCCATCCGGAAGGCTTCTCCATTCAATATTTGGCGAAAGTTTCCTGATCATTCGATGCCCGCAAATAATTATGGGGATCCCTGACCTCGACATGCATTACAGGATCATTCCAGAAAATAAAATATCCATTCTTGATAAATGTCCCTATGCGTTCTCCAATTGATATTTCCTCGCCGATTGAAATATCAGGTTCTATATGGATTATTTTAACCACGTATTTTCCCTGTTGTATCGCTATAAGATATTCTTTGGAATCCCTGTTTTTAAAGGGGGTAGGCGTATTGAAACTCTGGATATCGATCACCTTTCCATCAACCGGGGAAAGAGCATCATTCCCGAAACATCCATAATAAATATCAACGGCACTGTTTGTCTTATGGGCTGCATAAGGGCTTTTCATGAAAGAAAATCTTGAATTATCCGGCGCATAAATATCTACATCATCATGTCCTGCAATTTTTATCATTTAGACTCCATAAGAACAGCACATTTTTGGTATCTCGATAATGTTCAAACCGATATCCTGTCCTGTCCGGTAGGCGCTTCTTGATGGCACAGCCATCCTGTCAATTCCGGACAATGACCGCGTATTTATCAAGCATTGAACGATATCGTCCGCCAGGGCGCACGCAGCTCAATGACAGGGGCACATCAAACATTTCCCGCGCTTTTGTTATTACCTTTACAACATCTTCAATTCCAGGAGGCGCTGCACCTTGCGATGCTGTCCCTTTTGTGGGTATGAATACAACTATCACGACAACTTCAGGATCGAATTTCCTGGCGATCTCAAGTGCTCTTATTTCCCCTTTTAATTCACCGTTATGCAGTCCCACAATGATATGCGGCGCAAGCCTGATCCCGAAATACGACAGGTGCGATAATGTATTTTCATAATCCTGCACTGATGCAGAAAGCCCGAGGATATCATGTATAGTCTCATCATCCCCGATAACATCCACGAGCGCCATGTCAAGATATTTTGAAAGCAGTTCTGCCTGTTCCCTGTTAACGATCCCGGTGTGTGCGCTGATCTTAAGATGTGTATCCTTTTTTATTTGTGCGATCTCATCAGCCTGCAAGTAGGTAGGAACACTTCCATCAGGTAAACTTCCGCCGCTTAACAATATTCCATTAGCGCCGGCCAGTTGATGTGCGCAAGATCGAAGTTTGCCATTTGAGCCATCAAGCATATGAGCAAGATAATGTGAATCGCAATGCTTGCATTTCAAAGAGCAGTGAGTGCCTGTCAATGATATCGGCGTAAAAGGCTCCCTGAAAAAAAGCAGGTCGTTGCCGAATAATTCCATCCTTCGGGCAAAGGATTTATGCATAGCATTTTTTGTTGCGTCGTCGGTGTTGAGGGCATCGATCTGGGCGCAATATTTGTCAAAATGCATATCCTGACTTATTGGATTTGCGATATAAAGAGATTATCCAGTATCCATTTGAAATAGCACTGTCCGAAAAATTTAACATCAATTAAAACAATTGTTTTAATTATGCCAACAACCATTACAATAAATGAGAAAACAAAAGAAAGGTTATCAGATTATAAATTTGGTGATTGGATATTTGACACTGTATTAAATACTGCTTATGGATTAAGGTATCCAATCGTAGGATTATAAGCGATGAATATATAAATAATATTACCGCCGTCTTGCAGATTTTAAAGGGATTATCAAAAAATAATTAAATCCCGAATGAAGAAAAATTTCAAGCTGAAATTGATATAGTTTAGAAAAGAAACGTATGCTCCGTTTGAAGTTCTTATCGATGAAATAATTGAATAAAGATTTAGAAAAAATCATCCGATTTCGGTATATTGTTCGGTTAATTCGTGACTATTTTTCTTCTTACAGATGTAATTTGAGTATGATCCAATTCGAAGAAAATCTAGTTATTGATTCTAAAGCCCATGGAAGATTAATCCCATAGGAATACATATTCGATTGAGAATATTGTGATGTATCGGGTTCTTTATGCTGTCGATTTATAGAGGTTAAAGAATTAATGTCAGGAAAAATTAAAGCTTAAAGTGTCGCAGCATTAGAGGAATTACCACCATGAATTGGCATGGCAGCGACATGAATAAACCGGTTGCTCATAATCAATGAAAAACAATTCGACCTAATATTCCTCCAGAGGCATCTCTTTCCACTCCCGCTCCACCGCCACTGGATTCTTCCTGATTTCAAGTATCAGGGATTCATCCCTGACCCTGGAACCATTTTTATCTATCCATTTGTCAAGTTCCCCGCTTTTTAACATGGTGCGCAATGCGAACTTTATGCTTCCGCCTTCATTCTTATTCGTAATATTTGTTGCCCCGTGAATCAATTTCACATGCCTGAACCCATGCTCATAAGCCTCTTTGATCTTTTCGCGGGCTGCCATGAGCGCCGTCCTTGTTGAATAATTATGCAGGTCAACCTCAACACATTTCTTGAAGATATCTACTTCGAACCATGCCATATGGAGGATAAGATTATACGAGATTTTATTTATAATTTTGCAAAACTTTAATTATTTCTCTGGAATAATTCGAAAACCACAGAGAACCCAGAGGACACAGAGAAAAAACAACCTCTCTCTGTGAACTCTGGGCTCTCTGTGGTTCGTTTTCGTGGGAACGATTATTTATAGTTAATTTATCGTTTTAAACTTATCAAATCGGGATCTTCTGAGTCCTTTGCGGTGAATAAAATCAAACACTGCAAAGCATGCAAAGAACGCAAAGTGTTCATATATTATATTAAAAATTAAGTTCTTAACGATAACAAAAATTTACTGGCTTTAATCCATAATTTCCTTCCTTAACAGGATATACGCCATTCCCAGTCCCGCAATGCCATATAAAAGAAGCGGCAGGAGATATCCTGAAAGTGCGCCAAAACCTTCCTGGTATATCAATACTGAATCAAGAGCCCTGATGCCCATTGTTATTGGAAGGGCGCTCCCGATCTTTACCATCAATGCCGGCATGGTCTCAAACGGGAAAAAAACACCGCAAAGGAAGAGCATGGGGATACTCAGCACAAGGGATGATAACATGGCTGTGTTTTCCGATTCTGCAAACGTTGCAACTGCCATACCGATTCCTATGAAAGCTGCTGAATATACAAGGATCGCGAGGAACAATAGTCCAAGCTGGCTTGTCGGGATCAGGATCCCATAGAACAGGTATGCAACGATCACCAGGATAATTCCCTGGAGCAGGGCTATAAGAATAAGAGCCAGGGTCTTTGCGATAATGAACTCCTCAAGTGATAAGGGTGTCAAAAGTGTTCTCAAAAGGGTCTTTTTGGTTCTCTCCTGCACTATCGTTATTGATGAAAGCAGGAATGAAATGAACATCAGGACGATAGATACGATCGCAGGCATCAGGAAATCAAGATTAGACATGTTTTTGAATACCGGTTCCCTTTCTAATTTTATGGGGGCAGCAATAGCAGCAGGTGACTTATTTCTTACATCACCCAGGATAGTTTTTTGTCCTGTTAATTTCTGATATCAGGTTTGAAGTGCTGTTTTCCATTTCTGTTGAGAGGTTGTTCATCTGGATGGAAACATTGGCTGACTGGGCCTTGACCTGATCCAGGATTACGATGGCAGTCTGGATGTTTGAGATATTTCCCTGGATATTTGTGATCTCAAATATGTAATTGCCGATCAAAGCTTGCATATTCTGCAACCTGATGTCGGTGCGTATCAGTTTTTCATGTAATTCAGAGCCTTTCTGGGCAACATTTGCAAGGCCATTATAAAGTGATCTTATACGGTCTGTCTTTTCAAGTAAAAGCGCCCTTGTATTCTGGATCTGCAGGACTGTGTTTGCAATGGAAATGCATTGTGGTGTTGAAGGAATAGTACATGTTGAATGATATGTTCCCTGAAGATCGCTCTGGATCGCCAATAATGCGGCATCCGTAGAATCGATATTATCAACAACAAGCTTCAGGTCATCTCTCAAGCTCGCTGAGTCATTATAGATAGAACTTACATTCTTATCAAGTTCTAAAATGTCATTCCGGGTTGTATTTATATCCACGGATGTCCGGGAGAGGTCGATCCCCATCTGGTCAAGCGAGGTTTTCATCATATTAATGGATTGATTCATCCTGGTCACATTGATCTCATCCAGCTGGACAAGCACATTCTGCGTATCATTGTTAAGTCTGCTGATATTCCCGTTTATTAAAAATACTCCTTCTTTTAATGGAGCAAGTTCTGATTCCATCTCTCCCAGGTTTTCCCAGAGCTTGCTGATAAAACCAAGTGTGAGTTCGTAGGACATTTTTTCAGTGGTGGTAAGGAAAACCGTAGATATTACAGGCGCTATCTGGACGCGGGAATTATCAATATATAATTTCATGGATTGCGTCTGGTTTTCGGGAATAAATATCCCGGCGCTGTATTTTCCCTTCATGACACCATCTTCGATAACAGACGGGTCATTAGTGTTCTCTTTAACGATTATGAACATCTTGCTGCTGTTTAATTCTTCGATTATGTTATTCCCGAGTGTTGACCCGCCCCCGACGCCCAGTTTTACTTCTTTTAAGCCTTCACCGGATGCTCCTGAGAACACTGAACCGATCAATATCATGATAAGAATAGGAGCAAGAAATATCAAAAGTAAAGTCTTCCTGTGGCGGACATATACTAAAAAATCTTTCTTTATGACTGGAACGATGCTCAATGCCACTCTTCTCCTGAAGCATGAATAAATACGTCTTCCAGGCTGGGTGTGCTTGATTCAATATTCCTGATAGTCTCTCCCTGCGATTCAAAGATCTCAAAAATCACCTGGAGTGGCTGCTCATCCATAAAAGTAATTTTCAGCCCTTTTTCATTTACGCTGCAGGATGATATCTTTTCCACTGACCCCAGATTATTTTTAATAGCAGAATAGTTGCCGGGGGAGCTTGTTATCAAAATAACCTTTTCCCCCACCTTTTTTTTCAAATCATCCTGTTTTCCCTCGATAACTATTTTTCCCCTGTTCATGATCAGTATCCGATCGCACAATATGTCCGCCTCTTCCATATAATGTGTGGTAAGAAGGATCGTAGTTCCTTCCCCGTTAACGACCCTGATGGTCTCCCAGAGGGCTTGTCTTGATACCGGGTCAAGCCCCACACTTGGTTCATCAAGGATCAATACCTCTGGTTTATGAATGAGCGCACATGCGATATTCAGCCTTGTCTTCATTCCCCCTGACAGGTTATTGGCCCGGGTATTACTTTTTTCATCAAGTTTTAGCAATGCAAGTATTTGATGGCTCCTTTTCTTGATATCAATAACAGGTATTCGATATAATGAACCGAAGAACATGAGGTTTTCACTCACAGTAAGCTCATCATAGAAACTGTTCTCCTGAGGGACAACCCCGATAATTGAAAGTACGTCTTTCTTATCAGATACAACATCAAGACCGCAGATAAATGCGTGACCTGATGATGGTCTTGATTGGCAGGACAGGACTTTGATCAAAGTTGACTTTCCGGCGCCATTTGGCCCGAGAAGACCGAATATTA
This sequence comes from Candidatus Methanoperedentaceae archaeon, assembly GCA_963753595.1. Taxonomy (GTDB): domain Archaea; phylum Halobacteriota; class Methanosarcinia; order Methanosarcinales; family Methanoperedenaceae; genus Methanoperedens. The sequence continues at coordinate 99,313 of CAVWCX010000003.1, read as the reverse complement.
TCCCCTTTTCAATACCCAGAGTCACATTATCCAGTACTTTGAAATCCCCATAGCTTTTTGTGATCGAACGAAATTCTATTATTGGTTCCATGATTTATTATATTTAATTATTCAGGACTTTTATCTAATATTCAGGACTTTTTTACTCATATGGGCTATAAACATTTATTACTATCTTATAGTTTTTATTAAACATGGATATTTTTGTCTAAAAGTTTAACGACCGCAAATCCGATCAGTGCTGTTCCTGCGATCATTGATATAGACATCACTATTGGGGCAAGTGGGAAATCTGATGCTCCGGTTAATCCAAGTATGGCCCAGAAAAGCCCGGCCCCGTAACCCAGTATTAAAGTTACGATAATCCCTGTTATTGACCCGATTGCGCTGAAGGTCTTCTTTTTCGAAATATGATAAAATATGAAATATGAAATAACTATCGGTAACACTATTATTATCAATACTAACAACAATTCAAATAATCCGTATGCTAATCCCGCATCCATATCCTGCCTTACGTCATACATACATAAAATACATCGCTTCCTTTTCCAGGCGCTTGTTTTTAAGATCTTCTATTGTTGGCCTGTGGCCGGAAAAAGATGTAAATAACCTGTCATCACCAATCATCATTATGATACTACTCACTACCCCCTTTATTTCCACTGGAAAATTTCATACCTTCGAAATTTCAGATATTACTAAGTCAAATGTCGTCATTTCAAATAATTATTTATGTGATACTAAAGTATCAAATGCAAGTGTGTAAAAATGGAAAAAAACACGATAATTTTATTTAACCCGATGCCGGTGGAACATCCTGTTGCCATCCCCAATAAAATGACAACGTCCCTGCAGGTACCACTTGTCAATGTTCCGCTATCGCTTCTTGCCCTGGGTAGAATGGTCCGTGATGAATTTGACGTTAAGATAGTTAATGCCGTAGTAGATAACGATTATAAACAAAATATCATCACAGCCAGCAAGAACGCCCTGTGCCTTGCAGTCAGCAGCATGACCTGCTACCAGATCAGTGATGGTATCGATGTCTGCAAAGCTGTCAAGGAACTTTATCCAGAATCTTCCGGTCATCTGGGGAGGATATCACCCATCTACCGAACCCCTGCAAACACTAAATAATCCTTATATCGACATTGTTATCAGGGGGCAGGGAGAGACCCCTTTTAAAGAAGTCGTAGAAAAGCTCATGAAAAACGAATCCCTTAAAGGAATTAAGGGTGTTTCTTATAAAGAAGGTGGAAAAATAATTGAAAACGAGAGGCAGGAATTCAAGCCCCTTGATTCTTTTCCGCCCATTCCATATGACATGATCGATGTCGAGCGGCACGTCAAAGGATATAAATTCGCAAATCGGTGCATCGATTATTATTCAAGCATTGGCTGTGCGGCAGGATGCGATTTCTGTTCAGAGCCCTTGTTTTGCGGCAGGCGCTGGTCAGGACTTTCTCCGGAAACAGTGGTTTTGGAACTTGAATACCTTGCAAAGAACTATAATATCGATACATTCATGATCCAGGACAGTGATTTTTTCATCAATGTGAAACGAGTGAAGGAGATTTGCAGGCTCCTGATCGAAAAAAACCCGGGAATACGCCTCACAAGCGTCAATGGCAGAATGGAGCAGCTATCGCGAATGGATGATGAGGTCTGGGGGCTTTTGCGAAAAGCCGGCATCCATGAAATATTCTTTGGTTTTGAAAGCGGCCTCCAGGAAGCGCTTGATGTGATGAATAAGGGAGCGAACACCAGGCAGATAAAAATGTGCATTGATAAATGCATAGAACATGATATTGATATTCGCGGCTCGTTCATGGTAGGAATTCCGGGTGTGGATGCAAAAGAAGAAGTAACAAGGACATTTGAGGAGATCAATAATATCATTTGTGCATACGGAAAAATGGGGAAACTTAAACACATGGACATCTTGTTATCGTTTTTTACGCCATATCCGCATACTAAACTATACGATGCCTCAGTTAAGAACGGATTAAAGCCCCTTAACACTCTTGAAGATTGGGGCGACTTTGACCAGTTTGATTTCAAAGCGCCGTGGTTTTCACAGGAGTATTTTGATATTACCAGGGATTTCAGGGCAGGGATGCCAATGAACTCAGGGTGTGGTTTTGAGGAATGGTGCGGGTTTTATGAGGGAATAGTAAAGAGGCTGGAACGTATATGAGATAAAAGAATCAATGAAATGAGTGTTTAATTATTAATCGATCAGTGTACAATAGTAAACTATTATAAACTTCAATAAAACTTAAAAATCCAAAAAATTTGAAAAACAATCGATACATTATTAAATTATAAGAAAATGTATAAAAAAAGATAATGTTTAATATTGGACCCAAAAAAAAATGTCAGAAAAAATAAATGGTAAAACTGAAATCGATTGGGAGGTTCTTGAAATATCATGGGCCGCCCGATACGAAGAAGATTATGTTATAATATAACTGAGTAAACCTGTCTAAGCTTCTTAAGATACGACATGTTTGTAGTCTCAGCTTTGAAGCATATTAGGTCTTTTTTTAACATAATAATATTGATATTTCCTTTGTTCCAGGCAAAGTCCAAACTATTATTTTAATATAATGTGGGGCTGGTGAGATTTGAACTCACGATCGACGGGTCTCTCCGAAAATGCCAGGTTTTTGGCAATTTAATCTTTGAGCAGCACGTTCAGTGCTCCAACGGTTCCTCATTGTTTACCGCGTCCGGTTCACTCGGGAGACCAGTTGCTCATCATCACTTCCGGATTTCTCCGGTTTTCCGCTGGAGCCCGTCGCCATGCCGGACTAGGCCACAGCCCCTTGTGGGTCGCTAATAATTCCTCCGATTGCTATTAAAGGTATCTAATCAAATAAGCCATGTAAAATTTACTTGTTTGATAACTCTTCTTTTCCATCAAACTTATTTATCCAATGAAAATATATATTATCCTGAAAAATCATATGGAGGATTATGAAAGAAAGTCGCATCATTGCCCTCATGATCGCATTAGCAGGTTTACAGGCAGGATTAATCCTTCTTGGGATTTTACCGCCTTTATCCGTCAATTCTCTGGTCAATACTTTGTTTCTACTTGCCCGAATAGCAATTATTGGATATACTGGTTGGATATTTTCTGGGCCTGGCTTCAAAGAAGCTGCAATAAAAGGCGGCATTGTAACGCTTGCCTCCGTTATTCCAGTAAGTCTTGCTACCTTTATCGGAATGATGGTGCATAAACCCGTGCTCGGAATTAATTTTGCATCGCAACTGGATTTACTTATTAATTTACTGATCATAGCTTTAATCAATGTCATGCTTGGAGCAGTTCTGGCAGTGATTGGTGCATTAATCGGAGGGAAGTTTATCAAATAGTTTCTCGCGCATCCATAAGACGTTATAAGAAATTCCGAACCTGCCCTTGAAACAATGAGATTATTATTGGGTGATAATATGGTAAATTGGGTAACAATGAAAATTAAATACCCTGAAATTGGTATTTGTGGACTTTCTTGCAGGCTTTGCCCTCATTACCATGCTGAAGGTGCAAGCAAGTGTGGTGGATGTAAAACCGAATCGAGAATATGTGTTGGTTGCCCTTTTATCACTTGTGCCTTGAAGAAAAAAGGAATTGAATTTTGCTGGCATTGTGAAGAAAACGAAACATGTGAAAAATGGAAGAAGCATAGAGAAGCCGGGAAAAAAGTCGATTCATTCAAATGTTATCAAAAACTTGAAGAAGATATTGCATTTATCCAAAAGAATGGGGTAGATGAGTTTGAAAAGACGCAGAAAATTAGAGAATACTTGTTAAAAGAGATGTTGCGGGAATTTAATGAAGGGCGTTCAAAAAGTTATTATTGTATTGCAGCAACAGTTTTAGAGAGTGAAGAATTGAAAGCTGCATTGACTAAAGCAAGGAAGGATTCTAACGGATTAGAAATTAAAGGTAAATCTAAGGTTCTTCATTCAGTATTGGACGAGATTGCGCAACGAAAGAATTATTGGTTAAAGTTGAGAAAATGAATATATCCTGGCATAAAAAATCTATCTTATGTCCCAAATTTGACCAACACTTTTTGGGTTTTTGGCAACGACTTAGCCGTCACGATACCAAAATATATTATAAGCAGGAATTACATATTAATAAATATAGGGGGTTAAATCAATCTTGGACAAAGATAATCACATCACAAAAATCGCTATTGCATGCCAGGGCGGCGGAAGCCATACTGCTTTCACGGCAGGCGTGTTAAAAAGACTTCTCCGGGAAAAGGAGAAGAAATTTGAGATAACAGCATTAAGCGGCACTTCAGGCGGCGCAATTTGTGCTCTGCTTGCATGGTATGGGCTTTTAATGAAAGATAAAGAGAAAGCTATCAGCCTGCTTGATGATTTCTGGGAAGATAATTCTGCAAGTTCTATCTGGGATATGATGGTAAACAACTGGTTCGTCGGGATAAACAGGATGCAGGGGATAGTCAGCATTCCTGAGGTGAGTCCTTATTCATATCCTCCTTTTGCGCAGGGCATATTGAGAAATCTTTTGAAAAAACATGTGAAATTTGAAGAAATCCAGAATTTAAAGCATTCAAGCCCGAATTTATTAATTGGCGCTGTTGATGTGCTATCCGGAGGATTCAAGGTATTCAAGAGCAATGGCAAGAAAAACGAGATCAGTGTTGAAGCAGTCCTTGCATCAGCAGCACTCCCGACTTTCCTGAAAGCTGTCAGTGTTAAAGACAGGATTTACTGGGACGGCCTGTTCTCGCAGAACCCGCCTATCAAGGAATTCATAAAGGGACATCATGCAAAAGAAAAGCCTGATGAGATATGGGTGATACAGATAAATCCGGAAGAAAGAACAAAATTGCCAAAGTTAATGAAAGATATCCTGGACAGGAGAAATGAGCTTGCGGGAAATATCTCACTTAAACAGGAAATTGATTTTATAGAGAAAGTCAATAAATGGACAAAATACCTGCCGCCTGAAAAATACAAGCCTGTCAAGGTGCAAAAGATAAAAATGTTGAAAGAAGATCTTGATACGGCATCAAAACTTGATCGCAGTCCCGCATTCATAAAAATGATGATGGCTTACGGAGATAAGGAAGCAAATAATTTCCTGGAGAAGTGGTCTCCAGCGGCTTAGGAAAATCCAAATTTTCAAATGGGATCTGATGAATTAAAAAACAAATACACTGGCTGTATGCTTGGGGCTGCAATAGGTGATGCCTTGGGCAAACAAAATGAAGGGGTACGAAGAGAAGAAATTCTCAAAATGGGGTACATAAAGGACCATGGGAGGGCGCCGATCGGAAGCCTGGGGGAGAAATTAAGGGCAGGACAATATACGGATGATACTGAACAAATGCTTGTCCTTGCCAGATCTTTGATCGCCTGTAATGGATTTGATGCAGCGGATTTTGCCAGCAGGATCGCAAAATGGGGAACAGACGTCCGAAATGATCCTGCAAGATGTTCATTTCTTGGTCCTTCAAGTTCTTCTGCTATTGAGAAATTAAATTCCGGTATTGGCTGGAAAGAATCGGGGAGTGATATCCCATCATGTGGTTCTGCTATGAGGGTTGCACCTATCGGACTTTTTTATGATCGCCTGGAAAAGGTGGAATCTAATGCAGCCCTTTCCTCGATCCCAACACATAAAAGTAAAGGGGCGATCGCAGGCGCAGTGGCAGTCGCGGCAGCCGTCCGATGTGCGCTTGATGGATGTGATCTTTCGGAAATATTGAGGATAACCTGCGAAAGAGCATCGATCCATGACATTGGCCTTGCAAAGAAGATTGAGCTGGCTTACGAATTGCGAAGTGAATTGCCAGATGTGGTTTTTTCCAGACTTGGAACATCTTATTACGTGTACGATACTGTCCCTTGCTCTTTTTATTGTTTTTCCAGATATTTTGATGACCCTGAAATGGGTATCATCGAAGCCGTGAACGCCGGCGGTGATACTGATTCTATCGGCTGTATAACAGGTGCGTTGTGCGGAGCACTTCACGGTATTGAGTGTTTTTCGAAAAAATGGATCAATGGCCTTGAAAATAGGGACCTCGTGGAGGATATCGCCAATAGGATATATTCCATTATCATTCGACCTCAAAAAGAACCGGATGATTCAGGATTCTGATTTTATTCCCTGAAATATAAAGCTCTTCAATTTTTTTACCAGTAATGCCTGCTTTTAGTAATTTCACTCGTTCTTCAGGAGTTTCCAGCATATGATTAGTCCTTAATGTTCTAAGATCATCAACTATTGTATCTTAGAACCTTACCCGCCAAACATTATTTTTGCTAACCTTTTTTCCCTTTATTTCTTTATATATAATAATTACATTCTTAGTTATATATATTGTGATACGTTTCTGAAATTATCTTTAATTGTTTAAAAATAAATGCTATTTCAGGCCTTAGAGGTTGGGTAAAAATTCAAATTTTGGATAGGATAGGATAGGTCTTTTTGCCGTTAACCCCAACCTCGTGTATCAGTTGTTTTGACATAGTAATAAAGCTTATTGGTCATAAAAAAGAATAAATTGTCTAAAATCGTTCAATGATATTATACAATGTATCTCTTTTGGCCACAGGACGTCCCAATTTCCTTGCAGCATGAATAAATTCGTCAATGCTCTTACTGTGGAACGGCACACCTGCCGCACGGACAACATTTTCCTCGATCATTGTTCCCCCAAGATCATTTGCACCAAAGTCCAATGCTATTTGCGCAACTTCTATTCCCTGTGTCACCCATGAAGCCTGGATGTTCTTAATATGACCATCAAGAAGAATTCTTGATACAGCAACCATTTTGAGGTAATCTATCCCTGTTGAAGTCCCGGGCAATTCTGTATTCTCAGATTGGAATGTCCACGGTATAAATGCAGTAAAACCATGATAATGTTTTTGCATATCGCGCACCCTGATTATGTGTTTTATCCTTTCTTCTGTGGTTTCCTCATGCCCGAAGACCATTGTTGCAGTTGTGGGCATACCCAGAGAGTGCGCTGCCAGCATTACTTCCTGCCATTTCTTCCACCCGATCTTTTCAGGCGAGACTGAATCCCTCACCCTGTCATCAAGGATCTCTGCTCCACCCCCCGGTATTGAATCAAGACCCGCTTCATGCAGGCGTGAGATCGTTTCTTTTATACCGGCGCCATATAATTTTGAGATATGCACGATCTCAGGAGGCGAGAACGCATGCATCTGGACATGGAACTTTTTCTTAACTTCTTTTAGCATTTTTTCATAATATTCAATGGGAATATCAGGGTTCAATCCCCCCTGTATGAGTATCTGGGTCGCTCCCAGCCTGACAGCTTCGTCAACTTTTTCAAGTATCTTCTCAATGCTTAGCACATAAGCGTCCTTTGCATCGGGTTCACGGTAAAAAGCGCAGAATTTGCATTTGGATGTACAGATATTCGTATAATTTATATTACGGTCAATGACAAAAGTGACAAGATCCCCGGCGCTTCTTTTTCGTAAAGTATCTGCGGCTGCTCCCAGGAGATTAAGATCATTACATTCAAGCAGTTTTTTCCCATCATCCAGATCAAGTGGATCGATACCATCATTTATATTATCATTTTTATCAAATGTGCCGTTATTCAGTGCACGGTCCAGAATTTCTTTAATGTCAGTGTCATCGGATAATTGTTTTATAATATCAAAATTTGTCATCCTGGGAATAGCTCCTCTTGAATTTCAATGCAATTTCAGCTTTCATAAGTTCTCTCCCCAGATAAGCAGCATGGTCAAGACGCGAAATAGACCCGCGTTCGATAATAGTATCAAGTATATCTTTCGCGGTCGACCCTGCTATTGGATCATTTTTATCAATAATATTTCGAACAATTATTTTTCCAGGGATCACCTTACCTTTGAGGATCTGGTCATCTGTCAATTCGATCTTAAAACATCCAGCCGGGTCAAGATGCCATTTTGCACTGCCTTTTGCTTCAATACTGGATTCCGGCATCACCCCGAATTCACGCCTGCGTTTTTCCTTAATGGCCAGCATATCAACGCCAAGGTCTTTTGGCGCGCTTTTCCTGTCCCTGGAAAGCATCATCATAATTGATGCGGTCTTTAATTCGTTGACACTGTCATGGGCCTTATGGCTGAATTCCGGTGTAAATAAGATGTTTGCATCAAGCTCCATTGCAATGCTTGTAAGAATTGCATGGATCCCGATAGAATCTGCATCAACAAGCTCAGTCACGTTACCCACACCGAAAAATAAGGGTGTAGTTGCGTCGCGTTTCCTGAATTCATAATACCTGTTGATCGACTGTGTAAGACCATGACCTGCAGGTTCAAGCACTGGGTCAGCGATGATATTCCTTATCCCGGAATCACGGGCTGATCTTATGTTCTGGAAAAGACTTTCAATATCACCTGTCTGGTCAGGAATTACAACCGAAGCCGTGTGATGCCGGATTATTTTATCTTTTACTTTATCGATATTTTTTGAATTAAGGCTCAAAACAATATCTATTCCCGCATCAATTGCCTCATTTATTAAATCAGGATCAAGCGTATCAATGCTCAGGGGAATATCAGTTACGGATCTTGCAGTTTCAACAGCAGTCCTGACCTTTCCTATTGATGTATCCAATGAAATCCCGAGATCAATAATATCCGCCCCGCTTTCTACAAAATAAATAATTTTATCCGTAAGCTCCTTCCTGCTCATCGAGCCGGCTCCTACGATTTCAGCCATCACCTTCATGCGGGAATTTCCCCCGATCTTCACTGATCGTAAAGATAAAGGTGAATCTGCAAGTTGCTCCAGTAGAGAGACCTTCTGGAATGCATTGGAACGCTTTTTCTCGATCAATAGCTCGCATGCCGGTATCCTGGATGAAAAATTTACCCCTTCTGAAAAAGAGAGAACAAAACCAAGGTCCACTGCATGCTTTGGTCCAAGTCTTACCGGAATGCCAAGTTCTTTTTCAAGTCCTTGAAAATCCCCAGATGCCAGGCCGGGAATAAGTATCAGGTCGAATTTTTTTGGAGGAAGAGAACGCCTCAGCAAAGCCGGGGTTGTAAATGCCGCGACCTCGATATCAAGAACAAGAACATCAGCCCCGCCATTAACAGAGGCTTTTACTGTATTGGCTGCAAGCTTTCCGGTAACTACCAGGACATTTTTTTTCATTTAGCCTTTAACCCGTTAGCTTAAGATTATAAATATTCCATATCCCATCAGCAATAAAACCGACTGCTATGGCTCCAAGGAAAAGACCCATAAGCCGTGTCATCACAAGCATGCCCGTCATTCCTGCGACCTTTCTGAAATAATCTGAAAATCGAAAGATAAGGAAAGTTATGAAAAATGTAAGTAGTATTGCTCCAACCTCCAGCAATTTCACAGTTTCAAGGCTAAGATTGAAATCCTCAATTCCTTTTGTAATATACAGGATTATGGTAGTTATGGCCCCAGGTCCTGTCAGCATGGGCATAGCCATTGGAAAAATAGAGATGTTCTCCCTTTGCACAGCCTCAGATACTTCTTCGGATGTAATACTTTCTCTTGAAGTTCTTGCAAAAAGCATATCAATAGCGACAAGAAAAAGTAGAATTCCACCTGCCACTCTAAGAGAATCCACAGTAATACCGAAAAATTCCATAATATAATTTCCGGATATCGTAAATATTATCGCAATAATACAACCAATAACTGCCGAACGTTTTGCCACATAATTCTTATCTTCTTCTTTCATGTTGGATGTTATGGAAACGAATGCCATCACACCGCTGACAGGGTTTACGATCGAAAAGATCGCAGAGAAAACAGAAATAAAGAATGTGAGTTCAGAGGTCATCATTATTACATTTAATTATTTGTTATTGAATGTTTTGTATTTCTATTTCTTTTCCCATTTCTCAAGATATAATACTTCAGAAAGCGTTTTTCCCCTTTTTATTTCATCACGTATTCGCCGCTCGTTCTTTTCAACCTCAACTGAGCGCCTTGCTATCTCATATGCGCGTTCCCGTGGTATTACGACAACGCCATTATCATCTCCAACGATAAAATCCCCTGGTTTTACGGTCTGCCCCCCGCACTGTATCTCGGCATTTATCTCCCCGAAACCTTTTGGCTCGCCTGCATTCGGGACAATTGATGTTGCAAAAACAGGAAAATTAAGCCGCCTGATTTCATCAACATCTCTTACCGCCCCATCTATTACAACGCCTGCTACGCCTTTATTGATGCTGCTCAATGTCGCAAGTTCTCCCCACGGGGCAACATGAGTGCTATTGTTATTGATAACGATCACATCACCAGGAAGTGCCACATTTATTGCCTCAACGGATTTTGCCCAATCCCCGGGAAATACCTGAACTGTAACTGCTCTTCCCACTGCTTTTGCCCCCTGGCAAACCGAAAGGATATCTTTCATAGCGCCTTTCCTGTGCATTGCATCAGAGATATTGGGTGTGGATACAAGTTTTAGCAGTTCGATCGTTTTCTCATCGATAGATTTTTTCGGTGCAATTGATAACTGCGGCATATCTAAACTTTCACGTATCGCTCTTGTCGATATTGTAACATTGGATGACCGGACGATATTTCCGCCAACGATGATGATACTTGCGCCGGATAATACCGCTGCTGCTGCGCTCTTTGCATCAATCCCTCCTGCGACCGCAATGGGTATATTCATCTTAAGCGACTTGAGGATCGAAAGCGGATCTTCTCCCATCATCTGCTGGTCGATCCCGACATGAATATTCATATAATCGATACCAAGTTCTGCAAGCTCTTTTGCTCTTTTTATCGGGTTTCCTGCAGAGATAAGGTCGGCCATTATTTTAACACCATATTTGCGCGCTGATCTTATGGCGTCCTGTATCGTGGAATCATCTGCTCTTCCGAGCAGGATAATGATATCGGCACCGGCTTTGGCTGCCATTTCCACTTCCATCGCTCCTGTGTCAACCGTTTTCATATCAGCCAGGATAACCGTGTCAGGGAACGCCGCTTTTAATTTCCTCACAGCATCCATGCCTTCACTTTTGATCAACGGTGTTCCTGCTTCTATCCAGTCAGCTCCGCCCTCTATTGCTTCTTTAGCGATCTGGATGGCGCGTTCTGTCTCTAGAACATCAAGAGCTACCTGGAGTACCGGTTTGATATAAATCACCCTTTCATAAATTAGCGTATGTCAATAAAGATTTAATGGTCTGCTGGAAGATTAATTCTTTATTACAGAAAATATAAAGCATGTATGAGATTATCTAGTATCGAACAGGAGAAATCAATATAATATCTATTGAAAAACTTTCAAAGGCATTTGGTACGAATGTTGTCCTTCGTAATATCAATCTCAAGATAGAAAAGGGGGAATTCCTCACAATATTTGGCCCAAACGGCGCGGGTAAAACCACTCTCATCAAGATAATGGCAACACTTGTCACTCCTACATCCGGGAAGGTGCTTATCGAAGGTCTTGATATTAAAGAAGAACCAATCAAGATCAGGAAAAAAATAGGTGTGATCTCACATGAAACTTATCTTTACACCGAATTGACAGCAGCTGAAAATCTCAGGTTCTTCGGGAAGATGTATGACACACCAGGGCTTGAAGAACGGATCGAAGACCTGATAAAGCAGGTGGGTCTGACCTACAGGAAAAACGACCGCGTCAGGACGTTCTCCCGCGGGATGAAACAGCGCTTATCAATTGCAAGAGCACTTATTCACGACCCTCCGATTCTTTTTCTTGATGAACCCTATACTGGATTGGACCAGCATGCCATAGCAACATTTGACAGGATACTCGGGGGGATGAATGCTACGGATAAAACAAGAATCCTTATTTCTCATGACCTGGAGCATGGCATTTCATTGTGTGACAGGGCAATAATCCTGGCAGGCGGGCATATTGCCCATGAGATGACCGAGAACGAGATCAATGACCTGCTGCAGTGCAGGGCTGTTTATGAAAAACACGTGGAGGAACGAAAATGAAGTTCCTTGAAATCGCAAAAAAAGACCTGAAAGCGGAATTTCGCACAAAGCAGATGCTGAATTCCATGGTGATCTTCGCACTTCTTGTGATAGTTATCTTTAGCTTTGCATTCGGGAATGAAGCCACGATATTCGTGTCAAATCTTAATAAAAGGATAGTTGACCTTCTTGCCCCGGGAATGCTCTGGATAGCGTTCACGTTTGCAGGGATGCTCGGACTATCCCGGTCTTTTGCAGGTGAAAAGGAAGAAGGATGCCTTGAAGGACTGAAACTTTGCCCGGCCGACAGGAGCGAAATATATAATGGGAAAGTTTTATCAAATGCGGTTTTGATGTTCCTTATGGAGATGGCAACGTTACCGATATTTGTTGTGCTTTTCAGTTATGATATTAAAAACCTTCCGGGCCTGATCGTTGTGATCATCCTTGGTACTTTCGGGTTCATTTTTGTGGGAACACTTTTATCGGCGCTCACTGTAAATACACGAACCCGCGAGATCCTTCTTCCGGTTATTTTATTTCCGGTTCTTATCCCTGTGATACTTTCGGCAGTAACCGCGACCGGAACGATGCTTGCAAATGGTGATTTTTCGGATGTTGCGGGAGAGATGCAGATACTTGTAGTGTATGACATCATTTTTTTTGTAGTAGCGCAAATGGTGTTTGAATATACGATCGAAGATTGATAAAAATCTAATAATATATTTTTTCTTGAAATAAAATTGATAAATTGATGATATACGGATAATATTATGTGACGGATAATATTATGAGACATGCGAACTAATTAGGGAAATAATATGCTTAAAAAAATTGTTTATGCCTTAACCGCAATATTAGTAATTGTTTCAATGTACCTCTTGTTCTTCGTAGCACCCGTTCCCATAGATCCCGGTTCGGCAGCTGGTGACCCCAATAACTTCAAAATATTCTATTTCCATCTTCCCATAGCGATATCTGCATACCTGTCATTTGCAATTGTATTTGTTTCAAGTATTTTATATCTTCGAAGCAAGAAACAAAAATGGGACATGCTATCGTTATCAGCGGCTGAAGTCGGGGTGGTATTTGCCTTCCTGACACTTGTGAGCGGGTCAATATGGGGAAAATCTGCATGGGGCGCATACTGGGTATCATGGGATGTCAGGTTGAATACCTCACTTATCCTGTTTTTGATATACCTGTCTTACCTGATGATCCGCCAGGCAGTAGAGGAGCCTGAAAAAAGAGCGCGGTTATCAGCGGTTTTTGGTATAATCGGTTTTATAAGTGTCCCGATAAGTTTTCTTTCTGTACGTTTCTATTCAAAAATGCATCCCTGCGTTGTCCCGCCATGTCCCAGCGGCGGAGGTGGAGGTATAGGCGGAGTAGTCCTGTATTATCTCCTTATCAATTTTGCTGCATATTTCCTGCTGGCAGCGACACTCATGATGCTGAAGATGGATAATGAGCGATTAAAAGAAAAAGCAAATGAATTGAAGAGAAAAAACAATCTCTAAAATTTTTTAAAAAAACAAAAAAAAAAGAATTATGAGGCTACTGGTTCGGCCTCAATTTCTGTTTTTCTGACCTCTACCCTGCGAAGAGGATAGATGGGTTTTACATCATGGTATATACTGGCAGAGAGTTTCCCGGTTACAACATCCTGGACGAACTGCTCCATATCCATTTCACCGGCTCTTGCTTCAATAACCTTGTTCATTATCTGGCGGATAGCTTTTACCTGGGCTTCACGTGCCCTTTTTATGGTAAAACACGAAGGTTTTACTCTAATGGTATAACCGTCCTTTGTTTTTACTGAAACATTTGTTTCAACAGATGATGTTTCTCTCTTAACAAGTGAGCGCAGGTAATCCTGGGTCAGTTGATGTCCCATGTATTTTGTATAAGCGACATCTCCGCCCACGCGGTCAATTTTCAGGATCAGCTTGGTATTCTGCTTGGAAAGATCATTTGTCAGCTCCCCAAGTGTGACTTCGATGTTTCTTCCTACCAACTTTTCCGGCTCATCAGCAATGGTTTCTCCGATGTTTGATTTCCCGAACATGTCAGGCGCAACAAGGTTGTACCATTTCTTTGCTTTCCAGCCTTCTGTTTTTGTAACTGCCAATTAATTTCCTCCAGGTATAATATGATTAAAATGTGAAAAGTATTCACAAAATCATGCGTTTAATAGAGCAATGGATACTTAATACTTTTGGACATTTCTTTGGATCACCAGGAAATTATTAAAAAATCCATTTAAAAGAGTAAAATATCAAAACATCCTGTTCAGCGCTTCCCTGGCAGCCATTCCAACCATTATCCCCCGGTTCTTCGCACTTTCGGAAACATCCACAGCTTTTGCGTTCAAAACATCCTCAAAACTCTTGACTCCGGTAACCCTTACGGCCACATCCCCGAGTTTATTAGCAATATCCATATTGAGATATCCGCACATCACAAAACCGCACCCTGCGCGGATAACCAGCAGCGGGGCATGTTCCATATCCATTTTAAGTCCGATAGCGCTCCCCTTTTCAAGATTGATCTGTTCAATTAGCATGAGTATCAGGTTGCATCTACCGACAGAAATATTTTATCCATCCAGGATACCCAACATAATTAATTTTCATCCAATAGCTTTATTTTTATGATGGACAATAGGATTAATTGGATAGATAGGATGAATAATAAAATAACAAAAGAAAAAATTGTATTATGGGTGCTTGCCCTGATCGCTACATTGCTTTTAAGTGTGCCAAAATAGTCCAGATAATCTTTATCCTGGTTAATTCTTTAATAATGCATTTTTTGCAGCTGTCTTATAATATTCTCTTGTGATCTCCTTTGATATCTCAGAAGCCTCATCCAGAAGTTTTCCATCTTCAAATTTATTTCCGATTTCAATGCAGGTTTCCAATATTTTTAACAAAACCGCAGACTTCTCAAAATCATCCATGATATTATCAGACATTTCTCTTGCTTTTTTGAAAAAACCGTAACTTCGATCATCATTAAGTTTAGCCAGGACCGCACTGGTATCACAATATGCCGGAATTTGATATATTGTTTTGATCCCTTCACTTTTTTCGAGTATCTCAATAGATCGATCAAGCAATTCCAGTGATTTTACCGGATCAATATCCACCATTACCTTTGAAATATTCCGATAAGCCATTGCACGATATGTGTTCATCGGTATTTTTCCTGCAAGGTCAAGGGAGGCAGAAAAAATCATATTATCCTTTTTATCAATACCGGATTTGCCAAACGCAAATACGATTTCATAAAGCGCAACAGAAAGGTCAAGTTCATTATCTATTTTTTCAGTGATTTGAAGGGTTTCATCGAATGTTTTTTTATCTTTTCGATTCATTCTCGCTATGGCGCGGATTATCTCAACATAAGCTTTGGATGGATCATCAGTGATCATTCCTGAGATCTTCATTGCTTCCTCAATATACAGGTGATCATTTGAACGTACTGCATTCTGGGATAGTATTCCCACTATAGTCCTGTATTTTCGCGAACGTTCGGCCGGATCAGAAATACCCGCAGCTGATCCAATAATTTCTTTTATTTTGTTTATATTTTCATCCTGCATATTCCGGAATTTACAGGCGCTTTTGTTATATATTCTTGCCTGCCAGGAAAAAACTGAACGAATAATGCGTGCGACAAAAGTACTGGAAATACACGCATAAACAGAACAAGACTAAAGCAAAGATATTTGGCTTATTAAAATAATTAAATTAATCCATGGAAAAAACGAATCCATATTTTACAGCTTCTGCGGCATCATTAACATATTTTGTCACATTTGTTATTCTAAAATATTTTTTGCACGATAGAGTTCTGGACTGGAGAGGTGCTCTGATAGGTGCGTTAATTTTCTGGGCCGTGATTTTTATAGTCCATAAAATCCTTAACAAGCGCTCTGATGGTTTTGATTAATATAATTATATAAAAAATAATGGTTTAAAATGTGTTATAATTTTTTTAAAAATAAATAAATTATATACACAACGATCAAAAATATAACCAGTTGGAAAAGGATCGCAGTAATCCACCACAAGATCTTAATTACAATCAGGGCAAGAATGATCGCGATGATGAGAAGGACAATATTCTTAAGTTGCATAAATGGCTTTTATTATTTTTGATACTTAAATATTTATTCCGATACCCTCAATTAATCGATAGCATGCGCATAGGGATAATTCTTCACGGGCCTGAGATAGTCGATGTGGGTTCTGCCGGTAAGATCATCGGCATATTCAAGAAAGAACATGACGTAACCGCAAGACTTGGCGGGACTATGGGAAGAACCGCAGTTCTGGATGCCGGTCTTGAAAACGTTATTGACATTTCGCAGGGACTCACGCCCAGTGAAACTGTAATCGCGATGAAAAATGAAATTGACCTTGCAATACTCCTTAATCATGGAAAAACCCTTGATACTGGCCGCTATTTCGGCAGGATCGTAGCGTCTAAACTTGATAATTCACTGCCATTTGTCCATATAGAGAGCCCGGATAATAATGGCCGGATAATATACTACTACCAGCCTGCAAAACGATGCGCGCAATTCGTCAGGAAATTCCTGTTAAAATATGCCTGTGACCTGCCTGTGGAGTTGGGAATACCTGAACCATCGCATATCAGGATCGATGGGGCTTCTGTCATCCGCAGCATAGGAGGCGCGTTTACTGGTGAAAACATTCGCCTGGATGGTGTGGTGATCGGTGAGATCACAGACCCTGATATTGAAATTATATGCAGGGATGGAAAGATCGCAGGCCTTAAGGGCATAAAAGTAAAATCACATGGTCTTGAAAAACTTGAAAGTCGCAAGATCGACCTTTTTAAAGCGAAGGTAAAAACAGGCGGCATCAGGAGAACAAGATCAAAACCAAGGATAGGAGATATCAGTTCAAAAAAATCGAACAATAAAATAGCAATAATTGATCATGCTGCAGAATCAACATTTGAACTTGTCCGGGATGCAGGCCTTGTCATAACTGTAGGGGATGACACAACTATGATAGCAGCAGATATATTGGCGCGTCTTGGCATTCCTGTTATTGGTATTATTGATGGGGATATAGACAATGTGCTTGAGAATACAGTGGTTTCGGAAGGGTCAGTGATCATTCGCGTAAGATCGGGATTTGATGATGTCGTGGGAAGGGAGGTTTCACAGGAAATAATGCAGGGAAAACAGCAATTCAGGCACAACAGGGATGAATTGGCCGCAAAGATACTTGCGCTTGCTGAAAAATATGTGGTTGAAGTGACTTATTATTAACTTTGTGTTCCAAATATCATTAATCCAAACATCCAATTTCTGTTTGAAAGATGCGATATATTAAATACAAACCACTGACATCTAGTCAAAACCCCACAGGGCGCGTGGCCTAGTCTGGATAGGGCGGCAGCCTCCTAAATTATATTGGAGCTAGCTGTAGGTCGGGGGTTCGAATCCCCCCGCGCCCGTATAATACCCGCATCACTGCGAAGGACGCAAAGCGTAGCAGCAAATTCTTTTGGTCATGATATGGAATAAATTAACAACTAACTGAACGAACTGAAACGAACTCACGCTACCGGAGTTCGTTTCAGTTCGTGTTAGTTCGCTGTTTTTTTCATGGTTATTTAGGAACCAAGAGTTCATAGCCGACTTTGCAGTGGCAATATACCTGCCGATATGGGTAATATCATGGTCTGCCTGTAAAAGAGACCATGTTCTTATTTATTTCTTCAATAGCAAGAGACAGTGTCTGTTTATTATCATATCCCCTGGTTATCTCCTTTAAGTTTTTTATATCCAATTCTTTCAATTCTCCTGCAAATTTAGAAATATTGGGTACAGCGCGGGTTATATTATCCACAATAGTTACCGTTGCGCATTGCGCAGTTCTTGAAAGCGGGTTAAGGTCAATAGCGATTACGGTTTTTCCCATATCTACGAGTGCTTTGCACCTGTCTCCATCCTCAAGAGGTACAAGTACGACATCCGCAATGAAGATGCCATTTCTATCCACTTTTGCGCGGTCATGTTCAAGTCCGGGGATCAGGGCATCGTTCTTTGTAACCAGATTTTTTGCACCGAGGGATCGAAGATGCTGCATGATTTTATTTACCCTTTCTTCTGTCCTGTGAAATAAATTAACTTCAAGAGGCGAATTTACAAGTTCGCTTAACCTTATGAGTTCAGAACCGACAAGGGCTGCGGCATTTCCATTCACCGATATTACAGGTTTTTTTGCAAGAAGTAACTTTGCTGCTGCCACCTTTTCAGCACGCAAAGCGCTTTCTGTGGTTTTCTCACCTATCAAATAATCAAATGCCTCCCCCCGCCCCTGTGCGATCAATCCCTGTGTACTTGTTATTCCTTTTTTTACGCCCTCGACTATCAACTCACGCGTCATTAAAGAATCATATCGGGGATGGCTTTTGGGTATCATAAAAGGTGTGCTCCGGCATTACTTATCCTGCTTATACGCACTTCTCCGAATTCCTGAAGTGCACCGTTATCGTTTATTGCAAAAACAGTATCCCCAAGCATTGCCTGGCTTGCAAGACCACCTGCGGCTTTTACGGTTTCGATAGCATCTTTTACCTCCGGGCTCATGAGTTCAATATCTTTTGCGAAGGCTTCGGATTGGATCATGAAATTTTCGATCGTGGGTTTATTTAAGAGTTCTTTGAGCCTTGATTTTCCGGCCCTGTTTATGCTTTTTGTTTTCAGTTCATCTGATAAGATCGATCTTGTTGATATCCCATTGAACTCTATCCAGGATATTTCAGTATTCCTGCATGGGATCTTATCAATAACTCCAAGAAAAGGCGCGCCTGCTTTTTTCCTGATAACCATGCCGCCAAAGGTCATTCCGGTCACATCCCCAAGCCCTGTGAGATTCATCACTTCGGCACAATGAGCGGCTACTGCTGCTCCTTTCAAGGTCAAATCCAGGGAAAGCGCTTCATTTAGTGAAAGTGCGGTACTCAATGCCCCGGCGCCGCTTGCACCAAACCCTGCGCCAATGGGTATGTTTATTTTTGTATCTACGAGCACTGGTTCCGGGGTCAGGAGTTCTATTGCCGATAATGTCGTGGGAGCTTTTGTGACAGCCCCATTGATCCTGATCATTGTTTCTCTGGCAGGGCGCACTTCTGTCACAGCGCCGTCCTCAAGACATATTCCGCAGCCCATTGAACCTGAAAGTGATGGGTCTTTTTTGGTATCGATGATAAAGATACCTGATATATGGGCGGGGGCGAAAGCTTTACCGATTTTGTTTTGCATTTGTTCTATATTAAGCGATTTAAACACAAAAAACTTTACTTTAACTTTTTATATTCTATTTACTTCCTTTGTTAATTTCATTCATCAATGGATGTCCAGGCATACCATCTAAACGGATCGTAAATTCAGAATCGGGATTTAGTTCTATCAAATGAAGCGTATTTTGAAGGGCAACGGTCAATGATTCATGATCCGGTTCATCAATAACTTCAGCGTTAAAAGGAAATGTTTCCTTGAGTTCTAATGGATATGGGCCAAATGGGGGCTTGAAATCAAAAACCCAGTCAAATTCATCCTCATTTTCAAGTCTTTTATTCCTGATAAGGACCTTTCCATTTATCTTCAAATTCCTGAGCTTGTTCTTGTGCCTTAAAACCTCAGGCCTCAGGGATGATTCTGGACCACTGTAAAAGAATGTTGACCTTGATAAAGGCTGGATCGTTTCTATCCATCCCGAATGCTGTGATAGCGCCCTCTTTAATCCGGACAGCAATTGAGGGTGTGCCCTGCACCGGTTTTCCACAAGTTCCCACAGGCTTCCTTCCTGTATCGCCTGTTTTACAATTCGTATTTCCTCAAAGGTCACATAGAGATTATGGCGCGCCAGCAGCTCTTCACGCTTTTCGCTTTCAAACAATTCCCGGGCACTTAGCGAACTGCATATCGGGCAAGAACAGGGCAGGTACTGGAGATTTTCAATATGATACGTGCCCCGCGTTGTCATGTATCTTCCATCCTTGGCATACAGTGCATAAGATGCTGAATCAAAAAGATCACAACCTAAAGCCACGGCAAGAGAGAACATCATTGGATGCCCGGCCCCGAAAAGATGCACAGGCGCTGCCGGTGACAGGCCTTTTTTAGAGGCAACGATAACATCCACAAGCTCGGAATACCTGTATGATTCCATAAGAGGTACGACCGCTCCCAGAGGATAAACATCAAAATCAAGCAGGCTTAACTCGCGCGCGCATCTCTCCCTGAGGTCAGGAAATGTCGAACCCTGAATGGGCGCAGCAAGAAGCATATCCTTTTTTGATCCTAAGGCCTCTTTTTCCCTGGCTATTGTTTGTTCAAGTTCAGACTCGGCGCGCATTCGTGAAACGTCAGGAGGCGTAGGAATATCAAGAGGTACGCCAATATCTGAGCCGATATTTTGCTGGAATTCAACAATTTGTTTATTATTTACTTCCACTTCCCCATATATCGATAACTGGTATGAGCCCGAGTCAGTCATTATCGGGCCATCAAAACCGATAAGTGAATGTAACCCTTCCTTCAGGGCGCGTTCCCTCATTTCAGGCTTTCGGTAAATTATATATGAGTTTGTTATGATGACCTGGGCGCCGAATTTTCGAAGTTCTGAGGGCTTGATCGTCTGGATATTGGGATTGACGACAGGCATGATGGTGGGTGTCTCGATGATCCCGTGACGGGTTTCAAGACGCCCGATACGACCGGCACAGTCCTTTTGGAGAATTTCGAAGATTGGAGGCATTATAGCCTGATATTGGAATGAGGGGTATATTAGGTTGAGGTCTTAAAATCTAAAATTTTTTACAAATATCAGGAAAAGTATTGGGTGAGGTCAAAATTATGCTCCTTTTCTTTCCCATTTGCCTTTACCCCTATGTACATTACCGGACCATCATTTTTACTTACAACTGGAAAACATACCCCTACTTTTTTATTCGCATTTGGGAAAAGCTTGAAGAAATTTTCAGTATCGCATTGACTATTCAATTGTTTAGTATTATATAATCCACCGTATTTATCAAGTTGTTTGCCATCTTTTGTAACAATAGTTCGTCCTGTAATTTCAAAAGTCACGCTGTCATTATGATCATTTTTAATATCAAGATTAACAAGTACGCAAGGCGATTTAGCATCAAGGGAAATATCAAAACAGTCTTTCAGTATCCTGGCCTCGCTAATATTGATCTCATAGTTCGGTGGTTTGATGTTTCTATCCATGAAATCGTTATAAACCCTGATGATTTCCATATAAGCATCATTGTATAATTTTATGATTTTTTCCACATAACCATTAATACCGGCTTTTTCATCGGCAGAACCAATACTTCCTGAACTGAGCGCTAATAAAACAGATATTAAAATAATAATGTGGAGTGATTTCATTATTTCACGGGCTTTCCCGGGAAACTTTCCCTGGCTCAACTACTACCGGTTCCTGTTTTACCTGTTTATGTTTTTTCGGTTTATGTTTCACCGGTTCTTGTTTTACCGGTTCCTGTATTACCGGTTCCTGTATTACCGGTTCCTGTATTACCGGTTCCTGTATTACCGGTTCCTGTATTACCGGTTCCTGTATTACCGGTTCCTGTATTACCGGTTCCTGTATTACCGGTTCCTGTATTACCGGTTCTTGTATTACCGGTTCTTGTATTACCGGTTCTTGTATTACCGGTTCTTGTATTACCGGTTCTTGTATTACCGGTTCTTGTATTACCGGTTCCTGTATTATCGGTTCCTGTATTACCGGTTCTTGTTTTGCAGGTTCCTGTATTACCGTTTTTTTCTTTCGTAACCTTTTTTTCTCTGGCTTTTCATCTTCCCCGGGAGCTTCCTTCTTAATAACTTTTTCTTCTTCTTTTAAGGACTTCTTTTTTGGTTCGATTTTTTTTATTGCTTTTTCCTGGATCAATGGTTTAGCCGGTGAAACTATCGATTTCTTGATCTTTTGATCTGCTTTCTTCGCAGCAGTTTTTCTGTGTTTCTTTTTTTCTTCTTCGCTCCCTATCACAATGTCCTCAAGCTTAAGCCCCGAAACATCTCCCATCATTGCTACCTGTACAGAAATGTCTTCTTTTGCATGAGATTCTATGATATTTGGTTCTGTTTTCGGAATTTCATCGTTTTTCCCATCCCGGACATCATATTTTATCTCATGTATTTTATTATCCGGGTCTGGAATGGTTTTTATATCTCTTTTTTGCCTCCGGATTTTCTCTTCTATACTGATGGTTTCCGTGTCCGTTTCTGCAGCAGCATTATCCTTTACGGGTTTCATCAGGTCTTTTATCTGGTGAATATCTACATTATTCAATCCTGAGGTTTCAAACTTGAATTCCGGGGTTATATCAACCATATCCTTGAATTCAATTGTTTTTAGTTCCGGATGTTGCTTTTTTTCATGTGATTTCCTGAGCATTACAAATAGATAAATCGCAATAATAAAAATAAAGACCATTATAATGAAAAGCGCGATTTTCTCTGTACTCATGACGTCTCCATGATATATATGATTATAATAATGATATTTAATTCTTTTGATTACAAAACATCATATTATCATACAATTATTTTACCCCCTCATCCATATCCCCTAATTTCCATCCCAGGTATTCTTTTATTATAATATATGCCATTTCAGGAGGGATCGCCCCGACCTCCGTACATATAAGATCGATATATTCACGCGGCGTTACATCAAAAGCGGGATTTTTTACAGATACATTTGGGAATTCCCGTAATTTTTCATCTGCTATTACTTCCGAGCTATTTCGTTCTTCTATTTCAATAAGCTCACCTAATAGTGATCTCGGGCTGAATTTATAGGTCTCGGCTGCAATTATTACATTTTTCCTTGCTTCATGCGCAGCAAGGGCTAGCTGGGATGTGCCTATTTTATTTATAACTGAACCATTAGCTGTAACCGCATCGGCGCCCATCACCACAAGGTCAACTTCCTTCATGAAATATCGAACCGCAGAGTCTACTATTAATGATGTTTTTATCCCGTTTTCATCAAGCTGCCTGATGGTCAGATGTCCCTGCCATCTCGGGCGGGATTCCGTAGCTATAACAGTGATATTTTTCCCCTCTTTATGCGCGGCAGTCATTATTGAAATCGCGGCATTGGAGTTGCAGTGCGTCATTATGGTGTCCCCATCACGTATTCTATGTGCGCCGATCTGGCCAATTTTGAGCAGGGCGTTTTCTGAATTAAGGATAAATCCATCTGCAAGTTCCTTGATATTTGCTTTCGCATCATCGACACTATCACCCTTATATCTCATCACAGCACGAACCGCATTTGGAAGTGATACTGCTGTGGGGCGCGTGCTGATAAGAAGTTGGGCAGCCTCACTCATCTTTGTATTAAATTCTTCCAGCTTGCTCTTTTCCAAGCGTTCGCTGTAATCGCGAAGTTCGGCTGCCGCTGCTCGTGCGATCCTTCCCGCGCCCCTTATATCCATGTTCTTTATCCGTTGTGCCGTGTTTGAAAGCTGTTTCATTGTTCCTCTAGCATTCGGTAAATCGAATCCATATCCACATGGGATGTAATGAATCCTGCAAGTTCCTCAATACCATCGCCCTGGATTTTATCTTCATATATCAATCCTTTTTGATTATATAAATAGCTAAGGAAAGAATTCCTGAAATTATGGTTCTCAAATAGCCCGTGAAGATATGTTCCTATGATGATCCCGTTTTCACTGACACTTCCGTCATCCCCGAATGCGTGCGCTTCTCCTTTTGTTTCGCCCATATGGATCTCATATCCTGAAACCTTTTGTCCTTTTATTGCCCCAAGTATCAGTCCGTTCCCAGTAACGGGTTTTTCAACCTGGCGTGTTTGTTTTTCGTATTTCTCAAATAGCGTAGAAACATTAAGAAGCCCAAGTCCCTTTATTGAACATGCACCATTTGTTCCTTCTATACCGCTGTCGATTATTTCGTTACCGAGCATCTGGTAACCCCCGCATATTCCGATCACCGGGATCCCTTTTTTTGCTTCGTCGATGATCTTTTGTCCCATTCCACTGGATAACAGGACTGACATGTCATCCATTGTGTTTTTTGTTCCAGGCAGTATGATCGCATCTGAACCAGGGAGTTCTTCACCCGGTTCAACATATTCAATATCTGCGCAATGTTCAAGAGGCTCAAAATCAGTAAAATTTGATATGTGGGGTAATCGTATCACTGCGATCTTGACCGGATTGCCATTACTGGTTTTATCTTTAATAGATACTGAATCCTCTGATGGCACCCTCATATTGGTATAGGGAATTACACCCAGCACAGGAAGTCCGGTGATCTCTTCAAGCTGTTTTATTCCAGGCGTAAGCAGCAATAGATCTCCCCTGAATTTGTTTATTATAAGACCGGCAACAAGAGGTTTGATATCAGCAGGCAGTAATTGCAGGGTCCCGTAAATACTTGCAAAAACCCCGCCCCGCTCGATATCCCCCACCAGTATTATCGGAGGCCTGACTAACCTGGCCATACCCGTGTTCACGATATCCCGATGATACAGGTTTATTTCGGCTGCTCCGCCTGCTCCTTCAATTATTATCAATTCGTAACGATCACTTAGCCGCTCGTAAGCTCCGGAAACAGTTGACATAACATCATCTATTGAATCATAATAATCCCCTGCTTCCCTGTCAGCTACAGGCTTTCCAAGGATTACCACCTGTGACCTGTGATCACCTTTAGGCTTCAATAATACCGGATTCATGTCTGCTGTTGGTTCAACCCCTGCCGCTTTTGCCTGTATTGCCTGTGCTATCCCGATTTCGTTGCCATCTCGCGTTACCCAGGAATTAAGGCTCATATTCTGCGCCTTAAATGGGGCAACAGAATATCTTTTTGAGAATATCCTGCACAGGGCCGTTACAATGATGCTTTTTCCCACATGCGATCCTGTACCGACCACCATGAGGCTTTTTGTCCTTTTCTTCATTTATCCTCACTTTCAAATATTCTCTTCCTGTAAGCTGCCCGGATACCTGCTGCCAAAATAAAAACCAGGGAACCAGTCCCTATGCTGTCTGATATATATCCATAACCGGTCTTCCAGTTTTCGCTGTAACTCCTGAAACCATAATCTAATGTCCATAATAATTGATCTGTCTTACTCATTTCAAGGCTTGCATCAATAAATGCCATTTCATTGTATACCGGATAAAAAAGTACTACTCCGCCCCCGAACATATCAAGAAAGACATGGGATGCAAAATACACACCGGCTATTAAAAATGCCGTCCTCATTTTCTTAATTGATAAACCAATAAAAAAGAGTATTGCAGGAATAAAAATATTATGTAAAAGCGCCCTGTGTTGTGCCGCAAAAGTGTCAATATCAGGCAAAACTGCAAGTGGTAACAGCAAAAGTATATATTTATATTCCTCTTTCCGGCCCAATATTACAAGGGCAAGAAGAGGAACAATTAAGTGTATCGCCCAATTTGGCATTATAGAATTATTTCATCCTTATCCTGTTCATTCAGTTTTATCCACTCTTGTAACTCGCAGCAATGCATTAAGAGGAACACCTGAAATCTCATCAATTCCTTTCTTATCTATAAGCACAGCTATTGCTACCGGTTTCGCGCCAAGGTTCTCAAGAACCGCTACGGCTTCTGTAAGAGTCGTTCCTGATGTTACGACATCATCTATAAGGACACAATTCTTTCCGGCGACTTTTGCAAAGTTCTGGCTTATAGTTCCGCCAATATCCTTTGATTCTGGCTCCCATTTCTGCTTATTTGGGTGATATGTGGCAAATTCCACCCCTAATTCATCTGCTATAAGGTTAGCAAGGGGTATTCCTGAAAGCGCAACCCCTACGATAACGTCAATATCAGATTCTGTCTTGCTAAGGCATTCAATTATCATATCAGTCAATGAGCCTGCGATCAGTCTTTGCCTGTTCGAACTTCTTCCAATGTTGCTCCAGTCAATGTAAATATCCTTTGGCGCTGCGGTAGCATCACCCTTTTTGGAATGGACAAGAAGCCATGTTGCTGTTTCACGGGAAACATTCAATTCATCAGCGATCTGGCCTGTTAAGAGTCCGCCAGCCTGGAGTTCTACAGCTTTTTGAATTAATTCATCGATTGTTTTCATAAGGATTTCACCGGAGGTGATAATAATACTTTTTCTTTGTATTTAATAGATTGTCTGGGAATCTGGATTATCATCCAAATTTATCCAGATTTTCCAATGAATTTTATAGCTGAAATAAATCTATAATACTCAGTTTTTTTGGGATTTCTGCAAAATGCATGCGAAATCTTTTTATAGAACTATAAACATGAAACAACGGAACGTCAAGGTAAAATCCATTATTGGAACCATGGACGCATTTCATTTAATTATCTGATACAGGAGAATATCTATGCAAGGCCAAACTGGCGGACAGCCAATCATTATTTTAAGACAGGGAACGCAAGAAACAAGAGGAGACGAAGCAAAAAGATCCAATATCATGGCAGCGCGCGCTGTAGCTGATGCCGTGCGCACAACCCTTGGTCCAAGAGGATTGGATAAGATGATCACAGACCCGGCAGGACTTGTAATTATCACAAACGATGGTGCCACTATCCTTGATGAAATGAAAATAAAACATCCGGCTGCAAAACTTGTCGCTGAAGTTGCAAAAACCCAGGATGATGAAGTCGGCGATGGTACTACAACAGCGGCGGTTTTGACTGGTGAATTCTTAAAAGGTGCCCAGGAGCTCATGGAACTTGGGGTTCATCCAACAACTATTATCCATGGTTATAATCTTGCAGCACACAAATCAAAAGAGCTCCTGTCTGACATAGCTGTCCATTCCACTGATGAGCACCTTCGAAAAATTGCGGAGACTGCGCTTACTGGAAAAGGCGTTGAATTTTCAAGAGAAAAATTAGCTAATCTTGTTGTAACGGCTGTAAAATCAATAGTTAAAAAAGAAAACGGCAAGAGGACCGTGAACATAAAGGATATATCTATTGAGCGCCGCGGCGAGGGAAGCATTGAGGACAGCGAACTGGTCGAAGGTATTATCCTTGATAAAACAAAGACCCACCAGAGCATGCCTTCAAAAATAGAGAATGCAAAGATAGCAATTCTTGCGACTCCCATTGAAGTCAGGAAGACGGATACAAAATCCGAGATATCCATTGAATCGATAGGACAGACCCGGATGTTCCTTGAACAGGAAGAAAATCTTGTGCGCGCGGCTGCTGACAAGGTCATAAAAAGCGGCGCTAACGTCGTGTTCTGCCAGAAAGGCGTTGATGACATGGCCAGGTATTTCCTTGCAAAAGCAGGTATTTTTGTATCCCACAGGATCAAGAAGAACGACCTTATAAAATTATCAAGGGCAACCGGCGGAAAAATCATCACAAGCCTTGATGAGATAAAACCCGATACTCTCGGGAATGCAGCACTTGTTGAAGAGAAAATGGTAGGCAACGGCGAAATGATATTCATCACTGGCTGCAAGAACCCTGATACAAATTCAATATTATTACGGGGCGGCTCGGAACATGTTGTGACAAGCCTTGCAAGAGCTATGCATGACGCCCTGAGGGTCGTAGGTGTAGCCATTGAAGATGAGAAAATACTGGCTGGCGGCGGCTCCCCTGAAATTGAACTTGCACTTCGCCTCAGGGAATATGCTTCAACACTTGAAGGCAGGGAACAGCTTGCGGTGAGTAAATTTGCCCAGGCGCTTGAGATAATACCCAAGACACTTGCGGAAAATGCGGGGCTTGATGCTATTGATATGCTTGTTGAGCTTCGAAGCTCGCATGAGCATGGTAATAAAACAGTAGGGCTTGATGTCTATGAAGGCAAACCCGTAGATATGCTTAAAATCGGTGTAATCGAACCACTTCGCGTTAAGACCCAGGCGATAAGTTCGGCAACAGAAGCAGCTTCTATGATATTGCGCATCGACGATGTGATAGCATCTGCAAAAGACGCGAACCCAAAGAAAAAACCTGATATGAGTGATCTGGATTAAGCGGATAATCAATCTACATATCACAATAAAAATTCGACATGAAGCTCGGGATAAATATTTATTTAGATGTCAATCCTGTCTAAAAATAATATTTGTATTTTTAATTAGTACCTATCGCAGAAGCTATTACCGGCGCAACGCTCACGACACTTACGCCCTTCTCAATGGTATCTGTGGCTATGATACCTTTTACACCGGCCTTAAATAATTTAAGGATGGCATTATTTGAAAGTACGGGGTGTATACAGGATGCATAGACTTCATGAGCTCCCTGTTTCCTGAGCAATGATATCGTTTCCGCAATTGTCCCGCCAGTTGAAATAATATCATCGATAATGATAACATCCCTTCCTTTTACATTGACATTCTTTGGGTGGATCGATACAGTATCACCGCTTAACCTTGTCTTTTCAAGATAATCATAATCAATACCAAGGTCTAAAGACGCGCTTTTTGCAATATTGATCGCTCCGTCATCAGGTGCAATGACAAGAGGATTGATGAATTTCATATTTTTTATGTATTTCCCTATCATCGGGGTGGCATCAAGATCTTTTGTTTTTGCGTCAAAATAATCAAGAATACTTGTATCATGGATGTTGATCGTATAAACATTGTCGGCCTTTATAGTTCTTGCAAGGGCGCGGGCGCTTATGGGTTCCCCTGCCTTGAATTTTTTATCCTGGCGCGCATATCCCATATATGGAATTACAACATTTACCCTGGATGCATCACTACATGCATCGATCAACTGGAGCAGGGCAATTAAATCAGTATCGGTAACTGTGCTCTGGATTATTGTGACTTCCGGCCCGATATCATCTACAACTCGTGTATATAGCTCCCCGTCAGGAAATTTCTTGAATTCACTGACAAGAAGATCTGATCTTAATACTTCTGTGACTCTTCCTGCAAGCAATTGTGACGCTGGACCTGCGATAATATTCAATTGAATTCCTCACGCCCTTTATGGATAGAATGAATATAAAGAATTTGTATGGTGATCAATATAACACTTTTATATGATTAATACTGTAATGTATTATCGTTATATTTAATCGTTATATTTATGTACAGCATAAGCTATTCAGAATCCCACATTATTTAGAATGCATAATTCAAAAAGCAAAAAACTTATAGTGAAGCGGATTAATTATCTGAATAATTAATCCAGGGAGAACGACATATGACGCTATTTATCGAAATTAAAAATCTTCGTGTTGGTTTTGACGGAGTCGATGTACTCAAAGATATAAATATTGATATTAACGAAGGAGAAATTCTTGGTATCTTAGGAAAAAGCAGCGCGGGAAAGTCCATACTTATGCATGTGCTGCGAGGTGTGGAAGAATTCAGCGATATATCAGGAAACGTGATCTATCATCTCGCCCAATGCCCAAAATGCGGAGGAATTGAAAAACCAAGTAAGGTGGGAACCTTATGTCCCAAATGCAATGCCAATTATGAGAAACTCGATGTAGATTTCGTAACATTGCCACTCCACGATCCTCTCCGAAGAGACATAACCAGAAGGATCGCCATCATGCTCCAGAGAACATTTGCATTATACGGGGATGAAAGGGTTATAGTAAATGTCATGAATGCCCTTCAGGAAATTGACCAGATGGGGCCAAATGCCATTCACAAGGCAGCAGATCTCCTTGAGCAGGTAAATCTTTCCAACAGGATGATGCATATCGCCAGGGAACTCTCAGGCGGTGAAAAACAACGCGTAGTGCTTGCAAGGCAGCTTGTCAAAAGCCCTATAATATTGCTCGCGGATGAACCGACCGGTACTCTTGATCCCAAGACTGCCGAACTTGTGCATGAAAGCATAGTAAATGCAACAAAGAATTTCAATATGACACTCATCATCACATCCCACTGGCCAAAAGTAATTGAAGAGCTTTCACACAAGGCAATATGGCTTGATGAAGGAAAAATAATAATGATGGGGAAACCTTCTGAAGTTGCCGCTGAATTTATGAAAGAAGTCGGGACAATTGGCGAACAGGAAGAAGTCAGTATCGGAGAAACAATTATCAGGGGACGTAACCTTCAGATGACCTATTTTTCACTGGACAGGGGTATAGTAAGGGCTGTCAATGATATCAGTTTTGATATTAACGAAGGTGAAATATTCGGAATAATCGGGGTCAGCGGGGCAGGAAAAACCACGACATCAAAGATAGTTTCCGGATTATTGAGGCCAACTTCCGGTTCAATTGACGTAAGAATAGGGGATGAGTGGATCGACCTTACCCAGCTTGGGCCTGATAAAAAAGGACGCGCTACAAAATATATTGGCGTACTGCACCAGGAATACAGTCTTTATCCGCACAGGAATATTATCGATAACCTGACTGAGTCTATCGGTCTTGACCTGCCGTTTGAACTGGCGGAGAGAAAAGCCGTTCATACATTGGTAACATCGGGTTTTACGGAAAAAAAGGCAAAAGAGATTCTTGCCAAGATGCCGGATGAATTAAGTGAAGGGGAAAGACACAGGGTTGCAATGGCGCAGGTCCTCATTAAAGAGCCAAGGATACTTGTTTTCGATGAGCCCACAGGAACAATGGACCCCGTTACCAAAATTGAAGTTTCAAAATCTATCCTGAATGCCAGGAAAGAAATGGGAGAGACTTTTGTCATAGTATCCCACGACATGGATTTTGTCGCTGAGATATGTGACAGGGCTGCTTTAATGCGTCTTGGCAAGATCGTTGACATAGGTGAAACCGGCGATGTTTTATCAAAGCTTTCCAGTAAAGAGCGGGAAGAAGCTCTCCAAGGGATAGCTAAAGAATTAAAATAGAGTTTATTATCAATAGCTGGAGGATTAGTGATCTCAATAGAGATTAATGGGCAAAAAGTAGAGATAAAGGATGATTTGCTCCTGAAAGATGCTATAGAAATCGCAAAAGCATTCTATATCCCTGGAACAACAATAGGTATCCTGAAAACACACGGCAAAAAAGAGGAAGCAACATCCGAATATAAGATTCTCACATCAAAAGGCGAATTTAAGATAGAGTTGTTTGGGGATTCCACGTTGTGGACAAAATTCTCCCATTCATTTTCAGATATAAAGGCGCACTGGGAATCACGAAATGCAATTGCTTTTGGCCCATTTGAAACAGATATTACAGTGGAAAGATCTGAGCAAAAATATAACCGCTATGACGTTTTTCTTGGAACAGGCGGCTATGATCCAAAAAATGCTTACCTTATGATCGCAAAAGATAAACATGTTTCTGATTATGGGGGTCCTAAAGGCGCTGTTCTTGGAAAGGTGATAAGCGGCAAGAATGTCATAGCAAACCTCAAGCAAGGCGATACTTTATTAAAAATTGAACCGATAATTAAATGGGAAACACTTCTAAACAAAATAACTACACAGGACCTGAATACGCCGCTTGAAGACGGAATGAAGGTCTTTACATATTTTAATGTCGATCTCATTAATGAATCCCCTGAGGGAGCCGAGCATTTCCTTGCATTGATAAGAAGAAAAACTTTTCATGTGGATACATTCACAAATTCATTTGTTTCTGATAATGTACTTCAGGGTGAAGGATGTGTATACGAACACTGGGATGCCCGTTCAGAGGGATCTGTAGTAGTAAGGACTGACGGGCAGGGAAATGGACGGATATACATCTATAAAGAAGACCGGACTTCAAGCCCTGTACATAGCGTTGTCGGGCATGTTTCCCAGGGAATTGAACTTATTAAAATAGCTCCTGCGGGTAGTAATCTTGCTGTTGTTGCAAATCCTGAGAGGGTCATGGTACAGGGTATGACTTTTAGCGAAGCTGAAAAAGTATTGGATTTGCGCGGATTAAAACTTGAACGGAGAGGCTATACAGGTGATGATGCTATTGTTGTGGAACAGGAACCGGATACAACAATAGGAATTATCGCAGAAGGGGGGGTCACGGCTCTTGGTGTAAAATCTGATAAAATAATCAATGTAAAGTTCTACGATGATCTTGCGCCTATAACTCTTGATTTCTTCAGGCATTCCCTGCGCCTCAAGGACAGGCCATTGGGCCCATTACCCGTAATATATACATATGAAAATACTTTCCTTTTCAGGTCGGAAAAGGAGGCAGAGGCATATAAAGAAATAAATCCCGAGAATATCCCGAAAGGCAGGGTAAAAGCAGGAGAGATAGGTGTCACTAACCAGGCGGCAAAACGCTATGGTATGGTGGGTGTTAAGCTTGTAGACGATGATAAATATGGCCCGACCGGAGAGAAATTCGAATCCACGAACATCATAGGAAAAGTCCTGGAACCTGAACGTCTTAAAGGATTTAAGGTAGACGATATAATTTACATACGTGAGGTCCAATAATGGAAAAAATAACCAAAATGATCGTGATAAACTCATCAAAATTACTACCAAGCGATGTTGCTATGAAGCTTTATGAGACAAAAGATGATATCATGGTAAAGGAAACTTGTTTTGGTATTATGGTTTCAGGGGAACGTGAGATACTGGATCCGCTTCTTGTGAACATTCGCAAATTAGATCCCTATGGTATTTTCATAAAAGAGAGAGGATTTGCGCCGGGTGAACCTTTTCGTTGCAGGGCTACCAGGCGCGGCGGGGCAAGACCAGGATTTCATAACCTGGAGAATGAGGATAAGATATTACCCCATATAGCGAATGCCCTGAAAGCGCTTGACAGGGGCGAAATACCAGAAGAGAAAATCCGGACAAAGAAACTTGATATCGATAAATTAAAAGAAATTATAAAACAAACAGAGGTAACACAATGAAAGTTTTTATTTACCCGACGAACAGTCTTATTCTTTCAGACCTGGTTGAGCGTTTCGGCCATGAGCCGCTTGCGATAATGCAGGAAGTAGGGAAAAAGGTCAGAACCCAGGGACTGGATTCTCCACCCATGAACATTACCCCTGAAGACCCTAAATTCGGATTAAAATATGCTGCTGTTGAAGTGCCGGCAGGAGTAAGAGGGCGCATGTCGCTTTTTGATCCTCTTCTTACAAAAGCGGAAGCAGCAATAGTTGTAAATGATCCGGTTATCTCATTTGGCTGTATGGGATGCGCAAGGACAAATGAACTTGTGAATTTTCTCCTGAGAGGAAAAAAGATCCCCCTTTTGAGATTGGATTATCCCAATACTGAAGAAGATGCAAAGTTATTCGTTTATAAAATTTCAGAATTCCTGAAATCTCTTAAACCCGCGGAGGAAAAGAAATGAGCAGGCAAAATGATTCTTTAAGCCAGGCCTCATGCACAACATGCGGGAAGGAGAAAGAGACAGCTCCTGGTATCCAGGAGGCAATAAGAAAAATGACCTCTGCTGAAAATCTTGTGAGGGTAGCCCAGCTTTCATGCGGCGCCGAATACAGCGGGATACAGAGCGAGATCGATTCTGCGGCAAAGCAGGTCAATGCGGTAATGGTTTATCCTGAAGTTGATATTTCAGATATCGAAAATATCGAAGAGCAATTCGGTCTCAAAGTGGCAAGTCCCGACCTTCGGCTTATGATGGCGCGGGCAAAGTCTATTGTAAGCGGTAAAGTGCATGTTGATGCTGTTTTTGTTGCCACATGTTTCAGGTGCGCCGAAGCAGCTATTGTAAGAAGCGAAGTGCGCCGTTATATCCATGAGAAAACAGGTATACCGGTAATAAGCTACTCATTCACTGAAAGAACAACTGCAGCGACTCTTCTTACACGAATGGAAGCACTCACCACCACAGCCAGGAGAAAGAGCCTTCTTGCAAGGGAAAAGCAGACAGGTTTAACTGCTGGCATTGATTCAGGCTCAACAACAACAAAAGCAGTTGTAATGAGAGACAATAAGATCATAGGAAAGGGATGGGTACCAACAATAAAAGTTATCGAGAGCGCTGAGGAAGCCTATAATAACGCATTAAAAGAGGCTGGAGTCACCCGGAGCGAGATACAGGCGCTTGGAACGACCGGATATGGACGATTCCTTATTGGTGAGCATTTGAAAGCAGACCTGATGCAGGAAGAGATCACTGTTAACTCAAAAGGCGCGGTCTATCTTGCTGATAAGCAAAAAGGAGTAGCCACTGTTCTTGATATTGGCGGCATGGATAATAAAGCGATATCAGTTACAGATGGTATTCCGGGCATGTTCACTATGGGCGGTATTTGTGCCGGGGCATCAGGAAGATTCCTTGAGATGACTGCAAAAAGACTTGGTGTTAGCATAACCGAGCTTGGCGCCCTTGCATTAAAAGGAAAAGCCTCGAATGTAAAAATGAACAGTTATTGCATTGTTTTCGGCATCCAGTCCCTTGTTAATTCACTTGCCGGGGGGTCCACCCCTGAGGATGTTGCCGCAGCAGCATGCCACAGTGTAGCTGAGCAATTATTCGAGCAGCAGTTACAGGAAGTAGATGTAAAGGAACCAGTAATAATGGTGGGGGGGACGTCCCTGATCGAAGGATTGCCAAAAGCTGTTGAGGAACTGCTAAAAGTAAAAGTAATAGTTCCTCCCAATGCCCAGTATATCGGAGCGGTTGGCGCGGCACTGCTTGCCTCTGGATTTATTAATAAATGAGAGGATATTATGGAACAACTTGAGACATTTATCGTGGAATGCCCGGATGCCACAGGGGCAAAGACCACACGCAGTCTCATACTGGATACACTTTCTGACCTGTCACTTTCAAGGGTTATTGGAAGATTGAAGGTTTACATGGATCCGGTTGAACCTGTTTTTATTTTTGCGGCACTTCTTCGCCTTGGTTCACCGTCAATAAAAATCAAGGATTTTGCCAAAATCGAGATGGGCGCTCTTGGTAAAGATGAGGTGAAAATTGAACTGGAAAAGGAAATGTTTTCTATAAAATTATTAAATAAACTATGGGCAAAATACGGGAAGGAAAATATTGAGCAGCTGGAAAGGAAAATAATAATCGTGAAAACCGATCCGATAAAGGACCTTGATATGCTTCGTGAGTTCGTTATTGAAGAACCGCAGCAGGAAGTTCTTGACCGGCTTATTGATGCGATAGCACTTCGCATTATACCCGAAGGATTCAGGGTGCGAAAGCATGAGCTTTCAAACACCCATGTTCTTTTTGTAGCTTCTGAGGATACCCTTAAACCGGAATGGCTGGCAAGAGGACAGGAAATTCTGGAATCCCTGAGGAGGGAAGAAAATGCTTGAACCCATGATGTATGTCGGAGGTGCATATAAGCACAGCCAGCTCATCGAACTTGTGGAAGACCTTGGCGGATATATCCTGCAAAAGAACATCATGCAATCCGAAGTTGTACTTTTGATGCTTGTCCCCATAAATGACATTTCAATTGTAGAGATCAAGTCAAAAGAACTCCTGGGAAAGCTTACAAGAGCGCCTCTCACCGGCAGCGAAATAGCAACAGTCGCCCCGACGCTAGCTTATCATCATCTTCCCCATCTTGACTGTGATATAGCCGAGTTCCTCAGAAAACAGGGCGCAAAGACAAATATGGTAGGTCTTGCCCGCGGCGTGGGAAAAAGGATCTGCCAGCTTACGGCTTTTGAGCGCGACCTTATCAATGAACACGATGTTGCGGTTTTCATCCTTGGGAATTATGAGCATTGTATAATCGAAAAATCAAAGAAACTATATGAAGGGATTGAAATCCCCATAGTTGTAACAGGTGCGCCGGAACTAAGGACTGAAGATGTGCCCAATGCCACAGCATATGTAGGAAGCTTTGGAAGGATACTTCACCACCTGCGGCATGCTGAGGAACTCAAGACTCTTGATAAGCTCTCCGCAGTTATCGGAAAGGTCCTTGATGACGTCAGGGTTGAGATCGCCAAAGATCCGCCGTCTGTTGCGCCGCCCCGTATCAAGAAAGAGATCGAAGAGCAGGTCGCGGAAATAGTTGACAACCTGCATCCATTACCTATAACCTTGCAGATGAACGGGGTAAGGGTCAAACTGCCTTATGGGGAATATCATGAGCAAATAGAGAATATCAAATTCGTGGAAGGTGTGACCATGAAAGAAGTGGCCCGGGTTTTGCCCTCGAAGATGAGGGACTTTATCCTGATAAAGGCACTGCCCAAGAGTGAGACCGGATTTATTATTTGAAAAAGAGGAGTTCTTTTCCGAAAATTTTAAGTATTCGGAATCCGCTTTGTGATTGTGCCAATCAAGGGATTTATAGACTATAAACGAAGAGAATATTGTAATGACATTGGATGTCATATACAGATAATGATGAATAAGAAAGAGCAGGACACTGAAGATTATAATGACCTGAGGGAAATATGCAAGGAAAACTGCCTGCATACGACCTATGAATTCCATCACTGGCTGATCGAAAAAGGTTATTTGCTCGTCAGACCTGAATAAATAGGAGGTAATTTAAAATGAACTGGGGAATGAAGAACAGGATTTCACGGATAATCAAGCCCAAAACAGGGCGGTGCGTAATGCTTGCTGTTGATCATGGTTATTTCCAGGGGCCAACGACGGGTCTTTCCACTCTGGGAAAGACAGTTGAACCCTTATTGCCTTACGCTGATGCTTTGATGATAACAAGGGGCGCGATAAGGAACTGGATAGAGCCAACGATTGATATTCCCATAATTTTACGCGTTTCTGGCGGGCAAAGCATCCTGAAGGAATTATCCAATGAAACCATAACAACATGCATAGAAGATGCGATAAGGATAAACGCATCTGCGATCACATGTTCCGTATATGTAGGCGGGGAATTTGAAAAAGAGACGATAGAAAATCTTTCAAAGCTTGTTGATGACGGTGAAAAATATGGTATCCCTGTTCTTGCAGTTACCGCTGTCGGGAAAGAAATGGTCCGGGATGCGCGCTACCTTGGCCTTGCTTCAAGGATTTGCGTTGAGATCGGGGCGCATATAATAAAAACCTATTATACTGAGGATTTCGGGAAAATAGTGGAAGCATGCGGAAATGTACCTGTTGTAATAGCAGGCGGAAAGAAGCTGCCTGAAATGGATGCCCTGAAAATGGCTCATAGCGCAATATCAGATGGCGCAATTGGTGTTGATATGGGACGGAATATTTTCCAGAGTGACAGCCCTGTGGGTATGATAAAGGCCGTAAGGGCGATCGTCCATGATAGTAAGCCGGTGGATATGGCTTATGAGATTTATGAACAATCGAAAAAATAAATAATGAAAACCGCAATATATTACAACAATAACGATATCAGGATAGAGGAAAGACCAAAACCTGAAATAAATAATGGGGAAATCCTTGTAAAGGTCAAAGCATCAGGCATTTGCGGGACTGACCTGATGGAATGGTACAGGATCAAGAAAGCCCCGCGGGTACTTGGCCATGAGATGACAGGCGAAATAGTTGAATCAAAGTCTGATAAATTCAAAGTGGGTCAAAGGGTTTTCGTAAGCCATCATGTCCCATGCAACGAATGCAAATACTGTCTTTCCGGAAATCATACGGCCTGTGAAACGCTGCATAAAGGTAATTACGACCCCGGTGGATTCAGTGAATTTGTCAGGGTACCCCAGATCAATGTGAATAGCGGAACTTACCTTCTTCCTGCCAGTATCTCTTATGAAGAAGGAACGATGATCGAGCCTCTTGCATGTGTTGTAAGGGCGCAGAGATTGATCGGTGTCAAAGCTGGCCAGACTGTTCTTGTCATGGGTTCCGGGATCTCAGGCCTGTTGAACATTGTTGTGGCAAAATTAAAAAATGCAAGGGTCATTGCAACGGATATCAATGATTATAGGCTGGAAAAGGCAGGTGTTTTCGGGGCAGATGAGGTTTTTAATGCCAGTGAAGAATTGGACTTGAAAGCTGACCGGATAATAATGTGTACGGGAGCAATGCCTGCTTTTGAAGCAGCGTTTCGGTTCATTGATAAGAAAGGGATAATTATGCTCTTTGCCATCCCGAATAAGAATATCCCGATCCCTGTTGAAGATTTCTGGAGGAATGAATTGAGCATTGTATCCAGTTATGGCGCAGCGCCCATTGACCTGGAAGAGGCGCTTCTATTGATCAAGGATAAGAAGATCAATGTCAGGGATATGATAACTGACAGGGTAAAGCTGGAAGATATCCAGAAGGGATTTAAAATAGCGGGAGGGGCAAGGGAATCTTTGAAGGTTATTGTTGTACCGGAATGAGCTCTATTTGTAAAATTAAAATATTCTCTGACAAAAATACTGATCGGATAGCAGTAGCTAAGAATTGGGTTTAATTCTGGCGCTCCCGATAATTATATTGTGTATTTGCGTTATAGTTAAATGGCTTTTCCAATATTAGACCCAAATTAAAAACTAAAATTAGGATTGCTGAACATCATCTTTTCAAGAAAAAGTTCTTTTAAAATATATATTAAGTAGGGCGTTAGACTTAAATACAGGTTACTTAATGATTAATTATTATAATCAAAAAAACAGGAGGTGAAAAACAATGGCAGGACTTGAAAACTCGATGGACAACGCAGAGAATGCACAGAAAGTAAAAGTTGCAAAAGAAGACCCAGCCGAGAAAAAGAGACAGAAAGATTTCTATGCAAAACTGAGAGCACGCAAGGCAGAACAGCCAGAAGGTGCACAATACGATTGAGATAAAGCTTTGCAATCGTAGCGAAAAAGGAACAGGATTGAAGATTGGAGCAAAGGGATAGACCTTCTCAATCTCCAACCTGCTAAAACACATATTACATAAATAGATAATATGGTTTAGGCAAATAAAAATAGTGTGAATTATGCCAATAATATGGAACTATGAATCGGGGGGTTCATTGCCAACTTTGCAGTGTCTAAATTTTAAATAACTTCTCTATTATTCCTTTGCAGGCTTCAAATCCGCCATCAAGATATATCGCCCCGATCACAGCTTCAAAAGTCTCTGCCAGCACATAAGGCTCCTCATCTGCTTTTTGCTTACTCTCGCCTTTTCCCAATTTAAGATATGCGCCGATCCCGAGCCTTTTACTGATATCTGCAAGCCCTTCTTCCCTTTCAAGGCTTTTTTTCCTGCTTGTTATATCTCCCCTTGAATTAATGCCATTTTTGATCAAAAGATCGATCAAAACTGTTTTCAGGACAGCGTCACCCAGTGTCCGGTAAATTTCCTGGTCCTCACACTCGATATTTTGCTGTTTTTGTTCAAGCGCATAGGCTTTGCGTGTCAGGGCGCGGTTTATGAAATAATTTTTTTGAATGTATAACCAAGTTTCTCTTCGATAGTCATCTGATAATAAAAAACGAAAAAAAAAGTAATTAGATTATTGGGTAAAGCTTGGTTTTTTCAATCTTGCAACAGCAAGCCTGATATCTTCTTCTTTTACTGTTGTCCTCTTTGCATGTTTTGCAAGGGTTATGGCTTCGCGCGAAATTTCTATGCCATATTCCTCAAGGACTTTTGCAAGTTCAACGCCTGCGTCTTCTGCTACCCTGTCCGCTCCTGCTTTTCTGATAATGCGCTCGACAGGTGCAAGTGGAAGTATTGGTTGTAATTGATTTGACATTTATTTTCTCCTTTTAAAATTAAAATTTTGGTTAGCTATTATTGGTAATAAAGATATATATAGTTTTTTAAATCGATACGGAGAATACAAAATAATCAATGAAATAATAAACCGCAGATAAACGCAGATGAACGCAGATATGGTTATATAAAATCTGTTATCTATAATATATTATTTACACTAGGTTATATACAAATATAATTTACAATCTGTTACCTACAATCTCATTCTTACTTCATCAGGTTTGAATCGAAGCTTGACAAGGCGGCTTCTCCCGCGTGCCCCCTTACCTGTAAAATCGGCATCTATAAGCTTAAAAGAGCCAAGCTTGTTAAGCAATTCATAGAAACGCGTGTACCCGAGAGAGGTCTTTTCGTGGAATTTTTCATAAAGATCGCCTGAATTGGACCGGGGGGAATCCGCTATTAATCCAAGGAGAATTTTTTCATCCTTTTTCAAAGTACGCATCATGTAGGAAAGGTGCACAAGCCTGGATTTCTCATACGCTGACTCAACATCTTCCAGGGCAATTGTTTTACTGGCACGCTTTTCTGCATTAAGTCCTGAGCGCTTTAATAGATCTATCCCCACGCGCAGATCCCCAAGCGCGAAAGTATGCTGTGTTATGTTTTCAAGAACGTTTGTGTCAAGCACATCAGGGTAAAACCCTAACTTTGCGCGGTTTGACAGGATATCGCGTATCTCATCGATCGAATATGTCGGGAATTTCACTTCTTCAGGAAGGAACACAGATTCAACTTTGGGATCAAGTATATGGGGAACACCTGTGTCGCTAAGTATTGCAATAACGCCCATCCGCGCACCGGGATATGTTTCATGAGCCCTCAGGAGTGAGTACAGGACATCATTGACCTCCATCTCGTAGAACAGGTAATTCATATCATCAAGCGCCACAAGGAGGACTTTTTCATGCTCGACTATATACTTTGCAACCTCGCCGAATATTTTCTTAAACGAGGCGCCCGAGGCTGGCGGTGCGTAACCTATAAGTTTTTTGAATATCTGTGAAAATACAGCATACCGTGTTGAATTGACCTGGCAATTGACAAGCACCGGCACCACTTTATCAGAATGTTTTTCTATCTCTTCGAATACCTTTTGCACCGCTGTTGTTTTTCCTGTTCCCGGCGCGCCTATGCAAAGACTGTTAAGCGGCCGGCCTTTGCCCAGTGCAGGCCGGATGCAATGCATGAGGGATGAAAGTTGCGATTCCCTGTGAAGGAAATGCTCAGGGATATGGTCAAGTTCAAATAACTCACTGTCTTTGAAAAGTGTCTGGTCCCAGGAGAGAAGCTCTTTCATATTGTGATATTACTTTCACACAGCTTACGATAAGCTTTTCGACATCTCTCTCTCCTAAATCCGCTCCCGGCACACGCCCAACCCCCCACCCGTCAGTATATTATTTTCGAAGTTTGGCCTTTCGTAAATCCCAATTTTTAAATCTCGATTATTACCAAGCTATGAACATTTTAGTTCATAGATGACAACGAAAAACTAATACTCGTTAAATTGCCTTTTTATTATAATGGTATGAACAGAGAAGACCAAATGTTGCCTTGGGTTTTAAACCTGTCCTATAGTTTGGTCTTCTTCAAGCGAATAGATGACTGTACTTTGAGTACGTATACCAGATTGTCTCTATTAATTTCAAGTCTCTGTTCATATCAGATTCCTCAAAGAGGTGATTAGAACATGAATAATAGAGTAGAAAAGGCTTGTGGAATAGATGTTCATCAAGCCTTTTTAGCTGCAACAATACTAACATCAGCTGGTGCAAAAGATACCAGAAAGTTCAGTATCTGTTTGAAGGGTTTACTGGACCTGAAGACATGGATATTAGAAAATCGTTATCAGAGAGTAGCCATAGAATCAACCGGAATATATAATATTCCAGCCTACACAATATTAGAGGGTAAAGTTGAAACTATAGTGGCGAACCCTTTACAGATAATATATTCCAGGCAGAAAGAATGATGACATCGACTCGGAATGGATAGCTGAAGTCTGTTTGAATGGTCAGATAAAACCATCCTATATCCCATGCAGGGAAATTCGTGATATACGTGAGTTCACAAGAACACATGTGAAATTTACTGAAGCAAGAACTGCTTTAAAGAATAAAGTTCACAAAATACTGCAAAGAGCTGGCATTAGGATTTCTGGAGTTCTTTCAGATATTTTCGGCAAATCCGGTACTACTATTCTGAATGGTATATTGGATGGTAAATCCATAGAACAAATAATTGGACAGCTTAAAGACAAACGGATAAAAGCTACGCTAACTGAAATAAAAGATAGCATAAAGGGAGAGTTAAGCCAGAATGACCTTTTTGTGATAAAAGATTGTTTAGAGACGGTAAAATTCCTTGATGTCAAAATTAAAGAATTTGATTCAAGGATATTCCAATCTTTATCAGGAATGCGAGAACAGTATATCCTAATGAGCATTCCAGGTATTGGTTTTACAATAGCTGCTGCCGCCATTGCAGAAATTGGTGATATTAAAATATTTCCCAAACCTAAAAATCTGGTAAGCTGGAGCGGTCTGGCTCCAGCTGTTAATGAATCTGCTGGTAAGTCCTCTAATGGTCATATCACAAAACGTGGTAATAAGTATCTGCGAACGATTCTTGTTCAGGCAGCTAATTCAATTGCTATTGGAAAGTCCAACAAACTCAGGTTTTTTACCAGAGAATTAAGGTGAAGAAAGGTCAAAAAAAGCAATAGTTGCACTTGCAAGAAAGCTTGCTTCTATTATCCACCACTTGCTTACGAATATCGAAAAATATTCCGAGAAGGAACTAAGGGAAAAGAAAGTGAGACTTCCAAAGTTTGTTTCAGTTCAAGACCTTTATATGAATGAAATGATATAAATTCTTTGTGAAGCAGGATATACCGTAAATAAAGGTTCAATATCTATTCATTCGCTTCTTGGCATTGATTTTGAGGATGAAATTGATGAAATTGATGAGAAGCAGGTTTATCGAGTAAGTATTCAGTCGAAGCCTCGCAACCTTTTGATTTTAAAAATATTATAAAATGTTTACTGAATAAATATATTGAATTATTAAATATACTATATTTTATATAACAAATATTTCAAAACATGATCGATCGCAATTTTAAATTACATAATTTAAATGTAATTTAAGTAGTTATTATATATAAATAAGGTACATAATATTTATTTACTGAAGTTAATAAAAACGATATGGAGAAAAATAATATTAAAGACGTCCGAAAATCTCTTGATGCAACAGATTGTCCAGATAACATTTTAAATATGTTGTTTTTCTATCAAACCATCGCGGAAATATAGGATTCTATCTGCGGTCTCTCCAATCTCCTGACTATGTGTCACCATTAAAATAGTTTGTTCGTTTTCGAGATTTAATCTCCTGAAAAGCTTAATG
This sequence comes from Candidatus Methanoperedentaceae archaeon, assembly GCA_963753595.1. Taxonomy (GTDB): domain Archaea; phylum Halobacteriota; class Methanosarcinia; order Methanosarcinales; family Methanoperedenaceae; genus Methanoperedens. The sequence goes on along the minus strand of CAVWCX010000003.1, from coordinate 56,303 downwards.
ATTTCCATTGAGGATTTAGTATCCAAGTTGCCTGTAGGCTCATCTGCTAATAAGATATAAGGATTGTTTGCAAGGGATCGAGCAATCGTAACCCGTTGCTGCTCACCGCCTGAAAGTTCAGATGGGAGATGATTGAAACGATCTTCTAAGCCCACGAGTTTGAGCAGTTCCTTAGCACGTTCTTTGTAATGTGGAAGCCGATTCAACATCATTGGAAACATTACATTTTCAAGAGCATTAAGTTCATTAAAAAGGTTGAAGAACTGAAATACAAAGCCTAAATGCATGAGCCTATATTCAGCTCTCTTGTCGCTGTTCATTTTTGTTACATTTGTTCTGTCAAGATATATTTCACCAGATGTAGGTGTATCCAACATACCCACGAGATTTAATAAAGTCGATTTGCCGCTTCCTGAAGGTCCCATGATGGCTACAAACTCACCTTTCTGTATAGAAACATCTATACCATTAAGGGCATTGACATTAATTTTACCAAGAGTATATGCTTTCTTTAGATTTCTGATATCTATAAAATCCACTCAATCACCCCATATTGCTTTTATAATATTTGTTTTGCTGGCTATCAAAACAGGATACAATGCAGCAAGCATCAAAGTAAAAAAAATCACGATCGCAGCATCATAGATAAGATAACCGTAAAAGTGAGGACTCACAAAACCTAATATTGGGTCGTAGAAAGGATGTTTTTCCAGATATTTGATACCTAAATACCCTAAAATACTGCCTATAAAAATTCCTATTATGCCAATAAGAAGTGACTCGATTAGGTATACTGAGAGTACTTGGGAATCTTTCATTCCTATAGCTTTCAAAATACCTATTTCTCTTCTTGTGTACAGGACATTAATATATAAGATAATGCCCAAAGTCACAGCGGCCACAAACAGTCCAATAGCATTTACTGTATCGATTATCTCCCTGTATGATTTCATAGAACTCACTACTGATTCGATCTCCTCACTCCATATTTTTATTTTATTTATTGATAACTCCTGAGATAAAATATTTTTATATTCCTCTACCATAGCCTTATCATTCAATTTTACCAAAATCAGTGAAGCTTTATTGTTAAAGTCAAGTTGCTCTGTTACCTCCTCAAAATTCATTATAACAGTGTTTTTGTCCATTTCAAGACCGGTTCGTAGTATGCCTTTAACTAAGTATATTTTGGAGTTTCCTTTTTCAAAAACCAAAGTCACATAGTTTCCCGCTTTAATTTTTAATTCATCAGCCAATCGGTACGTGACCAGCACACTATACATATCATTAGAGTCCAAAGTTTCACCCGAATCCAGTTTGCTAAGGAGTTTTGTAACTTTATTTTCTTTAATCGGATCTAGAGCTAATATCTTAATAGGTTTTGATTTTTCTTTGTATGATAAAGAGCCCCCCACTGAAAGTCTGGGTGAATAAGCAAATACTCCATCTACATTTTCAATTTTTTGCTCTTTAATACCCAGTCCTTCTATATATTGATCCCCCCATTTGGGGTATATGTTCAAATGACCCGTTGAAGTTTCCTGAGTTCTTTCCAGAAAATCATTGACATATCCATCCATGAACCCATTCAGAATAATCATATTGGCACCCACTAAGGATATTGTCACTATAATAAAGAAAAACTTTTTTTTATTTTTTTCTATATCCTTCCTTGCGTAGAAGAGCACTGCTGGCAGTATTAACCACCCCATATCGCTTTAATTATGTCTATTTGAGTCGCTTTGACAGCCGGATAGATCCCAGCAAGAACTACTATTGAAAAAGAAACTGCCGATGCTGTGTATAATATATGGTTGTAGAACCTGGCACCGATCCAGGTTTGCATAATAGCATCATAGAATGGATGAGTTTCAAGGTACTTTGTCCCAAAATAGCCAAGAACATCTCCTAAACCAACTCCTATGAGACCAAAAATAATAGCTTCCATTATAAAAACCTTAAAAATAAATGAGTCTTTTGCTCCCATGGCTTTCATTATGCCTATTTGTCTTTTTTTGTGAACCACGTTAATATAAATAATTAAACCAACCGAGACTGCCGCCGCGATCAATCCCACTACTGATATTAAATTAGTAAAATCCTTCCATGCAGCGCTGAAGCTTAATACATACTCGATTTCTTCTCTCCAAGTTCTTAGATTAGAAATCCCTAATTCTTGCACTATTCTAAGTTTATACTGTTCAACAAGCATCTTATCACTGAGCTTGATCAAAATAACAGATGCCTTATTCTCCAGATCTAGTTGTCTCGCCAGTTCATCCGCATTCATGATGACTGTAGAGGCATCAAAATCCAAATTTCCGGTGCGAACTATCCCTTTAACTGTATATACTTTAACCTTTCCGTTTTCAAAAGCTAATGTCGTATCATCCCCAACATTCAATTTTAAATTCTCTGCAAGGCGATAAGAGACAAGAATTGCGCTTTTATCGCTTGAGTTAATGGTTTTTCCTCTGTCGAGTTTTTCAAGTATTTTAGTTACAACTCTCTCTTTTTCTGGATTCACTGCCAATATTGAAGTGGATATTGATAGTTCTTTATAAGACAAAACACCACTTGAAGAAATCCTGGACGAATAAGCAACTACTTCTTTTGAGGCTGCAAGCTTCTGCTCTTTAATTCCCAGACCATTTATGTACCTATCTTCGTCTTTCGGATATAAATTGAGATGTCCACTAGACGTCTCAACGGTATTATCCACAAAGTCGTTTATCATCCCCTCCATTAATCCATTTACAACAATAATGTTCGCTGTAGAAAAAGCAATAGCCAGTACTATAAATATAAATATATTCTTATTTTTAGTAATGTCTTTTCTCGAATAGAATAATGCGGGCTTGATATCAGATAGCACGCTTTAAACCCCTTTGTATATATAGCAAAATAATAGCAAGAGTTGTTATAAACGATGTAAATCCCGGTGTACTTTTGCCAGTTTGTTCTGTAGACGCTGGAGTGCTAGCCACGTTATTCTTTTCAACCGTAAATACTTTATCATACTTAACATCTAAATCACTTCCTTTAAGCACAGTCGATACCGTATATACGCCCTCATCAAGGTTTCTATCCCAAAGGATATTAACCGTTTTTTCTTTATCATGTGACATAATTGGTGGAGCCATAATTTCTTTTAATTCTATCACACTGCCATTCTGGATCAATATAAAAGTGATTTTAGCATTAAGAGGAACCAATGACTTGCTTTTAATAGTTACGCTTGATCCAATTCCATCCCCATAGACCTCAGTTATGGTGGCATCATTTTTAGCAATGAAAGAGGAAGTTGCAGTTAAATAATATTTGGGACTACCCCCCTCATGCAAATAGACTTTTATCAATGCTGTGTAATTTATGCCTTCTTTTAATGCTATGTGAGGCTGATTGTATATCTCAGTTGTTCCTTGTCCCTCTGATAATAATGAGATTTGCTCTTGTGTATCTTGATATATAATTTCTTCGTCATCTACCAAAATAAAATCAATATCTGCAAGTAATGGCTGATAGCGAGTTTCTATATGTCGTTCATATGTTCTCAATAAAAGCTTAAAACCGTTAGAATTTGCACTAAAGCCATCTACATAGATTTTTGAGAAATAATTTACTGAGTTAATTTCAATCGATTTATTTTCGGATACCTGTAACATGGATCCTGAAACAATCCCTGCGAAAAAAGTCACCAATGCGAGTACAATGGCTGAAATCAACAAATACTCAGATAATATTTTTCGACTCATGGTCAATCCTTTGAATGCATCATTATATAAAGATTCTTATTTTTATGTCTTTTACTTAAATAAATAAATAATCCAGCAATCATAGAAAAAATTGCCATTTCTCCATAAAATAAAATACCCCAATATGGTTTAAAAATTATCAAACCTTCTTTGAAGAAAAGTAACATAAATAGCAAATCACTTGGTAAATGAGTCAGTACTAAAAATAAACCAAAAAGTCCTCCTTCTTTGATGCTATTATTTATATTTACTCTCTTCAAATATAATGTAGATACAAATAGTATTACAAAAGGATCTATAAGTAATAGTACTTTGATCCCCATAGTCAAATTGAACCCGAGAAACATAAACGGTATAACACATATGACGCCTAAAATCCAAAGCCCAAAACTTAATTTTAAAGCCGTTTTTATCCCGCTAGGCAGCAGACTTCTTAGCATATATTATCCCTTTTCTGTGACAGTATTTTCATATTTCTTCCTAATTAATAATTTTTTTAAATAAGTTGAGTTTATTCTAACAAAGCGGATATCAATTATATTTATAATTAAAAATCTTATGGTGCTTAGAATAATTGCAGCGAGCAACGCCTCAAATGTGGGATAATATATGAGTAATAATATTATCAAAAATATCCATCTATGGAATTGTTCAATGGTTCGAATAAAATTCTTTTCTTCGATCGAATGTGCCTTCTGCAATGCCAAAATCAAAATAACAGATAAAGGAAGAACTACAAAAATAGCCAAAAATTTAATTTCTAGAATTCCAACCAGCGTTAAAACTAATATTAATAAATAGGGGGTGGATAGTATAAAGGGAATTCTTAAAGGCATTTCTTCCCTAGCATAGAAATTCGTTTTTATTCCTACTTGCTTGTCTCCTCTCTCATCCGGTAGATTTCTTAAACTTCCATATACTAAGAAATAAGTTAGAATTATGAATACAATTGGTGATATTGAAACAAGAGGTTTAGAAATAACCCAACCGGCTATGAATGGAAGAATTGCAAGAAAAAGTGAAAAAGATATGAGTGAAGTAATGATATTAGTCTTAAATCTAGTACCCCATGAATATAAGATTCCAATCATTATCTGAATTAATAAAACTAAAGCAAATATTATATTTATAAAGAAGGAAGACAAGATAATAAAACAAAAGTAAAGCATAAAAATAACAATACATAATTTAATTATGTTATGATACCCTACTGATTCACCCAATATAATTCGTTCGGGGCTATTAATCCTGTCCTCCTCTTGATCTGTGTATTTATTTAAGAGACTTGGTCGGCATCGCTATGGCATTGGAAAAATCCCAATTATAGTAAATGCAATGTACTTGATTGGTAGAAATATAGCCAAATATAAACATTGTAATTGGCAATGTCCACAACACGGGTTCACTTAATTTCAATAATTTTTTAAATTTTTCATAAAATCTCCCTAGTTCATAGAAAATCTCCATTAATAATCCTCCAATTAATGTAAACTAACCATAATAAAGATAAAATGAATATTCTATCAGCTCCGGCGTTGATTCTAAAATCACGTGCTGCAGTAACTCCAAAAATTAAAAATATCACTAAATCTAACGGGTGCTGCAAAACGATGAGACCTGTTAAGAATGCAAAGAACACTAAGACTGATACTATTTTTTTCCCTCTGCTTATTCCATACATAGTGAAAATCGTTTGGACATTGTTTATACGATCACCTTCATAGTCCTTATAATCTTTAGCCGTGATAATTAAGGAAGTGTACGATAAAATTAGCGCACCTACTTGAAATGCAAAAGGTTTTATGCTAATATCTTTAGTAAAATCCCCCGTAAAGTAACCCACTAGATATACCATAAAAGTCGCAAATCCAATCAGAATTGGTGCCATAATAATGTTGTTCCTAAGCCTGAATGGGGGTTTAGAATAAATTATAATTACTGTTAGAATAGCAATGATAAAAATTGGAACAATGCGGCCAATCAGGTAACTAATGAACAGAATAATAGCACTGAAGAACACAGAAAGTTTTAAATATTGAGAATTTTTTACATATCCAGCAACAAGGGGTCGGTTCTTACTACATTCTGTAATTTTATCAATCTCTAAATCATATACGTCATTAACTAAAACACTAACGATCCATATTAAAATTATAACAAACTCAGCTAAAACAATATAGATGATATCAGGGTATTTGGTGATAGAAAATTGCCCTGCCATTAGTAAACCCATTCCTACAATCAACATAAAGTTGATGGTGCCACGTAATCTAGCTACTTCAAGGATAATATTCAGTTTTCTAAGCATTCTCTTCACTCTGTTAATTAATCAATTTTTATTTATCGATGTTTTAGACCTTTTGTCCACCTAAGCATTCTGTCGTTTATTATCACGATTAATTTATCAAATAAGTAGCCTAATACTCCAACACTCAACATGGCTACTATAATTATATCCATACGCATAAAATAATATGCATCCCACATTACATAACCGAGTCCAGACTTAACAGAAACCATCTCAGCAACAATCACCAGTACCCAAGCCATTCCCATACCCAGTCTTAATCCTGTCATAATAAAGGGAAAAGCTGCGGGAAAAACCACCTTCGAAATGATTTGAAGCCCCCTTATTCCCAACATCTGAGCTGCCCTTATATGGATTTTATCTATTTGCTTTACTCCATGAACTGTATTTACCACAACTGGAAAAAAAACACCTAAAGAGATGAGAAGGATTGCTGATATGTCTTTAATGCCGAATAGAACAACCATAAAAGGTACCCATGCTGTGATCGGTATAGGACGTAGTAATTGGATCATTGGATCAAATAGAGTCTCCATAGTTTGGTTCCATCCTGTCATAATTCCCAATAATATTCCGATTATTGCTCCAATGAAAAATCCTGCTATAACACGTCGAATGCTACCCATAGCATGATTTATCCAGGTTCCGCTATATAAATCGTGGGTATTTGTTCCAAAAATCCAATCAAACATAGAATTGATTATATGCATCGGAGATGGTATAAAAAGTGGATCTACTAATTTATTATATGAAGAATATTGCCAAAGAAACAAGACTATGAGGGGTACCAAATATCGACGTAAGTCAACTTTATTATTTGATAAATTTAAGGCAAATAACCCAAAAAATACTCTTCTTATGAGGGTAATGGTATCATTATGTAACGCCATTCATTCTCTCCCTTATTCTATGATCTCCTTTCTAGTCGGTTCTTGCAGGTGTCGATATTCAAGCATAGTCGAAATTAGTATTGTTAAGTGGTGACACTATTCCTTCCTCCCAATTCCATAATCTCCTTCCCCGTCGCTTCTTGCAGGAATCGATATTCAAGCATAGTCGAAATATTATTACTTGTGTCTATCTTCCTCAGTTGCTATTCTGATATCCTACAGCCATTTCTTCGATATCTTCGTAATTGATGTTTCTGTCTAAATTTCTATCGTTCACCGCTTCAATAGCTACTGGCAATGATATCCAACTCTCCTCGCTTCTAATCTTTTCTTCCTCGTCTCTATGAGTATTCATATAATTAGAAGCGTCAATAAATGCTTTGACCACAGAAACGACAGTTTCGTCATTTTTTTGAGCGAACTCATTATTTACCGCAAGAACACCATAAATTCCTTTAGTCGGGTTATCAAGAATATCTAATGAATAATTCCCATACCCCTCTACAGCGGCTGTCGCGCACCACGGCTCCCAAGCAGCTAATAAATCTATTTCCTTATTTTTTAAAGCAGATATCATTGGCGGGTCCGTAGTTGTAAAACTCACACGTTCAATTTTATTAAAATCAACTCCATTTTTTGATGCCGCCCATCGTAAATTCATTTCAGGTGCACCATTTGATGCCATTCCTATCTTTTTACCCTCTATATCCTTCCATTTTTCAATTTTGATATCCGATCGAGTAATAAGGCATTGACCACCCATCGACATTCCTGAGATAACTTTGAATTTTTGTGTATTCTTATCTATCGCTGCTATCACAAGATGATAGCCGGTCGTGCCGAAATCTATATCCCCATTCACCAAGGCTAATTGAACATCAGCATACCTTGTGAACTGGACTAGATTTATATTTAACTCCATATTTGTCGCCAAATCTCGGTAGTACCATTGCGGGTATATTGTGCGGTGCTTTATAATACCCCACTTTCACTACTGGTTGTTCAACATTAATTTCAGTAGATTTTGCGTTTTCTGTTTTAGAGATGCAACCAACAATGGAAGCACTTGCTACTAAAGCGAGAAAAATTCCAATTAATAGTTTCATTCGTCTTTTTTTCGTAATTATCATATTCATTCACCTAATTTTATACTAATTTCTCTTTTGAGTATATTAAACTCAATACCATTAACATCTCTCGGTCTTGAGAGTCTAATATCGAATATTTTTGAAATTGTCGCTGGTCTTGGGGAAAAAAGCACAACTCGATCCCCAAGATACAAAGCCTCTTCTATATCATGAGTGACAAAAATTGCAGTTTGTTTAGTCATTTCCCATACCTGTAGGAGTTCTTTGCGCATTAAAGATCTGGTTTGAGCATCTAATGATGCGAAAGGTTCATCTAATAGCAGAATTTTAGGTTTATTAACTAAGACACGAACTAATGCGACTCTTGCTCTCATTCCACCTGACAATTCATGTGGATATTTATCCTCAAATCCATTGAGATTTATTAGTTGGATATAATGATGACATATTTCCTCAATTTTAGATTTTGAAATACTCATTGCAACTAGACCAAACTCAATATTCTTTCTAACGGTTAACCATGGAAAAAGAGCATGATCTTGAAATACAACGCCTCTATCTGGACCTGGTCCTTCTATCTGTTTACCCTCCAATAAAACTTCACCTGAAGTAATATTTTCAAAGCCTGCGATTATGTTCAGCAAGGTTGTCTTTCCACAACCACTAGGTCCTAAAATACATATAAATTCATTTTTATAAATATCGAGTTTTACATCCCTAATAGCTACTACTCGTTCATAATTTGAACAATCCTGATAATACTTCCCAACATTATTTAAGGTTAAGGCTTTTTCACCATTTGAAATTGGATGAATACCTGATTTGCAAAGATTCAATTCTAGGGATGCTTCCATATTTTTATACCACCAATTTACACCTTTTAACTTGTGTCATCATCCACATATACATGTAAACATATAATTATTATGGTAGTACTAATACGGAACTTCCGAACAAAAAGTCAAAATGGATCATCACGCATGAAATATCCCTTAGATTTTGGGCATATAGCTGGAATAAGATTTGGTTTGGCGAGAATTTTAGAGCTAATAGTAGAGATGATCGAAAGCCAATTTTATACAATGGAATACTGTCTAAATAGATTTGCTATAAAGATTGCTTTTTTTTTAACGCTTATTCTATATAGTGACTTTAAAGCAAAATACGTTAGAATGTATAAAAACGCCACTGCATATTATATATACAATAAATAATTTAATATAGTATCAGAAGTTATCTGAAAGCTCAGATTGAAACCAACATTGGATATTGACCGGTCTGAAATTAAATCATCCTTTGCCAGTGATAGCCAGTATCAATCTGAATAAGGAGCCAGCTTATGAGCCAGTGGGCGCCCTGTAAGAGACGAGATTTCATTAGACGATTGCGGAAATTTTGGCTTCATCAATTTTGCGTGATGTTTTCATGGCTTTATCAACAGCATGGGGTGAGGCACTTACAAATAATTCCGAAGGCTTCACGTCTGGTTCCGTTTCGAGTATTATCTTCTTATTTTCTTGATTTGAATCCAAAAGCTCACCCACCATAAGATATCCTGTAAATCTTTCCTGCATTATCATCGCTTACAAAAAGCGAACCGTCATCTGCAACGATAATATCCACAGGTCTTCCCAGCACATTGCTGTTATTTAGCCAGCCAGTAGCGAAATCTTTCACTGAATAATCATTCATGTCTATGCTGATGATTTTATAGCCTGTCGGAACTTTGCGGTTCCATGAGCCGTGAAAAGCTACGAAGAGATTACCCCTGTATTCCTGCGGGAAATTATCGCCATAGTAGAAAGCAAGTCCCAGGGGCGCAGAATGAGCCTGGAGGTTAATAAGGCTTTGAGTTTCAAATGGTTCCATACAGGGATTCCGGATATACACATTCTTATCAAAATCAGTATCATGGATATTCTTGCCATAGCATATTGGCCAGCCATAATTCTTACCTTCCTCAATAAGATTTATCTCATCAGGCGGCAGGTCATCTCCAAGCTGGTCACGGCCATTTTCAGTAGCATACATCTGTCCTGTTATCGGATGAAAAACCATACCCACGGCATTTCTTAAGCCTTTTGCGAAAACCTTGCAGTCTTTCCCGTCAAGAGTACACTTCATGATCGCTGCTCTTCTTTCATCCTCTTCCGTGCAGACGTTACATGAAGAACCGATGCTCACGAATAAACTGTTGTTATGTATTTTCAGGGTTCTTGTGAAATGACCGCCTGCAGGCAAATTGTTAATCAGGATTTCAATTGTATCCGGGTCTGCGATAAAATTATTGTCGTTATCTTTTACCCTGATAACCCTGTTCTCCTCAGCAATATAAAACCAGCCTTCATAGAAATCAATGCCATGGGGATTGTTGAGATTCTCGATGAATAAAATTGTCTCATCGGCTTTTTTATCATTGTTCCTGTCAGGAAGGGCGACAACTCTTCCCATGTTCGGGACTGTGACAAATAATACTCCATCTTTCAACAGCATCATCCTTGGACCCGGATTCGGGCCGGGATACGATACTGGACTTCCACCCATATTTTGCGCAAAAATATCGATCCTGAACCCCTGGGGAAGTTCGATTTCGGGAAGAGTTTCGGATTTAACTGATGGTTTGATGCCATAATAAGAAATTGCAGCTATTAAAATCGCGATCAATAAAATTAAAATCAAAAATAAGTTTTCTATTCATATTTTCATTCCCCAATGAAGCAAGTGCTAATTACAACAATGACGCTTCAAAATATTAAATTATTTGTTCCCTAAAAGTTATTTCGAGAAAACCGCTTTCCTTACCGCTTCAATCGTCGCATCGATTTCCATGGGTCTGGGGCACACAGTAAGCACATGCTCTGAGTCCTTGAGCAAATGACCTGTAGTAACACATGCAACTACCTCATCTGTATCAATAACCCCAAGGTTCACAAGTTTCCGAAGGCCGGCGATGGATGATGCACTGGCAGGCTCTACTCCTATCCCCTCAAGATATGCAAGTTCCTGCTGGGCGCGGATTATTTCCTCATCAGTCACGGTTTCTGCAGTTCCTCCGGATTCCCGGATCGCCTTTAAGGCTTTTATTGAATTCACCGGATTTCCTATTCGTATAGCTGTTGCAATTGTTTCAGGATGGGCCTCCGGCGTTATTGCAGGAGCATTATTCTTTATTGCCGCAACAACAGGACTTGCACCTTCTGCCTGTATTCCGGTCATTTTCGGAACACTGTCAATGAGACCAAGATTTTTTAACTCCTTGAATCCTTTATATATCGCTGTGATATTGCCTGCATTTCCGACCGGAAGCACAAGCCTGTCAGGCGCTTTCCATCCAAGCTGGTCAGCGATCTCAAAAGCGATTGTCTTTTGTCCTTCAAGGCGATACGGATTTACGGAATTTAAAAGATAGAATCCTTCCCTGTCGCAAAGGTCCCGCACAAGTTTTAGCGCATCATCAAAATTTCCACGGATGCTTAACACTTTTGCACCGTGCATGAGCGCCTGGGCAAGTTTTCCCAGGGCGACTTTACCTGCCGGAAGGAGAACTACAGCGGGAACGCCTGCCCTTGCCCCGTACACCGCAAGAGATGCCGATGTATTCCCTGTGGATGCGCAGGCAACCGTTTTCATACCAAGTTCAATGGCTTTAGTAACACCAACAGTCATTCCCCTGTCCTTGAATGAGCCTGTAGGGTTCATGCCTTCATGTTTGACATAAACATCCTTAAGTCCGACACTTTTTGCTATCCTGTCAACGCGATATAGCGGCGTTCCGCCTTCTTTAAGGGATACCGGGTCTATGCTTATCGGCAGCAAGGCGCGATATTTCCAGACCGAAAGCGGGCCTTTCAAATCGTTTTTAGTGAGATTTATCAGGGAATAATCGTAAATAATGTCGAGCAGACCACCGCAGGTACAGGTATAGATGACTTCAGTTCCGGAATATTTCTTGTGGCATTCAATGCACTCAAGGTGGTACATAGGGTACTCAATAGAATTTATAGGCTTATAGATTACTCTCTTGGATGATCAATAAAAAATTTTATTATATGTCAGATGGCAGGTAAAATAAATAATACGGTCTGCCATTTTCAGGCAACATAAATTGAAAAAATTTCATAATATGTTTCATTATTTTTGTCGGAACGGGGCTCTACCTGAACAGCAAATACCGGATCTCCATTAATATCTGCGAATAATGCTTCCCTGGAATAATACCCCATGCCATCTGACATGTAAATTGATGGCACATCAGCAAGTAAAGCTCCTGAAGAAGGTATCAGGTAGTTAGAATAATTTGTGAATGTATTTGAACCCGACTCATCACCCACTGTTATTTCATCAATGGATGCAATATTACCTGCCTTTAATCCTGAAAGGTCAGGGGGTGAAGGCGAAGTGGTTATGATCAGGTAATCACCCTTATCTATAGATATACCCGGAAAAATATATTTAATAGAATTATTGTTTTTTACATTAAAATTCCCGATCGTCATCGTATTGTTCATCAGGGTTTATTCGTCATCGTGTTATTTGTGATCATCCCATAAAATCCCAGCCAGTGCTCTGAATATGAATTCACTGCAAGATCAGTCCGGGTCAAATATCCACCATTAGCCTGAACAGCTCCTTCACCTGCCGAAATTGATATACAAATAATTATAAGTAACAGTATATTTTTTATTACCTTTTTACTTATTTTTATGGACAAACCTCTCAATGTCACTCCAACTTATACATTTACACACCTTTTCAGAAAGCCCAAGCTGCCATTTCATGAAAGGCCTGCCACAGGCTTTGCCTTGAACTTTACATTGATCTTTTCACACACACTTATCTTTCCAAACCTGCATGCTGTAGCAGAGTTATATTTATAAAATGAGTATATGATATATAATATTATTCATTGGCGTTTATATAAGTATCATTGTTATAATGATTTTCAACAATAAAATCAACATAAAAAATAGCTTTGAGCCATGCAAATCGATGAAGCATCAAGGGTTAAGGCTACAGAATCTAATTTTTCTTTATTCCGTATATCTCCTGTCCCCTTTTAACTGTTTTATTAACTTCGCCCAGGCAGCATCTTCCGGAAGGATTTTTTTTATCACAGTCACACTCATCGGCTTTTATTTTTGCACCTATTTCCTTGACAGCAGTGCTATATCCCAGCTGCCTGATCTGCTCAAAAATCCTCTCCTTCGTCCATCCAAAACAATAACATACTGGAACAGGATTTTCCGTTTCTTTTATGCCAACCTTTACTTTTACTTCCTGTTTATGCAAATAAACCTGCTGCTCGTTATTGAAATAAACAACTTCACAGGCGGATGTCTCACAAAAATAGAACCCATCAGGATTTTCGATAGCTACAAACACTGGTTCTTTGACCATACTTCTCAATGTTATTTCTAAAACTTGTTTCCCGGTGTTGCCGCATTCTTTGCAAATAGAAGCCTCAAGCTCAATGACATCACAGCAAGAATGCTGTAATTCGTTTTCTGTCATGTTTTGGTTTTTCTCGGATTGTCTTTCACCCTGACATTCTGTGCTATCATCTATTTCACAGCAGCAATTTTTCATTTAATTTCCTCCGGGTTGTTTTTATCTTAAAAAGGCAGAATATCTCCTTTTATAACACATTCAGTAATTTTGCAGCAATCGCTACGATGGCGACCATTACTATTACAGCCATCATTTTTTCGTGATTGCACATTCCTTCGGAAGTCTTACAGCCTTCCATTGTACACATCTTTGACATTAATTATCACCTTGTTCCTTTATTTACTCTTTCTTTATTTCTTTCCGCAGCAATCCTTGAATTTCTTTCCTGATCCGCATGGACATGCGTCATTCGGCGCAGTTGTCTTTTTTGGTGTGCAACAACCTGTCATATTTTTGTACCTCCTTATTAGGTGTCTTTTTCAGACAATCCAATAAATATCTTAATGTAAGATAACCTTCTCCAGGTAGTGAGTAAATCAGTCACAACCTATATATTTAAGGTTCAAATCAATTTAGCATTCCAGAAAACTGCTAAAAGCAAGCATTATCCCTTTAAGAACCCAAAACAGGATACGGCGGTATCAGGATAAACGCAGTTGTACATTTATACGGTCAGGGAGAGCCTTATTAAAATAACTTAATACCAGTCCCTGACCCGGATTGAACTTTGAAAATGGCAATCGAAGTGATTATTTTAGTTTTTTCTTTGCAGCCTCTGCAAGTTTTTTGCCCATTTCCCTTCCTTTTGCTTTATCTTCATCTTTAGGCGCCCCCTGCACAGCTACACCCGGTTTAACCCAGGAAGGATTGAACACGCCCGCCACCTTATCTATTGATGCCAGAGCCGAAACCTGCCCTCCCTGTCCCGTAGTGAAAAGCAGTAAAGGTTTGCCCGCCAGTTTATCTCTTACAGGATACAAATCTTCAAACAGGCTTTTAAGCTCACCCGCCATATATTCAAAAGCCGAATGCGAACCAAATGCGAACGCATCAGCGCCAGCATCTGATGGTTTAGTATCCTTCGCTTTCTTTAACTCTACACTGACCCCGCTGGCGCTCCTTGCCCCTTCAGCAATCGCCTGTGCAAGTTTTTCTGTGTTACCTGTCCTCGATGCATACACTATTAATATTTTAGGTTCCACCATATTTTACCTCCCAATAATTTTATTTCGAATTTCCCAGTCTATTAATTAGCCGGAAATGGTTTATATACTTAGCCGTTATAAAAATATACTAACTATATACTTTTATATACAAGCCTTCACGTTCATTTGTTAACGGATGTAATCCATGTTCTGGTTTCCGTTGACCTTTCAAAAATGCAGGATTAGAAGCCCTTAAACCTGACAGCTTCCTGTATGGGTCGCCTGGGACTTCTGAACTTATTCTGCGGATGTTGTGCATCGCTGTAGCCAAGCGCAATTCCAATTATGATTGACAGGTCATCCGTGATTTTCAGTTCGGCGCGGATCAGATCAGGATAAGACGCTAGAACATAAGCAGGAATCGAGCCCAGGCCATACTGCTGTGCCGCCAGCATAATGCTCTGAGCCAGCATTCCGATATCAAATATTGACCATCGTGTAAGGGTGCGATCCATGCACAGGTATATGACCGCTGGTGCCCCGAAAAACCTATAGTTCGCCTCAAAGATTGCCTGCCTTGCAACTATATCATCTCGCCCTATACCTGCAGTTTTAAAGCGTTCCGCTCCCAGTTCTTCCATGCGCTTTTGCAGGGCAGGAGGCCATTGTTGCGGCCTTGGTATATCCGATTCGCCGGATAAACTTTTATGAAAATTTTCTAAATAGGCATGGCGCAACCTGTTCAAAGCATCCCCGCCAGCGACGAATATTTCCCATGGCTGTGTATTAGCCCATGAGGGTGAGTGGGTTGCAGCTTCCAGAATCTTGATGATTGTTTCTTTCTCAACTGAATCGGGTTTAAAAGCCCTGGCGCTATAACGTGAATACAGGGCATCGGTAACATCCATAAAAATTACCTTTTTAATAATGCAAGCTTCTGCCCGCCCTGGTATGCCTGTTCCTTAATCGATTTATATTGTTTCATCATATTATCCACTGCTGGTTCAGGGATATTGAGATTTGATGCCAAACCCGATAGTGTTCTTTTATCTGCATTTATCTGCCCCGGAAGCATTAAACCTCCTGCTGCCAGTTCCGAAACAACAGTCCCGCCGTTACCGTACACGAATGCTGCATTCTTCAGGAATTCCAGCGTCTCAGTTGCCATTTTAATATCCGGGTTCCCGCAGGCTGCAATGACAATACTATTCCTCTTCCCCGGGATACGGCATTTAATTTCAGGAGGATTTTTTCCAGGTGTAATGATTATCTGTGATACCAGCCTGTCAAATAAATTTTTAAACTGTCCAGTGACATACCGCATATATACCGGGGATGCCAGCACAAGCCCTTCAGCCTCCGTTATTTTTTCAATTATCATGGCAAGATCATCATCAGAATCCTCTTTTGTTATTCTGCAAACACCATTTTGCCTGCATTCCATACACCCGGTACAAAATGCAATATTCAGATCACTAATGTTTATTTTTTCAACTTCTGCTCCTTTGGATATTGCTCCTTTTAATACCATGTCCACAAGAAGGTCAGTGCTGCTGCCTTTTCTCGGACTGCCTACAATTCCTAATATCTTCATATTATTCCTCTTTGAACTGACCCTGTTAAGATCAGATGTATCGCATACCCAATAATAATATTTAAATATATCGGACATCCAATACCAGCCAGTGACAGATGATAATTGCCATGAAGAAATATGTGCACCGGAATGCTGTGATATGAGGGGGATGCTATCGTTTTTGATTATGTGGTTTCTCTCAAAAAGACCCATGTACGGCGAGGAGATTGCGCAGGAACTTGAAAAAATGAAAGGAAACAAACCCACTCCGGGAACGATATATCCTGCTTTAAAACATCTGCAGAATAATGGTCTTGTAACATCACAGAAAGACGGGAGGAATATTATTTATTCCCTAACAGAAAAGGGCACAATAACATCAAAAAAGGCATTTGAATATTTCTGCAATATGTTTGAACCCGTTTTCAAGGATTGTGTTAAAGAAAAAAAGCAAAAAAGCAAAAAAAAGAGTGAATTATTAAAAACACGGACTTAAAAATAAATCCGCTCAATCGATTTTTCAATGAGCATTCTGGACTCAGAATGTAATTATCTGGTAACCCTCTGCTATCAATTCCCTGAAGCTCGGATGTCCCTCATATTCTTCACTGAGAGAAATGTGAGATTCTACTGCACACTCTTTGACACCAAAACCACCGGCACAAAAACTGCAAACTCCTGTTGATTTGCCTTTTACTGAATCAAACAACTCATGAAACATATGGTCCTGTTTGGAAAGTTCTTTGATCCATTTGGTTCCAGCCCCGTCAAAGATGAGCTTAAATTCATCTTTTGCATCTTTGAATTCTTTTGCTGCCAGAAGTGCATTGTGAACTCTGGCCATATCCCCATGCGTTTCCGTATCTGCTAAAACTACAATTGCTACTTTTATCATATTCTTTACTCCTGTTTAATGCCTTTTTCAGACAAATTCTATATTTACCTTATAGATAATATCCTTCTTCAGGTTGTGAGCAAAATAAGCACACCTGATCATGTTTTTCAAAATTGGTTACGAGCTGTCCCATCATCCTGTACCAGACATTAAGTTCCCTGTTCATTATCATTTTTGTTTCCTCAATCGGGACAGATGTGTAAATATAAGTAAACCCGCCAGCGCCCAGTACCCTGAATTTTCGTTCAATCATACCTTTATCCATCAATGTCTGAAGTGAGCGCTGGATTGAACTTCTATCCTTTTTAAGAGACTCTGAAACTTCAGCGATAGCAGATCCGGGATGGTCAAGAAGATAAAAATATACCTCGATCTCATAATCCTTTATCTTAAAAACGCAGCGCATAACATCATTGAATTCAGGCGCAGGGGTCATCATAAGCTCTTCCACGGTCTGGAATTCCGTCTTATTTTCATTATCCAAAGTATCCATAACTTCACCTTATATCTGAATACATTAAATTCAGGGTTCAATACTGAATACATATCACCTATACTTCTTAAGACCTTGAATCCCTTATCCGTGATCATATAGTCTCCCCGCTCATGGCGCTGTAAGATCATTCCGCTGTCAAGCAGTTTTTGCAAATGGAAAAGTAAATTCCCTCCCCTGAGTCCTGTGAGTCCGGAAAGCGCTGAAAAGGTTTTTGTCTCTATTGCTATTGCTTTCATTATTTGAAGGCGCTGTTTATTGGATATCGGCTCAAGTATGTCATTAACAACCAGTTCGTCAGGCAATACTAATATATCCTGTTTCTTTTCTTTATCTGTGTTATAGATTTGCAGTGACCGCATCAGATCGACCTGCTTCCCGAAAAGCGTCTGGACATTTGAAAAACATTTCTCGCATTGCTTCGATGGGGCACTGCTCCTCATACCGTTTAGATCCGACTGGTTTTTCAAAATAATATCTTCATCGACCTTTTCATTGTTTATCAGGCTTGCATTCTTTTGCAGGAATCCTGTGAAGTTGGATTTGCAGGTATCCCGCATCTGGCATTTTTTGACCATATTACTTTCAAGACCGCCTTCGATATCATCAAGAACATGCCCGATGATCGCATTCGTAAAATTAGTACGGGAGCCCGAAAGTACATGTTCAAGATGCTGCTGGCTTGACTGCTCAACAAATCGCTTCATGTCATTATGTATCTCATACAGCTTTTTTTTTATTTCGAGGATCTCTTTGTAAGAGTCCTCCTTTTTATTTACCATATAAGAAGTTGTTTTGTCTTATCAGGCTAAAAAGGTTTCTATTACAACCTTAAAGGTCATATTTGTATATTAAAATGTAGTTGGTATAGTTTTATGACGGCTAAGTATATGTCAATAACCTGTCAATATGTAATCGAGGTGAATTAAATGCCTGAATGGAAATATACAAACAAAAAAGTAACAAAAGAAGAAGCGCAGAAGTCGTTAGATGCCGTAAAAAGCGCATGTTTCAAATGTGAAAAACATGCCAGCGGCTGCCCTATCTCAAAAACAGCAGGTGAGATAAAAGCAATGACGGAGGAAAAATCATGAGCGTAAAAGAAGAGATTCATGCACAGATCGTAGGAGGACTTGCAGGCGCAAAGTTCCCGATAAAAACGCCGGAACAGCTCCTGTCTGCATTCCCGGACGGCGCCAATACCACATGCAAGGCAGGCGACCTTGAAGTAACGGCAGGCCAGGCAGGAAAACTGCTGAAAGCAAGCGATTTTCCTTTTAAGAACGCAAAAAAGGTTGCGGATGTAATCGTTGAAAGAGCAGGGCTCTAGGCCCTGTTTATTTTATCTTAAAAAGTGATCAACATGAAAAGAATAAAACTTATAGAAAATTACGAATCAAGTGACGAAGTCGGAGCGGTCTATAAAGATATAGAAGCAGCTTTCGGAATGGTCCCGAACCTTTTCAAGACCTATGCCCACTTCCCGGCGCTTCTGCAAAGTGAACTGGGAAAAGACAAAGGTATTGCTGATGGGCGGGGACCTCCCCGCGGGAGCTTAAGGAACAGATAGCAGTAGTTGTATCTGCGGCAAATAGCTGTAAATACTGTGGGCTTCACACTCAATGGCGCTTTCGATGATGGGATTCAGCCAGGAAAGAATAGATGACCTGACAAAAAACATTGAAAGTCCCCTGATTTCGCCCGGGGACAAAAAGATCCTGGAATATGCAAAGAAAGCGACGCTCACTCCGCATAAGATTACCGACGCTGAAACAGATGAACTAAAATCCCTTGGTCTTACAGACAGCCAGATCGTAGAGGTGCTTGGAGTCATGGAACTGTTCACAGGTTACAATAAATTCCTGGATTCTCTTGCTGTACCGCTGACTTAGATAAGAAATTGGTTTAAGAGGTATATTTTATGAAAGTTATAGGAATAAGCGGCAGTCCGACAAAGGACAGCAACACAGATACGCTGGTAAAAGCAATACTTGACGCCACAGGCGCACAAACCGAGTTTTTCAAGCTCTCATCTATAAAAGTAGGTCCCTGCATCGCATGTATGAAATGCGTCCAGACCAATGAATGCATAATCAATGACGATTTCAAATGGCTTTCAAAAAAGGTAATGGAAGCAGATGCTATCGTTGTCGGTTCATCAACATTCTACGGCGCAGCAAGCGCTTTTACAAAAGCGTTCATAGAGCGGCTTTATTCAAAAAGGCACGTAAAACTCCTTACAGGGGGGAAACTTGCCGCAACAGTCGCTGTCGGAGTGGCTGCTGAAAAAATGGTTGGTGAATGGCTGGGAAATGGTCTTCGCGCCGGGGGCATGGAGATAGTCGGGGGTATGACAGCAAAAGGTACGCCATGCTGTTTTGTGTGCGGGCCCGGTGAGACGTGCAATTATACTGTCTGGAACGCATACTCGAAAGAATTGACCGGGATGAACCTTGGCGTTGAAGAGGCATATAAAGGATATCTTGAACTGCTGCCTGATAACAAGCCATACCAGCATGGTTCTGCCAGGATCCTGAAAAGTTATAGGTCTGTGAAGGATGAACCCGAAGTAATGGCAGAAGCTGAAAGGATCGGGAGACTTATTAAAGAGAGGATCAAGAACAGCAGGAAAACAGCAGGCGATTCAAAATGCAAGTGTTAGGAATAAGCGGAAGCCCTGTTAAAAACAGTAATACCGACAGGCTGGTCAAAACAGTTCTTGAAGCAACGGGTCTTGATTATGAATTCGTTAAACTTTCAGAATACGATATACATCCGTGCAGGGCGTGCCTTGGCTGTGCCAGGGACAACATTTGCAGGCAGCAGGACGACTGGCATATCATTGAAAATAAGATCAAAGAATGTGCAGCTCTTGTTATTGGCGGATATCCTACCTATGGTACTCTTGACTCAAGAACAAAAATGCTGACTGAACGCATGTATTCCATGCATCATCAAAGAATGCTCAATAAAGGTAAAATTGGAGCGGCAGTAGCAGTCGGGGTCGGGCGGGGAATACCAAGCGTAGACCAGGCCGCTGACCAGATCGCTGCTTTTATGCAAATGGAAGGGATCAATGTTGTCGGGAAAGTAAGCGGAACAGGAAACATCGCCTGCCTTTCATGCGGATATGGAGGCGCCTGCAAAATAAGCGGAGTTCCGCTGTTGTTCGGCAAAGGAGCTGTGCCATCAAAGGATAAATATATTGCAATAGAAGACCAAAAGGATGTCATTGAGAAAGCAAAAGAAACAGGACAAAAAATCAGGGAGATGCTTGCAGGAAAATAACCGAGGCTCCATAATGATTTCACAGTCTGGTATAGAATTATAAAATGAAAAGAATGATAGCGCCCCTTGCAGCAGTTTTGTTAGTAGTTGTTATGTTCTTTGTAGCATCTGCGACTATTGGCGAAGAAATTATTTTTCCTGAAATCGCAACTTTAATTATTGCGGCCTGGTTGATAGAGAATTCACCATTGGCAGATAAACCTCTTTACTTATGTTTGTCGCCCACTTTAGCTGCAATAACCGGTGTAGGAGTACTTCACTTTCTGCCTTATGATCCCGAAATTCTAATTGCTTTTACTTTTCTCCTTGTCGGCTTGCAGTTATACCTGTTGCGTTCGAACGTTTTACCATCGATATCAGCCGCTATTCTACCGATTTTTTTAAATTTCGACAGTCTTTATTATCCGCTTTCTGTCTTCATATTCTCAGGGTGCGTCTATGCCAGCAGGGGTTTGTTGGCTCGCTTTCATTTTAGTGAGCATTCAGCCGCTTTATATTTAAATAAAGAGGAGCGAAAAACCCGGGAAACACTGAAACCCATTCACTGGTTAATGCTTTTTATCGGGGTCGTTTTTGTTTTAATAATTGCTTTTCAATCAAAATGGATTTATATTATATCACCACCATTGATCGTTACATTTATTGAATTTGCACATCCCTGCGGCCAGGTCTGCCAAAAGCCGGTACATCTTCTCTTGTTGCTTTTGCTTGCATCCATTTCAGGGATACTGTGGGTTGAAGTAACTCACTTTTTATTAAATTGGCCTTTATGGATTACAGCTGGATGCATTGTTATATGGATTCTGTTTTTATTCCATCGGATGCAATTTGTCTTTCCTCCTGCCGCAGCGATATCATTGTTACCGACTATTATTCCCAGAGGAATGCTTCTATTATATCCCTTACAGGTAGCAATTGGTGTTGTTATTTTCATCGTTATCGGAAAAATAATTATAGCAATTAACCTCAAATCAAAAGATATCGGTTCAAAGATGACTGGCGGGCTTAACCGATGACAGATAGAATTTAATTTTGGTCAGGTATTTTTTGTTTCATCTTCGGTAGCAGGTACATCCGTGCTCTCAATTTCATCGGATACATCTGTGTTCCCTTCCTTCGATTTTTTAAAATACTTCCCAAGTTTTTTCTTCTTTTGCATCTGGAACAATATTACTACTATAATCAGGACTAATACAATTATCGGGGTAACATAATCAGTTGATATCTGGAGGGGATAATCCCCTTCAATGACTTTTACCAGTGAAGATTCTCTCTCACCATAATTTACGCGAACATGGATATCGGGATTCTCTTCAATATTTGTGTCGCTCAAGGTTGTGATAAAAACTGCATCCTTTGTGGCGCCTGGTTCAAGAAGCAATGCTTTATCCTGGGCCAAAACTGTTTCTTCACCATATACCAGGAACTTTACCTGGGTCTTGAGATATGCTTTGACTGCACCTGTATTCGTGATCCCCACCTTTATCTTATGAGCTTTTTTATCATAGGAAACCTTTGAAATATTAAGCGATGAACTATCTGATATCTCTATAATGTCAATGTTCATTTCCTTAGAAATAATACGTTCAAACGATCCCGGGACTTCACCGAACATCGTTGTGAATTTTGCAGTCAGGTTCTGGCCGTTCAATTCTGTATTATAAGCTACAGTTAACGTGCTGCCGCGGTTCACATAGACAGATTCCCGGTCTCCAAGGGCTGTTATTCTCATTCCTGAAGATAAAATTTCGATCGATGACCTCAAGTATGCCCCCATATTTCCCTTATTTTCATAAGTCACTTCAAGATCCTTTGTAGCCCGATTATATTTAACCGAATTAATATCAATGGCAAGCTCATACTTCGGAATAGGGAACATGTCAAGCGCTTTGACTTCGGAGGAGCCTCCATTTGCTAAACCCTGGCCGAACTTTACAAAAACAGTCATATTTGTTGCATGTTTTAACTGATATGCAACACCTGAAAGTTCGGTTCCGATGACAAGGCCATTTTTTATGCCGCTTTCTTTTATATATTCAACCACGCTGTCGGGAACTCTTTCTCTTCCGATCAAAAGTACGGGTTGTTTTCCTGCCATGATACCTTCTTCGATAAATTCCCCGTTTGTGAGGGTTAGCTGCTGGATGCTTTTATATCTTTTCAACAGGTCAATATTATTATCGAACCTTGATCCATTATTGATGACAACTGGTTTGAATTCAGCCAGTTTGCTTTTGACCTCTATATCCGAAAAACCATAAATTATCATCCTACTTACACCATTGGCTTTCAGGAAGGGGTATAATTCATCTATATTTTTTTTATTTGCAAAAAGAACGAAATATTTTTCCTGGGCAGCATAAGGCGCAATAGAAATGGCATTATATCCGGTCGAATCGTCTACAACTATGAAATCACTTGTATTTGCCCTTTTAGCAAGCTCCATATTAAGCGCGGTTCCTGAGGCAATTATTTCCTCGACCGTAAAACCAGCGCCTTCAAGGCTGGTCTTATAACTGAAAGCAAGAGGCGCTTTATCAGATTCCAAAAGGAGTATGTTTTTTTTAGTTGTATCCAATGTTCCAAGGAGTATTGAAGCATCTTCACTGCTTATGAGAAAATTAGATTTTATATTATTAAAACCGCCATAATGTGCCCCAAGGTAAACATCCTGCCAGTCTGCGGAATCAATAACCACCTGATCGGGTGCTGCAGAGGCGCTTAGTATCGATATTCCCAGCAAAAATAATACTAATAATCTGTACGTTAAACTCATCATTACTATGATAATATACTCTTATATATTAAACCTTCGCCTGAAAAAAAAGAAGTTGGATCAAGGATCCAACTAAGCCTACGGAAGTTCCATGTAGAAATAGTATTTATTAGGTGCGGTTTTATTTACAGGAACAAGCAATTCATAGTTTGAATACTGGTTTTTGTAGTTTAGTTTGGGGTCTACAACGACGGCTGCCCATAATACTTCCCCTTTAGTCAGGTTGGCATTATCAGTATCAACAGACTGGATCACATGGTCTAAAAAACCACTTGTAGTATGCACATGGGATGCATTTATTGATGTATCTACGAAAGTCCTGTTTCCATCACCTGGTTTATAGGTATTCTTGACCGTATCTGGCATTACTTCACTGCCAAACCAGATTGCGTCAAGGTTGGTGATATTAGCGGGAAAGAGTGTGTCCCAGGCCGCAAAAGTCGCATTATCTATTGCATAAATAGATCTGTTCGTGACATTGACCGTCCAATTATACATCTCGGTACCGCCAGCGCCACTCAATGTTATATTTCCTGATACGTTACCAAAGTAGCCCTGCCAATTCTGGGTCTGGTTAGTTTGTTCATACAAATCAATCTGGGTAATATATCCTCCGACTGATTGATTGTACTGTTCACCCGTCCTGAGGGGTTGGGTTTCGTTTGTTCCGTTAATTAATAAGGCTTGATCCAGATCGCTGTCACCTATGGCAGCAGATGCAGTTTCAGCCATGAATAATAACGCCAGAACCAATACAGCTGTTGACAGCACTGTATTAAAGTTTCCATTCTTCATATTTTGATTCCTCCGTATTTTTTGCATATATTGCAAATCTTTTTTAATCCAACTTCGGTGGATTTTCATCATTATACGTATCATAAATATATGACTTCAGTATTATATAACGCTTCGGGGAAAAAGATATATATTATCATGCTCATCATGATGTAATAGGCCCTAATAATGAATAAAGACAGAAGTAACTTATGCAGGATGAAGGATAAATTAAAAAAACAAATAGCATTCCCCAATTGATGGTAATATATGAAAAAAAATGGTGAGTATATATGAAACGGCATATATTGCTTTGGCTGCTGATTCTGATATTTCTTCCAATTCTGCTTGCAGATATGGCGGCTGCCCGGGATGGCGGAGTTTCTGACCAGGACCTGAATCAATCTATTGCAGTCGATCAACAAGATAATGCAGGGCCTGATTGCGGCGGTCAATGCCATACGAACGATCCCGGCGGGACGATCTCAATATCAAAAAGCCCGGCAGGCCCTTATATTCCGGGACAAACTAACATCAATATAAATGTTACCACAAAAGTAGCCTGGTATTCAAATATAAATGATACCATGGGAATAATGCTTGTTAATTATTCAAATCCGGGAGGAAATATCAAGAATGATGGCTGGATCATAACCAATGATGAAAAAAATAATATAGATCCATATAATTATAATCAAAAGGCTGGAATTGATCTTACGATCAATCAGACATATTCGTGGGAAATTACTGCTCCTGATAGTGATAATATATATTATATCGTTGCAGAGGCAAGATATGGATCAACTAAATCCGAATCCCCTTTCTACAATTATTCCATTATAAGCCCCCTCCTTTCCCTGATCGTGGATGGAACTCCACCATCCGTAACATCCAATACCAACAACTTATATGTTAAAACCGGTACCGTTTTGACCTTGAACGCGACCATAACCGATGCTTTAGCCGATGTTAACAATGCAACTGTCAACGTTTCTGCGGTAAACTCCACTATAAATGAGGCGTTCCTCACTCTTACCGGGCCTTATTGGCTTAATACGACCATAATAGCTGATAAGAATAATACCAATGGATCTGAAGAACCTTATGATAACGGTTTATGATAATGCAAACAACATCAATAATAGCACTAACATGACAGCAGGCATTGATAATGATCCCCCTGTGGTCACCTCAAATACAAATAATTTAATATCGCCAAATGGCAGCTTTCTGACTTTGAACGCCACTATAAATGATGCCTTCCCTGGAGTAAATAATGCAACTGTCAATGTTTCTGCGATAAACTCCACTATAAATGAGGCTATGCTGACCCTTACGGGAGACTATTGGATCAATACGGCAATAATAGCGGACAGGGGACAGAGCACGGAATTTATGAACCTTACGATAACAGCGTACGATTATTCAGGCAATGCCAATAATAGTATCAACATGACCGCCTGGATCGAACCTGAACTTACAATTACCGATTGGAGCAATAACAGGACAAATGACAGAAGTGCCGATATAACGGTTTTTATTAATGAAAGTGTCCTATTCAATGTTACTGCGAACCATACGGGCACCTATAATTGGACTTATGACGGTACAGACCAGTTACATGATTTTGATAATTTTTCGAAAAATTTTTTAGAATCCGGATTGCATTACATCAACACAACGATAAGCAGCAGCATTGACAATGACCACAGGAACTGGACAATTAACGTTATTTACAAGCCAGACCTTGTTATGGCGCAGGAAAACATTTCTTTCTCCTATATACCATCTGAAAATGAAAATGGCGAGGTCAAAGAAAGCGTGAATGTAACCATAAATGCTACTGTTTATAATAGCGGATTGGGAGATGCAAGTAATATTAATGTGAGTTTCTATGACGGCCCTCCGGATCCTGGCAATAATATAGCAAATGCCACTATCACAAATATCAGCGCAGGGGAAAGTCATAATGCCACTATTTATTGGAATTCTATCATAGGTACCCACAATATTTCTATAAAAACAGATCCTGAAAATACCCTTGTCGAGACTGATGATAGTAACAACAATGCTTCAAAAAATATTAATGTCTCTGCATGGCAAAAATACTATGGGAACATTTCCGGGAACATTACCCTCGGAGGGAAAACGGGGAATTCTCTCATCAACTGGAAATGGGATACCAATCAGGGAAATGTTTTTGTTTCCAACATCCCGTACTTTGATTTTAACAATCTTCAGGCCATGGGAAGGAAAAAGAACGGGGAAATAGCACAGGACAATTTCCAAAGAGCAGATGAGCTTCTCAACATGACACCTGGAAGCAGCAATGCAACAGGTTTTATTAACAATAATATCACACAACTTTTCGGCCTGAATGGTACTGCCCCCAGGAACGTCACGAGTTTCACGGTTTATGGGAGGACAATAGACCAGGTTGCGATCGTCAATAGTACAAATACCACCAATTATACTTCAGTAGAGAATTCTACCTTCATTACAGGAATACTATGGGACACAACTAAAGATGATGGGGATGGCGATTATGGGGACGATGGTGAAGAACTTGTGTTTATAACAGGGATCAATGTTGATACAGCGGGCCTTGGAAATTCATCTCATAATTATGAAACCGGTATACCTTCAAAGATCAAGAACGAAGGCAATGTTTATTTCTTTGTGGAGTTAAAGTAGTAATTCAGGGTATTGGATATTGTTCAATATAGTTTAAACCCAAATACCGCTATACTAACCAATTAAGAGGAACTTACCATTACTACAGATATTACTATCGGCATCGGCCTTTATTATTCCAGGACTCCGGGCATCGGGGGAGTCATAAGACAGGAAATAGAAGATTTCCAGGTCGAGGAACTGACAAACAGGGTTGAGACAACGAACGGACAATACCTGATAGCAGAGCTCACAAAGACGAACTGGGATATCCATCATCTTGTGCGCGACCTTGCGCGCATATTGAGAATAAGCCAGACACGGTTTGGCTGGGCAGGCACAAAGGACAAGCGTGCGATCACGAAACAGAAAATAAGTATCTGGGATCTCACAGAAGAAGAGCTTGCGCGCATTCATTTGAAAGATATAGAATTTAAACCTATCGGGCGCTCAAATAAAAAAGTGAGCCTTGGCGACCTGTGGGGTAATCGTTTCAGGATCACCATACGAAATATCGACACTTCACCTGAAGATACCCTGCAGCGGGTAACCTCCATAACACATGAAATTGAAAAGGGAGTACCCAATTTTTTCGGCGTCCAGAGATTCGGGGAGAACAGGCCTGTAACGCATGTTGTGGGTGAAGCGATCCTTAAGGGGGATATCAAAGAGGCTGCCCTCACTTATATCGCAAAAGCATATCCTGAAGAGAATGAGGGTATTAGAAAAGCGCGCCAGTTCGTATCCGATACAGGAGATTTCAAGGAAGGAGTGAAAATATATCCTCTTCATTTGCAGTTCGAAAGGGCTATGATGAGCCACCTGATCGCGCATCCTGATGATCATGCCGGAGCTTTTCGGGCTTTGTCCCCAAAATTAATGGCAATGTTCCTGCATGCCTACCAGTCATATATTTTCAACCTGGTATTAAGCCGCCGCATTGAAACCGGCATGTCAATCAACGAGGCTTATGAAGGGGATATCGTGTGCTTCAAGAACGAGATGGGATTGCCCGATACTTCTAGGCTCCAGAAGGTAACTGCGGATAATATTGACGGGATAAATAACCTCATAAACAGGGGGAGGGCTTTTGTCACGGCGCCTCTTGTGGGTTATGAGACACAGTTCGCGGAAGGACAGGCCGGGGAAATTGAGCGGGCGATCGTTGCGGAATTAAATATTGACGTTGAGGGTTTCAAAGTCCCGGCCATACCTGAATTGGCATCAAAGGGGCTGAGAAGGGAGATAATAGTGCCTTTTAAGCCTGAATTCAGTGTTGGTGAGGATGAGAAAAATACAGGGAAGACGAAAGTTGTGCTTGGATTTTCATTGCAGAAGGGAAGTTATGCGACGACTGTTTTGAGGGAATATATGAAGCTGTAGATATTATTATTTTTTTATGTTTTTCAGCTTTTGTTTTTAATAGAACGCGGATGACGCGGATCGCGCGGATTTTCACGGATCTGCGTGCATCCGCGTCATCCGCGCAATCCGTGTTCTATTTCATGAGGCAGAAAAATTTATTCCATTAAGAAATACTTAAACGCAGGAATGATTTTTATCATATTATTGTCTACTTTCAGGCTATCCTCCCTCGCATGAGATATTATGTATCCCTCATTTACTTTGAATTTTCTCATGAATCTAATTAAGCCAGTTGTATCGATTTTTCCATATTTTATTTCTATGGGGATGGGATTATTTTGTGCAAGTATCACATCCACCTCATTTTTATAAGGATCTCTCCAGAAGAATTCAGCGTTCAACCTTGTTACCACAAGCCATTCAAAGGCTTTCGACTTTGAAATATCATCATCCTTAAAATTGAGATCTAATAATATTGAGGGATAATATTTTTTTAACTTTCTTTCGGATTTCCTCTTGTTTCTGCTGAAGTTGTACAATTTCCTGATAAGAAAGGACTCTTCCAGATAAAAAAAATAATTAGAAAGCGTCTGCCTTGAAATTTTTAACTCTTTTGAAAGATCTGTTAGCTCAATAAGCTGTCCGGGTTCTTCCATGATAATTCCCAGCAGTGATTCCAGGACTCCTATATCTTTAATCTTGAACAATTGCGTAAGGTCTCTGTAAATGACTTTTTCAACTATGCTTTCTTTTATATATTTTCTAATTATACCTTTATCATTAATTCCCACGAGTTCCGGGAAACCCTGGTTCAGCCTATATTCTTCAAATAGTTTTGAAAGTTCAGTTTCATATAGCCCGATGGGAGAATATTCAATCCCTTTAAATCTGAGGAATTCTTTGAATGAAAGATTTTCGACCTTGAACTCAAATATCCTTCCGGATAATGTCTCTTTAGATCTTTTTTTTATGAACATTGATTCTGAGCCAGAGATAATTATTTTTATATTTTTTCCATAAATATCATAGACCCTTTTTATTTGATCTTCCCAGTTCGCAACCTTCTGTATTTCATCTAGCAGCAGCAAATACTTACCATTTTTGAAATCTTTTTCCATGAATTCTTCATAATCTTTCATTAATTCCTTGATCTTGATATCCCTGAACTCATCAAAAGAAAAATATATTATGTTCCTGACATCAAATCCGTCATT
This sequence comes from Candidatus Methanoperedentaceae archaeon, assembly GCA_963753595.1. Classification (GTDB taxonomy): domain Archaea; phylum Halobacteriota; class Methanosarcinia; order Methanosarcinales; family Methanoperedenaceae; genus Methanoperedens. The sequence goes on along the minus strand of CAVWCX010000003.1, from coordinate 26,615 downwards.
AATAAAATCCAAAGCCACTTTTTGCATCAATGTAGTCTTTCCAATCCTGCGTAAACCTGTAAGTGCAATTATTTGAGGTAAAGGAATATATTTTGAAATTTCTTTATATAAATCTCTCTCATAGTATTCAATTTTATAATCTTCTTTCCACCAGCTATTGGATTCGATCAATGCTTCTCTTATTTGTGTCATATATAATTAACCTGTTTTCTATTCTATGTTAAGTGTGTACATCATATTATTTAAACTTGTTTCCATCATGCAAATTAGTCGTGGCAGAAAAAGATGATTTTTATTGATTTACACCGAAATCAGGCAAACCTTATCATATTTCCCGCCCATAAAAGAAGAGAAAAATATGTTCACAATAATCACTGGCGCACAATTCGGAGACGAAGGAAAAGGAAAGATCGTGGATATGATGGCAAAAGAATTCGATATTGTCGCCCGTTTCCAGGGGGGGGATAATGCGGGACACACAGTCGTGGCAGAAGGTAAAACATACAAACTGCATCTTATCCCGTCGGGTGTGCTTTTCGATGCACGCCTGCTTATTGGCCCGGGTACTGTTATGAACCCGGGAATATTGATGGAAGAGATCGCCATGCTCTCCGATAACGGCGTGAAAGTGCCGCCATCAAAGCTTGGCATTGACGCAAAGACAAGCATAATTATGCCGTATCATGTAGCGCTTGACGGTCTTCGGGAATCAAAGCGCGCCGTGAAAATCGGGACAACGAACAGGGGTATAGGTTTTGCTTATGTTGATAAAGTGGGGCGTGAAGAGATACAGATGGCAGATATTGCGGATAAGGACCGTTTCATGCGCAAACTCGAAGAAATAGCGCCCCAGAAGGAAGCAGCGATAAAAGAAATGGGTGGTGACCCGAAGATCGCACGGTCAGAAATTGATGCATATCTTAAGATCGGCAAGAAATTAAAACCATACATCACGGATGTCTCAAAAGAGATAAACCAGGCTTTAAAAAATGGTAAAAAAGTCCTCGCAGAAGGGGCCCAGGGGACGCATCTTGATATTATCCATGGTACGCAAAAATTCGTAACCTCTTCAAGCACAGTCGCAGGATCAGCATGCGCCGGTCTGGGTGTTGGCCCTACAAAAGTGAATGAAGTGATCGGGGTAATAAAGGCGTATATCACACGCGTTGGAGAAGGGCCGCTTCTTACGGAGCAGAAAAATGAAGTCGGAGAACACCTGCGTGAAAAGGGCGGCGAATTCGGGACTACGACCGGGCGCCCCAGGAGATGCGGCTGGTTTGATATGCCCATTGCGCGAAAAGCCATCAACCTCAATGGATATACATCGATGGCTCTCACCAAACTCGATGTACTTTCAGGGCTTAAATCAATAAAGTTGTGCCTTGAGTATGAACTGGAAGGAAAAACTGTGGATTACATGCCTGAACTTTCCGATGATGTTGCAAGATGCAAACCAGTTTATAAGGATATCCCGGGATGGCATGAAGACATCACTAATACCGAAAATTTCGTTGACCTTCCGGAAAATGCAAGGCTCTATGTTGAATTACTTGAAAAATTGATGGGCGTAAGAATTGGATATATTTCTGTGGGGCCGGGCAGAAAGCAAACTTTTATGAAATAACAGTTGATATTATAATATGGGGTAACATGGAAAAATCAATTAGATTGAAAGTAGCCGAGGCAGACCAGCGGGATGTAGGGAAAGGGATAGTCCGGATCGATGAAAAGTACCGGAACATGATAGGTGTCAATATTTTTGATGTAGTTGAGGTAAAAGGAGAGCAGCATTCTACTTCTGCGGTTGTCGGAAGAGCATATCCCCAGGATGAAGGGCTGGATGTCATAAAAATGGACGGGCTGATTCGCACAAATGCCAGGACAAGCCTCGGGGAATATGTGGAAGTTTTGAAAGCAGAGTGGAAAGAAGCAAAAAAAGTCACACTTGCACCCGTTACAAAGAATATCCATATTTATGCGCCAAGTGAAAGCCTGCGTGCGATTTTTCATAACAGGACTGTCTCAAAGGGAGACATCATATCGACAACAAGCGTCAGGCGGCCGAGGGAATCATTCGGCACGGATGTAATGTTTGAGCAGGTATTCCCGGAATTCTTCGGCGGCTCATTTGGTCTTGGCGAGATAAAACTCCACGTATTTTCAACAACGCCAGGTGGGATAGTCAAAATTACCGATGTCACAGAGGTGGACCTCCTGCCTGAGGCTGTTGATCTTCCTGCGGAACTACCTGAGGTAATGTATGAAGATCTTGGGGGAATTAAACCCGCCCTGAGTAAGATCAGGGAAATCATTGAACTGCCTCTTAAGCATCCCGAACTCTTCAACAGGCTGGGTATTGATGCGCCAAAAGGAGTGCTTCTTCACGGGCCTCCTGGAACGGGAAAAACCATGCTTGCAAAAGCGGTGGCCAACGAGAGCGAGGCATATTTTATCACTATCAACGGCCCTGAGATAATGTCAAAATATTACGGGGAAAGCGAACACAAGCTCCGTGAAGCTTTTGACCTGGCCGAAAAAAATGCCCCTGCCATAATTTTCATTGATGAGATCGACAGCATAGCCCCGAAACGGGCAGAAGTAACAGGGGAGGTGGAGCGCCGCGTTGTGGCGCAGCTTCTTTCACTTATGGACGGCTTAAAATCAAGGAAGAACGTGATCGTCATTGGCGCGACAAACCGTCCGGAAGCCCTTGATATGGCGCTTCGAAGACCCGGCAGGTTTGACCGCGAGATCGAGCTTCGTGCTCCTGACCGGGAAGGGCGGCATGAGATATTCCAGATACACACACGCGGTATGCCTCTGGCTGAAGATGTCAGTCTTGACAAACTGGCTGATCGCACATATGGCTTTGTGGGCGCAGATATCGCAGCTTTATGCCGCGAAGCTGCAATGACTTCTCTTCGAAGAGTGCTTCCTGAGATCGACCTTGAACTGAAGGTCATACCCAAAGAGACGCTTGATAAACTCATTATTAAAGGTTCGGATTTTGAAGACGTAATGAAGGAAGTACAGCCATCGGCTCTTCGTGAGATATTGTTCGAAGTGCCAAATGTGTCATGGAATGAGATCGGAGGGCTTGAGAATGTTAAAGACCTGCTTTCTGAGGCAGTGGAATGGCCGCTGCGGTATGCTGAGTCATTCAAGAGAATTGGTGTTGAAGCTCCCAAAGGCGTACTTCTATATGGGCCTCCCGGCACTGGAAAGACGCTTCTTGCCAAAGCCATCGCCAATGAGAGTGAAGCTAATTTTTTGACCGTAAAGGGTAGCGATATATTATCAAAATGGTATGGCGAATCCGAAAAGCATATAGCTGAGATATTCAAGAAAGCGCGCCAGGTTGCACCGTCCATCATATTCCTTGACGAGCTTGATGCCCTTGCGCCTATTAGAGGAACTGCCGAGGGTGAGCCCCTTGCAACAGAGCGAATCGTGAATCAATTGCTCTCAGAACTTGATGGTCTTGAGGAACTTCGGGGGGTTGTGATCATCGGGGCGACAAACCGGCCTGATATAATCGATCCTGCGCTTTTGCGGCCTGGAAGGTTTGATGAGATGATACTTGTGCCTGTTCCTGACCCTAAGACGAGGTTAGAGATTTTTAAAGTCCATACGAAGAAGATGTCCCTTGAAGATGATGTTAATTTGGGGGAATTTGTAAGGATAACCCAGGACTTTACAGGTGCGGATATTGCCGCTGTGTGCAAAAAAGCAGGACGCATTGCGATGCGTGAAAACATAAACGCGCAAAAAGTTAGCCATAAGCATTTCCTTTTGGCAATTGAAGAGACCGGACCTTCTGTCACTCCTGATATAATGAGCTATTATGAAAAGATCAAGGATGATCTGCGAAAGAAACGCTCAAAGCAGATAGAAACAAGCCAGGGAATATATGTATGATCAAGGAAGGGGTATTATTCGATGAGCTTGCGGACAAAAAGGTAAAATGTAATGTTTGTTCTCACAGGTGCACTATAGCGGAAGGCAAACTGGGAGTATGCAGGACAAGACAGAATAAGAACGGGAAACTCTACACATTGATATATAATACGGTATCAAGTGAACATGTTGACCCTATCGAAAAAAAACCGCTTTATCATTTCCTGCCGGGTACGCTTTCATATTCCCTGGGGACAATAGGGTGTAATTTCAGGTGCCAGCACTGCCAGAACTGGAATATTTCCCAGGCTGATCTGGAAGAGTCTTACACGATTGAAATTACGCCTGAAACCGCAATCAAGCGAGCGCTGGAATCCGGATCAAAATCGATCTCCTGGACATACAACGAACCTGCCATCTGGCATGAATATACTTTTGACAGCGCGGTGCTTGCGAAAAAGGCGGGGCTAAAGACAATATATGTGACAAACGGCTACATCACCCCGGAGGCGCTTCGAAGAATAGCTCCATATCTTGATGCCTTCCGTGTGGATATCAAATCATTTTCAGAGGATTTCTACAGGAAAACTTGCGGCGCAAAGCTGGCTCCAGTCCTTGAATCAACAAAACTGGCTAAGGAACTGGGAATGCATGTGGAAACGATAACGCTTATTATACCCACAAAGAACGATTCGCCTGAAGAGATAACACAGATAGTGCAATGGGTGCATGATAACCTGGGCATAGACACACCCATGCATTTCACAAGGTTCCATCCGATGTATAAGATGGATGACCTTTATCCCACGCCTCTGGATACTCTTGAGATGGCTTATGATATTGCAAAAAAAGCCGGGATGAAGTTCGTGTATCTTGGGAATGTTGGGGAGCATAGGTTAGAGAATACATATTGTCCGAAGTGTAATGCTTTGCTGATCGACCGCCTGGGATTCAGGGTGGGCGCTGTTAATATAAAGGATGGGAAATGCCCGGATTGCGGGGAAATGATACCGATCGTAGTATAAATCAAGGATAAAGTAATAGATCAAGGATAAAGTTTCACAAACCTGTCTATTCCAAAAGAGTATGGTGCGGTCATTTCAAGGTGTACGGATGCCCCACGTTCCTGGTTTATAGATAATAATAGAGTTTGTCTTGGAATAAGAATTGGATTTGTATAATTAAGAGTATAAAATTTAATATCTACTAAATCTCCACTGTTAAGAACTGGATAATTAATACTGAAAGATTCATCATAATCTCGTATCACGGTTGCGCCAAATGTATTTTCAATATCGGTTCTATTTGAATATTTCATAAACTGATAATCATTCAAGATTATCATTATTTGCCTCAAATCCATCGATTCAGTCCCCACCTCTGGTTTTATTCGGATAAACAGGCCCTGTATACCTGGTTGAAGGCCCGGCATAGTAGAGTTTACCCTGTCTCCAATAACGCTTTCGATCTGGAAATTTGTTGCAACTGTCGAAGTTGCATCTTCAGTTGTAATCAATGCTTTCTGGTGGAGCACTCCTGTTGAATAAATCAATACGATTGCCGCCACAGCTGCAACTAATACCATTGCAATGAAAATTATCAGTGTGCCAGCACCAATATCTGCTGTCTCATTTTTTAGGATCTTCATATCAGGCTCATTACGCTTCCAAGACAGTATGATAATTTTTTTTTACTTCATATAGCATTGTGTGCTGCAAATAAACTAATGTGTGAAAAATGTGTGGGGGAGCGTCTCCTTTACATGTAAATAATTAATAAATTTTTAAATATTCAAAGCACGAATGCGGGCAGGTTGGGCTGTGGGACAAAATTGAAAGATACCCCTCCCATTTGAACAATCAGTCCTTTAGAACAATAACAAAGACTCTTTTACCAATGTCCTTTTTTTGTGCATCTATCTTGGCACCATTTCCATAAGGTGTAACTTTTTTCTCATAAATCTCTTCAACATTATCTTTAATTATCACTTTTCCACCTGAAACAGCTTTAACTTCTCTCATGTTATAGTATATACATGTAAACACTTATATACTTTGCGGTACATTGGGGGGTTATGCTAAAAAGTGATGATATTAGAGACAGGATAAAGGACATAGATGATTTTCTATTAAAACAATACAAGGATAGAAAGGTAGAGAAGAAACGAGATTGGCGGACTTATGAACAGCAATTGATGAAACGGATCAAAGGAGCAATCCGTAATCTTGAACCATTGATAGATCAATCAATAAATATTGAAATTCATAGAGGCCAAGGAAGACCTCCAGAGTTAGAACTTAAACAGAGAGTTATTATACTTTTATTGAAAGAACTATTAGGAGAAAGCAACAGAATGATGGCTTCTATGCTTGGTTTATTTTCTCTCCTTTCAGGAATTGATGTCGGTTATAAAACTGTAGAAAGATTGTATTCGAATCATGACGTTGAAATGGCAATTCATAATCTTCACATTCTCATTTTAAGGGAAAAAGGAGTAAAGAATATTGATGCATGCGGAGATGGAACTGGTTATTCATTGACGATAAAAAAACATTATGCTTCTGAGACTCAAATACGAAAAGATAAAGCAAAAGAATATTCTGGAACTAAGGCTTTTGTTTATTCTTTCAAGTTACTCGACCTCAAATCAAAGATGTATGTAGCATTTGGAATGAGTTTAAAGAGTGAAAAAGAAGCTTTCGATAGAGCTATGGAAATGATAAAGAAGATTGATATACAAATCGATAGCATTAGGCTTGATAAATATTATAGTTTTTCCTCTTATGTCGATAAATTTGGAGAAGCGAAAGTCTATGTCATTCCAAGAAAAAATGCCACATTAAGAGGTTCGTGGAAATGGAAGGATACGATGGAAGATTTTGTAAATAATACGTTCTCATATCTTGGACAGTATTTTCGTAGAAACAATTCTGAATCAGGGTTTTCAGCAGATAAAAGAATGTTTGGATGGAGAGTAGGACAAAAAAGGGATGATAGGATTGATACCGCATTGAATTGCACAGGGGTCTGGCATAATCTCATGAACCTGTACCCAGGTTAATTCTGTCCCACAGCCGGCAGGTTGGCAATCCTTATATTTATACATCGCATCAAGGGGGTCGGAGAATTTTATTGACCACCACATGCACAGCCCCGGGCAAAATATACCTGTTTGGTGAGCATGCCGTGGTATATGGTGAACCGGCGATCGCCTGCGCTGTGGAGCTTCGGACCCGAGTTGCAGTGAAAGGTTCAAATGATATTTCTATCTCATCAGATATCGGGACAACAGGGATTGATTTCCAGACGCATCCTTATGTTTCGTCAGCTATACAGAAACTGGGTTCTCCGGATGTTTCAATAGAAATAACCTCACAGATCCCGGTAGGCTCAGGCCTTGGCTCATCTGCCGCGGTAACTGTTGCGACACTTGAGGCGATCAATATCGAATGCGGCCTCATGCATGATAAAACCAGTATTGCAAAAATGGCGCATGAGATAGAAAAGGAAGTGCAGGGGGCTGCAAGTCCTACGGATACATTTGTTTCGACTTTTGGCGGGGTAATTGAAATTCCCTCCCGGAAAAATATCGACATCCTGGAATGCGGTGTCGTGATCGGGAATACTAATAAAGGAGCTTCGCCCAAAAAAACCGCAAAACTTGTAAAACAGGTAGCCCAACTTAAGGAAGAATATCCTGATCTCATTGATCCCATAATCAAAACCATCGGTTCATTTGCAGGACACGGGGAGATCATGGTAATTCAAAAAAATTATGCAACGCTGGGTAAACTGATGAATATCAATCATGGATTGCTTGATGCGCTTGGCGTGTGCACGATGGAATTATCCGCCCTTGTATATGCTGCACGTAATGCCGGAGCATACGGGGCAAAACTGACAGGCGCTGGCGGCGGAGGATGTATGGTAGCGCTTACTGATTCGCCCCGCAAAGTTGCTAACGCGATTGAAAAAGCCGGAGGTAGCGCAATTATTTCCAGTTTCACTCCAGATGGGGTGTTACAGGTTTGAGCCTTATAATATTGAAGATCGGTGGAAGTGTAATTACTGAAAAAAGTTCAATATCAAAAGCAAGGGACGCTGAAATTGATAGGATATCAAATGAGATCGTTTCATTTAAAAAAGATTCGGATTCACAGCTTATCCTTGTTCATGGGGCAGGTTCATTTGGCCACCCGCAGGCCATGAAATATAAGTTGAGCGAAGGATTTGATGCAAAAGGCGCATATCTTACCCATGTTTCTGTGAAAGAATTGAATTCAAAAGTTTTGGAATCTTTGAATAATGCAGGTGCGCATGCCCTGCCGGTTCATCCTTTAAGCTCATGCCTTCTTGAGAATGGGAAGATAATTGATTTCCAGATCGGCCAGATAAAAGTGATGCTTGAAAAAGGCATTATTCCTGTACTTCACGGAGATGTGGTTATGGACAGGATAAAAGGCGCCTCGGTTCTTTCGGGTGACAGGATAATCCCGCATATAGCAATTGCATTGAACGCTTCGCAAATTGGCGCCGGAAGCGATGTTGATGGGGTACTCGATAACAATGATGCAGTTATAAAAAAAATAACGCAGTACAGTTTTGGTGACATGAGAAAAAATATCAAGGGTTCAGGCTCAACGGATGTTACTGGCGGAATGCTCGGAAAAGTTTCGGAGCTGCTGGAACTTGCCAATAAAGGAATAAGCTCCAGGATATTCAATGCTTCCCGGAAAGGTGTAGTATCAAGATTTTTATATGGAGAAGATGTTGGAACTTTGATTTCAGACAAATGAGTTATATATAGTGAATTTAATAAGGGATATGAAATGAGTACGTCGGAAAGGAAGATAGAACATTTATTATTATGCGTTGAAAAAGATGTTGAAGCGCATAAGCGTAATACGGGTCTTCGGGCATCAGGTTTTGATGACGTAGACCTTGTTCATAATTGTCTTCCGGAAATAAATAAAAATAATCTTTATCTTGAAACGGAATTCCTGGATAAGAAATTACGTGCGCCCATACTGATAGCATCAATGACGGGCGGACATCCGGACACCAAAGCTGTGAATGCAACGCTTGCTTGCGCAGCAGAAGAGCTTGGCATAGGTATCGGTGTGGGAAGCCAGAGAGCAGCGATCGAGGATCCCAGCATGGAGGATTCATTCAGGGTTGTAAGGGATAAAGCGCCCAATGCATTCATTTACGGAAATGTGGGCGCAGCACAACTGAATGAATTCGGGATCGATGGACTTGAGAGGGCAGTCGAGATGATAGGAGCCGATGCCATGGCCATTCATCTGAATTTTTTGCAGGAAGCAATTCAACCTGAAGGAAATGTTGATGCCACAGGATGCCTTGCTGCCATAAAGAAAGTATGCGAGGAGCTATCAGTTCCGGTCATTGTAAAGGAAACAGGCGCAGGTATTGCCCATTCACAGGCTGTTGCTATTTGTGAAGCTGGTGCAGCTGCGATCGATGTAGGAGGTCTTGGCGGAACAAGCTGGGCAGGTGTGGAAACATATCGTGCACAAAAACGCGGAGACCTGTTATCCGAACATCTTGGCAAAGAATTCTGGAACTGGGGAATACCCACAACTGTGAGTATAGTGGAATCCACGATTTCAATACCTGTAATTGCAACAGGTGGCATCCGTTCAGGAATAGATGTGGCAAAATCCATCGCACTGGGCGCATCCCTTTGTGGTATTGCATTGCCCCTTGTTGCTCCTGCTTTAAAAGGACATAAGGATGTAGTAGACAAGTTGAATCTTATTATTGAAGAATTAAGAGTAGCTATGTTCTTATGCGGATGCAGTACAATTGAAGAACTGGGAAACGTGGCTTTAGTGATCCGTGGAAGTACGAAAGAGTTCCTGGGTCAACGGGGATTTGAGACTGGTAAATTTGCAACGAAAAGATATAAGACATAATATAATAAAATATATAATAACACATATAAACTAATAATTAAAGAGTGATTTAAATGACAGAAATAGGAATTATTGCGGTCGGCGGCTATAATGAAATGGGCCGGAACATGACCGGTGTAAGAGTAGGTAATGACATTATTGTCCTGGATATGGGACTGCAACTGGACAGGGTCCAGATACATGAAGATGTCGAAATAGACAAGATGCATTCAATGGACCTTATAAAAATGGGGGCGATCCCTGATGATACCATCATGAAGGATGCAGGCGGAAGCGTAAAAGCTATAGTCTGCACGCACGGTCATCTTGACCATATTGGAGCTATTCCAAAGCTCGCCCACAGGTATAAGGCGCCTATAATAGCCACACCATATACCGCAGAGCTTGTTAAGCATGAAATATCAGATGAAAAGAAATTCAGGGTAAATAATGAAGTTATTCCCTTAAAGATCGGTGGAAGATATAATCTTACACCGGATATCCAGATCGAATTCATACGTATCCAGCACAGCATAGTGGATTCAGCTTTTGCAGCGATCCATACTCCCGAAGGAATTATTCTTTATGCCAGTGATTTCAAACTGGACAGGACCCCGACTATCGGAGAAGCCCCGGATTTCGCAAGACTCAAAAAAATTGGCAGGGATGGCGTCAGGGCTATGATAACCGAAAGCACAAATTCAGGACTATCCGGGAAAACCCCCTCTGAACAAATCGCAAAAGACCTCGTCCGCGACGTATTGCTCGGTACTGAAGAAACAGAGTCGGGCGTAATTATTACTACATTTTCATCACATGTGGCGCGTATCAATGCAATTATCCAGGCGGCAGAAGAGATGGACAGGATCCCTGTTTTACTTGGAAGGTCAATGGAACGCTATCTTTCAATAGCCCAGAAGATGGGTTATATAAAATTCCCTAAAAATCTTGAAATATACGGTAACAGGAACTCAGTTGATAAATTCCTGAAACGCATATCACAGGAAGGGAAGAAAAAATATCTCCCTATAGTCACCGGTCATCAGGGCGAGCCCGATGCTATCCTTACAAGGATCGCAAATGGAGAAACACAATACAGGATCGAACCAGGGGATAAAGTCATATTCTCTGCAAATACCATTCCAAGCCCTATGACAATGGCGAACAGGCATGTCCTTGAGATAAAATTAAAAATGGCAGGAGCCCGCATTTATGAAAATGTCCACGTATCCGGTCATGCTTCAAGGGAAGACCACTGGGAACTATTGCGTATGGTGAATCCAGAGCAGGTTATCCCATCACATGGGAATATGGTAATGCATTCCCATTATGTTGAACTGGCTGAGGATGCTGGATACCACTTTGGTGATACCGTCCATATCATGAGAAATGGTGAGGAACTGGTCGTATGAAGATGTATATGATATATGTAAAAAACCGGAGATGAAAAATATATGATCGAAGAGATCCTCCAGAAAAAAGCTAAATTGGTTGATGAATCTATTCCTAAATTTCTTCCAATTACTCCGCCTGATGAATTGTATAAAGCCATGCGCCATCTTCTTGATGCCGGAGGAAAAAGACTTCGGCCATCTGCGTTGTTGCTGGCATCTGAAGCAGTTGGCGGAAAGCCCGAGGACGTTCTTCCTGCGGCAGTCGCTGTTGAACTTGTGCATAATTTCACCCTGATACATGATGATATCATGGATGAAGCGGATTTGAGGAGGGGTCTTACAACTGTTCATAAGAAATGGGGTGTTCCAAGAGCGATCATTGCCGGGGACGCTCTTTATTCAAAGGCTTTTGAGATACTTTCATGTACAAAAAGCGAGCCACAGAGACTTGTTGAAAGTCTTGAGCTGCTGTCAAAGACATGCACAGATATATGCGAAGGCCAGTGGATGGATATGAATTTCCAGACACGCACTGATGTAACTGAAGAAGAGTATATGCGCATGGTAGAGAAAAAAACGGCTGTACTTTTTGCAACAGCACTTAAATTAGGAGCAGTATTATCAGGTGCAAACCGCGAGCATGTCAGGGCTTTATGGGATTTTGGCCGGCTGACGGGTGTTGGATTCCAGATATATGATGATGTGATCGATCTGATCACTCCTGAGGAAATACTGGGAAAAGCGCAGGGTGGGGACATAATTGAAGGAAAACGCACTCTTATCATCATCCATGCACTTTCTAAAAAAGTAAGTATTGATGCTCTCGGGAAATGCAATGCGACCAGAAGCGAGATCTCTGCGGCGCTCACTACGCTTAAGGAATCAGGTTCAATCGATTACGCCATGAACAAGGCGCTCAGTTTTGTGGATGAAGGTAAAGCTGCGCTTGCTGTACTTCCTGATTCAGAAGCAAAAAATACACTTACAAGGCTTGCCGATTATATGATCGAGCGGAAGTATTAAGCCACTTTTTTCCCAATTCTGCAGTTAAATAAATCTCAAATAGTATGCACTTCAAATGCATCGTCCCAAAGGTGTAATACTGCAGCATATCTGCCACAGATATAGTAATAAAAAATAACAATAAAAAATAATAAAATATTAAGATTAACGTTTGAATAATTAATATCCAGAACGCTAAAATCTAAAGATTATCTTTTGCTCTTTGGTCTTTCCTTTTCCTTCTTTTCTTCGCCTTCCTTCTTCACGAAGATTTCACTCAAAGGTTTCTGGCCATAATCTACGATTACAGTATTGATCTGTGAGATGTCTGATGAGATCTCATGTCCCCTCATGGATTTTCGCTTCTTTACCCCATCTGCCTTCGGAATATAACCAACGCCGCCTGCAACTAATATCTTTCGTCTTGCCGGCCCTGGTAAATCCCCTCTCATAGCGAATCCGTCCTTATCGGTTCCGCCAGTTACCTTGAGTGTGTATCCTGCCATTCCTGCAATATCGCCGCTTACGACTTCCCCAATTTTTTTTCCGATCATTTTGTTGGCTGCCGGGCCTGTTACAGCTACCTGGTAAGCCAATTTACTTTTGCTGTCCGAAACAGTTACTCTGAAATCTGCCATTACTTTTATTCTCCTGTATTAATAATAATAAATTCTCCATTTAATAGGAATATTATAATTCTTGACCTAACTTGCAGTTAATCTACTTAAATATATTGATGGCGGCACGAAGCCAGGCTGAATAATTTTGGGGGGAATCATTGGGGGAAATCTATATATAGTTAAAAACGAAGTGTATATGATTAAACATGACCATTAATAGTTAACTTTGCGAAAATATGGTCTAAAATCGGGTGATATCGTGAAAAAACCAATAATGTATATATTATTAGCTTTAGTAGTCCTTTTATCGGGATGTGTATCGACAGTAGCTCCGGTTGACCCATCAGACATTATTGTTAATGTGCCGCCGATCGAAATGAAAGAGTTCCAGGAAAAAGAAATATCAGTGAGCGTGTTGAATAATGCTACACTGCCAATAGATTCTGTTTCTGTAAACTCATTTGAACCTTTCACAATTATCTCGGGCGGAAATTTGAATATCCCGGCAAGGACAGACCAGCCCTCCGGTGTTCTCTTATCTGCAAAGATCCAGGCGCCAGGTTTCAAAGATGTTGCAGATACAACAACGCTTACAGTGTCCTATGATTCAGGAAAGGATTCAAAAGGCAATCTCATAACCAAAACGAAGTCAATTCCCGTGAAGACCATAGTTCTTCCTGATGTAAAACTTAAGTTCGTTGGCTTTGTTAAGGATATCAATAGCATAACAGAAGCTGAAGTAACAACATGGGAAGCAAAGGCTGGAGATAACCTCACGATAACCTTTTCAATTAAAAATGATGGCAAGTCAACAATAGATGAGAATGTCTTGAAAGTATTTGCGGATGTTGATAATAAGAGAATGGGTACAAATAGTTCTCTCATTATCGGGAATGCAATGGCAAAAAGCGGAACATCCAATACATTACCTCTTCAACTCCAGGTCCTGAAAAATGCGCCTAATAGAGAGACAGATGTATTCGTGACCCTTATGATGGGTAATAAGGTCCTTGATTCAAAGACAATAAAACTTAAGGTAAAACTATAAGACATGAAATTCAAGGTTTTTTTATTTTTTATTCTTATTGCAGTAGCCCTTAGCGGCTGCCTGAAAGAATACGGAAACGTCTATATAACCTCAACTGATATTATGTATTCACAGGACGAAGACGGAACAAAACTTACCGTGACCCCTTATATCAGGAATGACCAGGATACTGATACCGGCTCACTTACAGTCAAAATAAAAATAAAGGAACCTTCAACAAATTTAATAGTTTCCCAAAAGGATTCGGATATAGGTTATATTAAAAGCAAATCGTCCTCATCTAACAGTGTAGCACTTAAGGTTCCAACTCCCGGCGAATATGCAGTTGAGGTCCAGGTATTTGAGGGGGGAAAGCTCTTGACTGAATACGTCGCTCCTGTGACAGTTAAAGCAAAACCTGCGCCAGGTGAGCCATCGGATATCAAACTTATTGATTTGAATATCGTTATAACCAAACTTCTTAATGATGCATCAATGGCTGTAGTGGATGTTTCACCCGGTTTATATAATCAGGGAGGAGATTCAAACCCCCTGACCCTTGAAGTGACAGCACAGATAGATCCTTACAATACTTATATCCAGAGTGATACGCTAAACATAATGAAAAGCGAAGGCAGATCCAGGGGCAAGGTAACCTTCACCATTCCCAGGAATAAGGAATATAGCTTTTCCGTGAAAGTACTGGAAAATGGAAGAACAGTGGCACAGGCTAAATTGGTTGATAAAGTGAAACTGAATACTTTAAAGTATAACGAACCAATAACTAATATGCTTGTGGAAGAAGGGAAACCAAAGCCTGTACAAACGCCCACAGAACCAGGATTCCTGACCGCTTCAGCATTGATCGGGATATTGCTTGTATATCAGGTAATTATCCGGCGCAGGAGATGAAATAAAATGGAAGGGGAACAAAAAAGTGAAGATAAGGTAGAGGATAACAGTTTCAAAAAGCTTGTCAACGTTGCTGTGGTTATCATGCTGGTGGGACTGATATTTATCGCTCTTTACACATTTTTTTTCGATATGCAGGAGGCAATTTCCACTTTGTTTGATTATCGTTATGTAGCTCTTGTCAGGTCGATTTTCAGTCTTGTAGTGATCGGTGTTGGCGTCTATCTTGTGAAAATGTTCCTGTCGCGATAATCGAAACCTTTTTCTATGGTCAACTATATTGTGAGCGTCGCTGACAAAGGTTTGATATACGATGTCGGCAATTAGCACCTGTTGTGCCCAGATAGCTCAGCCTGGGAGAGCGCTGCGCTGAAGACGCAGATGTCCCCGGTTCAAGTCCGGGTCTGGGCACTCTTCCCATTCTTGTTTTCTTTTGCGCTAATCGCTCAGAAGTTTTTCAGATAATGTTGATTCAGAATACTTAATGTAAAATTATACTTATTTTATCTTTTTAAAGGCTCATTATTGATTGGCATGGGATAGACTTACTATATCCTGGCCGTATGAGCGTAGATGATAAAAGAAGTAAATGTAGGAGATAATCAAGTAGGTCACGTTGTTTATGATTTTTGGGATACGCACCCAAAGATCCTTTTCATCCATCAATTCAAAATATATCCTGAATATCGTGGGCGTGGGTACTTCAAACTCTTGATGGCAGAAATAAAAAAAGTCGCAGACGAAATCGGTTTAACGGTCATGGCCCTGACTGTTGGCAGTGATGAGGTCGATGAGAACTGGCTGCGATCGCTCTATTCCAGATACGGCTTTATTGATCATGATGGCTGCATGAAACTGATATCCTAAAAGATTATGCTGGTTCATGCTAGTCATAGGAAACAAATGATCCTGAATTAAGGCCTGAGCTCGGTGGTTCTTGTAAGATACTACAATTTTGCAGTAAAATTGTAGTATTTATTCTATAGTGTGACAAGAGGCAGCTTATTTTTTATCAAATAATTTTGTATGCTTAGATATATACAAAAATATACCTATTATACCGCCTGAAAACAATATTGACGCAAATAGCGCCCATGAAGCCATACCATTTTTTTCAATTACGTCTTTTATCGCAGGATATATTAGGAAAACTGAACCCATAAAAGCTATGACAAAATCAAATGTATCTTTACCCTTAGTTGTCGGTTCCATGCCGTATCTATTATATTTACTTTTATATATAGATTTTTACTAGCCCTGATATAAATATTACAATTTTACAGTATAATTGTAGTGTCGCCCCGGAGAGATCGGGCAGGGAAATCAGAAAAAAGTAAGATTAAAAAAGTTAAAAATAATATCTAAACCATCTCTACTTTCTATTTTTTTTAGTTATGTATTTGTGGCAGGAGTCTCTTAAAACTGCTAAGTTACTTTTTCGGTTATCAGTTTTATCGCCGTTTTTATGGTGAACTTCATAGCCAGAGTATATCGAACCACCCACTTTTCTCTCTGCTACTTCCCTATGAACTAACCGTCCGGTGTCATTGTTTATCAAATAACCGCTTTTGTTTTTATGCGTTCTAACCATATAATCACCTTCTTATTTTGTGTATGTGTCTGGAAGGCATATAAAATTTTGTAATGCAATATCGAAAATAAAATGTAAAGTATTGCTTTGAATTAAGGGTAGAGAGCTACTCCTCAGATCGCCTTCATTGCAAAATAATAAGTAAAGTAAATGTCGTAAAATAATGCTTATTTGCAGTTTTTAAATAGGCTTTTACCTGAAAACACTATCCATGGATGAAATAATCAACTTTCAACTATAACTCGTATAATTGCTATTCATAAATGTGAGTCTTTCCCCTTCCCCGGACCACCAACCGCCTCACTTGGTCGTTTTAATCGAAACATATTGTTAGAGTGTGCATATACAATATTTTTTGTTGAGTCTTGGATATTTATATTTACTTTCTTTTCTTCCCCTCATGCATCTTCTTGATCTCGTCTTCAGCAGCCTGCATTTTTACCTTATTATCCTCATATATCTTAGAAACATTCTCTGAAGCCCGCTCAAGCCTTTTCTTCAGGACAAGCAGTTCCTGTGTAGAAAGGTTATAATTAGGAGTATTCTCGATCCACAACTGCTCTACATCGATGAGTGCGTTAATTGCAGCTTTAGTCCTGTTTATCGTGTTTTCGTCCATGGACTCAAATTGAACTTTTCCTTAGATTAAAGTTTGCATCAGATCAGGTGTTCAGCTATACCCTGGGAGATCACATTGTCGCAGTAAATACACCTGAGTTCCACAGGCTTTTTATTTACAGTGAATTTTGAAATAACAGGCTCACTGGTATTGGAAATGCAGTTGGGATTATCGCATTTCATCACGCCTTCAAGATTCTCAGGAAGTTCAACCCTGTGTTTATCAATTACTTCAAAATCCCGGATGATATTGATAGTTGCATCCGGAGCAATAAGTGAAACCCTATCCACTTCTTCCTCAATAAGTTCCCTGTCCTCGATCTTTACAATATCCTTTTTTTCCAGAACCCCGCTTGGAACATTCATTGCAACGCTCACCACAGCGGTCGTTGTCCCTGATATCCCGAGTATTTTCAGTACATTGAGCGCCTGGCCTGCCGTAATATGGTCGATAACTGTCCCATGCTTGATCGGACGCACACGCATTCCTTTTTTCAATGAACCGTCTGAAGTTTTGGTTTCTGCTTCATTTCGTTTCATACAACCTCCATCGCCATTGCAAGAAGAGCCATCCTGACCGGAATGCCATAAAATGATTGTTCAAAATAACGCGCGTATTTTGTCCTGTCAACAGCCGGGTCGATCTCATCCAGGCGGGGCATGGGATGCATTATTATGAGATTATCGGGCGCCTTTTCAAGCAATTCTACTGTCACCCTGTATATGCCTGCAACCTTCTGGTATTCTGCCGGGTCAGGAAAGCGCTCTTTCTGGATCCTGGTAACATATAATACGTCAATATCTCCCAAAACATCCTCTATCTTCGTGGTCTCGGTAATGCTTGCGCCCTGCTTTTTCAGGTCTTTCTTGATAACATCAGGCATCTGCAGCTGCTTTGGTGAGATAAGGGTCATGTCGGCATGATACATGGATAAAGCATAAGCAAGTGAATGAACTGTCCTTCCGTACTTCAGGTCCCCGACAAGTGCGATCCGCAGGTTCGTGAGACTGCTCTCACGCATTATCGTATAAAGGTCAAGAAGTGTCTGTGTCGGATGGTGTCCTGCCCCGTCTCCGGCATTTAATATCGGGACGTTTGAAAATTGCGCAGCCATTCGGGCCGAGCCTTCCCTTGGATGCCTCAAAACGATAGCATCGGCATAATTTCCTATTACCCTGATAGTATCTGCAAGAGTTTCTCCTTTTGCGACCGAGCTTTTTTCAACCGGACCCAGGTCAATTACCTCCCCGCCAAGTCTTTTCATTGCAGTTTCAAAAGACAAACGTGTGCGGGTGCTGGGTTCATAAAAAAGTGTCGCAAGGATCTTGCCGGAGAGAAGAGATGATCTTTTGCCCCTTGCTATTGGTTCAAAATCCATAGCCTTTTTCAGGATAATATCAATCTCATCGCGCGAAAAATCCTTCATTGAGATGATATGTCGTAACATCACACCTAATAAGCCTCATTCAAATTTAAATATATTGATAATAGTTAAATGGAAGGAAATCCAATTCACGTACATGGATAAGGTTCAATTGGGGAAACCGGATTTTTCGAAATATCGTAAGGTTGCAGTTCATACCAGGAGCATGCGCAGCATCCGTACAAGCAATACTGAAATAATTCATATCCTTATTTCATGGCTTGCAATTTCCTATGCATTCGCGATCCTTCTGTTCTGGTCTAAATCCGGTGCCAGGCCTTCCGGTGAAGAGCTTTTCAACGGTATGTTCAATCCTCTTGTTATTTCTTTATTCACTGTCGGGATTTCCTTCATTATCCATGAAATGAGCCATAAAATCGTGGCGCAAAGGTTCGGTTCATGGGCCGAGTTCAGGATGAGTCCGATAATGCTTTTGCTGATGCTTGTCCTTGTATACCAGTTCGGGATATTATTTGCGGCTCCTGGCGCTGTTATGATATATGGCGGGAACGTTGGCCGCAGGGAAAATGGGCGCATATCGCTTGCAGGGCCGCTTTCAAACCTTCTTCTTGGAATGGCTTTTTTCTTCCTGTTATCTGAGCAGGGGATACTCTATGAGATCGGGAGATACGGGGTGATCGTTAATATTGCTCTTGCGCTTTTTAATATGATACCCTTTTCAATATTTGACGGCAGGAAAGTATGGGAATGGAATAAACCTGTGTATCTTCTGGTTGTAATAGCTGCTCTTTTGTTACTCTATTTGTATGTTGCACCGCAGTTCCTGGCTCCGATAGGCCGAATGCCGTTTTGATGGATTATAGTTAAAAACTAAATTATGTTCTTGACTATAGATCTAATCAAGAAATGTATATAATTATTGTACTCATGTAAATAATTTAGATAAGATAATATTAAATATTGTCATGTAGTGTTCGTACAAAAGGTGGTGCAATGACAATAAAAAATTTTAAAAAAGATGAACGTGCGATCGAATTGCCTATAAATATAGTCGTTATGCTTGTTGTTGGTATGGTCGCGCTGGCTGCGCTTATAGCTATTATTCCTAAATCAAAGGAATATCTGACTGTTGATGTAATAGATATTACTATTGATGATGGAACCCCCCAGGACGGAAGCATTGTTGCTGTAAGAGGCGGCGGAGAATACGAAGTCAGGGCCAATGTAAAAGTTTATGACAAAGATAATAATCCTGTCACGAAGGCAAGTGTTACTCTCAGCGGAGGGGGCGGATTTGGAACAGACCAGACAAACAATGATGGTGAAGCCATTGTAAAACTTGGGGCTGATAATAATTACACAAAAGTTACTATCAGGCCAAATCAAAAGAGTGTTGAGTTAAAACTTGTCGCCAAAGCCAACGGTTTCTACGATTATGAAAATGAAAATGCAATTCAGATCAACAATAAAAATTAGATAATAAATAATACGATGGCAACCGGAATTCCAATAAAAATAGTTGTACTTACAATAGTGGGAATGGCAGGTTTGGCGGCCATGCTTGCATTTATAGATAATGGCGAGGAAGCAATACCAAAACCGATACATGCAGATTTAAAAAGCAGTAATCTTATAATATTATCTGCTTTTAACGATACAGAAGATATTGACATGGCAGTTGAAGTTATTGATTCAACAGAAGGCACATCTATTAAAAAAGCAAGTGTGGCGATTTCCGGTCTGGGTGGCGCTGCGGCAAAAACGACAAACGATGATGGATATGCGATCCTGCGATTCAAAAAAACAGATTTTGATCTGAAAGCTGGAGAAGGTTATCTCAGGCTTGACGTCAAAGCCAATGGTTTCCAGGATTATGCCAATGAATTTGCAGTCAAAATAGTGAAATGATCTATTCCCTGTTTGTCATTATGAACTTCCCTGCTACGACCACCCCAAATAATATGCCGATCGATATTGGATAATATGATGACCGAATGATGTTCCAATGATCTGTGTATATAAGAAATCCTGTTGCGAACATAACTATTGTGGCTGCAAGACCTGAAAATTCAATCGGGACTTTTATTTTACCGATCGTTATTTCGTTATGTTTCTCAAGTTTTAAGATCCTGTTCTCAATAAGCGAAAGCTGTGATTTAATGGAACCGATATCAGTAACATGGGTTTCATGTGTTGTTTTTTCAAGATTGGCTAATTTCCTGTCTATTTCCTGTAATTTTTCTATGATTTCATATTGCCAGCTATCATCAACACTTCTCTCTTTTTCATGAGATGATATATCAGCATCAGGTACGAAGGTTTTGATCGAAAGACGCTTTTCAACAGCACGCATGCGGTTATCGACGCTTCTCAAACTCTGGTCAATGTATTCAATACGGCCATTAATATCCGAATTGATCCTCTCGTTATTTTTTTCCTCGCTTTTTTTCACTATTTATGTCACCCTGGAGTCTCCGAAACAATCCAAGTTATTTAAAGTTATCTGAACTATAATATTAATTTTTTTATTATGTTCTCAGGATTCTGGATCAGGAATGTTCAATGAAATGATTTATGAACCCGGAATGTATTAAAGCTAAAAAGTATGGTTTCTTTTTTCAATGACGATAGCGCTTCTATAGATATCCCCATAAGACTTGTGGTATATATTATCCTGACCGCTGCGATAATAGCCGTTACCGCCATCGGGCTTTCACATATCTGGCCTGGCATGACCACAAATATCATGGAAAAGCAGGCAGGTGAGATAAAAGCTTCATTGAGCACGATGCAAACCGGGGGTGCCCGTAATTTGATCGACCCAGATTCACCACCGGGAAATATCCGCACTCTTATGATTACGATCCCCGAAGATGTAGATTATCTTGCTTTTGGGGGAGACCCTGACCCTGATAATGATCTTAACCTCACAAACACGCCTGATGGAATGATTACCGAGAGAGGAAATGTTATTTATTACAGTGGGACAAATGGAAAGGTCAGGATACCACTTGAAGATTCTATTGAACTGCGCGAAGGACTTCTTGAGGTGGGAAGATGGACAGTTAATGATATTGGGGGATTACAAAATGGGGCTGTTCTTTCCGAAAAAGGGAATTATGAACTAACATTCGAACTGGTTTATGACCCGATCTCGAAAGAAAAATATACGTTAGTTCACCTGACTGATAATTTAAATGTATATATAAATCCTTATGACCCGTCAGTCCTGCCTAATAACCTCTGGATTTCCGTAAATCCGGGTTCAATACCAGCAGATGGGGTTACCAATGCGCAAATCCTGGTCAAGTTAAAAGATAAAAAAGGAAGGGATGCGACTGGAGATGGAATAAACATAAACCTGTCAGCATCACTTGGAAATCTCTCCGCATCGAATCTGACAACAATGAAAGGAACAGCCAGTGCGACCATCAGTTCGGATCTATTTGGGACATCGTTGATAACTGCAACTTCGCCTGGATTAAATCCGGGTTCAAGTCATTTGACAATAACGCAAAAACCAATAATCCTTGTATTCAACCAGTGGATATCTAATGAAAGTTATAAACTCTCCGGACAATTTTTCGTGAACCAGGAATTAAAATATAATATTGCATTTACAGGATATGGAACTAAAGTTTCATTGCCCTTGTTAGGGGTATGGTGGCCTAATGCAAGCATCGAGATAGACGGGATACAACTTGGTGAAGAAATTATTGGCAGTGAGTCAACGATCACCAGGACATTTGTCCAGGTCACGCTGCCCGCAGGCGATCATTATTTGAATATAAGCCTGAAAAATGATAAATATCTTCCATTGTTGGGAGATACAAATCTTTATGTTGAAAAAGTAGTGCTTTCGGGGTAAAAATCACTTGATTTTAAGATCATAAATTGTGCCAACTTCCTTATATTATGAATGCAAATAAGCTCCTCCATGCAAATCAGTTTCTCATCCCTTGCTCTTGTAAATAACCCGTTCGACTGGGCTTATGGCCTTGAAGAACTGGGATTCACTGGCTGGGAAGTAGTAAGTGAGGGAAAACAGCAATTAAATGATGGGACGCTTTTACAGATACAAAACATTATCGAAACAACAGACCTTGTTCTTACGCTTCATCTTCCATTCTCAGACCTTAACCTTGGAAGCCTCAACCATCCAATATGGAATGAGAGCATAAGACAGATGACAAAATGTCTTGAAAAAGCATCGGATTTCATTGATCTTGCAGTAGTTCATCCCGGTCATCTTTCACCTCTGGGGATGCAGCTTCCTGACATGGCCTGGCAGCAGAATATTGAAGGCTTAAGGGCGATTTGTGATTTTGCTGATGATTTTGGAATTAAGATCGGAGTGGAAAATATGCCCAATATGCAGCAGATTTTCGGAAGGCAGCCTGGTGAGATTTTGGGTATGATAGAATCGCTGGATCGCGAGAATGCAGGATTGACGCTTGACATGGGGCATGCCAACACCAACGGCCTTGTTTTTGATTTCCTGGCAGACCTTGGGAAAGTGATACATGTTCACTTACATGATAATAAAGGAAAAAGCGATGAGCATCTTGAGCTTGGGAAAGGGACCATAAAATGGAAAGAAGTCATTCCTAAATTCAAGGATTATAAGGGAAGGTTCGTTACCGAGGCAAGAACCGTCGAAGAAGGAACTGCAAGTTTGAAATTCCTGAAAAATATCATGGGCTAAATTTAAAAGAATAGGATATTTTTATTCGAAACTTATTTACATGAGCATTCATATACATGAATTGTGGGTGAATTTTTGAATAAAATCCCATATAGTAAAAGCGGATAAATTTAGAGGAGGAATATAAGTGGGAAATAAGAATGAAAAATCAACGTATCGAATTTTAGAAACATTCACATTAGGTGGATACTGGAAAGGAAAAATGAAGAACTTTTTGATCGCAGGTTTGCTTCTGTTCTTCATTTCTTCTACATTGGGAGGCGCAGTCATAAATACGGACTTAACAGAGCCAGCAGAACAGCAAACAGATTATGCCATAGTGATCCTGAAGGATAATCCCGTTGCAAGCTATACCGGGGGAATCACGGGTCTAAAACCTACCAAACCGGAAAAAGGACATAAAATTGACCTGAAAAAACCAGAGGTGAAGGCGTATATCAATCATCTTGAGAACACACACCGTAATTATCGTAGTTTCATTGCAAAAAATGCCCCCAAAGCTGAGGTCATATCTGATTATTCCATTGTCGCAAATGGGCTCGCTATCAAATTGAATGGGGAGAACATTGAAAAACTCTCAAAATACCCTGGAGTGCGTTCGGTGACATACAGCACGCGTTACAGCCTTGCCATGAACGTCTCTCCAGGCCTGATCAATGCCCCGGAGTTGTGGGCAAAGGCCGGAGGACCATCCAATGCAGGCAATGGTGTAAAAGTCGGGATCATCGATTCAGGTATCGATCTTACTAGTCCTTTCTTGAACGACACTGATTATGCAGCTGCAGGGCAAACAGATGAATGCGCGCCTTTCACTAAATCTGGTGGAAAAAATACCAACAACAAAGTGATTGTATGCCGTGTTTATGCTTCAGGTGTAACGCCGGGAGCATCCAGCCCATCGACTTTGATAATTAATCCTCATGGGACTCATGTGGCGGGAACTGTGGCGGGCAACTATGGAACTAGTGGAAAAGTTGAGGGTACCCAGCTTGTGGTGAATTATCTTAGCGGTGTAGCACCAGGTGCATTGCTGGGGGATTATAATGTATTTCCGGGATTTGGCGCCGGATACACCGGTAAAGATGGCGATTCGTTCAATCATGACATAATCCGTGCCCTTGAAGACTCTGTTCGTGACGGCATGGACATTGATAGTATGAGCCTGGGAGGAAAAGTTTTCGGGCCCAATGATATCCTTGCAGAGACTGTGAACTCAGTTGTGGATGCAGGCGTGATCGTGGTTATCGCAGCAGGCAATGAGGGGCCGGGCGATATGACGATAGCCTCTCCGGGAACAGCCCTGAAAGCTATCACTGTGGGGGCAAGCACGAATTCTCACTTCATGGGCTTCCCGGTCACACTAGGCACCGGTGAATCTTTTGGAGCTGCCGTAGGGGATTTCAATCCCTACTTACCTCCGGTACTGGATACAGTGTTTGCAATCGCCACACCTGGCAACGGGTGTTCACAAATCACAGGTGTCTCAGGTAATATAGCATTCATATACCGCGGAACGTGCACGTTCACCACAAAGATCAGAAATGCCCAGGATGCCGGAGCTATTGGCGTCATCATGATCAACAATGTTGCCGGGGACCCGGTGGCAATGGGACATGATGGGACTTTACCAAAACCGACTATTCCTGCAGCAATGGTTTCCAAGAGCGATGGTGAATTCATAAAAACAAAATCCGGAACAACGAACATGAGCGTGAATGGCACTGAACCAGAGGAATTTATAACCGGGAACGCAGATATCATGGCAGGTTTCTCAAGCCAGGGACCTACACCATTCAATTTCATGTTAAAACCTGATATTACAGCTCCGGGGGTTAATGTCCTGTCTGGCATATTCAACCAGGAATTCGCTTTCTATCAGGGAACAAGCATGGCTACCCCACATGTTTCCGGGGCTGCGGCATTGCTTAGGCAATTACATCCTGACTGGTCTCCTGCCCAGATCAAATCAGCACTTGTAAATACTGCAAAGCGTCCGGTATTCAGCCATATTGACGGAATGACACCAGCCGGGGTTCTAGCACGCGGCGGCGGCAGAATTGATCTGGCTGCTGCAAATAGTATTCCACTCACTATTGAGCCATCAAGCGCAAGCTTCGGAAGATGGAAAGGCAATAGGGATGTAAACACTTCTATATATCTTGCAGTGAAAAATGTTAATACGAACGTGCAGTCGTGTTCTGTGGATGTTACAGGTCCTGTCATAGTTAATGCTTCAACGAGCAACATAAATCTCAATCAAGAGGAAAGTACAACGGTCAGTCTTGTGCTAAATGCAGGTAATGCATTCCAGACCCCCAGCGGGGATTATGATGGCGATGTAGTCTTTACTTGCGGATCAACTGTGATGAAGGTCCCCTGGTGGACGCGTATTGATCGCTAAGATCTGGTGCCGTCCTCCTGTGGCGGCACAACATTTTTTTGTTTGTATTTTGAAATAAATCTTTTCCTGACCGCAAACTACATAAACAAAGGATGGCCTTTAAATAATTGGATAAGGATAATATAATTTATACAGATAAGGATTATATAATTAATACGGATAAGGATAGGTGTAAAAAAATGTCGATAAATGAAATGATGTTAGCAGTATTTTTAATTAACCTTCCATTCGGGTATATCCGGGGAAATGCTGCAAGGTTCTCCAGGAAATGGATAATGGCCATACATATACCTGTGCCATTTGTATTTCTATTAAGGATTTTTTCAGGGCTCAACTGGACTGTAATTCCCTTGCTGGTTCTATCAGATATCGCAGGACAAATTGCTGGCGGAAAGTTAAGAAAATATAATTTCCTGCGGCCAAAAGCAATTGAGTGAATAGGTAAAAGTTAATATTTTCTATAAAATATAGGGATCCACAATTTTTTATTCAGTCGTCTTTTTAATCTAGATATTTTATAATTATATATAAAAAAATAGAATTCCCTATATAAATCTAATATAGAACCTAACAATTTAAAACCGGAAAAAAACACCCTCAAGTTGAGTCCGTTTTTTGAGACTGTGCTTTATAAGATTTCATGCACCCCAATGTACAGAACATCTTTTCCCTGACATGGTCATTTTGTATGTATATTTCCGCGTGGCAATTTTTGCATTTGACTTGAATTATTTCCATATTAAATCCTCTTCTTTGTTAAATCGGATGAGCTTATTATGGCCATATAATACATATATTAATTTCTGTTAAATTATTAAAATAATGCTTATAATTGTTATTATAATCACCAATAACTCACTAATAGAATAGAAAAATGGCTTTTCCAAAATCTTATCTTTTCCAAAATCTCGCTAATAATTCCCATGAAAATTATTTAATGCAAAGATTTAAGACCTTGAACATATAACTTTAATATTTATGGGACTAATCGGACTTCAAGAAATGATTTTGATATTGGTAGTAGCCATATTTTTTTTTGGGCCAGATAAAATTCCGGAATTAGCCAGATCCCTGGGAAAAGCAACGGGTGAATTCAAGAAAGCCCAGATAGAAACTGAACGAGAGATCAAAAAAGTTGGCGAACCAAT
>CAVWCX010000002.1:0-132059 GCA_963753595.1 Candidatus Methanoperedentaceae archaeon | reverse complement strand
GGAAGTATAAAGCCACCTCTTGAATATAAAAAGGTATTATAACCTTATATTGCCCTATGGCTGCCATCACCTTCCAGAGACACACTTTCACAAATCTATAATAATATTCCATTGCAAAGCCTTCATTTCCACCTTCCTGTAAATGACATGGCGCGCACCCTGACAGAAATTTCTCTGGCCGGGAAACAGGCATGGAATACGGTCGGCAATGCGCCGTTTATGAAAGATAGAGCCTGGATGATATCCCCTTGATAGTAATCAATGTTTTCTCGATGTGAATATGTTAAAGAAGATCGAATCAGTAACTATTATATAATCTTGAACCCTTGTATTATTATATCAGGTTTATCTTAAAATACATGAAAATAATATTTACAGATCATGCTAAATTCAAATTCAAGCTCTTTGAGAGGCATGGACTCATGATATCTGAAAGCCAGATCAAAGAGATTATTGAGAATCCAGCATCGACAGTTGAAGGAAAAAAGGCAGATTGGTAATTCAAAATAAATTTGATGAAAATCATATAATGAGAGTCATTTGCGAGATGGAACGTGAAGAAATTAGAGTTATTACATTTTATCCAGCAAAAAGAGGTAGATATGAAAATCAGTTATAATAGAAAGAATGATATTCTAATTTATGAAGTAAGTGAAGATCCCATAGATTATGCTGAAGAAGTCGGTCCTATCATAGTTCACTTTTCAAAAAAAGGAAAACCTGTTTTAATGGAAATCCTGGATGCAAGCGAGTTCCTTGCAGAGACTTCAAAGATCACAATGAGAGCCTCAGATGAGACTCCTGTGGAAGCTTTATAATAATAATTGGGAATACTACCTTCCTGTAAATGACAAGGCGCGAGCCAGAAAATCCATCTGGAATATCTCTGGCGGGAAACAGGCACATTATCAGCAGCTTGGCGGCCCCGGGGCAATTGACGGCGCCTCCGGTTCTAAAGGGATTTAATTTCGATCCTTAAGCAATCGGGATTTAAGGAGTTTATTAAATTGCTGGAATGAGGAAAGTGTTTTTGTTTTTCGGCTATTAACAGCACCTTTTTTCCTCAAATCCCCAGCGCCTTATTCGTCTTCCTGATCGATTTTGCCCCGTCCTTCTCGATTTCAAGAAGTGACCTGATAGCATCCACGTTTTCAGGAACTACATCTGATTCCTGGTGTATCGCCTGGAAGAAATATAACTCGCCCTTGTTTATGGCAATTGAGTCTTTCCAGACCACATTTTCCCACATGTCGCCTCTTGGCCTTCCAAGGTCTTTTGCAAATTCCATTGCTTCTGCTGTTGATTTTATCCTGTCCTTGCTGGATACGAGCCTTATGCGCGGTCTTTTTTCAAAGACACCGATAACATCAGCTTCATTGCAGGTCTTTTTCAACACAATATTAAGCGCATGAAGATGCATAAGCGTCGTAGAAGTCTTAACAGCCATTGTCGTGATATCTATATCGGGAAGAATTGAATTGACATCAGGGCCATGGTGCGAGGGAAGTTTGATCGGGTCAGGGATAAGAGCATTTATAGGACCTGTTTTTATATCATTCGGGTCAGCAGCCCTTCGCATTAATGTTACTCTTGCTTTCTTAACTTCGAATGCATTGTCAAGAGCATACAAAATCCTGACAAGACCGGTGGTATTGCATGAAACCACCCGTGCAAAATCGCGTCCCAGGCCATCAGAATAATTCGCCTCTGAGTTAAAAGAAAATCCTGTAAGTTCGTGATCCTCCCCGCCCTGCCAGATGCCCTTTACCCCATGTTTTGCATAGAGTTTCTTGTATTCCTCCCCGGTATCTCCAGGTGTAGCATCAATAACGATGTCAGCTTTATCAAGAAGATCAACAAGTGTTCCGCTGATCTCAATTTTTGATTTCTTGAATTCCTCCAAATTTTCATTTGACGGCACATAGAGATCGTACCCTTTTTGCTTCGCGACGCGCGCCTCAAAACTCGGTCTTGTCTTAACGACGCCCACGATTTCCATGTCATCCTGTGCAGCCACTGCATCTGCAACGCGTTTCCCGATCGTCCCATAACCATTGATTGCGACTTTTGCCTTCATCTTTTATTCCCTCCAAAAATATTAACTATTTTTTATTGAAAAGTTCATTCAGCTGTGGTGTATCTTTTATTTGATTTAAAACATCCTCAACTATATGTGATTTATATAAATACAAAATTGATATGAAAAGGAATATTCCGGCTAATATTAAAAAAAACAAGCTAATCTTAAGTAAATATTCATTTATGGTCAGTATATAACTAATTGTACAAAAATATGACAATATAAACGATGTGGCTGCGAATAAATCAAAATATTTAGGGCTCATCCATGTTCTAAATTTCGAATTTTGAAACATAGAAAAAACCGCCAGAGATAGGGTTGTCCCAATTATACCACTAACCATGATTGGAGATAATATGATATTTGAATCTAACATGTATTTAACTCATTTTTAATTGTTATTTTGCATAACAAGGCATTGTTTTTATAAACTCTATATCTGTTTTTTTTGCCATCTTAATTGCATCTTCAAACTTCCTATAAAACTCATTTAAAATATACTTATGCGCATTAGTAATCCCCATTGAGTTCTTAATTTCTGCATTCCACTCATGTGGATCTTCAATAAAAAGATTAGAACCAATTATGGCAAAATGATCTTTCGGTCTATGTTCCAATACATAAAATTTAAATCTACCAGAAAAACCATCATCATTCAAAAGGTTAATTACTTCATCTCGGGAATTGCAGTAGGTCTTATTACCCACTACTGTGACACTAAATCCTTTATTCAAAGCATATTTTACTGTATCAAGCATTCCTATACCAAACTCGCCAACTTTAGCCAAAAGTACTTTTTGTCCTTTTCGTTCAGCCTCATCTATCTTCTTAAATCTCCAATCTTTCGCCTCATTCATAGGCGGTTTAATTGATTCGTCATGAATTAGCCTGATGCTTTCTTTTCCAAGCGGATGGAAATAAATGGGTATTCCAATTACTTTCAACGCAATAAATGTAATAATCACAACAATGAAAGCAGTTATGAATATTCCAATCTCAATCATAATTTCTCCTGAAGTCCTAAGGAAATTTTCATATGGATGTGCCACCTTGAATATACAAAAACATTATGAGAGAACTAATATCAATATATTTTATACACGATTTTTTTAGCTACAATTTCATAATATATTTTGCATCGAACAACCATTTAATTCCATGAATTACAGAAGTATTTTGAATTTAAAAATATTTAAGCTTTTCCATAAGGTTGGCTGTGTATCTTTGTGGTTACCAACGCCTACCTAAAACCATTGGCAACTTATTTTATACTATTGTAACAAGTTACAATATCTGAAATTATTGTTCAACAAATAGATTCTTTAATGTATCCATGTTCTCCTTAAATGACAATCTTTTGATTTATTTTTCCATATGCTTCTATTCTATTAAACAGAATTGCTAACCACCCATATTTTAAAATGGATTATTAAATATCATCAATGGAATTAGCTTCTATTATAGCTTCCTGTTTTGCTATATTGACATCCTTGATCCTGCCACGAACGGTCTTACTCTCCCCAAGCAGGCTCTGGAGTATGATATTGTCCTTTTCCTGTGTGATTCGCACCACATCTTCCATGATCGTTTTTCCTTTCAGGATTACTTTTAGTTCACACATAAGTGTTAAATCGGTCTATTTAATATTAATATTTATCATACCCTGCAACTATACAGAAGTAGAGGCGCAGGCTTTTGGCTGAACTAAAAGGACTCAGAATACCCGATCATACGGTCATGGAAGAGCACTCTATCGTTGTCCAGGGAGATGTTCTTGTAGGAAATTACGCAGAACTGGGTTACGGCCTGATCGCAAACCTGATAGTCGCCGGCGAGCATGTCAAGATCAATGGGAATGTCATTTCCCAGGATGATGTCCGCATCGATATGTGGTCAGAGATCAAAGGTGAAGTCAGGACAAAGTCTGATGCATATCTTGGGGAATTTGTTAAAATAACAGGGAAACTTTTTGCCGCAGGGAATCTTGATGTCGGGAATAATGTAAAGATCGATGGCGGCTATGATGTTAAAGGATGGCTGGTAGTACGCCAGCCTCTTCCTGTTGTAATGTTTATTTTCTTTTATTTGATGGCGCTGCTGCAACTTGGCAGTGAAGAAGAAGTGGAAAAAGCATTAGATGAGCTTTTCTCGGATAATACCCCGGAGAATAAACTATTGTCAATCCCGAACAGGGCAAAAATCGACCTTGACACAATAAGGGCAAATACACGCGCCATCGTTGGAAGCCATTGCCGCCTGCTGGGGAATTTCCGTTCAAGATCAATGTCTATGGGAAACCAGAATACATTGTTCGGAAGTATTCGCACTTCGGGCGATATCAGCATAGGCAGGGGCTGTACTATCCATGGGAATCTTATTTCAACAAAAGGAAAAGTCAGGATAGGACGAAACAGCCGGATCCTGGGTAAAATTACAGCGGATACAATCGTACTTCATGAAACCTCAAAAACCGATGGGGCATTGGCAGCACTAAACGGTGTCACATTAGAACAGGATGACCTGGAAGGATTTGATGAGATCGGGACGAAGTTGTTTTATGGATTTTTGCTTCTTGAGGATGCTTAAATCAAAAAAATATTTATGCCCTTCAGGCACAAATCTCTGCAATCCACCATCCTATTGTTCAAAATTTCACTTCTATTTGTTCTCAACATTTAATTTCTCCAGCTCCTTACCTTCAGTGCTTACGAAAACAAACGTGGAATTACCCTCGGACAATAATTCCCTTTTAACTATAACAATATGGTATGGAGAACTGGTAGCAGCTCCTCCAAAAGTGGGTTTATAAAGGCGAACAGTGACATTTACTATGTTATTTAACATACTGATATTTTTTATTTCAATCTCAGGACCTGTCTTGAACTGCTTACCCATCATAGCTGCCATAATAAAATAATTATTAAAATCATCTGTAGACATGTTCTTTGGAATTATATTTAAACCTGGAAATAATTGACCTTCCAGCTTCGCATACTTTTTTCCTATATACCATGGGTCCTGATTATACAGGAACTCATTCCAATAGCTATAATTAGTAATCACTTTGAAATCTGGTCTATCATCAGAAGTGTTAGATATATAACCTCTTGACCATGTTTCGAATGTATCGTTGATCTTTAATAGTTTTGTCTCATTATTTACAGGCGGTTCCTGTTCGGTTATATTGGGTGAAGGCACAGGTGTAGCATTTTTTATCTCATTGGGAACAGGTGATTTTTTATATTCTAAACATCCCGGTGATGTCACTATTATCACAATTAACAATAAAAAGATATAATATCTTATTTTCATGTTTATCAATCCTTAATTATACTCCGATTTCAATGTCCTTAGTATAATATTTCCTTCCGTTTTAGAAAACTTGACTATAATGTATGGCTGAATTGGTGAAAGCTTCTGTGAATACATTTTCCGTATATTGATGAAAACGTCCTGCTCTTCACCTGTCACATCAATAAGGTCTGCATCAAAACCCGGAGAATCGCCAAAGAAGACAGCGACCACCGTTTCATTGGTGGAATTAATTACAGGCAGTTGAGGCTTCTGGGTCAGGTAGCTCACATGCTTCTGCCAGACATTATTCCAATCCGACAGGGTTCTTATTATTACGACATCGGGACTTTTATAACCGCTTAAATTGCCTGAGGTGATTGTTTCAAAAACAATTCTCTCTTCATTCACCGGTTTTATTTCTATATTCCTTAATCTTTCATTCTCAGCAAATGCATTGTCCATGGTTATCAGGATATTTGCCTTCATCCCGCTGCGTTTATAATATCCGGTGATAGAAAGATTGAGTTCTTTTCCCTCGCAGGGGAAAATACATTCCTGACTGAAGTCACCAAAATAATAATCTTCTTCGAGCTCATTTATTTCAATGTTGTTTTCCAGGATTGGATGTGATCTTGAAATAATTTTGATTAATGAAGGGGAAGAAATGTGAACACTGGACTTTCCTCCCTTCTTGATAGAGAAAGGATAAAATTCCAGGTCTGTCCTTGACCTTCCAACAAGAATATTCAGGTCACCCATCAGATTGATAATATTTTCCGGAGCCAGATCGATCGGTTCTTTATTTCTCAGCTCAATAATGCCGTTATTAACGGAAATGATTTCCATGATGCCATAAACCTGACCTTCCCTTATCTCTGTAATATCCTGAGACCTTAGCCATGTGTTATTAAAATATGCTGCATCTTTATATGGTAAACTTTCTACTCTTGAACAATAAATCATAAAATTTGGAATACCATCGCTCACGTTCATCTGATAAGTGAAAAAGTTACCCTTTCCATACTGCACCATGATTATATCAACGAGCGTATTCGAATCCTTAAAGAGAGTAAGCCACGATTGTCTGCCAGCCTGATCTCTTGCACTAATTGAGTTGGCGATTAACCTGTATCCTTCTCCCAATTCCCATGACTCGCCAATGGTCAATTCTTTTTCCTCTGTTGCATTCTGTTCAAATATTACCTTTGCAATCCTGCTCCCCTGGAAAAATACATATTTCTCCCCAAGCCAGCCTATTGCCTGATAGAAGCCCTCCTTTCCTTCAGGTGCTTTGCCAGTGTGCCTGTAAATCTGATATTTTATAGGAATAGATCTTGTTGTGTATATCAAGTTGTGTCTTTCTATTACTCTGTGCTTATTGTTCAATATACTCTGATTTATAGCAAGAGTCTCGGTAGAATCTCCTGTTTCCGAATCACGCCAAAAACCTAAAAAATTACTTGCATCCCATTTCCTGGTAAAAATTCCCCCGGATTCGTTGAAAACCTCTCCCGTCTCTCCCGCTTCAAGAGATGTGATATCATATCCTGCAGACCTTTCCATGAGCCTGCCCTGAGTATCTATGAAATCAAATGTAGAACTCTCTTGTATCTGCTCCTTTTTGACCAGAACGATGTGGTAGGGTGCGCTAATGATCGCGGATCCAACTCCTGGATCATATCTGCTGACTGTAACATCTACTATATTATTTACTCTGCTAATATTTTTTATCTCAATTTCAGGCCCTTCTGCATTTTTCCTCATCCCCATCATAGCTGCGATAATAAAATATTCTTTAAAATCATCAGATGTTATTATCTTTGGAGTTTTATCTAAACCAGGAAACAACTGACCTTCCAAATTCATGGTTCTTTCACCTTTAGACCCTATAGAATAGCCCTGTTCATCGAGAAATGCAATCCAACCTTCATAATTTGTTATCACTTTAAAATATGAATTCTTGTACGACTTGTTGGAATAATAACCACGTGACCAGGTCTCGAATGTTCCGTTAATTTTTAAATGTGTTCCATTTGAGGTAGAGAGTTCTTGTTCAGGTGTGGTGAATATAGGCACAGGTGTAGCATTTTTTGTCTCATTGGGCACAGGTGATTTTTTAGATTCTAAGCATCCAGGTGATGTTACTATTATTACAATTAACAATAAAGAGATAAAAGATTTTATTTTCATGTTTTACCACCACATTTTTATGTAACAGTATCTGCCATCTGTACACCGATCAATTTTCAATGCATTTTATTTAAACCTGCCGTTTTTTTATCAAAAGCTTGTAGATCAATGGCAAAACACATACAATGGCAGGCATAGCATTCGGATTAAGCTGTTTTATCTTCACTATTTATTCTAATATACAGTCACACTTTTTACGCCCTTTATTCTTGTGAGGGAATCCACGAGTTCACCGCTTGTTTTTCCTTCCGTAATTATTGTAAGCTGCGGATTTTCCGTAATGTATGGATCATCAGATACAGCCTGCCTGATAGTTACCCCGTGCTCTGACACGGCTGTTGCGACCGCACCGAGGAGACCTTTTCGGGCAGCATTGTCAGGTGCAATGACTATAACACCAAGACCCAGCAATGGCGCCACATCCCTTAAGAACGGTATTGTGCGGACATTCCGGAATATCTGCATCAGTTTCTCATTCTTTGAAATAGTTTCACATGTGGCGTCAACCACTCTTCTATCAACTTCTATCTCATTTGCGATCTGGGTGTGAGGTATTTCGATACCGCCTGAAACTACCCTGCCCTGGGCATTTATCTGGAAACCTCTTTCCAGAAGCAATCTGATCACTTTTTCCTGGGCTGGATGATTTTTAAATTTTTCCTGGATAATAGTCCACATTAGTCCTTTATATGGTAATTTTTGATACTAATGTTTATCGTATAATCTATTTATTAGCTTTTTTTACCTTCTCAGCAAGGTCTTTTCCCAGGCGCTTGCATTCTTCAAGATCCTTTTCCTCTGGTTTATACTGTACACGCAGCACCGGATCGATGACTTTGACACCAATTTCACGCAATTTTTCGGCGATCAATCCGGGCGCTTCACCGCTCCAGCCATAAGACCCGAAGGCTGCTCCGATTTTTCCTTTGGGGTTAGCCTTTGATAAGCTGTCAATGAACTTTTCCATAGGGGGCAGCATCTTGTAATAAAATGTTGATGAGCCGATCGCTATCGCGTCAGCAGATTTTACGTCTTCCAATTTTGCCTCATGGAAGTTCATGGCAACCGCATCGACATTTCTTGATACAGCGCCTTCTACGATCGCATCGGCCATGGCTTTTGTGTTACCTGATGTGCTTAGATATACGACTACTATTTTTGGCATGATCTTTCCACCTTTATTTTAGAGTATCTTTTCAAGAGTGGGATTTCGTATTATTTCATATTCACACTATCCCGCTCTCATCATAAAGGTTGAAACTATTCTCGGATAAAGCTTTCGTTCACTAAATATACAAATATCCATACTGTATTTATTGGCTTTAATTTTATGTATAACACTCAATAAATTGTTTTTACACTTGTTTCTACCTATGAAATAGATTGAATGGCATATATCAAAAAAACAATTTGTGTATTTTTAGCGAACCTAAGCGGAGACTCGGATTGTGTATACAGCATTCAGGAAAAGCAGCGATGATTAATTCAAATTTTATTACTTTCACAATGCCCTGTATATGAGTATAACAAAGTGCAAATGAAATGGAACGCGGATTGCGCGGATGCTCGCGGATCGAATTATCCGTTCTCCACTAAAAAGGAGGTACTGTGTTGTATTCAGAAATAACATAAAAAATAATAAATTCGTTTTACAAAGTCTATAATGTACTGGGCTATGGCTTTCTGGAAAAAGTTTATGAAAATGACCTGGTAATTCTTGAAATAAAAGCGCCTGAGGGTTTAAGAGATGAAAATAAGGCTCAGTTGATCAATTATCTCAAAGCTACCAATAAGCAAGTCGGGCTTTTGTTCAATTTTGGAAAAAACCAGATTTCAAAAGAGCAATCTTCTCGAATGATAGAAAGGAAATATCATATACAGAAGCCTCAAATCCGTGTGAATCCGCGCAATCCGCGTCATCCGCGTTCTATTCGTCTGGATGAATACTATTTTCTAAACCATGACAACTATGCTAATAACACAGCGCTTTCGTTATCCTGCTGTAATACCTATGGGAAGGACCAACTTGAAGCGAAGGACAAATATTTATGTGGCATGGCAAAAGCACATAAAGGTTAAACACTTTTTAAATACCATGATCGTAATCGGAATCGACCCCGGTCTTGCAACCGTAGGCTTTGGAGTGATAAGAACAGAAAACGGGAACATTACTCCCATAAGCTACGGCTGTATCAGGACATCAGCCGACAAACAAACACCAGAGCGTCTTCTGGAGATATTTAACGAAATTACATCTCTTTTTGAAAAATACAACCCGGAAGTTATCTCAGTTGAAAAACTCTTTTTCAGTAAGAATGTCACCAATGGGTTGAGTGTAAGCGAGGCAAGAGGTGTAATATTCCTTGCAGCCCAGCAGCGCAATATCCCGATATTTGAATACACCCCGAACCAGGTGAAGCAGGCAATAACGGGTTCGGGAAGGGCTGACAAGAAACAGATGCAGGAGATGATAAAGAGGCTCCTTGGCCTTGATGAGATACCAAAACCGGATGATGCTGCTGATGGGTTGTCGATTGCTTTATGTCATATAAATATAATGAGATAATATATGATTTCCCATGTCTATGGTGATATCGCCCAGAGCGGCGAAGGATTTGTGGTAATTGATGTCGGAGGGATAGGATATCAGGTAAATGTGACAAAACCGATATTGAATGAACTCACAGGCAGGAAAGAAAAAGTAAAACTTTATACTTACCTTCATGTCAGGGAAGATGCACACATACTCTATGGTTTTTTACACCCAAGCGAACTTGAGATGTTCAAGCTCCTGATAAGTGTAACAAGGGTCGGGCCCCAGATCGCCATGAACATCCTTTCACAAATAAAAATTGAAGAGCTTGCGGCTGCAATTATCCATGAGGATGAAAAAGTCCTGACCCGCATCTCCGGGGTGGGCGCCAAGAATGCCAGGCGCCTGATACTGGAATTGAAGGATAAAATGACAAAGAAAATGGAAGGATTTGCGCTTCCCATGAGTAATGTCAATTATGATGCTGTGTCTGCGCTTGTTTCACTTGGATTCGCGAGGCAGGAGGCACAGAGGGCGGTGGAGGCGGTTTCAGGGAGCGAACAGAAGGTGGAGGCGATTATAAAGGCGGCGCTTTTGAAATTGAAGGAGAAATGAGCTCTTGCCCCTTCAAGCCGTCCCTTAACGAAAATAATCATGAAACAATCTTTATAATACATGGAGCTTATTTACCTCTGTGGCATCTTTAAAAAAATGGTGGTCGAATGACTCAACTGGCGATAACTGCAATTGACAATAAAAATCTATTTTCAAATTATTATCTTGAGGTGAAGGCGCTGGCGGGTGCTGAGAATTTAGACAGGATTAACAGGATGGACAGGATAAATTCAACCAAAAATCCTGTAAATCCTGTTAATCCTGTCCAGACAGTCGCTTCTTTTAGTGCTGCGCCGGACAGTCCAAAGAGTTTGGATTTCATAAGCCGTGAATGTAACAGGAAAACCAATAGTCAGTGCTCATATTTAAATCAACACCAGGAATAAAAATGGAAGAGCGAATAATCACCCCGATCTCACAAAAAGATGATAAAGAAGAACTCACCATCCGCCCCGGCAGGCTTGATGATTTCATAGGGCAGCATGCGCTCAAGGAGTCTTTGAAGATCTTCATAGAAGCATCAAAGAAACGGGGCGAACCCCTTGACCATATCCTGTTTTCAGGTCCTCCCGGTCTTGGAAAAACAACTCTTGCCCATATAATCGCACATGAGTTGGGCTCCAATATCAAAAGCACTTCGGGTCCTGTTCTTGAAAAACCGGGAGATCTTGCGGCGATCCTCACCGCTCTTAAGAAAGGTGATGTGCTCTTTATTGATGAGATTCACCGCCTGAATTCTGTTATTGAAGAGATCCTGTATCCTGCGATGGAGGATTACCAGATCGATGTCATGATCGGTGAAGGACCAAGCGCACGCTCCATAAAATTGACTCTTGACCGATTCACTCTCATTGGCGCCACGACCAGAGTGGGGCTGCTTGGTTCACCATTCCGGGACAGGTTCGGCTTTATCTCAAGACTTAACCTGTATTCCGTGGATGCACTCGTAGAAGTTGTTTCCCGCAGCGCTTCCATCCTTAAGATCCCCATAACAAAGGATGGTTCTATTGAGATCGCAAAAAGAAGCCGGGGAACACCACGAATAGCTAACAGGCTGCTTCGGCGCGTATGGGATTATGCCCTTGTGAGAGCAGAAGGCAACATCACGCAGGATGTTGCGGATAAAGCGCTCACGATGCTTGGGATCGACAGGCTCGGACTTGATGAACTTGACAGGAAGATCCTTGGTATCATTTCAAGAGATTTTGGAGGAGGGCCAGTGGGAGCCAAGACCATTGCAATATCAGCAGGAGAAGAAGTCAGGACAATTGAAGAAGTTTACGAGCCTTATCTTATCCAGATCGGATTTATCAAAAGAACACCACAGGGAAGAGAGACAACGGCTGCTGCCAGGGAACATATTAAAATCAAATAAAAAATAGTCCTTCTGCTGTTTTGACCTTGAAAATTTCTTATAAGCGGATCAGATCATAAAGCAGCTTCATAGCTTCCTTCTCGCCTGCGCCGCCGCATTTCTGGACGATTGTATTGTAATGATCGATGTGATCAAGGTATTTTTGTTCTTTTAACACGACATATCGTGTGGCATGGACAGTTGCCTCTATAATTGCATTAAAACCGCGATTTACGGGCTTGATATTTCGATGCGAAATTTTTGATTTGACTGCCAGGAGCTCAACGACTGAAATATTTTCACCCTTCCTGATCCTGCAATCAAATAGGATCCAGCCCAGGGCGCCTTTTATGACAGGGAATCCTTCAACTAATTCGAATTTATCGGATTCAATATCCGAAAGTGCAGATCGCACAAATAGAACAGGGTCATCAACGATATTTGCGCATGCTTCAGGTTTCTCAATTATGTTATCCAGTGTCTTTGATCTGTAAATACTGGCAAAAAGTTTTCCGTTCTTCATGTGCAAACCAATGGGTGCTGCATTCGGGATCCCATGATTTGAAATGGTCGTCAAAATAATCTCAGATATCCCTTCCTGTATCCCGAATTCTTCGATATCTATCAGAATCTCATCCCCTCAAAAAGTGAAACAAATAATCCTGCAATAATAATATCTGCAGTTGAACCTGGATTGACACCTTCATTCAATAGCTCTTCATCAAATTTTCGAATTTCATTTATTATATTCATATCTTTGTGCAAAATGTTCCTTGCTCTTATTGAAACTTCTTCGGCCTTCTTAATATCAAATTTTGTAACTATGAATGTGTCTTTATTTCTTGATAACAGCTCCATGAATGTAAGAACTACAGCCTCATTTATCCCATATTTTTTGATCTTATCCTGGATAAGCGCAGCACATTCAAATGTCTTCTCAAAACCATTTACCCATTCCCCTGCGATCATATCATAGCTTCCGGATATCTCCATCATATCAAATAGGGTCAATCCCTCTGCTTTTATTTTTTCAATGGAATCAGTATCTGAAAGGTCAAGGTCATCAACTGGTTTGACTTTTACTTTTGCTTTTGAAAAGGCCAGGTAGAATTCAACTGCGTCATCAATAGTCGTTTCCCTTACGATCTTTTGTACCTGCTCTTTCAGGCATGATTTATTTTCACACCTGCCTCCTGCCATCACAAGCGGGATAAGTAGAATGAATGCCCCAAAATGCGTGTTGCCGCCGCTTTGCCATTTACAACTTTCCATAACTGAATTATGGATCAGTAACCCGATTCCGTATTTTGAGGCGGCAGCCTTCTCAAGTATTGGATAAACTCCAACAGCGCTTGCCAGGAAGTGTTCGAAGCGAGTATCGGAATAATTGTGATCGCGGTCAATGTTGCCAGGCTTCGGGGTGGCTGAGACCTCAAGGATCATGGCGAGCTGGGCGCACCGGGCGATGTGGGAGGGATTCATTTGAGGTAATGTTAATTTATTACAACATATATTTATTCAGCATCAATATAATCAGTTAAACGGCTTTCCTTTCTTCTGATTTCCTCTGGCAGCAGTTCATCAGATTTAGTAATCTTTTTTACAATATCGCCTACTATCTCTCTTTCTTCTATCTGTAAATTATAATATTTTTGGATGTCTTTAGTTTCAATGATTTCTAATGCCTTAATTATAAATTTGATACGTTCCTCATACTTATTTCCGTACAATTTTATTATCTCATCAACTGCTATTTTAACAATTTGAATATCTCCTGAATCCGCGGCGCTTTTCAAGAAATTTATCACCAACATGGCAACTTTATCTTCTTTTAGCTCTGCACCAATTTCATGAACTAATTTCATGAATTTAATTGAATTTCCACGGTTTCCAGCCTTTAATTCATCGAGGGCAAAATTGAAACAAGTTTCTATAGTGCCTTCAATAAAGTCTTCATCTTTCGGGAAGATCTCAGCAGCATTTTTAAAAGCATCAAGAGCTTCTTCATATCTTTCGAGATTTCCTAAAGCAGCACCTTTATTTGAAAATGCATATTGATCCTTCGGGTTAATCGCGATTACCTCATTGTAAGCATCCAGTGCTTCTTCATTTCTACCGAGATTTATTAAAGCAGCACCTTTATTTGAAAATGCATATTGATCCTTCGGATTGATCTCGATTGCCTTATTTAAAGCATCCAGTGCTTCTTCATTTCTACCGAGATTTATTAAAGCAGCACCTTTATTTGAAAATGCATATTGATCCTTCGGGTTAATCTCGATTGCCTTATTGAAAAACTCTAATGCTATTTTATGTCTGCCAAGAAATCCTAAAGCAGCACCTTTCCATGATAATGCAGTTCCATCCTTCGGATTGATCTCAATTGCTTTATTTAAAGTCTCCAGTGCTTCTTCATTTCTAGCGAGATTTACAAGTGCAATACCTTTCCTTGATAATGCAAAATCATTTTTCGAATTTATCTTTATTACCTTGTTGAAAACATCCAGAGCTTCTTCATTTCTACCGAGATTTATCAAAGCAACACCTTTACATGATAATGCATAATCATCCTTCGGGTTAATCTCGAATGAATTATTGAAAACATCCAGAGCTTCTTCATTTCTACCGAGATTTACCAAAGCAACACCTTTCCTTGATAATGCATAATCATCCTTTGGGTTAATCTCTATTAACTTATTGAAAACATCCAGAGCTTCTTCATTTCTACCGAGATTTACCAAAGCAAAGCCTTTCCTTGATATCGCATAACCATCTTTTGGATTGATCTCGATTGCCCTATTAAAAGCCTCCAGAGCTTCTTCATATCTGCCGATAATTCCTAAGGCAAGACCTTTCCTTGATATCACATATCCGTCTTTCGGATTTATCTCAATTGCCTTATTGAAAGCCTTCAGTGCTTCTTCATATTTTTTTTCGGAAATCAAAAAGTTTCCTTCATGCAATGGTATTTTTCCTTCTAGGTCTCTATCACCAAATTGGGCTGCAGTTTCCTTTAAACTCTGGATTTCATTCGCAGCTTCCTCCCTCTCCCCAAATTCTATTAACTTGGGCGTAAGCTTCAGAAGGGCTTCAATTTTCGACTCAAGAGGCAAAGTTTCACTAATATAGCAGAGATCTTTCAGAACCTTTTTTTCACCATCTTCAAGCATCTTGAATTTTGTTCTGAATAGCTCTTTTCTTTCTTCCGTGGTGTACCAAAACTGCAAAAACTCCAAAAGAATGGACACTCTTTTTCTTCCCAAAGGTTGTCTCATCTCCCTCCAAAGCCTGAAAAGCCTCTCTCTTACTTCATATTTAGTAGATCTTCCCATCGGTCTTGAAATGACATATCCATCTTGTTCAAGTCTGCGAAGCTGGGTTGTGACTGTAGGGAGGTCTAATCTGGCAACTTCTGAAATTTGCTTGGGAGTTATTGGCGCTTCAGAGGAAATAACAGCATCAAATATCCTTCTTCGCTGCCCTGTTAATAGCTGGAATATCTCCTGGTAGTATGGTGTATGTTCATCGATGATCTTGAAAAAAGCATTCTCTATGTTTTCAAGTTCCCCTCTTGTGATCATCTCATAAAATAGTATTACAAGCCTTGGACTCCCTCCTGTAAGGTGTGACATGCCGTGAATTTTTGGTTCGTATTTTTTAAAATCATCAAGAAATTTCTTGTTATTTTCAGCTTCAGCAATTTTCTGTATCAGGTATTTTATTTCCTCCAATGAAAATTCGCTGAGAAATTGAATTTGGAAAAAATTATAAAATGGTTCATCATGTTCAGATATACCCGGGAATATCATAGGTGCGGAGGCCACAACTGAGAAAAAATCATTCTTTTGAAAGATGGCTCTTAATTTCTGAAGTTCGTGGGTATCTAACTGTTTGAATAATTCATGCAGGTTTTCAATAAAAATAATGTATCTTTTACCATCCCTTTTTGATATAAGTTTAAGTTTTTCAATAGCAGCATGAAGTATCTCATCTTCATTCGCAAGCGAAAGGATTTCTTTGGTATCTTCCTTTTTTTCCTCCAAAATCCTTAAAAACAAGTCTGACGCTCGATAAACAGAATATTCTTCTTCCCTTAGTTTTATTGGAATCAAGAAAGAACCAAATCTATTGTTTATTTCGTGAAATAATAAAACCAAAAAATGAGATTTTCCTATTCCTCTTGGCCCGACTATTAAGATGAATCGTGGGGTTTTTTTCCGTGCGGCATTCTCGATTTCTTTGACCATGCTTTTGAGAAGTTTTTCCCTGCCCACAAAGAGCTTCCTTAGAATCTCCTGGGGCATGTTTTCAGGTGAATACCTGTAAAGAATTAAATCATTAGTTGTCGCCATAATACACTCTCCACCAATCTCTCAGCATTTTGGAGTAGAATTTGAGTCCTTTTTTTGGATCATACTCAATATAGAAATCATTGCCAAGGTCCGCTATCAAATCCATGAATTTTTCATAATCATCGTTTCCAGTTTCCTGCTTATAAATTCCAAATGCAAGATTTATTGGATAATAATCTACAATGCAAATCTTTCTTAATAAGGCTCTTGCAGCTTTTTCTTCCATGCCAGACATTCCTTTATAGAAAACGCAAAGTCTTTGAGAATAATGCTCAAAATAATGTTTCCCTTCGTTGCCGAGTATGCGGCGATTATACACTTTTTCGATAAGCTCTTCTTTGATTTCTAAACCTCTCAAATCTTTTTCTTCTTTTAAAGCACTGAGCATTATCGCTATGAAATAAGGTATGTAGATCTCCCCGGTACAGGCCAATATTTTCTCTCCAAATGAGTCTTCGTAAGGCCACTCTTCTTCGCTGAATACCTTTTCAATGATACTTAATGCTACTTTTTTCTGGAAACCACCGATTCTAACCCTTTTTAGATCATTTATAACGCTAACTCCTCCAATATCCCTGACCACACGGTCAATGCTTACAGAACCACCAAAAACAAATTTCAGATTTTTAGTTACCTGCCTCAGTCTTCTGAACCAATGCAAGAATTTTTCTGCTTCTTTTGGCTCTATATTTTTAATAGCTATGGGAAACTCATCAATAATGAAATAGATATTTGTTTCAATCCCACTTATTATTTCAAATATCTGATTGGATTTTATCACCCAATCATCTTTTAAGTCAGTTTCGATATTAGTTCTGAGTTTAGCTTTAAATACTGGAGTTTCAAGTTCTTCTATGTTCTCTCTAAACCATTGAAAACCCTTCTTTAGCGCTGATGTCAGCCATATTTTTTGATTGATTTTTTCATTCTCAACAAGCGCCATCACGATTTCTGATAAGAAACGTTGTGGAGAGTACACATCTTCCACTTCGAGAAAAACACAAATCATATCCTCATCCAAGAGTTCTTTTTCTACCCTTTTCATAATGGAAGTTTTTCCAAATCTGCGGGGTGCAATTAAAAGAACGCTATCTTTTTTCAATGCTGAAAGGATGTATTCAACTTCTTTTTCGCGATCAATAAAATCTTCACCAATTGCCGGAGAACCTACTGGTAACATAATATCACGTTCCAATACATAACAATGTTGTTATATAACAATTTTGTTATATAAACTTATTGTTTAATTCATGAGTTATGGCCGATATAATCTACAAATATAATCTCTTTATGAAGTAATTAATTGAACAACTCCTGGTTCGTGAATAATATTAGTCTAATTAGATAATACCTTTGATATTTGTTTCATTTAATCAAATTTAAATTTAGAACTCTCGAACCATAATTATCCACCATATAAAGTAATATGGATGTTTTTTTCAGTAATATAACCTTCAATAAACTAATAAAAACAAAGATATTAGTCTTAGTACCTTTAAAATCTAAAATAAACTCAAATAATTGTAGGATTATTTATATTATTATAAATGTATTAGCAAAATGAGGAAGCCATTACCGACCTATCTTATCAGCGAAAAAACTAATTTTCCTGGCTT
The DNA here is from genome assembly GCA_963753595.1 of Candidatus Methanoperedentaceae archaeon. Lineage (GTDB taxonomy): Archaea > Halobacteriota > Methanosarcinia > Methanosarcinales > Methanoperedenaceae > Methanoperedens. Next base: position 114,025 of record CAVWCX010000002.1, on the reverse strand, counting down.
CCTCAACCACCAAAATGCCACATCAAAGAGTGAAAATAATATGAAAAAGAAAATAATAGCTGCCAATAAGAATGAACAAATTAGAGAAAAGAAGGAAGAACTGGCTGATAGAAAGGAAAATAATGGAGATAGAAATGCAGGGTTTTTACCTATTTTTTTCTGGACCGACTGAGGTCAGTATAGATCAATTCATTTTTTCCATAAAAATATCTTTACAGGAAAGTCATTCTCAGAATAAAATTTCAACTATTTGATAATTTTTTATTTATCCTTTTTCTTAATCCCATTCTCTTGATGAAACAATTACCATCGCGATACCCATTACAATCAACATTATCCCATCATATATGACTGGCACCGGGTACAGATTATCTCCTAATTTCACCCCTACGGTTTGCGCTAATAACATATAGAATCCACTCGACATTACTAAAATGCCTATAGCAAAGAAGACTTCTCTATTTTTCATCTTTTTCATCCATCACCGAGTATTCCAGGCTGGCATAAAATACTGGAAAGATTGCAGCATTTGAACCCCCTGAACTTGAACCACCTGTCATTTAAGGGCAAGAATCTATATCAATATATACATATAGACATTTAAAGATTATGGCCTATCATTCCTGAAGATGGAAGGTATTGATATTGAATCCGCAATACAGTTCCTTCAGTAAAATCAATTACACTCCTGTTCAAGTTTTAATATCGCATCCATTCCGTCATCGATAACGTTCTTTTCATTCAATACAGTAACTTTATGATCTTCCATCAGTATTTTTCCATCCACAATCACAGTCCTGACATCGCATCCCGATACGCCATTCACAAGCGCTACATGGATATTTGAAGATATGAACTGTGGTTTTTTCAAATCCACAATTATTATATCTGCCAGGCAACCAGCTTTGAGTACTCCCGCATTTATCCCCAGCGCCCGTGCGCCGTTGACCGTGGCCATCTCAAGTACTTTTGATGCGGGCAATGCTCGTGGATCTTTAAGCTTATGAAGCAGCATGGCAGCTCTCATCTCCTTCCACATATCAAGACTCACCCCTGAAGCAGCTCCATCAGTGCCCAGTGCCACGTTTATACCTTTTTCAAGCATTTCAGGCACGCGCGCTAAGCCGGCCCCAAGAGCCATATTGCTCGTGGGACAGTGGACAACGTTAACCTCTTTTTTTTTCAGGATCCCAATATCCTCATCAGATAACCAGATGCAGTGCGCTGCCAGCACATTCTGGCCAAGCATGTTGATATTGTCCAGCAGGTTAATAGAACACATCCCATAACGTTTTTTCATTAATTCAAGCTCATCTTCGGTTTCAAGCACATGGATATGAATTCTTGCGTCGTCTTTTTTTGCGAGTTCCCTGACTTTTATTAAAAATTCTTTTGAACAGGAAGCAGCCGAATGAGGCGCATACATAGCCGTGATCCTGCCATTTGCCGCGCCGTTCCATTTTTTTACAAATTTCTCCCTGTTCTTAAGTTTCGTTTCGGGATCTTCATTGAGTCCCTCTATCATCCCATAGCCCAATGCGGCTCTTATACCTGTTCCTTCAACGGCCTTTGCCACCTCGTCCATATGAATATACATATCAGCGAACGATGTAGTTCCTGATCTTATCATCTCAAGAATTCCAAGGCGGGAACCTGTCTTTATATGTTCAGGAGTTAGTTTCATCTCGCTTTTTTGGATCTTTTCTGTCCATTCCCGGTATGGAAGACCATCTGCATGACCCCGTAAAAGCGTCATTGGAAGATGCGTGTGGGCATTTACAAGACCTGGCATTACAGCGCAGCCTTTTGCATCGATCATTTTATCAGCTTTCACTTTTGTATCCTTTCCTGCAAAAGTTATCAAACCGTTATCCACGGCTACCATACCATTTTTGATGATTTCACCGCACATTGTGAGCACGGTGCCCCCTTTGATTACCAGGTCTGCCATGAAGTGTAATAATATCTTATTATAAAATAACTTTTCTAAAAAGAAGATGCAAAAACTTTTAATCTTGTCTCACTATAATAGGCAACCCATGAAGAAAGTTGTACTTGCTTATTCGGGCGGACTTGACACATCCGTGTGCATCCCCCTTTTAAAAGAACATTATGGTTGCGATTATGCTATTACGGTTACTGTTGATGTCGGCCAGCCCGCAAAAGAGATAGAACTGGCTGAGAAAAAAGCCGAAAAGATCAGCCAGAAACATTTTACTATCGATGCTAAAGATGAATTCGTAAAAGATTATATTTTTCCACTCATAAAGGCCAACGGCAGCTACGAAGGATATGTGCTTGGAACATCGATCGCCCGCCCGCTGATCGCGAAAAAAGTCGTTGAGATAGCAAAAAAGGAAAAAGCACATGCTCTTGCTCATGGATGCACAGGTAAAGGCAACGACCAGTTGAGATTTGAAACAGTGTTCCGCAGCACTTCACTTGATGTTATCGCTCCTATGAGGGATATGAACCTCACAAGGGAATGGGAAATGGAATATGCGAAAAAACACGGTATCCCTGTGGCTGCAACTAAATCAAAGCCGTGGAGCGTGGATGAAAATATCTGGAGCCGGAGTATAGAAGGCGGGCGGCTTGAAGAACCGGATTTTGTTCCCCCTGAGGAGATATTTGAGTGGACGGTTTCACCGGAAAAAGCACCTGTCGCACAGATCATCGATATAGGTTTTGAGAATGGCGTTCCTGTATCGCTTGATGGTGAAAAATCAGATGGCGTTCCATTGATCCAGAAGCTTAACGTGATTGGAGGGGCTCATGGCGTGGGGCGAACGGATATGATCGAAGACAGGGTGCTTGGGATCAAGGCCAGGGAGAACTACGAACATCCGGCAGCTACGATATTACTGATGGCGCATAAAGATCTTGAGAAACTTGTCCTGACAAGAGATGAATTAAGATTCAAGTCGATTGTGGATGATACATGGAGCGAGCTTGCTTACAAAGGGCTTGTGGATGAACCGCTTTATTCTGATCTGAACGCTTTTATTGATAAAACCCAGGAAAGAGTTACCGGGTCTGTCAAAGTCAAGCTCTACAAAGGAAGCGCAAAGGTCATTGCAAGAAAATCACCCTATGCATTGTATTCTGCAGATATATCGTCATTTGACAGCAAAACCATAGACCAGAAGGATGCAGAAGGATTCTGTAAATATCACGGTTTCCAGGCGCGGTTGTTCAAGAAGCTGGGTTGAAAAATCATAAATATTATTAACAACTAACTCGTACGAACTGAAACGAACTCACGCTACCGGAGTTCGTTTCAGTTTGTATTAGTTCGTTGTTTTTTCATTTTTTCTTTATTTTTATTTTATTCGCTTAAAATATAGAAAATTGGAATCATGCCAATGGTAAAATAGCTATATGGATCTATGGGCCCGCTGAGATTCGAACTCAGGACCTCCGCTGTGTGAGAGCGACGTCATAACCGGCTAGACCACGAGCCCTTCGATGTCCCTGATAAGTATGTATTACTAATAAGATTTTGCATTCAAATCTTTAACACATGAAAGCAAATTATAAGCATTTATACAATATATCAGGAAGTGATGGGAACCCGGATAATACAAACTTCAAAATCCCTTGAAAAAAAGACCATCGTTCTTGGGATCACTGGCAGCATTGCCGCTGTGCGTTGTGTGGAGCTTGCACGGGAACTGCAAAGGCATGGCGCTGATGTGCATGCCGTAATGACCGATGCAGCCCGGAAGATAATACATCCTGAAGCTATGCGATATGCTACAGGTAATCCTGTCATAACTGAAATAACAGGTGATGTGGAACATGTTGATTTTTGCGGCATAGGCGGCAGGGCATCATTACTTTTGATCGCTCCCTGCACGGCGAATACGATAGGAAAGATCGCACATGGGATAGATGATACATCTGTCACGACCTTTGCAACAACAGCTTTTGGTTCCGGTATCCCGATCATAATTGTTCCTGCCATGCATGGATCCATGTACGACCATCCTATCGTTATTGAAAATATTGGTAAACTTACAGAACTCGGAGTTGAGTTCGTTAATCCAGTAACCGAAGAAGGCGCAGCAAAGATAGCGGGCATTGAAGAAATAGTGCTAAGGGTACAAAGGGCTGCCGGAAAAAAAACACTTTCAGGAAAGCGTATAATTATAACAGGAGGTGCAACTGCTGAAAGCATTGACCCGATCCGGATTTTGACAAACCGCGCCTCAGGGAAAACAGGCATCGAGCTTGCGCTTGAGGCATTCAGGAGAGGGGCTGATGTCACTCTTGTCCACAGGGGCTGCCTTGGAATACAGGGGATTTGCGAATTATATACCGAAAGCGCACAAGATATGAAGGGCGCTGTGATCGAAGAGCTTGGTAAAGGATATGATCTGCTGATAAGTGCTGCCGCGATCTCTGATTTCACGGTAACGCCCTCAAAGGATAAAATAAAGTCAGGAAATGTACTCATCCTGACATTGAAACCTGCTCCTAAACTTATAAAAGAAGTGCGGAAAATTTATCCCGACTTGAAAATAATTGGATTTAAAGCAGAAACCGGCATCTCAGAAGAAGAGCTAATAAAGCGCGCCAGGAAGTTGATGGATTCATCACATCTAAGCATGGTCGTAGCAAACGATGTGTCCTCCGGGGGTATGGGAACAGAAGACAATACTGTTTATTTGATCGATGGCTCGGTAAAACCGGTTTCAGGCACAAAGCGCCAGATAGCGATAGAGATCATAGATAAGGTCGAAGAGATCGTGAGGAATTAATGAAAATCATCACGATCGACCCATGCTTCACGAAAGGCGATGAAGACCTTTTCAGTGGGGAAGCTGAGCTTGGCGCTATAAAAATTGTACCGGGTGCGATCGAAGAACTCAAAAAACAGTTTGACAGCGTGCAGGTAACCCCCGGTAACGAGATGATAATACTTACGAACCCCCCTGTTGAAAAAATAATAATTTTCGATACGGGGCGTGTGATAATCAGGCGGATCGCAAGCAAAGACCTGGCAATCAGCAGATTTGAGCTGCTTGAGAACTTATTTGTGCTATAAGAAATTCATTAATCCGAATGCAAGAGTTCCTGCAAGAAGAGGAGAAACTACCCATGCGATCAATATTTTCTTAACAACATCTCCTTTTACAACATGCATTCCGCTATTAGCGCATCCGATCCCGATTATTCCTGCGGCAACGATTTCACCTAATGAAACCGGTATCCCTTTTATGGATGCTATATGAACTATGAAGGCTGATGTGAATTCCACGAAAGTAGCCCTTATTACGCATAGTTCAGTGATCTCTTTCCCAACAGTATCAAGGACTCTCCCTCCCATGAGCAGTGCGCCAAGACCAATAGCAAGACCTGCGAAAATCGCTCCTGGAATTGATCCGATAATTCCTGCCCCCACAAAAGGACCGACTGCATTTGCAGCATTATTGGCGCCAGCTGAATATGCAACATAACACCCTGAGATAGTCAAAAGAATATTGAGGGATTTCCGTATCGAAGCATCGGATTCATGGTGGTCAGCCAGCCAGATAAGGATGTGTGTGTAAAGATATTTCCCCATTAAATAAGCAAGCAACCATGCCAGAATTGGAGTGATGATCCACCAGCTTATGATATAACCGATAAAGCCTGCATTTATTTTTGAAGATCCATAGAAAAACCCGATCCCGACCACTGACCCGACTGCTGCCTGGCTGGTGGATATGGGAACTCTTAGCATATTGGCAATAAATACAGTAATTCCAGATGCTGCTACTGCAATAATAGCGCCCTGTAGAACAATTGTTCCCGCCGGGAGAATCCCGGATCCAAGGGTCTTGATGACTGCCCCGCCATCTATCACTGCACCAAGAACCGAAAATACTCCTATGAGTAAAACAGCCTGGTATTTTGTCCTGACTTTTGCCCCGTATGCAGCGCCCATTGATGCGGCAGCATTATTGCCGCCGATATTAAGCCCCATGAAAAGAGCAACAGCAACAGCGATTATGAAGATAAATGAAAGTTCCATGATATGTTTTTCAGTTCAGTACTGTAATATGCATAATATAACGTAATGTTACCGGCAAAAATTGACGCAAAGATATCTGAAACTAATATTATAATCTGCTCCAGATAGGGAGATTATTTTTCCGAGATTTTTGATAAATCAAGATCACATAGATAATATCATATATTAAAATTGAAATAAAAAGAAAACTAAAAAGAACAGAACCCTGCGCAATGGGTTGATATAAATAAAAAGCCAGGCTGCTTATACCAGTACCAAACATTTTACAAAGTGCAATGTAAATCGATTGCCCCCTAACATCATCCCGGTTAAATAGCATTACGATGAATAATACCGACATCATCAGGTTTTGTCCGAATGCTGCGTATGCACCCTGAAAATCTTTGAATTCCATTGTTATGGATAAAACCAGGCCAAAGCAGGTGGTTAAAGCTAACAGGAACATAGCATGGAATTTTTTACTTGAAAGAGCGGGAAATTCCGACCTGCCATATTTTAAAAATTGCAGCACGATAAAGGCATCTATTAAGAACCAGATGTAGTTTATATAAAGTTGAGGTGGGGAAACGGGATATATAATCGAAAAAATTGCCTCCCAGGAAATATTTGCACAAAGGGCGGCCAGCGGCATCCCATATGTTCTATCTTTGAAACCACGCCTGATTATTAGAATGTAGGTCAATGACCAGAACAGTCCACCAATGATCATTAATTTCGTATACATTACTATTCCACAATAATTCCCGCATATCCCACAACAGCAGCAAGATCCCCGGTAACATCGCCGCTCGTGCTGTATTTGAGCAATGTGGCTTTTTTTGCACCAAGTTCCTTTGAGGCCGTAAGCATTGCGGCAATTGGACCATATCCACATACTGAAGCATTACGCTCATACAATTTCCGGTAAAAACCAGGGATATCCATATTTAGGATCGAATTTATGAAATATGCATCATCCTCCCGCGCTACCTTATCTTTTTTATAATGAGAGAAGTCACTTGATGCTATTATCACGATTTTTTTATTCACCTTGCGCAAAGCTACGGCAAGTTCCATCCCTACATCAATGGCTGTTTCTTCATCCTGCATTCCCATGCAGATGGGGACGATGTTGAAATCACTGAACCTGTGCTGGAGAAAAGGAAGTTGGACTTCTATTGAATGCTCGTACTTGTGAGCAGTTTCATCTGTATCAATGATCCTTTTAGGCAATGCCTTTATGAATTCTATATCTGAACCGACCTCACCTAATGGTGTGCTCCATTTTTCGCTTGATACAGATACAGGAGAGCCATATCCTGTATGATTTGGCCCTAATAGAACAAAAGTGTCAGCCTCGGGCAGCATCGAATACACATGAGCCGCCGTATTTCCTGAATAAATATAACCCGCGTGAGGAACAACGGCTCCCAAAACCTGTTTCTCACCAGCAGGTACACCTTCAAAGCACCGGCTGATCTCCATGTCCAGGTCGTCAATATTTCGCGGGTAAAATTGCCCCGAAACCGCCGGAGCCCTCATATTCTCTTAAAGTTCTGCTTCGAAATCCGCTACTGTGTGGGTTATATTTTCTCCTCTTGCCTCAAGGGTCTTTTTTGCAAGGAGCCAGTATATCAAAGCCAGCGCTTTCCTCCCTTTATTGTTTGTTGGAATTACAAGGTCAACATTACCTAATGAATTGTTGGTATCACACAGGCCAATTACGGGTATACCGATATTGACTGCCTCGTTCACTGCCTGCATATCTCCTGATGGATCTGTTACCACAAGAATATCAGGTTCTATGAATTTATGCAGTTTCGGGTTTGTCATTGTACCCGGGATAAACCTTCCAATTTCTGCTTTTGCGCCTATTACCTTTGCGAACATTTCCGAGGGATAATAACCATACTGTCTTGCAGATACGACCAGGATCTTTTGCGGGTCATATTTTGCAAGTAATTTTGCAGCAAGTCTTATTCTCTGGTCGGTTGCCTGTATATCCAGTACATATAAGCCGTCAGTCCTGACGCGGTATACAAAGCGCATCATTTCTTTTGTTTTTTGCTGGGTACCAATATGTATCCCTGCAGTCAGGTATTCGTCCTGCGGAATGATCGATTCATAACCAGTATCCTGTTTTACATCCTGTTTTATATCAATGATATCTTCCATTTAAACCACACCTTATGAAGCTTTTAATTCTATTACTGTTCTTTTCACTGTTATCGGGATTACTCCCTGTTCTAATTCTGCCATAGCCAAATCTATGGGCTCACCTTTGTCAATATCTATCAAAACCGGTGCCCCAAGGGAGATCTGAAGCGCCCTTGCACCGATAAGTCTTGCACGCTCATATCGCGTCAGCTTTATTTCACTCACTAAATCACCTCAAAAATAACCTTAGTACCTTAAAGTTCAATGAATTCAATTGTTTTAACTATTCTTTTTCTCAGAGTCCCTCTGAGAGTGGTTCATGTTCTATTCAATAGCCGTGTCCTGAGAAATGGGGTTGCTGAGATTTGAACTCAGGTCACAGCGTCCCGAACGCTATAGGATGGACCAGGCTACCCTACAACCCCTCCTTACTGGTACGGTGCCAGGAGGTCCACCAACTCTACATGGGTCAGCAGCATTCGCCTGCAGCAGTATCGTTCGATTCCCAGATCAGTCAGGACTTTACCTGGGTCCTCGGTCTGAGATCGTTTCTTGTATTCATCCCATACGCTTGAGACGACTTTACCGCATGAAAAGCATCGTACCGGTATCATGTTTCACCTGTATGATTTCTGTCTTCTCTTTCTGGCTCCGCGACCGCCGAATTTCTTTGGCAGTTTGTAACGGGTGTCGTTCACGAGTAGACTCCTGTCATACGTTGCCAATGCATCTCTGAGTGCTGTGTCATTTGTCCAGTCCACAAGACCTCTTGCGATAGCTGTACGAACAGCGCCTGCCTGCCCAAATATGCCGCCGCCATGGACATTTACATCGATATCGATAGTGGGAATGACATTACCTGCAAAATCAAGAGGTTCTGACATTTTGAAACGGATTATTGCTGGTTCGAGTATTTCGATAGGTTGTTTGTTTACTCTTACGCGCCCCTTTCCTTCCCTTATGGTTGCCCGGGCAATTGCGGTTTTCCTTTTTCCTGATGAATTAACGATTTTCATATATAACACCTAAAATTTTGATCCTAATCTCTTGCTCAAGTCACCAAGCACAGTATAATTACTGGTGGATAGACGTGTAATACTTGCGTCATTTATGGTGATCGCCTGTTCTTTACTAAGTTCCGGGGGAACGCCGACATAAACCCTTAACAGGTTATACGCATCCCTTCCTGAAGTTTTCGTATGCGGGATCATACCCCTGATCGTTCTTGCCACTATCTGGTCCGGCCTTCTTGGGAAACGAGGGCCGAATTCCCGTGAACCACGAGCTACATAAGCATGGTATCGATCGAATGTAGCATCTTTCCTGCCTGAGATGATCGCTTTTTCAGCGTTTATGATATTGATCTGTTCACCATTTAATATTCGCTGTGCTACTGTACTTGCCATTCTTCCCAGAATAAGATTATTTGCGTCTATTACTGTCATGTTATCACCCGATTATTCTTACCCTGGAGCCTTCCGGGTTTTTGTTCATCAGTTCTTCTATTGAGAGGCATGAACCGCCGGCTTCGATTATTTTGTTCCTTGCGCCTTCGCTGAAACTTACAGCTGCAACAGTTAACTTATGATTCAATTCACCAGCGCCCAGGACTTTACCGGGTACCAGGATCAGGTCTTTTTCTTTTGTGTACCTGTTTATCCTGCTGAGATTGACTTCAGTAGCATCTCTTGTGGGGCACTCAAGCCTTATCGCAATATCGCGCCATAGAGGAACCTGTTTGTTCCTGGATTGTTCTTTAAGACCTGAAATAAGGTCCAGCAATCTTCCATTTGTCTTGTAATTATTTTTCATTCTTTTCCTCCGTAAGATCATTTATGATCCGACTCATGCAAACCTTTTGAGGCTTTACTGCATTCGAATTGTTTCAATTCATACGCCGCAGGCCAAAACCTGCTACGGTTAATGTTGAACCAATAGAATTTGGTTCAGGTTGCCTTAATTCCTTTTTGAATACATAAACTTACCTATCCCAAGACTTAATATAATCAAAACCAATAATGCGGGTGAAGGTGACTGAATGGACGAATTTCTGGATAAGCTAAAACAAACCAGGATTGGATTTCTTAGCAGGATGCGGATGCTTTTTATCCTTGACCTGATCGCAATTTTCAGCATTCTCTATGCAATTTTCATTATTATAAATCTTGAATATTTCCTGAACAAATACTTACCTATCACATCCATTCCGGTCAAATTCATTCCTCCTGTTATTGCAATTATCATTGCCGTCATCTTATCGATTTTATTGCATAGGAAGGATAGTAAATTAAATGTTATCAAATTGATTGAAAATAAATATCCTGACCTGAATGAAAAACTCAGGACAGCCTACGATAACCGCGATGAGACTAATATCATAGTGGAATCATTGAAAACCATAGTTTCAGAATCGATGAAGGTTGTTTCACCTTCAAAACTCCTGGCTAAAAGCACGATAATCTCAAAGGTCTTGATCACGGTCATTTTTATTGCAGGCATGGTTTTTATTTCAAATAACCCACAAGATTACCAGATACCGGAAAATACACTTTCAAATATTACAAAGGTCTTTGGAGGAGAGGAAAATAACACTGGCCTGATCGATATTACCAACAGCCCCGTAAACAGTGATAACATCGGGGCAAAAGGGTCAGGGGACATTTTCGGAAAGCCAAAGATCGCATCCATTGAAGGAAAGAATATTGACCTGACATTATATTCCGGAATGGATACGGGTTTTGATGTGAGGGATACAAGCCAGACAAATAACCAGTTCATCAAGTCAGCGGCATTTCCTGTTGATATCCTTGGTTCCAATGTTTCTGATGGCGGCTACAGTATGCTGATGACAAAAACAGAAATCGAAAAGATGATAATTAATAAATATGCAATCGAAAGGAGTAAAATATGATAGAGGTTAAAACATGAGTAACGAGACATATTCAAGCTCGACAAGGATTTTCAAGGAGCTTCTTGATGAGATCGGCAAAGTGGTCGTGGGACAGCATGAGGCAGTTGAACAGATGATGATAGCGATCCTTTGTAACAGCCATGCTCTTGTGGAGAGCAATCCCGGGCTGGCAAAAACACTTACGATCAGCACGATATCCAAAGCCCTTGACCTTAAGTTCAACAGGATACAGTGCACGCCTGATCTTATGCCGTCGGATATTACAGGCACGTATATTATCGAGGATATCGGCGGGAAGAAACAATACAGGTTTGAACCAGGACCAGTGTTTGCCAATATCGTTCTTGCTGATGAGATAAACAGGGCATCGCCAAAGACCCAGAGCGCCATGCTTGAAGCGATGCAGGAAAAACAAGTAACAGTGGGCAACAAGACCTACCCGCTGGATAAGCCTTTTTTTATTCTTGCCACCCAGAATCCCATCGAGATGGAAGGTACATACCCGCTCCCGGAAGCGCAGCTTGACAGGTTCCTCCTTAAGATCTATATGGACTATCCTGCATTTGAGGAAGAGAATGAGATCGTTAACAGGTACACTAAAAATATTGTTCCGACAGTAAGAAGCGTAGTCTCAAAAACCGAAGTCCTTGAACTCCAGAAGCTCACTCGGGATGTCCCGATCGCTGAAGATATAAAGGTCAGAGCTATCAGGATCGTGGAGGCAACAAGGGCTAAGAGCGAACATATAGAATACGGCGCGTCACCAAGGGCCTCGATCGGTATAATCCTTGCAGGTAAAGCACGGGCGCTTATGAAGGGCAGGAATTATGTCAGTAAGGAAGATATCGATGCCATGGCATATCCTGTGCTTCGCCACCGCATAATCCTGACATTCGAGTCCGAGCGCAAGGGCATGACTACAGACCAGGTGATATCAGATCTCCTTAAAAACGTGAAATAGATGATCGATACTTCGTTCTTCAAGGAGCTTGACCGCTTCTCATTCATGGTACGTAAACGCGTATCCACCGCATACAGCGGAAGCAGGCGCTCTATACTGAAAGGCCGGGGAATGGAGCCGGTAAGCTATCGTGAATACACGCAGGGAGACGATTTCAAAACTATAGACTGGAAAGTTTACGGGCGTACAGAAAAACTTTATGTAAAGGAATTCGAAGAAGAAAAAAGCTTGACCACCCACATACTGCTTGATACCAGCAAGAGCATGGATTTTCGCAATAAATTTGAATATGCCGCTATGCTGGCGCTCGGATTTGCATATCTTGTAACCAGGGATAATGAGAAATTCGCGGTTGCTGCATTCGGTGAAGAGATAGATATCACAAGACCCAAACGAGGCAGAAAATATCTTTCCCTTACAATTGATCTTCTTAACAGCGCCCAGCTTAAAGGAAAGACACATTTTGATTATTGCATGGAAAAATATGCCAGCGTTATAAAATCAAGGTCCCTCGTCTTTATAATATCTGATTTTATGACTGATGTTGAAGCGATCAGGAACTCAATATTCAGGCTTGGGGATAATGAACTTGTGCTTATCCAGGTGCTTGACCCGCTTGAGAAAAGCCTTGACCTTGGCGGAGAAGCAAAATTGATCGACCTTGAGACCGATGCAAAATTGGATATATACACAAGCCCAAGGCTTCGTGCCGAATACAGCAAGAGGCTGAATGACCATATCGCAAAGATCAAGGAAACCTGTATAACGGTAGGGGCTGATTTTCATACTGTAACTACTGATAAGCCTGTTTTTGATTCCATTTTTGAAGTTGTGAACAAAAGAGAAGCGGGGAAGAAATAGAGGGATATAATGGCACTTTTAGATTCATTTTTATCAAATCCGATGCAATACGCCAATGAGGCCGGACTTTACGCGCTTTTATCAATTATTCCGCTTATAATTATTTATCTTCTCAGGCCAAGAGCAAAAAAAATAAAGATCCCTTCGGTCATGTTCCTTCTTGACATTGAAAAGAAAAGGCGCCTTAATATTTTCAGGAAATTCCTGAAAGATCCGCTCTTTCTCATCCAGCTCCTTGCGCTTATTGTCATTTCACTTGCAATTGCCGCGCCTTTTATTATGGCCAACGAAGAAGCAGGCGGCGGTTCAACTGTCATTATCCTTGATGCCTCAGGAAGTATGCAGGCGGATGGAAGATTCACAAAAGCAGTGGATGAGGCAAATAAATTCTTAAGTGCTAAAAATACTATCATTCTTGCCCAGAGTATTCCCGTAATGGTTATGAAAGAAGCCCCGGCGAGCAGCGCTACGGATGCCCTCGCAAAACTTAAGGCAAAAGCCACAGGTGTTGACCTTTCAAGCGCCATCCTCCTGGGGCAAAGGGTGCTTCCCGAAGGCGGAAGGATCGTTGTCCTTTCTGATTTTATCAGCTGGAGCGGTGACAGTCCGGCAATTGCAAAGAAAGTCGCAGAAGCGAGCGGGATCAAAGTTGATTTTATAACCATAAGTGGACGGACTGACAATATTGGTATCGTTAATGGCTGGTTTGAATCGGGGGGCGATTACAAAATAGTCATAAAGAACTTCAATAAGGATGCACGGGATGTAAATATCGATGTTACGATAAATGATAAGAATGCAGTTAAGGATACGCTCAATATCAAAGGCCAGTCAAGTGAATATTTCAGCATCAGTGACCTTTCCCTGAACCCGGGGACTACGAAGATATCCATAGATTCCAATGACGCTCTTCCTGTTGATAACAATGCCTTTATTTATGTGCCGCCATCGATGCAGCGTGATGTCCTTTATATTACGGATAATCCAAAATCGCCATCAATACTTGCACTTGGACTTATTCCCGGTACAAAAGTCACAAAAGCTGACCCGAAAAGCATACCTTCGATGTCCGGTTATATTGTTGTAGTGAGTGCCCCCATGCCGCAGGACGCTGTTACAAAACTGCATGAATATGTCAGCAGCGGAGGAACGGCCGTAATAATTGCATCTTCGGGTCTTACGGATATGGCTCTCCTGCCGGTTGAACCGGGGACACTCGGAAATAAGACATCCCTGAATATCGCGCGCCAGACCACAATAACAGCAGGCATAGACATTGAAAAAACCGATGTCAAGAAATATTTCAAGGCACGTCTGAAAAATGGCGCTGTGGGTCTTGTTGAAAGCGGGGATAAAGAAAAATCAGCTATTCTTGCTTACTGGAAATTCGGGAAAGGAATAGTTGTCTATTCCGGCCTTGCTGACCCTGGGGGGAATAATATTTATGACCCGCTTAATGAACAGGTCTGGAATGACTTACATACGCTTCCGGGTTATCCGCTTTTCTGGAAACAGATGCTTGAATGGATAAAGGGAAGCCTTGATGTGACTGAATATAATGCAAAAACGGGAATGTTGATAAAATTCCCTGTGCCGGTGAAAGTGATTACACCTGCCGATACGGTGACAACTGATACGCTGCTGCTTGATGAGGTTGGAGTTTATGACGTGCCGGGGAAGATCGTGGCAGTGAATTTGTATGATGAACGGGAATCAAATCTTGTCAGCGGCGGGCTTGAGGCTGAGGCGTCAAACGTTTCTGCTTCACAACAGCCTGTCTATTCGCCTGAGACTATCCGGAAACAAAAGAATCTTGATATTTATTTCATAATGGCAGCCATGTTCCTGGTGTTCCTTGAACTGTATTACCTGCGCTGGAGGGGTGAACTGTAATGGCTTTCCCCCAGTTTGCGCATCCATATGTCCTTTTACTGATCAGTCCTTTGATACTTATCGGTTTGTACTATATAAGAAAAGGTGTTTCGAAATGGATCATATTTTCACGTCTCATCATCCTGAGCCTCCTGGTAATTGCCCTTGCCTCGCCTTACTCGCTGGGAATTACAACAGTGCGTGATGATGCCCCAAGGATAACTGTGATCTCTGATAATACTATGAGCATGGACCTGTTCAATAAAGATACAGGGAAGAAGATATTTGATGCGATCCAGCCCAGAACGCCCACGAAATTCAGGGAATTCGCGGGAATAAAATCACCAATAGGCGATGAGGTGATAGGAGCGTCTGAAAATAATAACTTATTACTTGTAACTGACGGGAACGCCAATTACGGAAAAGACTTATTCGATGCTATCTCGTTTGTTTCCCAGACAGGAACAAGAGTTTTCGCTGTAAAACAAAAAACCATCCATAATGATGCAAGTGTCGAGATAGCAAGCGCTAAGAATATCATTATCGGGAATGAAAATGTGTTCAATGTTGTTGTAAGGCAGGGAGGTACTGATATAAGCTACAGGCTTGATGTGGAAATAGATGGTAAATCAGTACTGAGCGAATCCATTACCCAGAAGGAACGGGAAAAGGTAATTCCTGTCACAGGCGCATTTACATCTCTTGGTTCGCACAAAATGAAAGCAACGATAACCCCGGGCACAGAGGACAGGTTCAATATTAACAATGTGTTTTACAGATCAATATTCGTAGTGCCAAAGCCAAAGTTACTGGCAGTAACGAGCGATACGGAATCGCCTCTTTATACGATCACAAATAGCCTCTATGACGTTACTACCGTGAGCTCCCTGCCTTCAGAACTATCACTTTATAAGACTGTGATAATAGACAATAAGGGAGCAGCCGAGCTTAATGCCGATACATTGCGGAATTATGTGGGAAACGGTGGCGGACTTGTGGTTGTTGGCGGAGGAACGTCGTATGATAAAGGAGCTTACAATAATACGCCGGTCGAAGCAATACTTCCTATAATTTCAAGGGCTGGAGAATTCAAAGGGGGAAGGAACCTTGTTATTTTAATTGATTCATCAGGCAGTACTGCTCTAAGCAGTAGTATCGGAACTCAATCGCGAATCAGTCTTATTGATGCAAATGCAATAAGTATCATCCGCAGTATCGGAAAGGACAGCAGGGTCGGTGTTGTAGCATTCAGTGGCCTGACAGGGCAAACAAACATTTTGTCCATGGGCGCTGAAATAAATAAGGTGGAGCTTGAGAATTTCATACGGGAAATCGGCCCGAAAGGGGGAGATAATCCCACTGATCTTCATAAAGGTTTACAGGCGGCTGAAGATTTATTAAATTCGGTGAGTGGAACAAAAGAGATAATAGTCATATCTGATGGATTCATACATCCAGATGGTCTTACTCAAACTGAGAAGACAGTGTTAGATTTGAATACAAAAGAAATCAAAATACAATTCATTCAAATACTTTTTCCAGAAGAGGCAAGGATGCCAACTGATAATTATGATAAATTGGCAAAAGCAGCAGGAACTGATGTAGTACTTTTATATCCCGATGAACGTGCAAGTACCTTGGTAGGGGAAGGGCCATCCGCCACCCCGACACCCGTTGAAACCCCTTCTGTAACATATGAATATCCCCTTGCAGCAATAGACACGAACCATTTCATCACAAAGTACATTAATATTACAGCATCGGTCACCGGATACAATGAGGTTACTCCAAAACTGGGCTCGGACAGGCTTGTGGCCACCACGCGCGGCAAACCCATCCTAACAACATGGGGTTTCGGGCTTGGCAGGGTCGTTTCTTTCACAACCGATAACGGCGGCGTGGAGACTCTATGGGCTCCTGCGGCCTATAGCGGTGAGAACTCGCGCCTTATCTCATCAATGATAAACTGGGCGATCGGTGACCCGCGCCAGAAAGAAGGTGTTGTGATAAATGCCGAGGATATATGGGCGGGAACATCCGGCAGGGTCATTGTCACATCTGATACGCTGCCGCAGGTGAAACTTGATGGGATACCTCTTGATCTTTCAAGGACAGGGCCGACAACTTATGAAACCACGATCAATCTTGAGACCGGGGATTTCCATGACCTTTCAGGATATGGGATTTCTGTGAATTATCCGCTGGAATACAGGGAGATCGGGTTTAATGAGAAACTGGTATCGGCGATTGAATCAAATGGCGGAAGCGTGTATAACGAGGATGAAGTCCAGGGGCTCATGTTCCTGGATATCAAGGATAAAGCGGTGCGAACGGTTAATGAGCCAATAAGTGAAAAAGAACCATACCTTCTTGCGGCGCTAGTGTTATTCCTGGCAGAAGTGATTATCAGGAGGCTGAAAGATTACAGGAAAGACAGGCCTGTGATCGAAGAGAATCCTCCGAGAGCTGTTGTTGAAACGGTTATGGAGCAAGAGGCTGTGTAAAGGGTCGCTATTTCCTGATGGTCTTCAGGTACTTTTCGGGTGTTAATGAAAAATTCTTCGCATTATCAAAAAGGCTGTCAATGAACTCAGCCTGCTGCTTGCTCCATATCTCATTTGGAACGGTTTTGACCCATTTGGCATAAAAACGTATGAATTTTAATCTCTCTTTCAGATTTTCTTCCCGGTCAAATTTCGAATCCATAATCACCTCTTTTTACTCCCAGAATATCCATATTGATGGAACAAATTATGTTTACATTATATTAAAAGTATAGTGTAACTCATAATGAACGAAGTTTTGCCTAGAAGGGTTTTTATTTCTCTAAACTATCAAGTATAATCTAAACTAATAAAGTCCAAAAGGTGATATTAATTGTTTATTGAGCACATCCATGCAAGAGAAATCTTAGACTCACGGGGAAATCCCACAGTAGAGGTTGACGTTTTTACAGATAGCGGATTCGGGCGCGCAAGCGTTCCTTCGGGGGCATCCACAGGAACCAATGAAGCTCTTGAATTAAGGGACAAGGATAAGCGTTATCTTGGAAAAGGCGTCACGAAAGCCGTAAACAATGTCAACACAGAAATCCAGGAAGCACTTCTGGGAATGGATGTACGCGACCAGCGCGAAATAGATGCAATAATGCTTGAGCTTGACGGGACAGAGAACAAATCAAAGCTCGGCGCCAATGCTATTCTCGGGGTCTCACTTTCCGTGGCTCATGCCGCAGCGGATTCGCTGGGAATTTCGCTTTACCGCTATCTAGGCGGAACAAATGCATTCACGCTTCCGGTTCCCACGATGAACGTCATAAACGGGGGAAAACACGCGGGAAACGAGCTTGCGATACAGGAATTCATGATACAGCCCGGCGGCGCAAAGACTTTTTCCGAAGCCCTTCGTATGGGTGCTGAGACTTACCATACCCTTGGCGCAATACTTGTGAAAAAATATGGCAATTCTGCGGTCAATGTGGGCTACGAAGGCGGTTATGCCCCGCCGCTTAAAAATACCACAGATGCCCTTGATGCGCTTACGGATGCAATAGAGGTTGCAGGATATAATAAGAAGATCACGATCGGTCTTGATTCTGCTGCCACTGAGTTCTATAAGGATGGCAATTATAAAGTTGATGGCAGGAAATTATCAAGCGGGGAATTGATTGATTTCTATTCAGAGCTTGTCGATACATACCCGATCCTCTCTATTGAAGACCCATTCGAGGAAGAATCATTCGAAGATTTTGCGCAATTGTCAAAAAAATTAAAGGATACGATAATCATAGGCGATGACCTTTTCGTGACCAATGTAAAGCGGCTTGAGCAAGGAATAAAAATGAATGCGGGAAATGCGCTGCTCCTCAAAGTGAACCAGATAGGCACGCTCTCAGAGGCATTTGACGCGGCGCGGCTTGCCCAGAAGAATAAGTTCAAGGTCGTAGTAAGCCACAGGTCAGCAGAAACCGAAGATACCACGATCGCTGATATTTCCGTGGCTATAGGCGCCGAGCTTATCAAGACAGGCGCGCCGGCAAGGAGCGAGAGGAATGCGAAGTATAACCAGCTGCTCAGGATCGAGGAGGAATTGGGGAAGGCAGGGCGGTTTGTGGAAATCTGACTTTGAAATTCAATATCGATAAGACACCGACTTCGGATTAGACTATACAAAAGGCATCCAAATGCTGATGTTCTTATGTTCGAGTTTTAGTATATCTGATAGCTTGTTTGCTTTTTGTAAAAATTTTCCGGCATAAGGAGAAGTTAAATAATTTTTCTGGTTTACGTTTAAATAAACTGGGAAGAATTAAAATGGTTATTAAAAATATTATTGAAAATCGTTGATAAGTTTTAATTAGACAAAATATACTATAGATGTTCATTCTATGGGAAAAATCTTAATTTTATCTATTGGGATTAATCAATATCCAAAATTGGCTGAAACTTTACAATTAAATTATTGTGTGAATGACGCTGAGAAAATACACGATAAATATTCTCAATTCAACTGTTTATATCATAAAATACTGTTAAACCAAAACGCAACACGAACTGAAATTTTAAAAACAATTACGGACCTTGAACGTGAAGCAAGGGATGAGGATTATATAATATTCAGTTTTGCAGGGCATGGTTTTACTATAGAATCAGATCAACAAAAAATAAATTCACAAAATAGTTTTATTTGTCCTTCTGATTTCGAGGCGGATTACTGGGAACATACAGCAATTAGTCTCTTCACTCTTAATCTCGAACTTAATAAGATTAAGGCAAATTCAAAATTGATAATTTTTGATGCCTGCCACAGTGGAGGTGCATTAAGACGCGAATTGTTAGATACAAGATTAAGAGACATAAAAATAGATAAACTTATTGATCTAATTGGAAAAAATAAAGGAACAGGTCTTCTTACTGCATGTGATTCTAATGAAGAAGCACAGGAGGATCATGAATTACAGCATGGAGTTTTCACTTATAATCTAATAAAAACTTTAGAAAATATTGATTCTGAGGATAATCTTGCACCTTTTAATAATGTATTTGAAAAAGTACTAAAATCAGTAAGAGATTCAACAAAAAATAAACAAAATCCTAAAGCAAAATGTAGTGATGAAAATTTTAAAATTTTGACAATGCATAAAGTTGAACCAACAAAGACAAAAAGCATTAAACTTGATACTTCATTAATTCCAACATCGAAAATATCCAAATCATCTGAATATTATCTTCCTGAAGATTTGGATGATTTTGAAAAAAAAGTAATTCAATTAATGCATGAGAATCGTTATATAGAGATAGATATTTTATTTAAGAATTTAATAGATAAAATTTTTCAAACGATTTCAACTCCCGATATATCTTTATCTGCCAAACCAGATGAAGCTATACCTTATTATGGCTGTGGGACAGAATTAACCTGGGTACAGGTTCATGAGATTATGCCAGACCCCTGTGCAATTCAAAGCGGTATCAATCCTATCATCCCTTTTTTGTCCCACCGTCCATCCAAACATTCTTTTATCTGCTGAAAATCCTGATTCAGAATTGTTTCTACGAAAATACTGTCCAAGATATGAGAACGTATTATTTACAAAATCTTCCATCGTATCCTTCCATTTCCACGAACCTCTTACTGTGGCATTTTTTCTTGGAATGACATAGACTTTCGCTTCTCCAAATTTATCGACATAAGAGGAAAAACTATAATATTTATCAAGCCTAATGCTATCGATTTGTATATCAATCTTCTTTATCATTTCCATAGCTCTATCGAAAGCTTCTTTTTCACTCTTTAAACTCATTCCAAATGCTACATACATCTTTGATTTGAGGTCGAGTAACTTGAAAGAATAAACAAAAGCCTTAGTTCCAGAATACTCTTTTGCTTTATCCTTTCGTATTTGAGTCTCAGAAGCATAATGCTTTTTTATCGTCAATGAATAACCAGTTCCATCTCCACATGCATCAATATTCTTAACTCCTTTTTCCCTTAAAATGAGTATGTGAAGATTATGAATTGCCATTTCAACGTCATGATTAGAATACAATCTTTCTACAGTCTTATAGCCGACATCAATTCCGGAAAGGAGAGAAAATAAACCAAGCATTGAAGCCATCATTCTATTGCTTTCTCCCAATAATTCTTTCAATAATAGAATAATAACTCTCTGTTTTAGTTCTAACTCTGGAGGTCTTCCTGGGCCTCTATGAATTTCAATATTTATTGATTGATCTATCAATGGTTCAAGATTACGGATTGCTCCTTTGATCCGTTTCATCAATTGCTGTTCATAAGTCCGCCAATCTCGTTTCTTCTCTATCTTTCTATCCTTGTATTGCTTTAGTAGAAAATCATCTATGTCCTTTATCCTGTCTCTAATATCATCACTTTTTAGCATAACCCCCCAATGTACCGCAAAGTATATAAGTGTTTACATGTATATACTATAACATGAGAGAAGTTAAAGCTGTTTCAGGTGGAAAAGTGATAATTAAAGATAATGTTGAAGAGATTTATGAGAAAAAAGTTACACCTTATGGAAATGGTGCCAAGATAGATGCACAAAAAAAGGACATAGGTAAAAGAGTTTTTGTTATTGTTCTAAAGGACTGATGGTTCAAATGTGGGGTGTGTCTTTCAATTTTGTCCCACAGCCCACAAAATGTTCAATGCCAGTATGAATGCAGCTCTTACTTTTAATAACGGTGTTGAATTTTCTTTCTATTGTGCCCTGTGTATCGTAATATAAGTAAAGAATGGAATGATCCCCCCGTCTGGGCATTTATGAGCTTGAAAATGTTGATGAGCGGGCACTTATTAACTTCCTGGGGGGATGTGTTCCACAAACAATCCCGTCACGCATTCACAGACACTTTCACCCTGCTCTTTGCTCTTTCTATTATACCTTGAAAACAGACTTCTATTTCCCAAACTGGTGAAAATATGTGTGCATCACAAACAAATCCATTGATATGCGGTTGTATTGACCCATCGGGCTTTAAACCCTCATGCCTCACGGTCATTGAGGGGACATCAGCGCTTGTCCCTGATGCTTTGTTCAACCTGTGCGCCCGAGCCGCGTGCAGGGGACAGGATGTCATAGTTGTGGACGGGGGAAACAGCTTCAACCCTTATGCAATTTCAAGAGCCGTGAAATTCATGGGTTACAAACCACGACAAACGCTCTCACGTATCCATGTCGCCCGCGCATTCACCGAGTATCAGGTGGATGAGATCATTAACGGACTGCGTGAAGCTGTTAGCAGATGGAAACCATCGCTTGTTGCTTTTTTATACTTATCTAATTTTTTTTCAACAGAAGATGGGAAAAAGTTATTCGGCTCCATTCTCAAAAGCCTGAAAGAAATTACACAGTCTTTAGGTATTGTTACAGTAGTGACAAGCTTTGGTGGCGTATGGTGGGGAGACCGGATGGTAGCCGGAACTGCTGACCGGGTTATCAGGATATATGAGAAAAAAACCCTTATAAAAGTGCATGACGGCGATAATTTGTTTGAGCATGTAACAGTTCCGCCCGGACAGACCAGGTTTATTGATTTTTTCGGAGGTGAAATGAATGGGCAGGACTGTGCCAAGCTTCAGGGTGCTGCTTGAAAGCATCGTCCTTGATCTTGCTACCTTTAGGAGGGCTCTTCGTGGAGAAGACAGGGGCGCATTCGATATCATAATGAACATGGCAAGAAAACATTCCTCCTCATCAACCGTCACCCCGATGCTTGACCCCATGGATTCGATGTTCCTGTCAATACTGATCGAGCAGCAAAAGGAGATTAAACATATGCAGGAGGCATTAAATGCATCTTCTGGATGTACAGTACGACAACGAGGACAGCTCAATAACATGCTGGATAAAAAAGAATGACACATGCCTGCCTGTTACTGAGATTTACTATCCGGAAATTTATATCGCAGGAAATCCTGAACTTAAATCACTGATATCCACGCTTCCCGGAGTTATTTCAGCTTGCCTTGATAATAAAAAAACGCATCTATCGGGATCTTCAGGGCCCATTATTGCAGTGAAGGTCAAGAACGCCGAAATAATTTATGAAATAGCACGGATGCTTGATGAACGCGGATGCATGCTTTACAACATAGATCTTAACCCTGCGAGGCAATATCTTCATTCAAAAAACATGTTCCCAATGGCAAATCTCGATATAGGTGACCATATGGCTGACCATTATTCGATGGATTACACGATCCCGGATCTTAAGATCATAGAATTATCCGTAAAACCGAAAAGAAAGCACGGTATCATCACAATGGATGAACCTGTGGGAAGCATCACATTAGGAGAAAACATGCTCGAGGGAAGTGAATTTGAGTTGCTTTGCAATATTTCAGGACTTATTGCAAAAGAAGACCCGGATATCATCACAACAAACGGCGGAGACAGCTTTGACTTTCCGTATCTTTATCACAGGGCAGGAAAATACGGTATTCCTCTGCAGCTTGGACGCATAAAAGACAAATACCCGAAAAAAGCCACGTCGTACTTCAGCTACGGAAGGATATTCTACAAGCCGCAGGGATATATCCTTTCAGGCAGGCTGCACCTTGACCGCTCTATGTTCATGTTCAAAGAAGGCGGCCTTCCGGGACTTATCGACCTTGCACGGATCACCGGTATCCCCATGCAGGAACTTTCGCGCTTAAGCCCGGGAAGCGCTGTGAACACATTGCAGGTCAACCAGGCACAAAAAGATGGCGTGCTTGTTCCATGGAAACGAAACCTTGCCGAGAACTGGAAGACTGCGCTTGAACTCATGGTCGCAGACAGGGGCGCGCTTGTGATAGAACCGCGTGTGGGGCTGCATGAAAATGCCGCAGAACTTGATTTTGCCTCCCTTTTCCCGAACATAATGGTAAACCACAATATATCGCCTGAAACTGTGCTTTGCGGATGCTGCCGTGATTCGAAACAAAGGGTGCCTTTTACTGGTTATAACATCTGCGAAAAAAGGCTCGGTCTCATACCGCGGGTACTAAAACCCCTCATAGAGAGGCGCATGGAATTCAAAAAAAGGATCACAGAATTTCCGGACAGGGCAGAAGAATATGAGAAGAAGCAGAACCTTCTCAAATGGCTGCTTGTCACAAGCTTTGGCTATATGGGTTATAACAAGGCGCGATTCGGAAGGATAGAATGCCACGAATCAATAACTGCATTCGGCAGGGAAATCCTTCTAAAAACCATTGACCTGGCCGAAGAGCTGGGATTTGAAGTACTTCACGGGATAGTGGACAGCCTGTGGGTGAAGGGGAAGGACCCGGCCGGGCTTTGCAGGCGCGCAAGTGAGCGCATAGGGATCACGCTTGAGCACAAGGGCGTATTTAAGTGGATAGTATTCCGCCGAACAGGTCAAATGGCTCAGGAGCCCTGAATCGCTACTATGGGGTGATGACTAACGGAAAATTGAAGGTGCGGGGCATAGAGCTGAGGCGAAGTGACACGCCGGCGCTCATAATACGTATGCAGGAGGAGATGCTGTCGTGCCTTTGCCGCGCTGACGATGCCGAAGGGTTTTATCGTAGGATACCGGATGCTCTTGATATATTGCGGGAATATTCAAAGCGGGTGCTTGCGGGTGATTGCAGGATCGAGGATATGATACTTACTGCCCGTATATCCAGAAGCCTCCAGGATTACAGGCAGTCAAACAATAATACTGCGGCGATACGGCAGTTCCAGAAAGAAGGTATAACGATCCAGCCCGGGCAGAGTATCAGATACGTGCTCACAGACCACGCATCGAAAAGCTGCACAAAGCGCGTTAAAATTGCAGAGCTTGTGGATGAGAGCACGCAGTATGACAGGGACAAGTACTATGAGTTCGTTGCCCGCGCTGCCGGGAGTTTGCTTTTGCCTTTTGGATATACAGAAAGTGTACTGGATGGGGTAATGCGCAGGAATATGCAGGCTGAATTGGGGAGATGGGAAGTTTGAGATTTCCTTCCTGTGTTCGCAAAAGGCGGTGAGAATTGGATATTATTACTACAAATTATTAGTAAATATTAAATACTACCGATTCATACTAATATTTATGACAACCGTTACAGTTACAAGACATGCACAAATAACCATCCCCAAAAAAATAAGGGAAGCGCTGGGGATCAGGGAAGGGGATAGTGTTGATATGTCCCTGAATAATGAAAAGATCATAGTTAGAAAAAATTTACCAAAAATAAAGGAGTTCCGCGACTTTCTACCACAGGATTTCGATACTGTGCGTGCAAAAATGAGAAAAGATTCCAGGGAGAGACTTAAGACCCTTGGTATTTTACAATGAAAATTTTCATAGACACCAGTGTAATCGTGGATATTGAAAGAGGAAAAGAAGAAACAGCAGGATTACTTGACCATCTGATTGAACAAAATAATTCTATTCTGATAAGCTTTGTCGTTGAATCTGAGATATTTACAGGGACATATCTCAGGACAGACTATAAAAAAGCCACGAAAAAAGCAAAAGAACTTTTTGCATGTTTCCAGATCGTACCTCTTGATATGGAAATTGCCGAAATTATAGGAAAGCTGAATGCTTACCTTATAGCAAACGGTCTTCCAATTGAGTATCAGGACGTGGCTATCGCTGCTACTTTTGTTCGTGAGAAGGGGGACTGGCTGCTTACCGGGAATAAGAAGCATTTTGATATAATTCCCGGTGTGGAGAAAGTAGCAATAACTCCGGCTGAGTTTAAGAAGAAAATATGATTTCTTCGGCGGAGTCGTTGGCGAATTGGAGGATTTGGCAGCGGGAGTTACAGAGGAGAGGCATCCGATCGAATATTATGATGTGGCTATCGTTACTATTTTTGTTCATGAGATGGGGACAGGGCTTATTACTTGGAATAATAAAAATTATATAATAATTCTTGGTGTTGAGAAAAAAGCGGTTACTCCGAGCGAGCTAAAAAAATATTTATCTGAACGATATTACTCCTTTTTCTCCAGCAATTTTGCTATCGGTTCAGATACTTCTATCGTTTCGTTGCCTATTTTGATACTTTTCTTTTTTATTTTTTCTTCTAAGGGTGGGTAAAATCCACCACTTAAAATATTTATTAGAATATCCCTCGCCGCCCTCGCATCCACCCTTCCCTTCGTCTTCTTCATGACCGCGCCGACGAGTGAGTTAAGGGCTTTTACCTTCCCTGCTTTATAATCAGACACAGCCTGCGGGTTCTCATTTATCGCCTGATTCGCTTGTTCTTCAACAAAACCACTAGAACCCTCATCAATCCTTAAAAAGGTGTCTCTTTCTCTCAAAACAATTTCCTTAGGCGAGCCACCTTTATCAAGAATCATCCTAATTAAATCAACCGCGCCATCCTCAGTAATTAGCTTATCCTTAAGCATTTTTATTATCTCGATCATATCCTCTTTCTTAAAAGAATCAATCGTCAGGTCGCGATAATTCAGTTCCCCTTTAAGTACATCGCATATCCAGACCGCCGCTGTCTTTGGATCAGCTTTTTCCGCGACAACATCTTCATAAAATATTGCAAGCTTCAATTCCGACGTCAGCGCTTTGGCATGGTCATCCATGATACCATATTCCTGCACAAACCTCATCCTTCTTGCATCGGGAAGCTCAGGCAGCGTTGCCTTGATGGCCGGCGCCCAGCCTGAAATCTTAAGAGGGACAAGATCGGGTTCGGGGAAATAGCGGTAATCATGTGCTTCTTCCTTGGAACGCATGGAAAGCGTAATTTCGCGCGCCTCGTCAAAGTGGCGCGTCTCCTGGACTACCACGCCGCCCCTCCTGAGCACGTTCTTCTGGCGCACGATCTCAAACAGGAGAGCGCGTTCTGCGCCCTTGTGCGATGAGATGTTCTTTATCTCGGCACGCTGGCCGCCCATGATGGAAATGTTCGCATCCACACGGAGCGCGCCTTCAAGATCCCCGTCGAAAATATCAAGATATTCAAGGATGTTTCGCAGTTTGTCGAGATACCGGCGCGCCTCTTTCGGGCTTCGCATATCGGGATCGCTTACTATCTCGATCAGCGCCATACCTGAACGGTTGTAATCGATAAGCGTATATTTTGATTTATCGATCGTTCCTTCATGCACAAGCCTTCCCGGATCTTCTTCCATATGAGCCCGTGTTATTCCCACCCTGTGTTCTCCATCTTCACCCTCGATCATGATGTAGCCGCCGCTTGAAATGGGAAAATCATACTGGGTTATCTGGAAGCCTTTTGGAAGATCAGGATAATAATAATTCTTCCTGTAAAACTGTGTGTGCTCTTCTACTGCGCAATTAAGGGCAAGCCCGATTTTTATGGCTGATTCAACTGCTTTCCTGTTGATGACAGGCAGTGATCCGGGAAGTCCGAGACATACGGGACACACATGCGAGTTAGGCGGATCGTTATGGTAGTCGGTGCTGCATCCGCAGAACACCTTTGTTTTCAGCTTGTTCAACTGGACGTGAACTTCAAGCCCTATCATTACGCCATCAGGATTCTCGTACATTACTTTCCCTCCGGTTCCTTTGTGTGGAAATCCGTATTCTCTTCAAATGCAAAAGCTGTGCGTAAAATTGCAGCTTCATCAAAATGCTTCCCTATCACCTGCATCCCGATTGGTAAGCCTCCTGAAAAGCCGCATGGCAATGATATGGAAGGAACACCTGCAAGATTTATTGGCACAGTATCAACATCAGCAAGATAAAGCGACACAGGATCATCGATCTTTTCACCGATCTTGAATGCCGGATACGGCATAGTAGGCGTAATGAGAACATCCACATCCTCGAATGCCTGCTCAAAGTCCTGTTTTATAAGGGTCCTGATCTTCAGGGCTTTTAAGTAATATTTATCATGATACCCTGCCGAAAGGGCGTATGTCCCCAGCAGGATGCGCCGCTTGACCTCATCGCCAAAGCCTGCTGACCTTACCTGTGAGAAAGTGGTATGCCAGTCCGAATCTTCGGTCCGGAGGCCGTATCTCATTCCGTCAAACCTGGCAAGGTTAGAGGATGCTTCACTCATGGCAATAACATAGTAAGCAGAAAGTGCATATTTTGTATGCGGCATCTTTACCTCAACACTTGTCGCGCCGAGCTCTTCCAGGGTATTGATGGCATCCCTTACCGACTTTTCAACGTTCTTATCTGTCCCCTCTGCGAAATATTCTTCAGGAACGCCAATTTTCAATCCCTTTACATCGTTTATGAGGGCTGATGAATAATTTGTTTCCCTGTCAAAAGATGTGGAATCGCGGGGATCATAGCCTGAAATTACATCAAAAAGTGTAGTAACATCACGAACGCTTGCTGCAAAAGGCCCTATCTGCTCAAGCGAGTTGGCATATGAAATAAGTCCGTAGCGCGATATAACCCCGTAAGTTGGTTTTAACCCCACAACACCGCAAAACGATGCAGGACATCGGACTGAGCCGCCGGTATCCGAACCAAGAGAAAGTGGCGCTTCGCCTCCCGCCACTGCCGCGGCGCTTCCGCCAGATGAGCCGCCAGGGACTCTTGTCGTGTCCCATGGATTAAGGGTCGGGCCGTAGAAGCTTGTCTCTGTGGATGAGCCCATTGCGAATTCATCCATGTTCGCCTTTCCGATTATGATCGCGCCGGCATTTTTCAGTTTTTCAATAACATGGGCATCATAAGGAGGGATATAACCTGTCAGTATCTTTGAAGCGCATGTGGTCGCGATACCTTTTGTCGAAATATTGTCTTTTATCGCTACTGGTATTCCGGCAAGCGGCCCGTCATGTCCATTCGAATCGATCTCCCTGGCACGCAAAAGTGCGCTTTCTTTTGCTACCGAGATAAAAGCATTCAATTTGCTTTTTTCGATCCTTTCCAGGTATTCGGCAACGATTTCCTCCGAGGAATCGGCATGGATCCTTTCTGTGAGTTCATTGATCGATGCCATTTACATCATCCTTGGTGCCTTTATGAAACCATCCTGGTTCTTCGGGGCGTTGGAAAGCGCTTCTTCCTGCGACAGCGATGCTGTGGGAACATCTTCCCTGAAAACATTGCTCACAGGCATTGCATGATATAAAGGTTCCACACCTTCGGTATCCGCTTTATCAAGCTCCCCGAAATAATCAAGAACAGAGTTGAGCTTTGGTGTATATTTTTCCTTGTCTTCTTCACTTAATT
Source organism: Candidatus Methanoperedentaceae archaeon (assembly GCA_963753595.1). Lineage (GTDB taxonomy): Archaea > Halobacteriota > Methanosarcinia > Methanosarcinales > Methanoperedenaceae > Methanoperedens. The sequence continues at coordinate 85,106 of CAVWCX010000002.1, read as the reverse complement.
CAATGCGTGCAAGCCACCCAATATGCTCAAGGTCTTTTTTAGTGATCATAATACTTCCTGCAATTTTAATTTAATGCAATAAGCCTTATTTTTGCATTGGGTGCATGATTATACTAAAAGTTTAAAAAACCAACGGTAAAATAATTATGTTAAAAATAAAGGCTTTCGCCTCAAAAAATGAAAATCGAACCGTTCACATTTTCCATCGTCCGTCTACCGGAAAACATTCATTTATCCACATCAGCACAGCATTTTCATATATTATTTTATACTCCCTTGAAAGAACAGGCAGTTGTCCGAAAAAATCCCTGTGCACTATTTCCATTTTAAGAATATCGCGCCTGGTCTCAAGTTTATGCTCACGCAATATCCTTCCTATAGGAATATCAGCCCGCATCAGGTCGGCCCTGACAGCCTCTGGAATCCTGTTAATAGGCGAAAGGGACTTCGCCAGGACATAAACGATGTCATCGACCTTCAATGTAACAAGACGGTCATTGACATCTTCCCCGGTTCCAATATCAAGAAGCCTGGCAATATCCCTTGTTGCCTTAATAACACCCTGGGAAATCGTTTCAACTTTTACGCTTTTTCCAGTCAGTACCTCAAGAAGCTGTGTGACCGAACCATCCGTGCCTGCGCATATCCTGAGGCAGGCAGGAATATCAGGCCTCCTGAGGACATCCTGCAAATTCAAACTCCCTGAACTGCTTTCTTTGCCATTTTGAGCCTTTCTTTAGCGGTATAACCCGTTGCCTCTTCAAGAAAAATCCTGAAACGCTTATTGGTATCAAGAATTTCATCATCTTTTATTACTTTATTTGATTCTGAATCCACGATCAGTTTTTTATTATCAATAGAGACAGTTAAACGGCTGAAAGCACCATAAACAATGGTTAATTTGCCATTATCCTCTTTGATCCCGGTCTCAAAATTTTTCTCAAGCACGCTTCTTATTCGCCCGATATCCGGGGAAAAACCTCTTTTAAATGAGTACTCCTGAATAATATCACCTTCACAGTTGACATAAGATTGGATTACTTATTAATTATCTTTTCCCAACAAAATTTCATATTGTGTAGTCCTGAAAAATTTCATATATTTTTCCCTGCGATTTTTGCGCATTGCGCATTTTCAGGTGGATGTTCCCTGGTTCGTTATTGTCTCTATCGGAATGGAAAATATGAATGTACTCCCTTCACCATACCTGCTCTTGGCCATGATCTTGCCGCCATGAAGTTCTACAAGCTGTTTTGAAATCGCAAGTCCGAGTCCTGTTCCCTCACTCTTTCTATTGTATCCCGAATCAAGCTGTTCAAATTTCCGGAACAATTTACCAAGGTCATCAACTTTTATGCCTATTCCTGTATCCGATACCGAAAATTGAGCCATGTTCCCGGATTTTGTGACTGATACTGTCACTGTTCCTCCCTCTTCTTTACTGAATTTCAAAGCATTGCTTAACAGGTTAAAAAGCACCTGTTTTAATCTCTGCCTGTCAGCCCGGATAAAATCCAGCCCGGGTTCTATATTTATTACCATTGTTATATTACGGTTTACCGCCTGTTCCTTCAATATTGCAAAAGTTTCTTCCATGACTTCGTCCACAGATATTTGTTCGATAAAAAGTTCCAGCTTTTGGGCTTCTATCTTGCTAAGGTCAAGAATATCGTTTATAAGATCAAGCAGGAATTTTCCGCTTTCAACAACGTTATCCACATAAAGCTCCTGTTTTGTATTTAATCCCCCGTTTATCCTGCGCTTGAGGAGTTGGGAAAATCCGATAATGGAAGTCAAAGGGGTACGCAGCTCATGGCTCATGTGTGCCAGGAACTCGTTCTTGGCTTTATTTGAATACATCAGGCGCTCATTCTCAAGACGAATTCCTTCTGCATTCTTACGTTCTGTGATATCTTTTAACATGCAAATGACGAATCGAGGTTTATCATCTCCCTTAACAAGTGAAACGGTCAGCAACCCCCAAATAATTATACCATCTTTTCTGATGTAGCGTTTTTCGATCTGGTAACCATCGCGTTTCCCTGCCATCATTTCATTGTAATATCCTAAATCAGCCTTGAGATCTTCCGGATGGGTCAATTCGTTGATCAGCTCAAAGTTAAGCTCTTTTGAACCAAAACCTAAAATCTTTTGCAACGCAGAATTGTTCGCTATGAACCGTCCATTCCAATCGAAAAGCGCTATTCCGACATCTGTCCCTTCAAATATTGTGCGGAACTTTTTCTCGCTTTCTTTAAGATCATTTTCAGTTTGTTTTTTTTCGGTAATATCCCTGACTGTACAAATATGACCGGTGTAATTTCCATTCTCATCCCAGATCCCTGTGGCAATGACTTCCGTAGGAATTATCCCCCCGTCTTTCTTTAAACCAGGGACCTCCCCCTTGAATATACCTATTTCCTTATTTTTCAAAGTTCCTTCCAGGGCCTTTTTGGTTTCTGGTATTATTTCGGTGGGGGTGATTTTGCGCCATGTTTCTCCAATAAAATCTTCCCGGTTATAGCCGAATATTCCGGCATAAGCGGCGTTTACATATAGATAACGGTCTTTTTCATCGGCTATGGTAATACCTTCGGTACTGCTGGCTATAGCTTTAAGAAGGCGGTTCTTTTCCTCTTCAATGCGCCTGGTCTTAGTGATAATATATCTGGAATAATAAGTGAACGCTATGAAAATAAATACGACAAACGACCGGATAAACAGTATCTCCCGGGTTGGGTGGAATAACTCCTCCATAAACGTATTTCCACTCCAGAAACTATGTAAAAAGGATTCAAAAACCAGGTAGAACACGCTAAGGGAAAAACCGACAATGAGCAAATAATCTTTTGAATCCGGGCTTGTCTTTTTCATTTCTGCTCCTTTCCCGGGATAAAAATCATTCATATCCTATTTCCGCGCAATACCACAGTCTTGAAATGCATTCGACCTATAATATAATTAACTGTGTAGTCCCCGAATGTCCGGGCGCGAATGATATGGCCTATTTTTGTTCTTTGTAATACACATATAAAATAATTAACAGAAATGCCTATGACATTTGGCCTTTTTATTATTGAGTGGATGGCTCAATGGAAGATAGTATGGTAAGTATTCTTCTTGTGGCAATGTGTTATAGGCATTACATTCTTATAATATGCATGATGTTAAATAAAGTTTCTCATCTTTCAAATTTTGAAACAAAATTTAAAACAAATTACTAAACAAAATTTGAAAGTTAAACACCATAACTTCCGAAGTTGAAGCAGCGACCATCTGATGTAGCTGACTTCTTTTTTTCATTTTGTTCACACGTTTTTCACAAATCACATTATATAATTGCTCCTGCTAATAATAAACTTCCTTATGGTAAGGTTTTAAAAAAAGAGGGATTATGATATCATGGATAAATGCAAGATACTTGTGGTTGATGATGAACCGGTAAATGTCGAACTGCTGGATGGGATTCTATCTAATGATTACGAGATAATCAAGGCTTTTAATGGAAATGAAGCATTGGCACAGGTTAAAAAATCCCTTCCGGACATAATAATCCTTGACATAATAATGCAGGGCATGAGTGGATACGAAGTGTGCAGGAAGCTTAAAGGAAATGAAAATACAATTTCAATCCCGGTAATATTGATCAGCAACCTTAAGGATAAGCCTGACAGGATAAAGGCCATTCAGGCGGGAGCTGATGAATTCCTGTCCAAGCCTTTTGATATTGATATATTATGTGAAAGAGTGAAATCCCTGCTAAAAGTAAAGCAATACTACGATAAAATAAGGACATTGGACAAATCCGGGCCGATATTTTCATTAAATAAAATCAGCAATTCACGGGATAATTTTGTTGTGACCTTTTTTAATAATAATAATATTTTTAATAATAATATTGCCTGCACAGAAGATATAGTCAAAAGCCATCTGGAGATAATATTACTAAAGTTCCTGTCTGAAAAACCCATGTGCGGCCTGGAGATAATTAAAGAGATTAATAAAAAATATAATGTTTTATTGAGCCAGGGGACTGTATATTCAATTTTATATAAACTCAAGAAAGACGGGGTATTATATGCAGAATTCGAGAAGGGAAACATGAGGACAAAGAAATATTCTGCCACAGGGGAGGGAAAAATGACAATATACAAAAAAATCAATGAATTTGTTAATATAGAGATGAATATTTTGAATTCTATCCAGAATGGTATGATGAAAAATAGTACCAAAATTAATTCTATTACGATTTGAGTGGCTATCCGGGTTCAAACCAGCTCAGCATCATTGTAAAGCTTAATTGCCATTATATGCCCGTCATACCCGTTTATATCAATTACTTCGCGTTTACCTTTTATCTCCCATACAGGAACGTACAGTATATCCATATTTAGATTAATTTCAGATGGATCAGGCGCAAATATCCTGTTTTCGAAGACTATCGTATCACCTATCATTTCATTCAGCCTTACTTGCTTTGTATGTTCCCGGATAATGGAATTCAGGGCTTTTACTGAAGCATCTTTTTTCTGGATAGTTGGCTGCCTTATATCATAATTCTGGGTAGGCATCAGGATATTTTCCCTGATGTCTGTGTATTTATTAAAAAAATTCTCACCCGTTATAGCATGAATATATCCTTCACCCTCACCCGTCAGGTCAACCAGTTTTGATTTATATTTCTTCTGGATGTTAAAAGAATAACGATAATTCCAGACCGGGATGAATTTCAATGTCTGGCTTTTTGGCGTTCCGACTTTAGCTTGCGCTATTGATAAAGCATCTTTTTTTCCTATATTTACAGGTACGCAACGCAGCATTACTTTTATAGTTTTTTCATAATCCTGTGAATAATTTTCTTTTGTAAAATGTTCTTTTGCCAGATGTTCATTTACTTCCGCTTGATCTTGAATGGATGAAAAAACACTTTCCTCTTTTACAGTCTGTTTTTCCTCATACTTTGAAAGAGCATCTCCCAGCACTACTCTGCCGATCTGCATTTCAAGTTCCCCCCTGTCCCAGAGAGTAAGGCCATCATCAAGTGCGAACATGCGTATCTTTTCATCAAAGGAATCTGATATCACTATTCCCTTACCATATCTTTTCGCCTTATTTGAAAAATACCTGATATTATTAAAATTAGGGTCTTTTTCAAATATTATTAAAAAATGTTCATTATCCTTTTCAGCAAGAAGGTCGCACATTTCAGAAGAACTTATATTGTAACCACGATTTGAAAAAATATTTTTTACAATATCAATTACTACCTGTTTATTCATTAATATCACTTCTTACAATTCTAAAATACTTAATCTTTCGGTATGTTTATGACTCATTGTAATTATACATGACTTCTGAATTAATATGGCTGATTTAATGTTCATTATCTCAAGGATCGAAAATATGATGTATGAGGTTACCTTTGATCCGGTAAAAAGAAAAGGTAAAATAATCGTAAATATCTCCATAGTAAATGAATCAGAGCTCAAAAAGATCATCGGTCTTTTCAGGCAGGCTATCCATAGCGGGCTTGCAGTAAGCCCATATATTAAAATAATACGCCCGGGAGAAAAAATCGGCGATGTCAAAATTGAAACCGGAAAGGTTGGAATAGCTACAGCCTGCAGTATCACGATAGATGGGGTCCTGCTAAAAGCCGGAATACCTGTAAAACCGAAATTGGGTGGGGTTATTGAGATCCATGAAGGTTCGCCACTGAGATTTACCGATGTTTTGACATACGACAGCACGACGATCGATCCCCTTGATGTTTTTATGTCCCAGGAACTCACATCTGTGACCCAGATGATCAACACCGGCACTGGAAAGATACTGGCAAATCTGAGAGAAGCTCCCATGTCAGCCCGCGACAGGATAGAACATGTGCTTGATTCCCTCGGTGAAGCGGGATTCTCGTGTATTCTTGAAGTCGGGGAGCCCAATAATGATATACTGGGTATCCAGGTGGGAAGGGATAAACTGGGCATTGCTGTGATCGGCGGTACAAATCCCATGGCTTTTGTGCAGGAAAGTGAAATTGAAATAGATACAAATGAGTTATCTATTTTACTTGATATTGAAGAAATGATTCACATAGATGAACTGAAAATTTAGAAAAAATTGATAAAAATTTATAACTACTAAACATTTAAATACATCAAAAATCAATTTACATTCATGGGCACGATAACAGTAAACGTCAAAGACGACGTCGAAAAGGATTTTCGAAAGCTTGTCCGCAATGTCCACGGCGCCAGAAAAGGAGACCTTGGGAAAGCGCTGACTGAAGCGATGCAGAAATGGGTATATGAAAAAAGGCAGGAAAAAATAGCGCAAGAGGCATTGGCACTACTTGAACTGAAATTCAATTTCGGTAAGAGACTATACAGGGATAGGGATGAACTCTATGAGCGATGAACTTATCCTTATCGATTCGAACTTACTGAGCTATGTTTTTGATGAGGGTGAACCTGAAAAGAGAAAGATATGCAATGAGCTTGTGGCAGACTGCTGGAAAAGAAAAAGAGATCTTACCGTTTCTGTCCAGAACCTTTCAGAGTTCTATGTTGTTGTAACAAAAAAGATTTCAAATCCGATCCCCATAAAGGTTGCAAAAGACTTTATCGAACATATCATAGATTTCAAGGGCTGGCATGTCCTTAATTTTAATGCTCAAACAATTAAATCAGCTATCGGAATCAGCTCAAAACATGGCATTCACTATTGGGACGCATTACTGGCTGCAACTATGAAAGAGAATAATGTATTCTCAATTTATACGGAAAATGAAAAGGACTTTAAAAAGATTCCCTGGCTAAAAACAATCAATCCACTTGCCTAAATTGTATAAATTTAATTCTATGCATTGATTTTATGCTTAAAAACTATAAGGGGATAATGTTCATTCCAGCATGGGTGTTTTTATTGACATACTATTGCTTATAATATGGAAATTATAAAAATCAGCATCATTTAAATACCAACAAAACAATAATAATTAAGGGAGAAACATGGAATTAAAATCTATAAAAATAACGGCGCCTCCTGATACAAACCTGATCCTTGGCCAATCGCATTTCATAAAAACCGCCGAGGACCTGTACGAAACGCTTATTAGTTCGGCTCCGGGCATTAAATTTGGCCTGGCCTTTTGCGAAGCTTCAGGAAAGTGTCTTGTAAGGACTGATGGAAATGATGAAGAACTTATCAAAGCGGCGCAAATTAATGCAATGGAACTTGGATGCGGCCACAGCTTCATAGTTTTCATGCGAAATGCCTTTCCCATAAATGTCCTGAATTCCATAAAAAGCCTTCAGGAAGTATGTAATATTTTTTGTGCTACATCCAATCCCCTGGAAGTTATTATAGCCCGGACTGAAGAGGGCCGGGGCATCCTTGGCGTCATTGATGGCGAAAAACCAAAAGGTATTGAAAGCGCCAAAGATAAAGAAGAAAGAAGATCATTCCTCCGTACTATTGGTTACAAAAGATAATGGCAAAAGATCATTTGAAAATAAAAGTTCCTGCGACTTCTGCTAACCTTGGGGCAGGCTTTGATGTATTTGGAATTGCCCTTGAAACTCCTTTTGATATAATTGAGATCGAAAAAAGCGATAGCACAAAAATAGTGATCCTGGGAAGAGATTCCCAGTATGTTCCGACTGACCCGCAAAGAAATACTGCAGGTATCGTTGCTTCGATCATGAATAGTCCTGTGAATATCACAATACGCAGGAATATCCCGCTTTCAAGCGGGCTTGGAAGCAGCGCTGCGCCCGCGGCAGGCGTTGCATTTGCTATAAATGAAATGTTTTCACTTGGGCTTTCACGGCAAGAGCTTGTGCAAATAGCTGCGAAGGGTGAAGAAGCAGTATCAGGAGCAGTTCATGCCGACAATGTTGCACCTGCTATATATGGCGGTTTTGTCATTGTTCATAAAAATAAAATAATTTCTCTTTACCCTGAGAATATTGGTATAGTTGCTGTTCATCCCGAAATCTTAGTCAGCACGCGCCATGCCCGCGCTATCCTTCCGAAAAAACTATCTCTTGATGATATTTCTTTTAATACGGGAAATGCTGCTTCTATGGTGGTCGGAATGATGAAAAACGATATCAAACTTATCGGGGATAGCATGGCGAACCATGTCATAGAAGAGATCCGATCAAAACTTATAAAAGGATATAAGGAAGTTAAAAAGAGTGCTATACAGGCAGGCGCAGCAGGTGTGACCATAAGCGGTTCAGGGCCCACATTGATCGCGGTTTGCAGGATGGATGAAAGAGAGACGATCGCAGAAGCGATGATACGGGCTTTTTCAGAAAAACAGGTAAAAAGCGAGGCATATATAACTACAATAGGTAATGGAGTATCTGTTATAGAATAATGCAAAGTGTAAAATAATGCAAAGCAATAAGCTTTTAAGAAATCATGACGATACATGCTGATATGAGACGCACATACCATCTTTTCCCACAAAACCCGGAATTTGAACGCAAATTTAGATTCGAAGCCGACCTCCCTTACCTTGTAATTACAATTGCAGGACTTGACGGCCAGTTCGGTTCATTTGTCACAGATGGGCCTGACCGCAAAGCTACTCCTATAAAAGCCAAGAGAAGCATCGGGGTTGAAATAGCAGATAAAAGCGTTGATTTTGTTCCTCTTAATAAGAACACTCTTGATTCGGTGCTAAGGGATATTACACCTGAAGGAATAATTGATTTTAAAATTAACCTGCAATATTCCGTTCTGGATGCAAAATACAATCGTGTGGCTTTCAAAGGCGATACATATCTTGTGAGGACAAACCTTGATAACAGCGTTCTTACCATGAACATTCATCTGATCGATGGTCTTGCAAGGACTGATCCGGAAAGAATAGCCGACACAATTGTTGAAGAGATTAAAAGAAAGGCCGGAAATGTCTGATCTTACTTATACCGTATCAATGCCCTTTAAGAGAAGGGGAAAAGATGCGCTAAAGGAGATGGAATTTATCCTGGCACTTTCCCTGGATCTGAAATGGTTCAATCCTGAGCAGGCAAAAATCAAATTAAGTGATGCGCTGAGATCTGGGCTTTTAAAACGCGATGGGGAGCTTGTGCGCCCTTCATTTGATATAACTAAAATCGAGATACCTTCAGGATGGAAACCCGAACCCATAATTGTGGATAACAAAACAATTTTTGACAGGATAATCGATCGTATAATACAAGGCACGAAGATCGATAAAAGAAAAGTTATTGCGATGATAAATAAAAAACAGGAAGAGTTTTCAAAACAGGTATCAATAGAGGTCAGCGCCATTCTCGTTGCTGTTGAGAACGGGATTATGGTGGATGACCTTATCGATGAGGAGTATGCGGCTTTAACTACTTTGTCTTCTTCGTGAAAAGATCAATAAACTCTTTGCATTCTTTGATCAGGTCCTTCGATGCTTTTTTTATCACATCAATGGGGTCTGCGCCATCTGTCCTCACGAAAAGGATCGGTTCGCTGATCGTTGGATGCTTTATATCATATGTTGCTATTTCAACATGTTTGTTGTTGAGCAAAGCGGTCTTTAGCATGTTGAGCATGGTATGAGATTCACCCGCTACCTTAATATTTATTTCTTTGTCCGTCTTCTTAAGAATTGTAAGTTCCATAATATCACCTATATAATGCCTGTCCCATAATCCGAAGATAATTTTCGTGTCTCGGTCCTTTCACATTTGGGACATTTAAGTTTGCTGTTATCTAATTTCAACACGGTCCTGCAATTGCCGCAATAAGCCTTCATAACGCCAAGTTCCTTATTGACCGTTGACAGGCGCATGTTGCGAAGGTCAAGTACTCTTGCCTTTACTATATCAAATGGAGCGAATTCATAATACAATTCCTTGACATAAGCGTCTTTTACATTTGATACATGAATTGCCGCCTGGTCCGCATTGACGATCGCGCGTTCGCCTTTGCCTTTAATTCCTGCGATCTCAATGAGCGCAACTGAATCTTTCACATCCGTGACCTGTCCGATAATGATATCTCCAACCACAAGATGAGGGGGGGTGTTCGTGACCGGTTCAACTGATATGGAACGCTCTTTATTGTTTATCCTGACAATACCGCTGGCTGATGCGTAAATATTCCCCCCGCCCATATATGCGCCGCTTTTTGGCATGAATTCTTCCAGAGTTCCAATAAGGTCGCCAGGCAAAACATTTCTGGTTTCTTCTTTTGGTACTTCCTCAACGGCTTCTTCCTCAATTGCTTCTTCAACAGGTTGTTCGGATTCAACAGGTTCTTCCGATTGTACGGTTTCTTCTGTAATTTCCGATTCCGGGGTTACTTCTTCAACTTCTTCTTCCAGCTCTAGCTCGCTTTCTTTTACTTCCTTGGGTTCTTTTTCATCACCCTTGCCAAGCTTTCTCCTGCTTGTTATTTTCTTTCGTTTGATTCTAATAATTATCCCTCTGTTCTTTTCTCGATCCTGTAGATCTCAACTTTTATGACCAGTCTGTCCTTCTTATGAAATCCGAATGTCCTTTTTATCGGAAAATCTATTAATTTGTATTCTGTTATGACCGATGGGCTTATGAATTTATTTATAAATTCCGCACTTTGGGCATTGTGTATGGAATAAACCACGCTGCTTAATTCGAGGGCTTTCCTCAAAAAAGGGCGATCACTTCCTTTCTTCTGCGCGCCAAAAGGCGGATTCATTACAACCGTATGCGCTTTTCCACTGATATCGGAAATATTGCTGCATACGAACTCAACATCAACGTCAAGTTTATGTGCATTTGCCCGTGCAATCTCTAAAACCTCTTTATCATCATCAAAACCTATAACCTTTTCTGCCCCCAGGAGTTTAGCGCCAATAGCAAAGATGCCACTTCCGCATCCAAGATCATAAACTGTATCAGAAAGGTCTCCTCTCATAAAAGCGAAATGCAATAGCTCAGACGCGACAGTTGCTGGTGTTGCATATTGTTCCTTATCGGCTTTGGGTGACTTGAAACCTTCCACCTTTTCCAGCATCATCTCAAGATGTTTTTTCTTCATATCATTTCTTCGCGATAAAATGTATAGCTGGCAGCATGGCTTCACCATGTTCTTTTACTTTATGGAAGTATTGCTTTGAAAGTGCTTTTAACCCTTCTCTGCCCTGTGTTTTTTCTATTTTAACAAGGTTCCCCAGCATCAAGAGGTGCTCATTGACAAATGCCTCAGGGACCGTGATATCACGCCTGATGCTTTCAACTGTTATCTCTGTGAAACCCGATGCATTAAGCTTGTTGCTGATATCTTCAAAATCATGCTGGTAAAGCGCGCCAATGCTTTTCAGTACTTCATTAAAAAGCAGATTTGACTTTTGCGCTTCATTGTTTGCAGCCCACTGCATTATCATGAATGAAAAGCTTGCGTCTTTATCAAGCACTCTTGCTGTTTCTTCAAACAGGAAATCAAGTTTGTCAGATGAGACAAGATCAAAGTAATGATACGAAACAACTGATTTGAAGACAGAATTCTTAAATGGCAAGAGCAGCGGTTTTATAAGGACTGCGTTTGACAGTACTCTTTTTGAGGTTATCCCGAAAACAGCATTAGTGAGCTCTTCGGATAGCATTCCCCCAAAATCCAGGATTCTGGAATCCGGGATAAGGTTTGAACGATTGATGAATTCCTGTCTGTCTTTTGCTGCGTAGGGCATAATGATCAAAATATTCCAGTATTTATATATCCTCTGCAACTCTTATCTTCATAAGTTTTGCGACGAATAAACGAAATTATTTCAGGAAAAGATAAAAAATAAACGAAATAGAATTCAAATTTAAAATAGATAACTTAATTATTATCTTAAATACAATTGTGGATGGAAGTGAATCAATGAAAAACATAAAAAAAATAATAATCTGTGCATTATTAGTCATTTTGTTGGCAAATGGCGCTTTAGGATTCGCAGGAATGGGCGGAAATGCCAGCAATATAACTATCCTGCAAGATACTGGAACGATCCCGCCAATAGACTTAAACAATACAACAGATTCAGACCAGGATATTGTAATGGTCCAGCATCTGATCGAAGTGGATTCGGTCCAATTAAAGGCAGAAAACAAATTGTTCATCCGTGAAACCCTTATTTTCAGGAATATCGGAACAGAAAATTTCTATGGTGATCTAAGAACATGGTTACCTGATGGAACGGATAATGAAACAATCAGACTCAGCCGATCCGAAATGATGACTGGCGGGGGATTGATACCTCTTGATTTCAATGTAAACGGAAACATTTTAAGCTGGAAGGAATTTGTTGAAAAGAACTCCTCTTTGCCCCGTCTTTATGCAGTTGAATATATTGTAACAGAGACGCCGTCGGGTATGGGAAAATTTGCCAAGAAATTTGCTATCCCCGGCATAATAAATTACAGGTTCATGGAAAAACCAGGACTGGCAGCAGTTATAGTAAAGGTCAATAAATCTGAAGGAAGCACAAGCAGATTCCTTGATGAAAATAGTAATGAGATCATTCCTACAGAATCAGATGCAAAGGGTGAAACAAACAGGTTTTCAAACCCTCTGTTCAATGAACTTAATTTAGAAATTTTATCTTCAGGAGCAGAAAAATCACAATCTTCGAAAGCGGGAAATAGCTATGCTCCGTATATCGTTATCGGTATTTTGATAATCCTTGCTCTTTCATATCCCTACATAAAGAAAAAATTAAAAACCCAAGGAAATGGTGACAAGACCCCAGATAAAACAGCCCGAATTCCAAAGGAAAATAAGGTAAAAGAACCTTCAAAGGTTGGCAGTGGTATATTATCTGGAAAATTTGAAAGAAAAAACAAACAAGAACTTGAAAAACTAAAACAGGAATTATCTTCTAAGATCAAAGATATTAAAAAAGAATATGAATCCGGGAATCTTCTTGATGAAGAATATGAAGATAAGAGGAAATCATATCAGGATGATCTTAACGAAATTGAGAAGAAATTGAAACAGATGGGATGATTCATCCTATCATTTTCAAAAAATAATGGTGTATCCTGTAATCATCTGTCAATTCAGGATGAAATGCAAGGGCAAGCATATTTTCCTGTCTTGCTGCCACAATTGAATCGTTATATTTTGAAAGTATCTCCACGTCATTTGCACATCCTGTGATGCCTGGAGCGCGGATGAATATCGCGTTAAAAGGCGCATCAAATCCATTAAAATCGATCAGGGTCTCGAATGATTCTTTTTGGCGCCCGAATGCGTTCCTGTTGACATGGATATCCATAAGCTCAAGCAATGATTGCCCTGTCTTTTCCACCTGTTCATCGCCATATTTTGCAAGAAGAACAAGCCCTGCGCATGTTCCCATAATTGGGATCCCGGCTTTAGCAGCAGTCTTTATTTCATCCGCAATGCCTTCCCGTTTCAAGAGCCGGCCAAGTGTCGTGCTTTCTCCCCCCGGCAGGATCAAAGCATCGCATGAACCAACAATCCCTTTATGTTTTATTTTTATTATTTCAGCTTGAAGATCGGCCTCACGAAGTGCATTTCCTAATGCAATGACATGTTCTTCGACATTTCCCTGTATGGCGATAACTCCGATACGCATGCATCTAACTTATTATTTTAGAATATAAAATGTTCTTTCACAAATAATTAAGGAAAACAGTCTTAATTTTTTAAACGACAGGTAAGTATATATATTATAATTATTAATTGTTTTATTTACTATAGTGGGAACTGTAGTGGGAGAAAATCATGGAAATCAGGGCCATATCAGGCTGTGCTATCGGTAAAGGTTTATTTGCTTCCTTTGCCGGTTATGAAAACACAGATACTTTGCCCATACGAATGGTCACAGAATGTGTGGAACGATTTTCCAAGAACTGCGGTGCAGATAAATGTCCAAGGTTCAGGACAGGAATAATGGGTTCACACAAAATAGCCTGGCAAAACAAAGGAACTCGAATGTAAGTGATATTTTTTTATAGAAGCAGGATGTTCCTGAATAAGCTGGAGTAAATACCATGGAAATAAAAACGCCACAGGGAATCCATAAATCAAAAGGTGGACTCATAAGATCATTTGTCACGACCGAGAACGGCAGGATAAAAGAAATAAACATCTCAGGAGATTTTTTCCTGTTTCCTGAAGAGTCTTTCTTCATGATCGCCGAAGAACTTAAAGGTGTTAAGGCAAATCGTGTTGATGTGGAACATAAGATAGAAGATATTTACATACGGGAAAAGATCCAATCACCTGGGACATCACCCGCTGACTTTACCGAATCCATAATGAAAGCGCTGGAGGGATAATATGGAAGAATGGCGTTTTATTGATTTCGGGCTTGTGGATATTCGCGATATGATGGCCATGGATGAAGCAATACTGAAATCCGATGAAGGAAATACCTTCTTTTTCTGGACCCCGAAAAAATCCATTATACTTGGTTTTTTCCAGAAGGCAGAAGTCGAATTGAACCTCATGCAATGCAAAGACTATACGATCACAAGACGTATAAGCGGTGGAGGCATTGCGTTTTCAGATGACCGTTGCAGGCAGGTAAATTATGGTGTTGTGGGAACGATCGATAATGAGCTGTTCCCCATGGATATAATCGAATCATATAAACAGGTATGCGGCGTCCTCATTGATACACTAATACATTACAGGATGAATGCAGCTTTTCGTCCGATAAACGATGTAGTTGTGGATAACAAAAAGATCTCAGGAAACGCCCAGACGCGCTGGGAAGGAAAACTGCTCCAGAATGGAACTCTTCTTCTTGATTTTGATATAGAAGAGATGCTTCGGATATCAAATATCCCGAAAGAGAAATTCATGGATAAAAAAATTGCATCCGTACGGGAAGGGCTTACATGGCTTGACAGGGAACTCGGGGAACAGCGTGATATGGAAGAGATTAAAAATGTTATGAAACAGAAATTTGAGGAACGCTTTTCCATACGTTTAAAATCCGGATCCCTGAGCAATAAGGAACAGGAGCTTACTAACACTCTTTTGCCAAAGTATTACTCACATGAATGGGTCTATCGCTAATGCATGATTTGATCGTCATCGGTGCAGGACCTGCCGGCTCTGTTACTGCAAGAACAGCAGCTCAGGCAGGTTTTAATGTCCTCATCCTTGAGAAAAATGAAAAGTGCAGGTCACCTTGCGCCGGTTATATCAGTAAAACAATAAATTTTGATGTCCCTGATGAAACTATTCTCCAGTCAAATATAAACCAAATGCGTACCTATTTTCCTGACAATTCGTATCATGATTTTTCATTGAATGGATATGTGGTGGATAGACCTTCGTTCGATATGGGTTTATTGTCAAAAGCAACCGAATCGGGGGCTAAGGTCATGTGGAATTCACCTCTCGTCAATATAAGTCCATTAAGTCCAATAAGTCCACAAAATCAGGTAAACCAGGCAAACCAGGAAAATTCAATCGGCCAGGTAAGTCCCAGTATAGTGAAATTCCGTAATGGTAGTGCCTCCGGAAGAATAATCATTGGCACAGATGGTGTTTTTTCAAAGACAGCTTCAATACTGGGATTACCTGGGCAAAGATTTGCCGCATGCGCCCAGTATCACATTAAGGGTATCGAGCCCATTTCGCAAACCTGTGAGATATTTTTTGATTTTGATTATGCCCCGGGCGGATATATCTGGATTTATCCGACCGGGGAAAATTCAGCCAAAGTCGGGCTGGGAATGATAAAAGCTAAAAAATCCCCGCGGGAGAACCTTGATGCATTTATAGCCGGATCCAAAATCGCACATCGACTTTCTGGTAATAAAAAAGAATATATCGCAGGCGCCCTTCCTATTGGAGGCCTTCGGGAAAAACTTGTATCTGGCAGCGTTCTTCTTGCAGGTGACAGCGCAGGAATGGCTGACCCGATAACGGGCGCGGGCATCAATAATGCAATACTTGCGGGTGAATTAGCAGGAAAAACGATTATAAAAGCGCTGGAAAATGATGATATCGGGCAGATTTGCGAATATGAAACTAAAATACACAGATTGCTTGGCAGGCCGCTGGGCCGCGCTCTTGAAAAAAGAATAAAAATGGATGCTTGCTGTAATAACAAAATATTACAGGAGCATCTTCCGGAATTATGGGTTACTTTTAAGCAGTACTGGGTATGAGAACAGCGTTGATGCTGCCTTCCTGTCCAGGCCTGTTCGTGACGCGGGCGCTTCCGATTTCAGTCTTGATTATGGAGCCTTTTGTCACAATGTTTCGCCTTACATAGTGTGTATTTGCCGGATTTCCGGTAACAGTCTCTATTTTTACGACCTTTGATGTCTTTGTTGATGGGTCTGTTACTATTGCGGTTTGTGCTCTTAAGAGGCGTACTTTTTTCTGAGCCGCCCAATGTTTTCACTGTTTTGCGAATGGTTTCGCCCAGATGAGTATTGGCCTGCTCTCCACCAAGCTCGTATTTTTTCTTACCTCTTTGCCGTATGAGTCTTCCGCCTGTATATTTTCGTACTGATTTTCCCTGAAACTTCATAATAATCCTCTTTGATCTTAAATTATAGAATAATTATTTTTCCGCTTTTACGCAGTGATGTAATAAAAGCTTTCGCCTCAGTCTTTACACGATCATGAATTTTACACATGCTATGTCATCCATGATTATTCGCTAAATTTTCCTGCCATCTTGTCCAGAAGAAGATTCAATAATCGATTTGTTTCCTGGACATTATTTATATTTTCCAGGATTTCATCGGGTTTCTGGATATATTTCCCTTCCGTGATATCCTCAAGGCAGTTCCTGAACATGAGGTCAATGCTTTTAGCGTTATATTCAAGGTGGAATTGAAGTCCTATTACCCTTCCATCATCATATTCAAAGGCCTGGTTCGCACAAGCCTGGCTTTTTGCGATCCATGTCGCACCATCCGGGATAGTGAACGTATCTCCATGCCAGTGGACTGGAATGAATTCCCGGGGAAAATCCTTGAAAATCGATGATGCTCTTACTTTCCGGTGTCAAAAAAACCGGGAACCAGCCGATCTCTTTATTAATGTTCGGCCTGACTTTCCCGCCAAGAACATCGGCAATAAGCTGGGAACCAAGGCAAATCCCCAGCAACTGTCTTTTTCTTTTCGATCGCCTCACCAATGAATTTCTTTTCAGGAACAAGCCAGAGATATTTTTCTTCCTCATAGGTACTCATTGAGCCGCCCATGATCATTAACCAGTCAAAATCATCCATATCCGGGAATCCTTCGTTTTTATATATTCGGGTTCTTGTGATCGTATGACCTTTGCTTGTTGCCCATGCTTCGATATTTGCAAGTCCTTCAAAAGGCTCGTGTTCAAGTGAATGGATTCTCATAATTATTCAGGTTTTTCTTACATTTTATTAAAGGTTAGTCCATAAAATATTTTATACTATATATACTTATACGTCCTGAGTAGGAATATTTAAATATTATTAAATATACAGTAAGTTGCCGTATGCCTATATAATAATGAGGTGATGCCAAATGTTCAAGATAAGAAATCCAAGATTTGCTTCTTTATCAGTAGCGATCTTTTCAATAATTACAATGCCTGCTCTTGCCGAAAAAGCAGGAACAGCACAGATCAACTCGGGAGACACAGCATGGGTACTTGTATCTGCTGCCCTTGTCATGTTAATGACGCCAGCAGTCGGGTTTTTTTATGGCGGGATGGTCCGGAAAAAGAACGTCCTTGCCATCATCATGCAAAGCTTCATAATACTGGCAATAATAAGCATCCAGTGGGTGCTTTTCGGATACAGCCTGGCATTCGGTCATGATACCGGAAGAGGTTTGATAGGGGGCCTTGAATGGCTTGGCCTTAATGGTGTGGGAGCAGCCCCAAACCCTGATTATGCAGCAACGATACCTGCGTCGGTATTCATGGTATTCCAGATGATGTTCGCAATTATCACACCCGCATTAATAACCGGATCCTTTGCTGACAGGATGAAATTCAGCACAATGATGGTTTTCAGCGTCCTCTGGGCAACCCTTGTCTATGACCCGGTGGCACACTGGGTATGGGGGATCGGCGGATGGATACGAACCCTTGGTGCACTTGACTTTGCAGGAGGTACAGTCGTACACATCACAGCTGGAATTTCAGCGTTTGCCGCCGCGATAATCATAGGAAAACGTCTTGGATACGGAAGCGAGAACATGGCGCCGCACAACGTCCCGATGACCATAATCGGGGGTGTTTTGCTGTGGTTCGGATGGTTCGGTTTCAATGCAGGAAGCGCCCTTGCCGCCAACGGCCTTGCAGCAAGCGCTTTCATTGTAACGAACACAGCTGCGGCAGCGGCGGCTCTTACATGGACATTCGTAAGCTGGACACACGGAGGAAAACCAAATGCTGTCGGGATCGTTACCGGAGGTGTCGCGGGACTTGTAGCAATAACACCGGCATCGGGCTTTGTAGGCGTGGTTCCAGCCATAATTATCGGAATAGGGGCGGGAATATTTTGCTACTTTGCGATGCATCTGAGGTCAAGGAAGACCAATATCGATGATTCTCTCGATGTCATGGCATGCCATGGGGTCGGAGGAATCTGGGGCGCTCTCGCAACAGGAATATTTGCTTCCGTTGCAGTAAACTCTGCCGGCGCAGACGGGCTTATTTACGGAAACCCGGGACTTGTGGTCAAGCAGATGATAGCGATCGCGGCTGTACTGGTATATTCGCTTGTAGTGACCGCAATAATTCTCAAGGTCCTTGATGCAACGATGGGCCTGAGGGTAAAGGATGAACATGAAGTTGAAGGACTTGACGTTTCCCAGCATGGAGAGAAGGCATACTTGTAAGGAGTTGATTTAGATGCATAAAATTCCAAACACGGTTAGGAGAGTATTTGTCGATAAAGGAGCTTTATAGATACCGGACAGAGTACGGTGAATTGCAATGCCACAGGATAAATGTGCCTGAAGGTATGGCAGGAGAACTTATAATAAACATTTCCAGGAATGAAAAGGCGCTTTCCGTTGAAGAAGTATTTGTGGACAGGAAATTCAGGAACACAGGTCTTGGAAGCTGCCTCCTGGCTTTTGCCGAGAAGACCGCTATGACTTCAGGATTCCAAAAAGTTGAACTGAGAGTCTTTTCAACTGATCCCCTTGTACCTGCCCTCAAATTACAGGAATGGTACATGAAACGGGGCTACGAGGCTGATGGAGAAAAAATGTCTAAGAGGATCAATCCCAAAAATTTCGAGGTGATAATATGAAGAAAATTGAAGCCATAATAAGGCCTGAGAAGCTGGGTGAAATAAAGACTGCTCTTGCCAGAGCAGGATTCATTGGACTGACGACCTATGAAGTAAAAGGAAGAGGCAGGCAGAAAGGCATAGTGCTCTCATACAGGACGAGTGAGTACAGGGTTGATCTTCTCCCTAAAACAAAACTTGAACTTGTCGTGGATGATAAGGATGTCGAAAAAGCAGTTGGAATTATATGCGACATCGGAAAAACCGGGAACATAGGTGATGGCAAGATATTCATCCTGCCGGTTGAAGAAGTTGTTCGTATCAGGACGAGCGAAAGAGGGCCGGGCGCGGTTTGAAGTTGCCGGGGGACGGATGGAGATGATTTGATCTGGCTCCTGTGCTCTTTCGGTTATTCTTATTGCCCTCGAAGTTTTTCAAAATTGATAGCACTCAGACGTTTACGTATTTTTCTCCTTCTTGACTGCTTGATTGTTAGTCCTTCTTCGGTTCAATTTCTTTGCTTTTGCTTGTTTTATTTCTTTACTTCTCGCTATTTTTGATGTTATTTCTCTGGTTAGTTTGTTTGGTTTTTCTGTTGCTCGTTTTCTTTTTTGTTCTAAAACTTTTTCTGCCTGGGTAGATATCTTTTGTGGGATATTATTTGCTGAACAGTATTCACTATGTTTTTCGTCTCCATTGTCACGCAGATGATGATTTACGGCTATGAGCAAATTAAAATATTTATTACATACTGGACATACAGGAATGTTTATCACCTGAATTATATAATGCTGATAACATTCATATAGATTCCTCATTTACCTTTTCTGACAAAAAAGAACAACGAACTATTTATCGTGAAGCTGAGGCATATTTCTCTTCTAAACTTCATTTTTACTTTATTTCTCACTAGAATATTCGTTGTACGAAAGGACGCGTATATATCATAAGAAACAAACAAAAAAAGAATAATAATTAATGGTAATGAAGAAATCAATTTAAAGGGATTTACTAAAACAAGCAGAGCTGGAATTACTGCCAAGATTGTTATTCCCAGATTTCCAATAAGACACAGATCTTCTTTACTTCATCCATTTAATATATATCCTCCCATAAGGATATTTTTCAGGCCAAATTGAAACTTTTTAAGGATTGGTTCAAAGTATTCCCTCAAGTAACTTCCTATTCGCTTTATGGAGAAACTATAGCTATTAAGAAGCAAATCAAAAAAAATCGCAGCTAAAGCGGGAATAATAAGCAGTTTATTTGGAACCTTATCAGAATTTGCCAAAATAAGTCCGATACTCGCACTAACAAAAGTAATTTTAAATCCTACGACCTGGGCGCGAATCCTTTGTGCTTCTATTATTTCCTTTCTTAGCTCCACCATCAAATCCAATGCAAGTTCATATTCATCATGTTCCATATTCACCAATATATTGAGGTTACAACTAAAGTTTTCGATATTTACTATGAATTATAGTTCAGAACCTAATAATCTTCATTGTAATGTTGTAAAAGAAAAAATTTACAAAATCCGATCTTCTAAAATATGTGGTATGTACTGTTTTTTACTCGCTTTTTTAAAAAGCACAATGGGCCCGTTGCGATTTGAACGCAAGACCTCTCGGTTATCAGCCGAGCGCTCCACCTGGCTAAGCTACGGGCCCGAGACTACCGCACATATTACGCCATGTAATTTAAACCTTATCTTTGTAAAACAAATATCGAGCCACCAAAACCAAACCTAATCGATACCTTTATCATTTATTAAGCACTATGCAACTCACCTTCTAGGGCCGGTAGCTCAGGGGTAGATCGCTCCCTTGGCATGGGAGAGGCCTCGGGTTCAATTCCCGACCGGTCCATAAAAAATAATCTATTTTTTTATTTGACCTTTAGCCTTATATTATTAGAACGCTTATCATCTCGAAATTATCGAATGGATATTGAAGTGATTTGAATTGAGCAAAAACGTTCTTTTGGATGATGGACGAAATATTGTAAAAAGGGCTGAAAGCGCACAGGATAGAGGAGATCTTGAGCTTGCCAGGGAATTATATATAAGGGCAATTGCAAGATTTAAGAATGCGGCTGAAATTACCGATGACTTTAGTGAAATAAATGTTATCAGGAGCCTTATAAGTTATTACCAGAACCGCTTAGCCCTGCTTCAAAGTAAGCTCGGGCTCATCCAAGTCAAAAAACCCCAGGTACAAGAAAGCCCGCAAAATGATATAACAGAACTGCTAAAAGGAACAGGGGTAAAGGAGACGGTCTTTGAGGCTGTAATAAAAATCGCACTTGAAATAAGTACAGAAGGAAGAGAGGGCCGTTCTATTGGCACAGCTTTCCTGTTGGGGGATTCTGAAAACGTAATGGCTAAATCCAGGCAGCTAATAATGAATCCCTTCCAGGGATATAAAAAAGAAGAAAGATTGATAACAGACCCGGATATAAGCGATAATATCAAAGAATTTGCACAATTGGATGGGGCCTTCGTGATAACAGGAGATGGGGTTGTTGAAGCTGCAGGGCGATACATTACCTTAGATACAGGAATGGTAAAACTGCAAAAAGGTCTTGGCACGCGCCACTCTTCAGTAGCGGCCATTACCCAGAGGACAGATTCAATAGGAGTGGTAATTTCACAAAGCGGCGGGGTAATACGGGTATTCAGGCAGGGTAAGATCGCTGCAACTGTAAAGCCTTAAAATTCGGATATTATTGTCTCGAAACATTCAAGTTCTATATTGACCTTTGAGAGCCAAAAAAATAAATGTTGAAAGGATGCTCACCAATGGTAGAAATTCGACCTTTTAAAGCCACGGTAATTAATCCGCAAATGCAGGTAGATCAACTCATTTGTCCTGTTTATGATACCATAGATGCTGCAAATTACCAGAAATTCGCCCATGAGAAAAACAACATAATCCATGTTACGACCCGAAGGAAGGACATGGACCGGGATGAATTCATTGAATCTGCAAAAAAAGAACTCGATCGTTTCATCAGCACAAAGGTACTCATTCAACAAGAAAAACCTGCATTTTATATTTACGGGATCATGTATTCCCTTTCTCCTGAAATACTTGCCCTTCTTCCTGAAAAGGACAGGAAAAGCCTGTATTTTGTATTCGGTCTTGTAACACTGGTCAAAGTTGAAGAACTCGGTAAAGGAAATATCGTGGGGCATGAGAATATTTTTGAGATAAATTCAAATGAACGCTACAGGTTGATGAAAGCAAGTATGATGAATTTTTCACCGATCGCAGCTGAATACAGCATGCCAGACCATGATTTGAACAACCTTTTCGAGGAATACCTGGGTTTTAAGCGCCCGGATTTCGTACCTGATCCAAATAAGCCTCCTGTTGTTGATGTCATCCTGAATGGCAGCCGTCATTTTTTGTGGGAGATAACTGACGAAATATTGATCCGCAAGATCAAGAAGTTGACAAAAGGACTTAAGCTTCTCATACTTGACGGGCACCACAGGTACACAGCTTCAAATCTACTGAGGGAAAAGGATGGCATTGAATATACAATGATGATGCTGATGGAAGGAGGGGACAGGGCTCTTTTACTTTTACCCTGGCACAGGGCAGTCCGCAATTTCATTGAACAGGAACTTACACAAAAAATACGGGAGAATTTTTCAATCGACTGGGAAAGCAATACGAACGATGAGGAATTCTATTCACGGCTCAGGAAACGCAGAAGTGAATTTGATATTAAACTTGGCATGTACGACGGCAAAAAATTCAGCATCCTCAGGGCAGATGAGAAAGCTGTGCATGATCTTTCAAGAGAGAAAAAAGAAATTGTAGGGCTTGACCTTATTGTTCTTCATGAATGGCTGATCAATCCTGTCATCCAGGGAAAGCCTGTAGAGGATGTGTCTTTTAATGCAAGTCCTGAAGAAGCAATAACAAGAGTGGATTCAAAGGAATATAAAGTTGCGTTTCTTTTAAATCCGTTCTCAATAAAAGACGTTGAAAGAAAAGCATTTATTGAAGGGAAGAATTTTCCCCAGAAGTCAACGCTTTTCCTTCCCAAAGTGGCGGAAGGGATCGTTATGAGAAAAATAAAAAATTAATTATTTTCGTTCACTTTTTTTCTTTGATTAGGGACTTTACGATCATGAAAATTACAATTGCAATTATAATGAAATCTATTAACGCACCAGCAAAATCCCCGATCATGAACTTAATACTTCCAACGGATAGGGTTGCAGCCCTCCAGTCACCGCCAGGTATCACGGCGCCAATAATAGGCATTATAAGATCGGCAACAAGCGCCGAAACAAGCTTTGTGACCGCTGCGCCCATTACGAATGCAACTGCCAATCCGATAACTCCATATTTGGTCAAAAAGTCATTAAACTCTTGCATGAAAGATTTCTTTGGTTCTGCCATAGAATCACTCCTATAAGTAATTATAATCATTTTATAGTATATAGAGATAGTCTAAGTGAATTTATTTTAACTGTAATATTATAAAGTTTTTTTGGTTAGAATAAATTTTCTTAAATCCAAATTGCTTTGAAATCCAATCAAACGTTTTCGTGCTGAAAAAACAAATGTGTGTTGGATCGCTGTGGTACCACCAATTTTCAAAATCCTCTACAGTATCATGAAATGATGTCATAATTGCAAGAAATCCTCCCGGCCTTAGAAGGGGAAGTATTTTTATCAATTCATTCCTGGCATTCCTGAAATGCTCGAAAACTTCTGTAGAGATCACGAGGTCATATGAACGTACAGGAAACCAGGGATGGAAATAAAGGTCATAGCAATCACAATCATATGCCTCTCGTTGCAGTAAGTCAATCAGGATATGTTCATTCCCGCACCCGTAATCAAGTATCGAACTGATGCCGGGACAATATTGATGTATAAGTTTTATTTTTTCCATGAACATGTTCACATACCCTTCGTTTGAAAGCGTATTATTATGAAGTAAATACCGGGCTTCTTCATCTTTGGGCAAAAGATGGAACTCTTCAGGCACAAAGATCAGGTCACATTCATGGCAGCGAAAATAACTTCGTTTTCCCATTTTTTGGTACGTTTTTGTAAATATAAGAGGATGAACTGCGGAATTATTACAGAGAATACAATTTTTCATTGGGGCCATAAGTGATTACCGTTTGTGAAGAAAATATAATTATTCCATTAGCTGCTTATAAAAATAATATGGGCCCGCGGAGATTCGAACTCCGGATCCCCGCCATGTAAAGGCGATATCATAGCCGACTAGACCACGAGCCCTGCGGGATGCTAAGATGTTGGTTGGGGTATATAGTTTTTTAGTTATAGACTTGGTTTGTTTTCATATTCCATGACAGTTCATAAAAAAACTTTAATATGGGATAAAACAATATAAACTGGGTGAATATATGTCTCTGATAAATAATATAATTAAAATGTTCATAGGTTTAGTTATTTTAATTGTGGGTCTTGTCTGGTATACAGGATTCGAAGGATATCTCGGATATTGGCAGAACCTTCTTGACCTGTTAAAAGCCACCATCGGTCTTTTCCTTCTCTTTGTGGGTTTGATCGTCGCATGGATGGGGTTTGACGATTACAAGATGGATAAAGAAATGGAAAAGGAAGAAAAGAAAGAAGAGATTAAGTAAGATTTTCCCCGGCATTGCCGGAAGTATCATTTTTGGAGATTATTCAATTTTTTACTAATTAAATGAGTCTGATCATGAAACGTATAATTGCATTTTCTATCATTGTTTTGATCTCACTGACATTCGGATGTGTAAGTGAAAAAAACAGGTTTGCCACTATCGTTACAGAGAAAGGTACGATCAAGTTCGAGCTATATGAAAAAGAAGCGCCGATAACTACAAAAAATTTTATCGAGCTGGCGCAGAAAGGATTCTATGATGGTTTAATATTCCACAGGGTTGACAGGGATTCGTCATCCAGGGCGGAGATCCTAAAGGAGATGGAACAGGAGGTTCCGGAAAAACCATTCCCCTGGAAATAAATGCATCATTGACCCATAAGAAGGGCGCAGTGGCTATGGCCCGATCAAATGATCCAAACAGCGCATCCTCACAATTCTATATTACCCTGGAAGATGCAAAGTTCCTTGATGGTAACTATGCTATATTCGGACAGGTCACAGAAGGACAGGATGTCGTAGATAAAATCACAAAAGGCGATAAAATGCTAAAAGTTACTATCGGGGAAAAGTAACTATTTTTTTGAATAATGATAATACAGGCTAATCGCTACCATAAGAGTTAAAAAACTGATAACATTCGCCATAATAATAATAGCATCCCCAAGATGTATCCCGTACAACGACCACAAAAAAACCCCTGCGCTGAACTGGCATAAAGTGGCCAGGCTCACATCCTTTGAAGATCTGGTTCTATGCATTTTGATTATCTGGGGCACAAAACCAAACGTAGTCAGCAATGCGGCAAAAATTCCTATTAAATACCAGATTATTTCCGGATCCAAAACCGCCTCATTTTCTTTCCCTGATCAGTAAATTCATCAGCCTGTGTCCCTCCACAAGTCCGAAAATCCCTTCTTTTGCCGCGAATTCATCATACCTGTCCACATAATCAGCACTTTCTGAAGAAGAATAAATTGCAAAAGGAACTGGCTCTCTTGTATGTGTTTTTATGGAAACTGGGGTTGGATGGTCAGGTAAAATAAGTATCTTATAATCCCCGAATCCTCCAAGTTCATTAAGCATACCCCCTACTACTTTCTCATCGAAATCAGAGATCGCTTTGATTTTCGCTTCTATATTTCCCATATGCCCTGCCTCATCAGGCGCTTCGACATGCACAAGGACAAAATCCCGTTCTTTTAGTGAATCAAGTGCATGTTGTGCTTTTCCTGAGAAATTAGTATCAAGATATCCTGTAGCTCCGGGAACATCGATGATATTTAGACCTGCATACTTCCCGATCCCTTTTAACAGGTCTACCGCCGAGATGATAGAACCCGATACCCCGAACATGTCCTTAAAAAGAGGCATTTCAGGCGCCTTTCCCTGCCCCCATGGCCAGATAAGGTTTGCTGTGTTCTTTCCTGCTTTTTTTCTCTTATTATTGACTTCGTGTTTTTCAAGAACAGGTTGTGATGCTTTTATGAGTGAGATCAGATATTGCGAATCATCACCTTGTGGCAATACATCTTCAATCGATTGGCCTACTACATCATGAGGCGCAGTACATTGTGCAAACTCTGCGCGTTTCATTACAAGCAGATGCCTGTAACTTACTCCCGCATGGAATCGGCATGATCTGCCAAGTTCCTTATCAACAGCTTTTATCAGGATACCGGCTTCCTCAGTTGAAATATGACCTGAACTGTAATCCGCGAGCAACCCGTTTTTTTCAGTGATAAGATTGCACCGGAAAGCGATATCATCCTTTTCAAGATCTATTCCTATACTTGCGGCTTCAAGCGGACCGCGGCCGGAATAATATTTATCAGGGTCATACCCCATTATTGAAAGATTTGCAACATCGCTGCCTGGCTGCTTATCATCGGGTACGGTTTTTGCAACACCGCATTTTCCATGCTTTGCAATAAAATCCATATTAGGGGTATCTGCTGCCTGTAGTGGGGTCAAACCACCAAGTTCAGGAACTGGATAATCGGCCATCCCATCGCCGACGAGGACAATATATTTCATGTCCTCCAAAACGAATTGCTAATACAATAAAATATCGGTTGATCTAAGAATTAGCTTTTACCACAATAGCAACGACAAGAACCACAACAACTACAAATTGGGGTACTATATACCATTTTACCATTTTCTGTATCCCTGTAACACGGTTGTTCAGTTCATTCAAATCCTCTGTAAGCTTCTTGACCGAATCATCGTTTTGCGGTAAAGGAACTGTTATCTCGGTTTTAACAATCTGTTCCACAGGTTTTGTGGCTTTTACCAGGGGAGTTCCTTTTCCATTCTGATTAATAGAATATGTTTTTTTAGGTTTTACAATTACTGGCCTGTCCTTTTCTATAGGCTTGAAATTGGGATCTCTCCCTTTGCCTAAAGTCTGGAAGATCTGGTCTTCCGTTACATCTAGTATCGACATTTTGTTGTACCCTCTTACGAGATTATTACGTCCTACAATTATATAATTGTTATTGTGTGAAGTGTGTGTAAAATCTCATTGCCGTGCGTTTTATTAACACAAATAAGTTATTCTATTTTCCCCAGAAAGGATTATCTCTGCGTTTGATCTCCATGAATGCCATGAGAGTTTCTTTGTCTTCTATTTTCATAGCTTCGAATAATTCCTGTTCTGCGATCTTTGCATGCTTTTCGGGAATATCAATATAAAGCGTATCCCCTTCTTTTATCTGGCGCCCAACAACAGGCCCGTCAATAGCCATAGCCACTTCTTTTCCAGTCTTAGCCTCGCTTATATTCTCATTGTTCTCTTGTATTCCTTTTATTATTCCAACAATCGTGCCGTCTTCTTTCATTACTTCAAGATTTGTTTTAATGATGCCGCCCCTGACACGCACACCAACAACTGCAGGCTTGCTTTGCCTGAATGTACAGTCTGGCATTATAATGAATCTTCCTGGTTTGATAATTGTCTCGTAACGTTTTTTCTCAAGTAGTTGCTTTTGTTCTGCTACCCATTTCTTATAATCTTCGATTATGCGATAGATAACATTATTTGTAAATAATTTAATATCTGAGTCTGCCAGTTCTTCCTTTGCGTCCGGCAAAACATCTACTTCAAATCCCAGGATTACTGCAAAAAGCGGGTCTTTGATTGTTTTTACTTCAGCCACATCACGTTTTGAAATATCTCCGATATCCGCCTTCCTGATAGGGATATTTTCCTTTTTCAACTCATTTACAAGGGCTTCAAGTGAACCGATCGTATCTGATTTGATCAATACCCCATTTGATTCGGTTTCGATCCTTACCGAGTCTATTTCGGATCTGATGGCGGCTCCCACTTCATCGATATTGCCTACAGCTACACGGATCTGGGATCCTGCAAGCGCCCCTTCAAGACCTGGAGCTGCGATCTTAATACCTGAAGCTGCAACGACTTTCTTTACCTGTTTGAATTTCTCTTCTGAGCGTATCTCGGAAAGCGGCCTTGGCTTTAACAGGGCGCGTATTTTTGTTGAAATGGGTGCATCCCTGCTTCCCACAACGATCGTGTCGCCTACGTTAAATTCCCCATCATATAATATCACGTCAAGCGTTGTTCCAAGACCGGTCTCTTCTTTAACTTCAAGAACTGTCCCGATACCTGGTCCAACAGCCCTGTACTCAAGATCTTTTTCAAGGAACTTCTGGGCAAGTCCCATCAATATCATAAGAAGATCGGGTATGCCCTCTCCTGTTTTCGCACTTACGGGCATGATACCGATGTTTCGCTGGAAATCCCGTACCCTGTCATACCTGTCAGAGCTTAAGCCCATTTCATAGAGTTTGCCTATGATCACGTATATTTTTTCATCAAGCCCTACTTGTGCAAACTCGGTCTGCTCAGGAAACGATAATATGAACGGCTTCCCTGGTTGCGGATTCCATCCTGGCACTTTATCGATCTTATTTCCTGCCACAATAAACGGGGTTTTGAATCTCTTCAGGATTTCTACAGCTTCGAGCGTCTGGGGCTGGAATCCTTCATTTACATCCACAACAAGAACTGCAAGATCAGCAAGCGCCCCGCCGCGTGCCCTCAGGGTAGTAAATGCCCTGTGGCCGGGAGTGTCGATAAAAAGAAGACCGGGAACTTTTGTATCTCCCTTGAATATCGGGCCGCATACACGTTTTATAATATCGAGCGGTACTTCTGTCGCTCCGATATGCTGGGTGATAAGACCCGCCTCACGCTCTGCTATTGTGGTTCCTCTTATCTTATCAAGAAGTGACGTCTTACCGTGGTCCACATGCCCCATCACGCATACGATGGGGGTGCGCAGATTTTCGCCCATATCTTATAGATTATATTAAAAGTATATAATAAGGAGCGTTTTTGATAAGAAAAACTTAATTTTCGTATATACAGGCTTCGTCGGCCCTGGTATATCCTGCTATTTCGGATTCCTTAAAATGTATGGTTATTTCCCTGATGGCAGATTCTGGTGAATCGCTTGCATGGACGATATTGCGTCCTGTATCCAGCGCCAGATCTCCGCGTATGCTCCCTGTAGCAGCATTCACGGGATTGGTTGCGCCGTTAACTGCGCGCATCACAGATATTGCATTTTTTCCTTCAACTACCATCGAAACCGATGGCCCTGATGTAATGAAACTTATCAGGGAATTGAAAAATGGTTTTTGCGCATGCTCAGCATAGTGTTTCTTTGCAGAATCAAGCGACATCGTGTTCATACGCATAGCCGCTATTTTGAGTCCGCGCCGCTCGATCCTGCTTACAACTTCACCGATAAGTCCACGCTGCACTCCATCGGGTTTAACCATCACGTAAGTGCGCTCCAATATTCTCACCTTACGTTGTTGTTTTTCCCCTGGCTTTCCTTCCAGCTTCGGTCCATGCGACCTTTCTTGGGATCCTGCCGAGGTTTAAATTACCCTGGCATTTCGAGGAACAAAAATAGAACACAGTTCCATCTTTCCTGGCATAAAGCTTGCCTGTACCGGGTTCTATTGCTCCTCCGCAGAATGAGCATTTTCTTTTTTCCATGATCTCACCTTGACATTAATTTCTTTGCTTCTCGTGAGGTCTCAAGCAGAATCAGGATATCACCAAGTTTTACCGGTCCCACGACATTTCGGGTAATGATCCTGCCTTTATCCCTGCCATCAAGTACCCGGCACTGAATCTGCATGGCTTCGCCATGCATGCCGGTCTTGCCAACGATTTCAACTATTTCGGCAGGATATCCTGCATCTTCATCAGCCATGATTTCACTTCTTTAATGCCTGGACTTTCTGCGCCACTTCTTCTACAAGTTCTTTACCTTTTCCAGGTTCAATAATTGCCGCTGCGCCGCTGCCCACACTTAATCCGCTTGCTGCACCAAGTTCCACCTGTTTTTTCACATATATGTAAGGTGTATTCTTTTCCTCGCAAAGGGCGGGAAGATGCATGACAATTTCAGGCGGATTTACGTCTTCGCCTATTATTACAAGTTTTGCGAT
This sequence comes from Candidatus Methanoperedentaceae archaeon, assembly GCA_963753595.1. Lineage (GTDB taxonomy): Archaea > Halobacteriota > Methanosarcinia > Methanosarcinales > Methanoperedenaceae > Methanoperedens. The sequence continues at coordinate 54,747 of CAVWCX010000002.1, read as the reverse complement.
CCCGCGTTCGATCGCTTTTGTGGCTTCGTTTGTTCCCTTCTTGATCTTTCCAGTATCCCGTGCCATCTCAAGAGCTTCTAATGCTTTATTGGACAGTTCAGCGGGAACTTCAAATTTTATATAGGTTTGTTGTGCCATTTTAATTACTTCCTTCAGGATTTTTTATCCTTCATCATTCATTTGAATAAAAGTATCGGCCCTTTCTACAGCATGATATGCTATATATTTTGCGCCTAGGATGTCTCCTCAGTCAAAACTGTGAACAGTTCTGGTGATACTATTTTAACAACGGTATAATTTCCACTCTGATCGACCTGATATTGTACGAAACCTTTTTGTGTGCTATTGGCTTTTAACTGGTTAAGTTTTTTCAGGACAGTTGAGTTTGCATCAATGTAAGCTGTGGTCCTTTCATAACTTCCATTTATTAACCCGACTCCAATATAAAATTGTTTGGAGAAACTCACATTTGAAGTTAACATCTGGTAAGGCGCAGGGTCCACGTTTTTCAGCAAATTTTCATATTGGTCATACGCTGTGACCGATTTATTTAATCCATAAATGATCTCAAGAACTTCACCTGCAGTTTTATCCGAAGCATAAATTACCGGGGTTCCCATTATATTTATAGCGCCCGTATCCTGCCTTTGCAGGATATTATTCGTATTCGGCAGCACGATATATTCAAAATCATTCTTAGGGGGGTACATGGTGCTAAGTAACAGGAATGAATCATTATCTCCTTCCTGTATCCTGGCATAATACATTTTTACGGTATCTGATTTATACAGGGAATCCACTTCCTGGATGACCTGTAAATCCTGCCTCACCCATTGGATCATTTGCGGGGTCATGCTTTCAAGGTCCACAAATTGTGCTGTTACCACTCCAGGGGGCGTCATTATGAGACCATCTGAAATTGAATAGAACGGCTGGTTGACCGTCCAGAATTCTTCGTTGTATTTATCCGTATTTGTATCCGGAGTATTGGTTTGCTGCGTGGTGTCGTCTCTTGCCCCTATGAAGAAATAGGCGAATACTGAGCCTAACATGGTAAATACAAGAAAGGCTGCGAGTAATTTATATGCCAACTGCTGATTCATGCTCCCCCTTATTACTTTTCTTATATTAAAGGATAACTTTTATATACGATGTACGTAATTATACATTGATGTACATGAATGTACAATGATCTTTATGAAAGACTATATACAGAAACTCATCCAGAAACAGCACCTCACAACGGAAGAGGCACAGCTTGCGATATCTAAAATATTTACCGATGCCACTGACGCCCAGATAGCTGCATTTTTAACTGCCATGAAAATGAAAAGCGAAACACCTGCCGAGATCGCAGGGCTTGCCATGGGTATGAAGAAAGCTGCAAATATCATTAACCCTAAAGTAAACGGGATACTTATCGATACATGCGGGACAGGCGGCGACTCAACAGGAACTATTAATGTGAGTACCGGCGCAGCGCTTGTGGCAGCAGGAGCAGGCGTATATGTCGCAAAGCATGGGAATTACTCGATCACTTCAAGATCGGGAAGCGCTGATGTGTTAAAAGAACTCGGTGTAAAGATAGATGCGCCTCCCGCACAGGTGGAAAAGACAATTGAGTCCGTTGGGATAGGATTCATGCTTGCCCCGGTGTTTCATCCTTCTATGAAACGTGTGGCGCAGATAAGGCGCGACCTTGGGTTCAGGACTGTTTTCAATATCCTCGGGCCGCTGACAAATCCCGCGAATGCAAAAGCGCAGGTTTTAGGCGTCTTTGACAGTTCCTTATGCGAGCCAATTGCAAACGTACTCAATATTCTGGGTACAAAAAGAGCGCTGGTGGTCCACGGCAGCGGAATGGATGAGATCACAACAACAGGTGAAACACAAATTGTGGAATTAAATGAAGGAAAGATTACAAAATACTCTACAACACCAGAAAAACTTAGTGTAAATCGCGCTTTGATCGGCGATATCGCCGGAGGAACACCGCAGGATAATGCAAAGGATATTGTAGAAGTTCTAAAAGGTAAGAAAGGAGCAAAAAGGGATATTATTGCTGTAAATGCAGGCGCAGCACTTTTTGTAAGTGGAAAAGCGGAAAATCTTGCCGCCGGAATAAATCTGGCAAACCAGGCAATAGACTCTGGCGCAGCGCTAAGCAAGCTGAAAGAACTCGTGAACGCATCAGGCGAACCTGGAAAACTCGCACGGTTCTTATAAATAGGTTAAACGATGAAAGTAAAGATTTGCGGGATAAAGAGTGAACGCGACCTTTTCATGGCAATTAATGCAGGTGCGGATGCGGTAGGATTTATTACTGAAGTGCCTGTTGATTCTCCACGTAAGATCACTCGTGCTGAGGCATCGCGGTTAATAGCGCAAGTCCCGGTTTTTGTGACCTCTGTGCTTGTCATCATGCCGGAAAATGCCGAACAAGCCATTGAAATGATACATGCGGCAAAGCCCACCGCGGTACAGATCCATAATTCACTGACCCTTGATGAACTTAAAAAGATAAAGCGAACAGGAGTGAAACTCATAAAAACAATTCCAGTATCAATGAATGCTGATGCGCAGATGCTCCTGGATCTTGTAAAAGACCTTTCAGGAATAGCTGATGCAGTCCTGCTTGATACTGCACTTTCTGGAAAGGCAGGCGGGACTGGAGTTATTCACAACTGGGAATTAAGTTCGAATATTGTTCTTAACGCCGGCCTTCCCGTGATATTAGCCGGCGGATTAAATCCCGCGAACATAAAAAATGCGATTCAATGCGTCCGGCCATACGCTGTAGACACGGCTTCCGGCGTTGAGACCGATGGACGAAAAGATGAACAGAAAGTAATAGATTTTATTAATAACGCGAGAATGACATGAAATTTGATATTGGTAAAGCGGAATTCATACGTCTCGCAAAAGACAGGCCGGCAATAATACAACTTAAAGCAAGTGTTAAAGCTGATTGTTCTCCGCTGGAACTTTATGCATCTCTTGATAAAAAATGCGCATATCTGCTTGAATCAGTTGAGAAAGAGAAAAAACATGCCAGGTTTTCATTCGTAGGATCAGAGCCGGATGCTATTGTTACGATCAAGAACCGCATGGTATCGCTTGACTATCCGCACATGACGAGCCTGACAGGACTGATAGGAGAGTCGCTTTCGAAAATATGTGAAAATAAAAAGAATAATGATATTAAAAGTGATATTAATGGAAAAACATATACATTAAGATCCGGTTTTGATACAATGGATGCGATCCGGTCTGCTTTTTGTGCATCCGGATTAAAATTCAAAGGCCTGGGTTTTGACAGGCAGACATTTCTCGGAGGGGCTATCGGATATTGTTCTTATGATATGGTATATACTTGCTGGCTGGATATTCCTCAAAAAAAAAGCCAGACACCTGATGCGCAATTCGCTCTAACTACTAAAACAGTGGTTTTTGACCATCTTACGAACGAGACATTTATTGTTATTACTCCATTTGTCCTTGGCGGGGATAACGCAGAAGAAATATACAATGAAGCGCTGAAAGATGCATATAAACTTGCTTTTACAATTGGGTCTGCAAGGCGTTTTACCCTGGAAAAAAACAAACCTTTAAAGATCAGCTGCAATATGCAAAAAAGCGAATATGAAGAAATTGTCAGGAAAGCAAAACAACACATAATTGACGGCGACATATTCCAGGTGGTACTTTCGCGGCGATATGAAGTTACAACAGAGCAAACACCGCTTGAACTATATTCGGCCCTTCGAAGCGTTAACCCAAGCCCTTACATGTACCTGTTTGAGTTTAATGGGACAGCCATTATCGGAGCAAGTCCTGAGACTTTGATGTCGGTCCATGACAGGAAAGTTATTATCAACCCTATCGCAGGCACCTGCCCGCGCGGCAAAAACCCGGCAGAAGATGAAGAATTTGCAAAAGAAATGCTTGGCAGCGAGAAAGAAAAAGCTGAGCATGTGATGCTCGTTGACCTGGGGCGAAACGATGTGCGGATGGTCTCAAAAGGCGGCACTGTAAAAGTTGATGATTTCATGTCCGTGATCAAATATTCCCATGTCCAGCATATCGAAAGCACGGTGTCAGGGGAACTTCGTGATGAATGTGACCAGTTTGATGCAACACGCGCCATATTCCCGGCAGGGACGCTATCAGGCGCGCCAAAGATCCGCGCGATGGAAATAATTGATGAACTTGAGAAGGATGCCCGCGGTATATACGGCGGAGGCGTGGGCTATTATTCCTGGAACGGGGATGCTGATTTTGCTATCGTAATAAGGACGATAATAAAGAATGGGAATAAGGCAATAGTACAGGCAGGCGCCGGCATAGTCGCAGATTCCGACCCCGAATACGAGTATAACGAGACAGAACGAAAGATGGCCGCCATGATAAAGGCGATTGGAGGAACATGAAAGTATTATTTGTAAACAATAAGGATTCCTTTGTCTGGAATCTTGTTGATTATGTGTCCATATTTGAGCCTGATACCGTTGTCGTTCCCAACACAATTTCACTAAAAGAAGTCAGGGATATAAACCCGGATGCGATAGTGATATCCCCTGGCCCCGGTCATCCTTCTATCCCAAGGGATATCGGGAATTGCCTTGATATTATCAGGGAATCAACCGTACCTCTCCTTGGTGTATGTCTTGGCCACCAGGCGATAGCAGTGGCTTTCGGCGGCGAGGTGGCTCATTCTCCTTCGGGGCCGCAGCACGGGAAAACAAGTCCCATAAATCATAATGGAAAAGGAATATTCCAGGGATTGCCCGATCCGCTTGTGGGTGGAAGATATCATTCACTTGCAATTCAAAGATTGCCAGAGGCGCTTGAGGTTACAGCACATACGGAAGATGGCATCATCATGGGAATTAAGCATAAGGAAAGACCGATATACGGATTGCAGTTCCATCCTGAATCAGTGCTTACGCCGCATGGTTTAAAGATAGTGGAGAATTTTCTGTCACAAAGTAAAGAATAATAATATATATCTGTGTATGCATACACAGATATATGGCAACTAAGACAATATCAATACGCGAAGATGTTTACGAGATGCTCAAGAGTCTGAAAAGAGAGAATGAGAGTTTCAGTGATGTGATAGGTAAGCTTACGAAAATGAAGAGATCCCAGATTGGTGAGTATTTTGGAGCCCTGAAAGATAGCAAAACACTTGATGAAATAGAAGATGATTGCAAGAAAATAAGAGCTGCTGCGAGGCACAGGATATGATTGTCCTTGACACCAGCGTTATTATCGATTATTTCAAAGGCAAAAATAAATCCTTTGATATTGTAGGAACTTCTGATGCTGTGACCACTGTAATAACACATCATGAAATTCTCTCCGGAATCAAGCATAAAAAAGCCCGAAAAGAAGAGACCCTGATGCGAAGATTCTTTTCTGATATAAAGATACTTGACTTTGATATCAGGGCATCGGAAGAATCAAGTGAAGTTATGGCAAGACTGCTAAGTATTGGAAAAATAGTGAATACTCTTGATGTTCTTATAGCAGGTATTGCTATAAGGAATGGGGCAGATAAGATAGTCTCCAGGGATAGGGATTTCCTGGAAATCGCAAAGGTAACAGCAATTGAAATTGAAGTATATTGAAGATTTACAAGCTTTATAAGTTCAAAATGCATATTAAAGACGGGAAGTTAAAATCATGACATCAGAAAAAAATCTTAAAGGAAGCCAGACTGAAAAAAACCTTCTTGCAGCTTTTGCCGGGGAATCCCAGGCAAGGAACCGATATACTTACTTTGCCAGCGCCGCAAAAAATGAAGGATATGAACAAATATCTGCGATTTTTCTTGAGACCGCGGATAACGAAAAAGAACATGCAAAGATCTTTTTCAAGCACCTCCAGGGTGGAAATGTGGAAATAACAGCAATGTACCCGGCAGGAGTCATCGGGAAAACACCAGATAACCTGTTTGCAGCAGCAGAAGGGGAAAAACTTGAATGGGGAACTCTTTATCCGGGATTTGCAAAGATTGCAGAAAAAGAAGGATTCCCGAAAGTCGCCGTATCTTTTACTGAAGTTTCCGAGGTGGAACAGTTCCATGAATTGCGATACAGGAGGCTCATAAGTAACATAAAAGAGGGTTCTGTCTTTAAGAAAAATAAAACTGTAAAATGGCACTGCAGGAATTGTGGTTATATCCATGAAGGCACGGAAGCTCCGAAGGACTGTCCTGCATGCAATCATGCGCGATCGTATTTTGAGGTACTGGCAGAAAACTGGTAAGCGCTGATAAACATTAAACTATATATTGGATTTTAGCATTGGAGTATCTACAATGGACATCCAGAAAATCCGCCGTGACTTTCCGGCACTGGGGAAGAAATGGAATGGTAAATACCCCATTTATTTTGATAATGCATGCATGACCCTTAAGCCAAAGCTTGTAATAGATGCAATGGATGAATATTATAATGAATATCCGGTATGTGGCGGGCGTTCCATTCACAAGATGGCAAAAAAAGTTGATGAGAAAGTCACACAAGCCAGGGAGAAAATCCAGAAGTTCCTGGGGGCGTCCTGCCCTGAAGAGATAATCTTCGTGCGAAACACTACCGAAGGATTGAATCTGGTTGCCAATTCGATCGATTTCAAAAATGGCGACATTGTCCTTACAACTGACAGGGAACATAATTCAAATCTCGTCCCCTGGCAGGTGCAGGCATATAAAAGAGGGATAAAGCATATTGTTGTTCATTCAAATCCCGACAACACCTTCGATCTTGATGCATTTTCCGGACTATTTGATACAAACAAGAACGTGCGGCTTGTAAGCATGGTACAAACCGCAAACCTTGACGGCTATACTATCCCTGTAAAAGAAATAATAAAGATCGCCCACGACCACGGCTCGCTAGTAATGCTTGACGGAGCCCAGAGCGCACCTCACAAAGCTGTAGATGTAAAGGCGCTTGATGTGGATTTCTTTGCTTTTTCCATGCATAAGATGGCAGGCCCTACAGGCATGGGGGTGCTCTATGGCAAACATAACCTGCTTGAAGAGATAGCACCCTTTATCGTTGGCGGGGATACGGTTAGCGACACAACGTATGAAGGAGCAAAATTCCTTCCTCCGCCGGAGAAATTCGAGGCAGGCCTCCAGAATTATGCCGGCATCATAGGTTCCGGGGCAGCAGTAGATTATATCAGCGACGTTGGGCTGTCGAATATCGAGGAGCATGAAAGGCGGCTCAATACCATTATTACTAAAGGAATTAAGGACATGCCCGGATTAAAGATCATAGGCCCTGAGGATCCGAATCTCAGGGGAGGCATTATTTCATTTACGGTCGAGCTTCCAAAAGGTGGTGATGCCCATGATATCGCACTTATTCTTGATGAGACCGGGAACATAGAAGTGCGCTCGGGAGCATTCTGCGTGCATTCATGGTTCAACTACAGGAAATGCGAGGCTGCTGTGCGGGCTTCATTATATTTGTATAATACTGAGGATGAAGCGAAGAAATTTGTGGATACGCTGGGAAAGACCATCGGGTTGTTCAGTCCGTAGGAACTGGCTGACTGCGTATTTTAATTCGTTTTAATCAGTTTAAGCAATTAGAAAATAGAATGAAAGGAGGTTGGAAATGTGATTGTCAAGAAAGAAGACGGCTATTACGTCCTTTCCGAAAAAACCAGCCGTAACTTAGGAGGACCTTACAAAACTGAGGAGGAAGCCAGGAAAAGACTACGCCAGGTAGAGTTTTTCAAACATCAAAAAGGCTAAGAGCCTTTTTGAGTCTGCATCGTTAAGTATATTCCAATTTAAGTCATACGATAAAACATTATGAAACAAGTTTATATGGATCACAGCGCTACGACCGCGACTGACCCTGCGGTCACGCAAGCTATGCTTCCTTATTTTTCTGAAAAATACGGGAATCCCTCAAGTCTCTACACGATAGGCAGGCAGGCAAGAAGAGCTGTCGAGGAAGCAAGACAGCTTGTCGCCGACCTCATAGGCGCTAAAAAAGAGGAGATCATATTCACAGGCAGCGGGACAGAATCCGACAACCTTGCGATAAAAGGATGCGCTTTCAAGAACCGTGGAAAAGGCGACCATATCATAACAAGCTCGATCGAACATCATGCAGTTCTTCATACCTGTAAATACCTGGAAAAAAATGGTTTCAAAGTTACATACCTTCCTGTGAGCAAAGAGGGAATAGTGAACCCTGCTGATGTTGAAAAAGCGATCACTCCGCAAACAATTTTGATAACTATAATGCACGCAAATAATGAAATTGGAACGATCCAGCCAATTGAGGAAATAGGAAAGTTAGCAAAAGAAAAACAAATCACGTTCCATACCGATGCCGTACAAACAATAGGAAAAATCCCTGTAAATGTTGACGCTCTAGGTGTTTCTATGTTATCGATAAGCGCCCATAAAATATACGGGCCAAAAGGCGTTGGCGCCCTGTACATCAGGAAAGGCACATCCATCGAACCATTATTGCATGGTGGCGGACATGAAAGAAATATCCGCTCAAGCACAGAAAACGTTCCGGGGATCGTTGGTTTTGGTAAAGCATGCGAACTTGCAAAGGAGCGACTCCCCCATGAGTCAGATTTAGCAGCTTTGAGGGATTCACTAATTAAAGGCGTTCTTGATATCAAGGATTCATACCTTAATGGCCATCCAGCAAAACGCCTTCCCAATAATGCAAATTTCAGGTTCAGCTTTATTGAAGGCGAATCCATGATATTGAATCTTGATATGAAAGGAGTGGCGGCGTCAACCGGTTCTGCGTGTTCATCCACCTCCCTTGAACCTTCACATGTGTTAATGGCTATTGGTCTAGTGCCTGAGGAAGCTCACGGGTCACTGAGATTAACACTTGGGCGGGAAAATACACAGGAGGATGTTGACTATGTCATCTCGGTGCTGCCTGATATTGTTAATAAATTGCGGATGATATCTCCGCTTTCGAGGTAAAAATGAGTGAAGGATACAGTGAAAAAGTAATGGATCATTTCGCCAACCCGCGAAATGTTGGCGAGATACCTGATGCTGACGGGATAGGAAAGGTTGGAAATCCAACATGCGGCGACGTGATGTGGATTTACATCAAGGTTAAAGATAACATACTTGTAGATGTCAAGTTCAAGACCTTTGGCTGCGGGGCTGCGATCGCAACAAGCAGCATGATCACTGAACTTGCAAAAGGAAAGACGCTTGAAGAAGGGCTTAAAATTTCCCGCGGGAATGTGGCAGAAGCGCTTGACGGGCTTCCACAGGTTAAATTGCATTGCTCCAATCTTGCGGCAGATGGATTACACGCAGCGATCAAGGATTATCTTGAAAAGACGGGAAAGAAGCTGTCATAAAATCTTCTTTATATTTTACTCTCAATTTCATTTAAATTCAGGTTTATATTATTTGAAAGGTAATATAAATCTGAGTATCCATCGTTACCTTTTGCGATTATTCCATTCTTAATTAGAACATTAAGATGATGCCTGATAGTCTTATAATCCATATTCAAAGCTGTTGATAATTGATTTGCATTATATGATTTATCCGAAAGATGTTTCAGGATCAATGCCCGGGTCTTTCCTCCGCGAGTACCCTGGATCAGATAACATAGAAGCTTTTGTTGCTTATTGGATTTCCTGAGTTCCTGTTTCAATAATCTATTTTCAGTAACATCCCTGGCTATCCCATGAATTTCTATTGTCCTGTCTCCGTTTTTTATTTCTCGGGTCCTTATCTCAGCCCAGCGGTGCTCCCCATTCTTGCAAACGACCTCAAGTAGATCAGTATTGCTCACGTTATCCCCGGAAAGACGTTTTTTTTGGCGTTCATTAATGATCTTCTGGCTGTCTGGAGTGATCCATTTAAAAATGTTCGATCCAATAACTTCCTCCGGTGAACCGCCGAGTATTTCAAGCCCGATCCGATTCATTTTCAAAATATTGGATTTAGTATCAAGCACATACATGGCATCCTGGGCGTTTTCAAAGAGGTCACGGTATTTTGCTTCGGAAACTTTGAGTTCATAATATGATCGTTCCAGTTTTTCATTATTTTCCTTGAGCTCCTTCTCCAGCTTCATTTTCTCGGTTATATCTCTCATTATACCATGTATACCGATTATTTTATTTCCATCTTTAAGGAGCCTTGTTCTTGCTTCGGCCCATTGATGTTCCCCTTTCTTGTTTATCGCTTCTATAATGATACTGGGCTCTAAAGGCTGGTTTAAGTAAATCTTCCTGAAACGGTCTTCAATTTTTTTAGCACTTTCAGGCGTCACCCACGTTAATACGTTTGTTCCGAGTATTTCTTCTTCAGTCACATCGAGTAATTCCAATCCAATTTTATTAATACTCTGGATATTTCCCTTCAAATCATGTGTATAGATAAAATCATTAGCATTTTCAAAGAGGTCTTTATAAAGAGCCTCAGATGCTTTTATCTTCTCTTCCGATCTGATCTTTTCAGTTATATTACGGCCTATACCATGTAGTCCGATAATATTGTTATTTTTACCTTTGATCGGTCTTAGTTTATGTTCTAACCAATCATGCTCCCCATCTTTTCGTATAATCTCTATTACAACTGATTTTTTATAGTAGTCATCTTCATTGATGACTTCCTGCATGAACTTTAATGCTTTTTCCTGGCTCTCAGGGGTCATCCATTTATAAATATTAGATTCAAGAACTTCTTGCGTTGAGTCACACATCATGGCTTTGACTACTGAATTATTAACAGTGAGAAAATTGCCATTAAGATCGATAGTATAAATACAATCACTGGCATTGTCAAAGAGTTCCCTGTATTGTGCATAGGATTCTTTTAGATCCATTTCCTCTTTCTTATTTTCAGAAATATCCCGGGTAATTTTTATGTTTTTCTTTCCGAGCATATATAAAGTCCCGTTTGATTCAATATAAACTAATATACTTATAGTTCACTCATCTTTTTACTTTTTTGTATAAGCGGTTTACATGCTCATGTAAATTTTAATATGCCAAACGGGCGGATTATTTTTCAAAAAGTAAAGGTCGATTAATAATTTTAAAATTATTATGCCTAATATAAAGCTTTTCTATCGTTCTGCCATCGATACCTGATTTTAATAATTTCACTCTTTCTTCACGGGTTTCAAACATATTCCCACTCACACTTTCCCGTTTTTACCTATTAATGACCATTATAAAATTTAATTTGTTATAATCTTTTACCCGAACTTCACCCAAAAGTTTCTTTATCCTTATACTCCAAATCTTTCTCTTGCTTTTGATTCTTAAATCCTACTTTTCAAGCAACCACTTTCCCATCCTTTATCCTTATTATCCTGTCAGCTTTCTCACCAAGTTCAGGTTCATGCGTCACCATGACAATAGTTTGTCCTTTTTCGTTCAATTCACGAAATATGTCAACGATCTGGTTTGATGACTCCGTATCAAGATTTGCTGTGGGCTCATCAGCCAGCAGAATAGCCGGCTCATTCGCAAGTGCCCGGGCAATCGCTACGCGCTGCTGCTGTCCTCCTGAAAGCTCACTTGGGGAATGATCCGCCCTGTCACCAATTCCCACAAGTTCCAGAAGTGAAGCTGCATGGTCATATTTCCGGTCATCCATTATCATCGGCAGTGCAACATTTTCAAGCGAATTAAGTTCCTTGAGCAGGCTGAAGAACTGGAAAACGAACCCCATTTTCCTGAGCCGAAAATCAGCCATCTCATTTTCATCCAGGGTTGATACTTCGATCCCATCTATAACTATTTCCCCTGATGTTGGGGTATCCAGCAGGCCGATCATATTCAAAAGTGTTGATTTTCCGCTTCCCGATGGACCCATAAGCGCCACAAATTCACCCCTTTCGATATTAATATCAATTCCCCGAAGAGCCGGCACCTCAATTTTACCCATATAATATGTTTTCTTAAGGTTATTGATTTCTATCAAAATTATCCGCTCCATATTGCTTTAATGATATTTGTCCTTGCTGCTATCATTGCAGGATATATCCCGCCAATGATGCATGTGAGAAGTATCGATAGATCTGCAGCCATTATAGAATTAAATGATATCCTGGGCATGATTATAAGTTTCATACCGTATTCCGGCGTCATGATAAGTGGATTCTGCTGCATTCCATGTACAAGAAATAAACCGATCATAGTACCCAGTGAAGTCCCGATAATACCAATGAACAAAGCTTCAGCAAGATATATCTTAAGGATCATTTCACCTCTTGCGCCTATTGCTTTCATGACGCCGATCTCACGAATCTTATTTCGGACGGTTGTATAAATGATCAAACTGATAGCGATCGCTGCAACAAACACGGAAACCCCTGATGTCATCATGGATATTACCCCGAAGGTCTCTATCATTCCCGCCATCCCTGCTGAAAGTTCCTGCCAGGTTTTTACATTGGGAAGTGCGGTCTCTTTCTGGAGAATTAATTTATACTTCGCAGATTCTTCAGGGTTCTCAAGTCGTATAACGATATTGCTGGCTTCATCTTTTTCGATTAGTTCCTTAACGGTATTGTAATTCGCTATAATTGCATACCTGTCAAGTTCAAATGTACCTGTACTGATGATACCCTTAACCCTGAACTCTACGGTTTTCCTATCCTGATATGTGAGAAGGACAGTATCCCCGACATCGATTTTCATTACTTCTGAAAGTGAAGTGCCAACCAGCAATTCATATTTATCCTTGTCATCAAGGAAGTCTCCCCTTTCCAATGTTTTTGACAGTGTGGAGGCCTTTTCTTCAAGTGATGGCTTTACACCGAATATCGCTATACCCATTTTTTCGGTTCTTGATTCGATATCTACTCCACCTGTTATTCGGGGAGCGGCCCCTACAATGCCATTTATCCCTGTGACTTTTGAAAGCACGCTTTCTGATTTTGCAATAAAGCTATCGCCTGTATTGGGCTGGATCTGCAAATGACCTGTATAGACATTAACGGTATTTCCAACGAACGCATCCTGCATCCCGTTATTCAATGCAGTAGTAAAGAGCGGACCAACGACGCCTATCGTTATGGCCAGGATGACCATCAGTGTTTCACGCCTTCTTTTTGACATATCCTTTATGGCAAGGAACAGCCAGGCTTTCATGATCAGTGTTTCCTTCTATTAATGTAAAGTATTATGGCAGCTATTGCTATTATTCCAATTAAAAACGGCAGGAGGTTCTGGCTTTCTGCCGGATTCACAACAATGATCACATCTTTTTGTATCTCATGTTTTCCAAAATCATCTTCATAAGTTATATTTAAAACGCCGGTTTTTTTCCCGCTGCCATCAGCATCCAGTGTAAAGAGCGCATTTGAATAATCATCTTTTTTTATCTCACCAAGATAAGCAAGATTATCCCCGGAAAGTGTAGATTCAAGACGTGCTGTCACTCCTTTTGCATCTCCTGTGCCGGTATTTTCGATCTTGATCGTTAGCGTAAAAGGCTGATCCGCGATTAATCTTGCAGGTTCTGTGATCTTTTTGGCGATGTCCATATTCGCCCTTCCTGAAGCGACTATGCCCACAAGTTTGGTCTCATTATACTCTACACCCCTTTCGTCAAGATAATTAAGTTCAAGATCTATCGGATAATTTTTAACAGATGCATCCTTTTCCAGGGAAAACCATATTTCCGAATTTTTCTGTGAACCCTGGGGAATATCTTTAAAGATCATTTCCGAATCCGAAGAGAGGGGGATAAGGGCTTTGTCTTTCGGATTCAGGCTGACTTTTAACCATTTAATTTCGTTGTCACCCACATTTTCAAAAGAGATCTGTATTTTAAAAACTTCCCCTGGTTCGACCTGGTTGTTATTTGATACCACGGATATATTTTTTATCTCTATCAGGGTCTCCCCTTTGATCGTTAGTGTTATTTTTCCATTATATTCCTTATTATCGTAAAAAATCGTATAAGGTAGATCATACTCTCCATATTTTGCGCCCCGGTCAATATCTACTTTAAAAAATGTTTTTCGCGACATTTGCGGCGACAGATCAAAATAAGGCGTGTATTCATCTCCTGATCCTCCTGCGCCGATAAGATATCCGGGATTACTTATTTCACCGAGCTTATTATTTGGAAGATAGGATGCAGAAAATGGGTATCTTATGAAAAGATACGCTTTAACATTACTAAGGTAAGTATCCCCGTTATTTTGTATCGTGAATTCAAGCCCGATGTTCCTGTCCCCTGGTGTCAGGTGAGGAACTGACAGGACAGTTGTTACATTGAAAGGATCAGCCTGTGCGTTTATTGTCGATGCCATTATTAAAAATATTGCTACTATATAAATATTCATACATCCAACTCCTTTTTTAATTTCATTGATCTATGATCTGGATCCCGCTTTTTATTTTGAATACCTTCGAGCAAAAAATTAAGAGCCCCCTCAATCATATGATTTATTTGTTCTTCAGGGAACATAATGCCCCTGCCCCGGATTATTAATGATGCGATACCATGCACATAAGACCACAATGAGAATGCTGCTATATCAATGTTTTTCCCGGGAAATAGTCCCGTTTCCTGACATTCTTTCACATTTTTCTTAAGCAATTCATAAGACTTAAGGCCGATATCACAATCATTTATATCCTGTATCTCTACAGGCCCTCTCATCATGAACATCAAATCATAATATTCGGGATTCTCAAGCGCAAATTGAATATATGCCTCTCCATGCCTGACCAGGCGCTTAACAGGATCATTGAGTTTGAGTGAAGTTTTCTGATGTTCATATAACTTTTCAAATCCAACTTTTCGCAGGGTATAGAGAATTTCATCTTTATTCTTGAAGTATAAATAAATAGTCGCAGGACTGTATTCGATCTTTTCTGCGATATGGCGTATCGTAATGTTCTCGAACCCTTTATCGAGGAATAAATTCATGGCTGTTTTTAGGATCAGCCCTCTCATTTCTGATTTCTCTTGTTCTTTTCTTTCTTGTATGCCCATAACTAAACACTGTTCATTTAGTGAACATTGTTTTTTGGAATATTTAAGGTTTACGGGTCGAAAGGGTTTTTCAAGTATCTAGGCACTGTAAGAAGTGCAGGAAAAAATCCACCAAAACCTCAGAAACACCCGCAAATCTTAAATACAATCGTTCATATAAATGAACATATGTTCAAAATAATGAACGTATTTTCAATGCCCTCAATTCAGATTATTCGCTACCTCGGCAGAAGATATCGGGATGGTTACTATGTCCGTGAAATTTCAAGGAATCTCAGTATCAGTCTGGGGTCAGCGAGCCAGAGCCTGAGAACACTCGAAGAAGCTGGACTCGTTTCAAAAGAGCAACGGGGCAGGCTGGTAATATACAGGGCGAACATGCAAAATTTCCTGCTCAGGGAGTTCAAGATACTTCTCACCCTTCTGGAAATAGATCCGTTCATCCTGCACTTAAAGGAAGTCTCTTCCAGGGTCATCATGTTTGGAAGTTGTGCTGCAGGAGAGGATACAATAGATAGCGATATCGATATTTTCATTGAATCCGATAATAAAAGAATTGTTGCAGAGCTTCATGATAGTTATCAGGAGAAGATCCCCCGCAAGATATCTCCCATCATTCTTGACTCCTCTGAATTCAGGAACCTTGAGGCAAAGGATAGACCACTTTACGAAAGAATTAACATGGGAAAAGTAATCCATGAAGCATAATGAGATATCAATTTGAACAGTGTCTCGAAAAAGGGAAAATAGTAAAGATAGAAATTGCACCTGACATTATATCAAAAGAGATCAATGAAGCAAAAAATGATCTTGATTCATGTGAAATGTCCATACAGGAGAGGAATTTCAAATGGGCGATAATCCAGGCATATTATTCTATGTTCCATTCATTTAGAGCTCTTATTTTCAGCAAAGGATTTAGAGAAAAAAGCCATACCTGCATAAAATACGCAATTGAATCTCTCTTTGTTGATGCCGGCGCTCTAGATAACCGGCTTTTGCAGGATTTTAGCTATGCGATGAAAATCCGGGAAGGGGCGGACTATGGAAGTGTGTATAGTGAAGATTCTGCACTGGAATTGAGTAACTCAGCAAGAAGAATATATAATATATGTAAAGATTTAATATAATTTTATTTGAAATGTTGGTATCCTTCACATTAAACTCCCTCCTCTTAACCCTAAAACTTTCAAACAAAATCATCCATCCGCCGGCTAATATCGATCTTTTCAATCGCCTGCTTCCTGACATCACCGGCAAAACTTCGCGCAAAGTATATGGCGCCTGACGAGATCGCCAGTGCCGTTGACGGACACTTCAATGACCTCCGATAGCGTTGATTTATAAAGATATTAACTTCAAATGAAAAAATAACTTGAATATCATTGTAAAAAAAAAGCATTTCATGATAATAACAATTATAACTATATTATGAATTAGATATATTTAAATAGATAAAGGTCTTGTTTGAAATTGGTGTGTATGAGATGACCGACTCAAAAGATTACCTGGGAAATCGTGAAATTCAAGATAAAAAGATAAAGTATAATTTTCTTTATAGATTTAAATCTTTGATCAGTGGTAATTCCGGATATATACGTTTTATAATATTATTTGGAATATTATTCACAATACTGCAAATATCTGACCTGACGATCACATATTTCGCGCTTCAAAATCCGCAAAACAAAGAACTGAATCCCCTGTATAACAAAGAATGGTTCGTCCCGTTCAAATTAACAATGGTCTTTCTCATAATGTCAGTAATGCACCGGATTCCTGCCTCCAACCGAAGGATCGCAAAAGGCGCAATGTTAGGAATGATATATATGTATTTGTTTATTAATTTTAACAATCTTTACTTCTTGTTGAATTCTTAAGATAATTATAGTTACAATAAATTTCTCTATGAGCTTCACGATTTTTAACATCGGGATTTCAGATTTCATCACGTTGTATACATCGCATTGATCTTTACATAATCATACGTCAGGTCGCAGCCCCAGGCGATCGCCCCGAAATTTCCAATACCAATATCCACTTCGATTATTATCTCTTTGCTTTCCATAATTGCCTTTAGCTCATCGAGCTTACCTTCTACGATCTTTCCTGAATCAACAAGCAAAACCTCATTTTTAGTATCAGAGAACTTAAGCGATATCTTATCCTGTTCAATATCAGCGCCTGAATAGCCGGCGGCTGCGACTACCCTTCCCCAGTTCGGGTCTTTACCGAATATCGCGGTTTTTACAAGCGGTGAGCGCACTATTGCCTTTGCGGCTTTTCTTGCATCTTTCGCGCTCTTTGCTCCTGTAACTCTTACCTCGATCAGCCTGCTTGCTCCCTCGCCATCTTTTGCTATCATTTTTGCAAGACTTATGCATACATGGTCAAGCCCTTCCTGGAAAACAGCTTCTTCGCATTCATGATATCCTGTTGCGGTCAACAACGCCATGTCATTTGTGCTTGTATCACCATCAACAACCAGCATGTTAAAACTCTTATCAACTGCCTTTCTCAGGCAGGCATCAAGAGTAACTTTTGAAAAAGCGGCATCCGTAAAAATAAAAGCAAGCATAGTACCCATATTCGGCTCGATCATCCCTGAACCTTTCGCGATACCTGCGATGTGAACACCATTATCAAGCTCTATGGCTATCTCTTTCATAGAAAGATCAGTTGTCATGATGGCTCTTGCGGCAGCTCTGGCTGATCCTTCCGAATCGGAAAGCTGGTCAAAAACCTCATCAAGATGCCCTCCGATCCATGTCCTGTCAAGATTTCGCCCGATCACCCCGGTTGAGGCTACTCCTATATCATAAGGAAAGCAATTCATTCTTTTTGCAAGTATCTCGGCCATCCATTTCGCATCGTCCAGGCCTTTTTCACCCGTAAATGCGTTTGCACATCCGCTATTGGCAATTATAGCTTTTAAATTCCCCTTTTCAAGATAGGCTTTTGTAACAATAAGCGGTGCCGCTATCACTTTATTTCTCGTAAAAACGCCGGCAGTCTCAAGTTCCCGGGCATCTGCAACCATGATCGCAAGCCCGTTCTTTCCCTGCTTGATCCCATTAGCTCTAATGCCTTTTACGGCACAAATGCCGCCATTGATGGTTTTCATTGTCATTGCCCCGATCCTGACAGGCCCCTCAATATGTCACTTCGGGCAACTATTCCGACAAGCTTACCATTGTCGATGACCGGCAGCCGGTTAACCTTATATTTTACCATAATGCCTGACGCATCTTCCAGGTCGTCCTCCGGGGAAATTACATGAATGTCCTTTGTCATAATATCCCCAACAGGTCGAAGTTTAAGGTTTTCAAGGGCATACTTTGTCTCTTCGATCCTGACAAGATTCCTTATGGGTATCTCAATTATTTCAAACGGGCTTGGAAGCCACAATTCATTTGAAAATTCCGGCATCCTGAATAACTTTAAAAGGTCGGTTTCGGAAACAAGTCCTACAACTTTTCCGTTATCGACCACGGGCAACCCGCTGATATGTTTCTCTTTGAACAGGTTTGCCAGATGGCCTAATGAGTCACCGGGCGAACAGGTAATAACGTCTTTATTCATAACATCTTTTATTTTCATAATAATACCTCACGGAGCAAAACCTGGCGACCAGAGACCTGTTGTCTCAGGAAGGCCAAACATCAGGTTCATGTTCTGGATTGCCTGGCCTGATGCTCCTTTTACCAGGTTGTCAATTGCCGATATCACAACTATCCTGTCGCTTCCCTTATCTACTTCAAAACCTATGTCGCAGAAATTGGAACCGCGTACATTTCCCAGCATGGGTATGCCTTTTATCAGCCTTATGAATGGTTTATCCTTGTAAAAATCACTGTATATCGCGCTGACATCTTCTTCGCTTAATTGTTTCTTCACGAATATATGCGCAGTTGTGAGAATCCCCCGCACCGAAGGAATAACATGCGGCGTAAAGCTGATGCTTTTCAGGCTGCCATCAAGCCGTGTGAGTTCCTGCACTATTTCAGCGCGGTGGCGGTGTGTTGTGAGCTTATATGCCTGGATATTCTCGGCCATGTTGGGATAATGGGAAACTGCACTTGGTTCAACTCCGGCGCCTGATATCCCGCTTTTTGAATCAAACACTACGCGCTCGATCAATCCTGCACTGGCAAGAGGTGCGGCCGCAAGCGAAGCGCCTGTTGGGTAGCAGCCAGGGTTTGCAATAAATTGCTGTGTTGGGATCTCATGATGAAGTTCAGGAATGCCATATACCGCTTCGCGCGGGTCTGTATGTTTCATTTTATAGGTTTTTTCAAAAACATCTGTTTTGAGACGATAATCCGCACTCAAGTCTACTATTCTGGTACCTGCCTCAATAAGTGCAGGCACTACCTGCATAGCGGTGCCATGTGGTACGGCTGTGAACACAATGTCACAGCGTGAAGCAACTTCCCGGGGAGTCAGGTCTTCAAATTCAAGGTCAATAATTTTTCGAAGATGGGCATGAGTATCGCTGATATTTTGTCCTTTTTTATTGCGTGAAGTAACTGCTTTGATCCTTGCTTCAGGGTGATGGGAAAGTAAACGCATCAATTCCCCGCCTGTATATCCGGAGCCTCCGATTATTCCGATGTCCATGTAATCCTACATGCCGGGATAAATAATGATACTTTCGTTTCCTGTCAGCTTATTGGCGATACTTATTATATCGTTCTTGATATCCAGTTCATGGAAAAAAAGATGTGATCTGCACGTACAATCACTGCACCCGAATCCCGGGATGAATTGTGAAAATTCCATAAGGGTTTTTGCCGCTTTGCATTCAAGAGCTTCACATGTCGGCAACAGTACGGCGCATATAACCTCTGAATGGGGAAGAAGATGATCTATATGCCATTTCCTCGTTTTGTTTTTTCCCAAAGCCACATTGAAATGCCTTGTTACGCGCTTGAATCCGCCCATACCAAGCGCTGAACCTATGTAATAGTAATAACCGGTCTTAAAATGGAACTTCCCGAGTCTTCCTATGGTAAGGTCGATGTCGTTATTCAACCTGAGAATAAGAGCGTATATTCCTTTCATTTTTGAACTTTATAGTTACGATCCTTATTTAATCATAATTACTTCCTTGTTTCAGTTTTCAGGTATCAAAAAAAGTGTTAGTGTTGGGGTAGTACTCCAATGATAATAGACTATTTCTTGGTGCTACTATATACTTTACCTGTTGTGCTTCGGCAGGTTGGGGAGTGGGGATTACATTCAGGGTTGGTTACCTGCCAACGCACCGATCCTTTCAATTTTAGATTATCCGTAACTTTGCATGTTTTACCTAATATCAAAATAAAATAATGCATTATAAAAACTAATAACTATATTATAGTTTCTTGTGACATTTTATCGACATTTAAACACCGCAAAGTCGGCCATGAATCCTCCCGATTCATAAATAAAAATGAAAAAAAACAACGAACATAAACGAACACGAACGAACTCTGGTAGCTTGAGTTCGTTTCAGTTCGTATTAGTTCGTTGTTTTTTCATACCAGGGCGCAAAGTACGCAAAGAACGATTATTCTAATCTTTGCGCTCTTTGCGTACTTTGCGGTGAGTTCTTGAAAAAAAAACCTACTAATACATATTTACGTAATATTAAAAATCCATGATTTCGACTTGCAACGGCACAATGTATATTATATATTCCCTAAATTGGGCTAAGTTAAGGATTATTTTTCCCTGATTATTCCAGACATCAAAGCTTTATCTAATAAGAATCATCTGAAGGCTCGTGCGGAGGTCGCCCAGCCAGGTCAAAGGCGCAGGATTTAGGGTCCTGTCTCGCAGGAGTTCATGGGTTCGAATCCCATCCTCCGCATCAATTTCTAGGGTAATAGGTATCTCGGAAAAACATCACTCTTGATAAATTATACGGGTGTGAGCAATCTGGCTCGGGAGCACGTCTTGGCTAATATAGAATAAAACCAAAAGTGAAACGGTAAGCTTGCTTAGATTCAAACTTAAAAAATTCAACACTTAATATAGGACACATTTGATATTGTCTGCCCACCTTTTAGTATTAAGGTGCAACCTTGTCCGACTGTAATGATTAAATGTAAAAGTCATTCTAGAGCAACTTACAACATGTTCGCAAGTGACATTTTTCACAGTATAATTTTGTTTTATATATTCTGAAAATGCTTTCATGAAATCATGTCCATTGCATAATTGTAATGGGTTAGGATTCGTGGCTTTCAAAGCCCTCATTTTATCTAGAATAATTTTTTTATCGGTAATTTTAGCATTTGGCGATTTAGACAGAACTCTGCCAAAATATTGATTGAAATCTATTTCAAGATTTGCGAATGATATTAAGTCTTGAAATCCTGCTTCAAATTTATATTCTAAACTTTCTTTATCATTAAGCCACTTTAAATAGCCTATTTGTTCAATTGAGCGCATAATATTATTTCTTATTTCATCATGTTTATCTTTTGGCAAATTGGTATATTCAAATACTAATGAACTGAATACATCGCCCTCTGAAATAAGTATCATTTCTATGTCATGGAAATCTGTTAAAAAAACATTTGCTTTTTCATATGGTTTTGCTTCCAAGTGAATAAAATCAGCATCTCTAATTCCGATAATAAGTGGGTAAATATTGACCAATATTCCAACACATTCTTCAAGTTTTTCCTTACCTCCAGGAATATTTTCAACTTTGCAATTACTTAAATTGAATAATTTTTTAAAAAGTCTAATATCGCTTTCGCCTTCTAAGAGAATAAAAACTTTCCCTATACTCTTAGGATGTGAAATATCAAGTCTTAGTTCAATTAGTTTATCTTGAAAAGTAATATCCTGTTTTTTCATTTAATATCAACTTTTTTGAAGAGTATAAACTAAGTCCCACATTCCATTTATAATTGGCGACGAGTGGGTTGCAATCAAAACTTGAATATTTTGTATCTTAATTATTTTCAACAAATCATTGAGGAATTCTTTTTGCCAAGTAATATGAAGTGATATTTCAGGCTCGTCAATTAAAACGAGAGTATTTTGTCTTGCTTTAAATATTAATTCATAAAGCAAAACGACTTCATGTTGCTCTCCTGACGAGAGTTGCGTTAATCCTAATTCCTTTCCGTTAATAGTCCTAAAATAAAATCCCTTCTCTCTGTCCACTTCAATAGTCTTGTATGTAAATCTTCTTTCGTTTAAAATATTTGTAAATAATTCAAGTTTTTCAAGAAGATCATCGAACACACCTAACTTATTTTCTAAATCATTTAAATATACTAAAAGAGCTTTTGAATCAGCTTTACTATATCCTAGAACTTCTTGTTTACTTTCATACAAACCGAAATTTTTCAATTTTTTCTGTTTTTCTTTAAGTTCATTGAAACGATCATTATATTCGTCCCTTGAAACTTTTCCTTTTTGTCTTATTAAACGATTTGGATAACTGCTATCAAGTTCTTGTGATATCTTAACAGATTGTTGTGAGTAATATAAAATCAATTCTTTCAGTTCATTAGCGTAAGTCTCGATGGTTTCAATCATTATGGTTTGCTCTCTCTCCTCACGATAATTTCTGTCAACACTTTTAACTTGTTTAAACAGTCTTTGCTCTCTTATTAAATGAACTTTTATTGAGTCAAGAATTTCATTTATTTGTTTGGATTTAATCTTCAATAGATTTTTACTTATTCTCTCAGGTAATTGATCTGCATATTCGTTGATGATATCCTCTATCGTCAAAACTCTATCTGTGCGATGATCTATCCATCTTGAGTCATCTAATCTAGCAAGTGGCAAATACATTTGAAGGTTTCTTGCAATTTCATTTTCTAGCTTGTTAGAATAATCAAATTTTCCAATCATTTTATTGTTTTGAATAAAGGCAAATTTGAGATTCGGTTTAACCATTTCTGACTTTTTGGAAATAACAATGGAAATATCGTTATCTAAATAAATAGTTATTTTTTCAAATTCGAGTTTTTGGAAATAAAGAAATTTTCTATTAAATAAATTAAATATTATATTCAATATCGTTGTTTTTCCAAATCCATTTGGACCTGTTACGATTAACAAGTTTTCATTATTGCTAAATGATATATTGTAATCAAATAGTTCAAAAAGCTTGTCAATTTGTATTGAGTTTATTTTCATATTTTTATGTTCTTGCGCTTGCAGATATGGTCAATTGATTAAGAGTTCATGAGAGTAGTCACATACCCCCTGCCTTAAGTACGAGGGCTATATAAGATGTATTAGCCAATTATTTATTAATTTTCAACTGCATACTATTTGAAGTGAACGGTTCTATATGATGAGCATCGAAATAAAAGAACTGGATAAAGTTTGAATGTAAACATAACAATCTATAATCACATTTAAGGTAATATATTGCACATTAGGCCAATTACCAACATGAATTGTGTATTTATTCGATGTTCCTTCGGTATTCCTTCAGCTTTATTCTGTAATCCTTCGGTTTTATTTGGTGTTCTTGTGTGAGTCTTGACAGATATCCTTGGGTTAAACCTATATTCCTGCAATCAATTTATCCCATTCATCAAGACGATCTCTCACATGCTTATTCAGGGTAAACGGCTTATCATCCATAGCATTCTGCTTCATATAATGCAATCTACCTTTCGAAAAACCTAGTTTTTTCCAATCAGAATATGAAATATTAAGGATCTTTTTCCGTATTTCCTCAGAATCCTGTCTTTCAATCTCATACGATGAACTATTATGACTGTTATGAATATCTATCCAACTCAAGCACTTGCTCCCCAGGCCAATAGATATCGATTCATGGATGACTGGCAGGCTAAAACTATGATAATGATGTCAATCATCACACACTTCTCACACTCTAATTTATATTCAAGTGACACTTAGACTAAAGATTGTTATGGCCATAAGAATAAATATATTTTTGACGATTTTTTCCGGGCCTATTAGGATTTCCCGGACAGCGAGGTAAGCAAATGAAACCCATAAGCCTGCCGAAACTTAGTCTTTTGGCCAAATTTACCATAATCAGCTTTCTCATCACTGCTGCCATTGCCATTGCCCTTGGTTGGGGCATCCAGCAGCAAATGGAACAAAATGCTCTTTCGCAAGCCACCGAGAACACTGCTGACCAGGTTTCAACTATTCTTAACCAGAAGCTTCACCAGGCGGATTTAAATGGGACTCTTGACCCTGCCAGATATGAACAGATTGATTCACTTATTCGGGAGAATGTACTCAATAGAAATGTTGTCCGGGTAAAAATATGGAGCCGGGACGGTCTGCTTCTCTACTCGGATGAGAAAGAACAAATAGGGCGGCGTTTCACTGATAATGATGAACTCGAGGAGGCTCTTGACGGCAAAATCGTAAGTGCTGTTTCTCCGGAGAAAGAAGAAAATAAAGGTGAAAGAGAAGAGTATGGAAGGCTTTTCGAAGTGTATGTCCCCCTGTTGCCTGTGGATTCAAATCAGGTGGCTGGAGTTTACGAAATATATCAGGATATGGACGTACTTGAGCCAGGCATTGCCAAAATGCGTACCTTTGTATGGGTCAGCATCGGTATTGGATTTGTTATCCTTTACTGTTCTTTATATGCCTTTGTACGCAACGCTTCAGGGGAACTTATCCACCGCAGCAAGGAAAATGAGAGACTCTATGAAGAAACAAAGATACAACTGGCAGAACGCAAGCGTGCTGAAAAAGAACTCATCAAGCGCACAACACAACTCGAAACAGCCAACAAAGAGCTTGAAGCGTTCAGCTATTCAGTTTCCCATGATCTGAGAGCGCCGCTGCGTGCAATCGACGGTTTTTCACGTGTTATGTTAGAGGAATATGCAGATAAACTCGATGATGAAGGTAAACGATATTTGAATATTGTCAGGGACAACACGCAGAAAATGGGACAACTTATCGAGGATCTTCTCGCCCTGTCCCGTCTGGGGCGAAAAGAGATGCAGGTATCCAGTATAGATATGGCAAAACTTGCAATAACTGTATTCGATGAACTTAAAGAGGAAACGGACGAAATATCCAGCTTGAAATTAAAACACTTCCACCTGCAATTGGAGACCAGGCAATGATTCACCAGGTGTTTGTTAATCTTATCGCAAACGCCATTAAATTCACACGATTTAAAGAAAATGCTGTTATTGAGATCGGCAGCATTGCCCAAAATAATGAAAATGTCTACTATGTCAAAGACAACGGTGTTGGGTTTGATATGCAGTATTTAAATAAGTTGTTCGGGGTCTTCCAGAGACTGCACAGCGCCGAGGATTTCGAAGGAACCGGAGTTGGCCTTGCCATAGTCCAGCGCATTATCCACAGGCATGGCGGAAAGGTATGGGCCGAGGGAAAAGTCAACGAAGGCGCAACATTCTATTTTAATATTTCAGAAGGAGGAATGAAAAAATGACAGATATAAATGAAGTGGAAATCCTTTTAGTAGAGGATAACCCGAATGATGCTGAGCTTGCACTGAGAGCTCTTAAGAAAAATAATCTTGCAAACAAGATACATCATGTGAAAGATGGAGCAGAAGCCCTTGAATTTATTTATTGCACCGGGGCTTATGCAGGACGCAACATGATGAAAAAGCCAAAAGTGATATTCCTCGACCTGAAACTTCCAAAAGTGGATGGCCTTGAGATTCTGCGTAAGGTTAAGGCTGATGAGAAGACAAGGACAATACCGATTGTGGTATTAACATCTTCTCATGAGGAACGGGATCTTGTGGAGAGTTATCAATTTGGCGTGAATAGCTACATCGTCAAGCCAGTGGAATTTGATAAATTCGTCCAGGCAGTTGCACAACTGGGAATGTACTGGATGTTACTGAATAAACAACCTTAATCATACTATTGAAAATAACCTATGAAAAATGAGCTTCGGATACTGATACTCGAAGATGATGAGGCAGACGCCGAGTTGATAAAACACGAACTGAGAAAAGCAAACATCGTTTTTAAGTCGCAACGTGTACAGACAAGAGACGATTTCCAGAAGAAGCTTTTCGATTTTGAGCCTGACCTCATACTGGCAGATTATACACTTCCGGCATTCGATGGCTCTTCCGCATTGCGGATGGTTAAAGAAAAAAATCCTGATGTGCCCTTCATTTTTGTTTCAGGGACAATAGGCGAGGATTTTGCGATCGAATCACTAAAGAGCGGTGCAACAGATTATGTCCTTAAGGATCGCCTGTGCCGCCTTGTTCCTGCAGTGGATAGGGCTTTATCTGAAGCAAAAGAAAAGATCGAATACAGAAAAGCCCGGAAAGCACTTGAAGAATCCGAGCTGAGGTTCCGTTCCGTTGTAGAGTCAGCCAATGATGCGATTATTTTGACAGATGGCAGGAATGACATTATCTCCTGGAACAAAAGCGCTGCGACAATTTTTGGCTATCTGGAAGAAGAAGTCCTGGGCAAATCCCTGCAACATATCATACCATGGCGGGATGATAATGAGAAAAAGATGGTGTATTCTGCTCTTTCAGAGAAGTCCGGAATAATAGGAAAAACGATTGAAACAGACGGGTTAAGGAAAGATAACAGTAACATTCCGCTGGAAATTTCAATTGCCACATGGAATACCGGGGATCAAACATTTTATAGTGTGATCATGCGCGATATCACCGAGCGCAAGAAGGCGGAGGATGTATTAAAAGAAAAAGCCCGGGCTGAACTGAACGGGTTTATTGTAAGTGCACTGCCTGTTTTTGCAAGGGGTGTTCCCTCCCAGGTAAGGAATAATCTTGTGAAAAACTTTGCCGAGCGTTTTGAGACAAATATCAGACCGAGGTTTCAGGAGGAAATGAAAAGGCTGGGGTATGACCAAAAGGTGGAGTGGAACAGCATTGAGGACACTCATAAAATCCTTGAAATTTATCTGTCATGGCTTGCAGGATTATTTTCCAGCTTTGGTGTACAGGTAACAAAAAAATTCCATAACGCCAATAGTTCCCTTGAATTATTGAATTGCCCCTGGAGATGCGAGGCAAGAGGTAATCCGATATTCTGCTTTATCTGCCGGACAATCGTGATCCGAAGCTTTACTTGGACATCCTTAAAAGGAAACGCCAGCCAGAATTCCAGCATAGCAGGCGGTTCAAAGATATGTGTTTTTGAAATTCATGTAAAATCCGGAGCTGATTGAAATTATTATAAAAATATTGAGGTATAATTATGAATAAAACGATGGAACGAATTAAGACGGGAATATCAGGACTTGATAATATCCTCGGCGGCTTCCCGGCCGGAAAAACAATTCTTGTCACAGGGGATCCTGGAACGGGCAAGACCATATTCGGGATAGAGTTTGCAAAATCATGCTGTGAGCAGGGGATAAAGACCGCCTATTTATCAACTGAGGAGAATGCCACCGATCTTCGTCTCCAGGGAGAATCCTTCGGATGGGCTCTTGAAAGTTTTGAGGAGAAGAGCATATTGAAATTTATAGATATAACAGGAAACAGGGTAGCAGAGATAGAGTCCGCATTAAGCATAAGCATGGAGGCACGAAAGGGCAATTTTGGGGAATTGATTGAAAATTTGCCGGAAGGCACAAAAGTACTTATCATAGATAGTCTTGGGAACCATACGTCCAACCTCAAATCATATGAGTTCAGGGACAGGTTCGATCTTCTGGTCCACAAACTGGCCATTAAGGGAATTACGGCACTGATTATCCTTGACAGTGTTACATCAAAGGAATTCAATGACATAGCTCTTTTCTCAGCATACGGCGCGATACAGCTTATGAAAAGGGAAAACCCATACACAGATCGAAGGGAAAGGGTCATGGATATCGTAAAGATGAGGAATACAAAGACACCAATACAGCTTCTTACCTATGAAATTGGCCCGCGGGGCATCGAGCTTATTTCTGGAAATGAGGCTCCTCCGGCACCTTGAGCACAGAGGAATAGTATCTGTGTTTGAATAGAGGCGCAGGTAAATCCACCGAAATGCCAGATTAGCGAGCAAACATGTCAAGGCAGTCGGATTTCAATCCGTGTCGATGACGACGAATTTTAGTTAAAAATAATCTCAAAAATTACAATCTCAAATATTGAAAAACAGTGTATAATTTTTTACAACAACCAAAAAAATAAGTCGGAATTTCGAAAGTTTATAGGACGTTTCAGCAAATTATGTTAACTCCCAGTTTATATTCCAAAATAACCGACTTCATGACCGGATACTAAGAAACAAAAGGAGGATTTAACTCCTCGTGTTCTACAGAATATTTCTACTTCTTATCCTCATCCACTACCTTATATTCAGCATCCGTGACGGTCTCATCTTTCTTTTCTTCCTGCTGGCCTGCCTGCTGCTCACCCTGCGGCTGCCCCTGTTGCTTCTCTGCCTGCTGCTGGTACAATATAGTACTGATCGCATGCATCTCTTTTGTAAGGTCTTCGACTGCTGATTTTATCCGGTTCACATCATCGCTCTTGATCGCTTCCTTCGTATTCTCAATAGCTTTATCGACTTTCTGTTTCTGGTCGCCGCTGACTTTATCCCCGAGTTCCTTTAGGGTCTTCTCGGTAGTGTAAACTAGCGTATCAGCCTGGTTAAGCAACTCAACCTTTTCTTTTCGCTGTTTGTCTTCCTCAGCATATTTCTCAGCGTCTTTGATCTTGCGGTCGATATCATCCGAAGACATCTTAAGAGGCGCTGTTATTGTCATCTTCTGCTCTTTGCCTGTTCCGTGGTCTTTGGCTGTTACATGAAGGATGCCGTTGGCATCAATATCAAAAGTAACCTCTATCTGCGGAATGCCGCGCGGAGCTGCCGGAATGCCGACGAGATTGAACCTGCCAAGGGTCACGTTATCGTATGACATAGCCCTTTCACCCTGCAGTACATGGATCTCAACAGTAGTCTGGCTGTCCGCCGCTGTTGAAAATACCTGGCTCTTTCGCGTTGGGATCGTGGTGTTCCTGTCAATGAGTTTTGTCATAACATGACCCAGGGTTTCAATACCAAGTGTTAGCGGTGTAACGTCAAGAAGAAGTATGTCCTTTACCTCGCCTGAAAGCACACCGGCCTGGATAGCTGCGCCCATTGCAACGCATTCCATGGGGTCAACGCCCCCTTCCACTTTCTTGCCAACATAGTCTTCTACGAATTTCTGGATTATGGGCATCCTTGTAGGTCCCCCGACAAGTATGACCCTCTTTACTTCATCCTTTGTAAGTTTTGCATCTGATAATGCCTGCTCCATCGGCTTGCGGCACCTGTCTATGACAGGGCGTATAACTTCCTCAAGTTTTGACCGCGTCATTGTCATTGTCAGATGCTTGGGGCCGTTGGCATCTGCTGTTATGAATGGCTGGTTTATTTCTGTGGTAAGTGATGTCGAAAGCTCGATCTTTGCCTTTTCGGCAGCATCCCTTAACCTCTGGTTGGCAACCCTGTCCTTTCGAAGGTCAATGCCGTGTTCTTTTTTGAATTCTTCGGCAATGTAATCCACAAGCAGGTTATCCATATCTGTTCCGCCAAGCTGTGTATCTCCCGCCGTTGATTTAACTTCAAATACGCCGCCGCCCAGTTCCATAATGGTTACATCGAGAGTGCCTCCTCCAAGGTCAAACACCATGATCTTCTGGTCGCCTATTTTATCAAGACCGTACGCAAGGGAAGCTGCTGTGGGTTCGTTGATTATCCTTACGACCTCAAGTCCTGCTATCTCTCCAGCATCCTTGGTTGCCTGCCTCTGGTTATCATTAAAATAAGCAGGAACTGTGATTACAGCTTTATCTACCTTATCGCCAAGAAATGCCTCTGCATCCTGTTTGATTTTCTGGAGCAGGAAAGCTGAAAGCTCCTGCGGCCTGTAATCCTTGCCGCGAAGATTATACTTATAATCACTACCCATTTTTCTCTTGAATGCGTAAGCTGTGCCCTCGGTATTTGTTACTGACTGTCTTCTTGCCGCCTCCCCGGTCAATCTCTGGCCATCTTTTGTGAATGCCACATATGATGGAAATGCTTTTCCTCCAAGGGATACGCCCTCTGCGCTTGGTATTATTACCGGTCTATTCCCCTGCATGACTGCAGCTGCTGAATTGCTTGTACCTAAATCGATTCCAATTATTTTTGCCATTATTTCACCTCATTTTATGTTTCATTATCAGATTCTTTTTCTGATCCCTTCTTTTTCGACACTCTTACTTTAGAATAACGAATGACTTTACCATTTAACATATAACCTTTTGCAAATTCTTCGAGTATTGTATCCTCTTCCTGATCATCTGTAAGCGTCTGCATCATTGCTTCATGCCTGTAGTGATCGAATTTCTCACCCATCGCTTTAATAGGGATAAGGCCATTTTTATCAAGCACGGATTTGAATTGTTTATATACGAGTTCCATGCCCTCTATTAATTTATCCTTATTATCCGCCTTCTTAGCATTTTCAATTCCCCGCTCAAGACTCTCATATACATCGATGAATTCCTGTATGAGCTTTTCATTTGCATATTTTGTGAATTCCTCGTGCGTTTTTAAGGTTCTCTTGCAATGATTGTCAAATTCCGCATTCAGGCGAAGATACCTGTCTTTTTCTTCTTCTATTTGTTTTTTTGCGACATCTAATTCTTTCCGGAGTTTTTCTTCTATTGTTTCTGTTATCTCCTCTTCAGTTTCAGGGAGCTCTATTCCTGTTTCCCCGGCATCCTCTTTATTTTTGTTTTTACTTGTTTTCAATTATAAACGACTCCCTTAAGAATTGCGAAAAAATTAAATATTAAATTCATGCAACACAACACCACTTTCCCTGATGGTATTATATTATTTTGGAATTCATCCTATTTAATGTTAGTCTTCTCCCACATCAGGGGCCTGGATACCATCGTAATAATTTGCCGTGTGTTCGGGGTTGACATCCATCATGCCGGTTTCTTTTGCCATCAGGACATCGTTGATCCTCAATATCATCACTGCCGCATCAGTTGCCGATTTGATCTCCTGGGTCTTAACACGAAGAGGCTCAATTACACCGAGTTTAAGCATATCCTCTGCTTTTCCTGAAAAGACATTCAATCCGACGTTGTTTACGCCTTTATCATGCTTATTCCTGAGTTCAACTATAATATCAATTGCATCAAGACCTGCATTTTCTGCTATGGCCTTGGGTATTTCCTCAAGTGCATCCGCGTATGACATTATCGCTAATTGCTCCCTGCCCCCAAAAGTTGTTGCATATTTACGAAGTTTTGTAGCGATCTCTATTTCCGGTGAGCCGCCACCTGCTACAATCTTGCCGTCTTCTATGACAACACCTACAACGCGCAGGGCATCATCAAGGGCCCGCTCGATCTCATCAGCAACATGTTCTGCGCCGCTGTAAATCAAAATAGATACCGCTTTTGGATTATCGCAACCCTCTACATAGACCATCTTATAATTACCCACGCCGCGCTCTTCTACAATAGCTGCTTTCCCAAGGTCAGAAGCTTCAACGCCATCCACTTTTGAGACTACTCGGGCTCCTGTGGCTTTCACGATTTTTTTGAGCTCTTCAGTATTGCATCTTCTCACTGCAAAAATACCTTTCTTTGCAAGGTAATGCATACCGATATCATCTATGCCTTTTTCAGTAAATACGACGTTTGCACCGCTTTTTGCAAGCGCTTCTATTCTCTCCTCGATAAGCTTACTCTCTTCAAGCCTTGCTTCGGAAATAAGTTCAGGAGAAGTGATCTTAAGCGTTGATTTCACCTGTGTCTTCTCTACTTCTATTCCAGTGTCAAGTACCGCTATCATTGCATTATCAACACGCCTTGGCATATTCTTATGGGCTCTTGCCTTGTCAATAACAAGCCCATGGACGAATTTTGTATCTTTTATGCTGCCGCCGCGCTGGTGTATAATATTGATATTTTCCTTTATGTTAACTTTTCCGCCTTCTTTAATTGATTTGGCGGTCTCAACGCACAACCTGACAAGTGAATCAAGAGCAAGATCCGCGCTTTTTCCAGTAAGAGCTGTTTTTGCGATGTTTTCAAGCACATCATCAGAAGCATCAATAGCTATCTCATCAAGGATCTCAAGAGCCTTTATTGACGCAAGACTGTAACCTCTTGTGATCGTTGTGGGATGGACACCCTGTTCAACAAGTTTTTGGGCTTTGTTCAATAACTCGCCAGCAAGAACGACTACGCTTGTTGTTCCATCGCCTGCCTTATCCTCCTGTGTGCGGGCAACTTCAACCATCATTTTTGCTGCCGGATGTTTGATATCCATTTTTCGCAATATTGTGGCGCCGTCATTGGTGATGACGATATCCCCTACCGCATCAACAAGCATTTTATCCATGCCTTTCGGGCCAAGTGTTGTTCTTACTGCATCTGCTACCGCTTTTGCTGCTGAGATATTAAATCCCAGGGCATCTTTTCCCTGTGTTCTTGTGCTGTCTCTGTCTAATATGATAATAGGCTGTCCGTTTAACTGTCCTGCCATAATGAATTACCTCCAACATGAAGATGTTTCTAAGTGTTTGTGGTTCTATAAATAATTTGCGTGTAAGATAGCATCGATTTTCTTTATTTTTTATGAAAACCAGATGAAAAAATTATCAATACAGTACCCGATTTCAACAATATGTTCAGGAAACCTTGATCTTTCGTCTTCTTTCCTGCAAAAGCTCTATAAAATCGTCTTTATCATTGAATTTTTCAAGCTCTTTATCATCAATAATAACAGTTCCTTCAATATTCTTTGTTTTACTTGCTCCAGGGATAATCAATAGCGACTGGGTCCCTGCGACTTCTGAGATACTGCTCATCAGATGCGCTTTCTTCACCATTGTCCGTGAATATTCCGCCACACCTGTCAATATCGTCGCGTCTTCATCCCTGCGGTTTGAAGACTGTGATACTGCATCAAACGGCGCCTGTGATATAGGCATGACATTAAAACCCATATCCTGCAGAATGGAGAATACATTTGAATGTTCCTGTGTCTTCTCCTGTTTTTGTGTATCCTCACGATGAAGTTTTTCAAATAGATTGACTGAAACCGTAAATCCCCGGTCCATTACTTCTTCAAGCTTGACAGCAACATCAACACTTGCTGCCATTTCCCCATCTTCATACTTGCTTATGGTTCTTCGCGAAACGCCAAGCATGGAGGCAAGAGCGCCAAGGGAGATATTTTTCTTGATTCGTTCCTCTTTAAGGATATTTCCCTCAATATTTACATACAGACCGCCATGTTCAGCATATATCAAAGGCGGCAGATCGTCTATAAAATAATCCTGCATTGTCCTTATATCAAATGCGGGAACACCATACCTGAAGTAGACTACACCTGTTTCCAATGAATGGTCACGGGTTTTTTCGCCAATTACTATCGGGTATCCATGCAGTTGTTTTGAAAGTATCTGCATTTCCCTCGTAGTTTCTTCGTTCAGGCCATCAATATTTGAAATTACTTTTATCAATAACAGTAAATTATCTCTCCTTACTGCTATATCAAAACTCCTGGGACGAATGTCACAGCGTTCTGAAATGATAAAACCCGCACGTGTCAAAATGACGAATGCCCGATTTATGAGCGACTCTTTATTCATTATTTTTTGATTGTTTCTTCGTCTATATAAAAGGTTGCCAATAATTTTTATACAGGTATGTATGTGTGAGGCTTATGATTATTGGACTCGATGACACTGATTCAAGAGATGGCATGTGCACGACCTATCTTATGGCAGTGCTGATCGGGAAACTAATCGCATACGGCAGACTGAAAGATTACCCGCTCCTGATCCGTCTTAATCCTAATATTAAATATAAAACACGGGGCAATGCAGCATTGGCCATAGATATTGAATTTAATGACCGGAATGTTGCAGAAAAAGTCATGGAGCTGGTCATCGATACAGTTGAAAGAATGGCGGTTTTTTCCGAAGAGAACACTAATCCTGGAATCGTTTTTATTGAGAATTCAACACAGGGTATGAAAAATGACCTTTCCGGATTTTCCATGCGGGCTGTCCGGGATGTATTGGAAATCCGTGAAGCAAAGGAGATATTAAGTCGCCATGATATTGCCCACAGGGGGTTTAAGAATGAAAGAGGGTTAATAGGAGCACTCGCAGCGGCAGGTTTTGCATTGTGCGGCCTTCCTGACTATACATATGAGCTTATTGCATACCGGGAACCAAAAAGCTGGGGCTCATTGCGTGAAATTGACTCCGGTTCGGTATTTGCAACGGATGCTGCAACACATCCTGATACATGGGATACTGTCGATATTGAGAATGAGCGGATAGTGTTTGCGCCGCACTCTCCTGACCCCATTCTTTTCGGGATTCGCGGAAAAAGCGAAGAAGCCGTAAGACGTGCATTTTCTATGATCAAAAGCGAACCTGTGGAACAGCAGGTTGTTTATAAAACGAACCAGAATACTGATATGCATCTTATCAAGGCAAAAATACAGGATGTTAAGGAGGATCGTTCATACATTCTTGAAGGCATTGTCAGCAAACCCCCTAAAACGATAACCGGAGGGCACATCATCGTTGAAATTTCAGAGAACGGCACATCCATTGAGTGCGCAGCCTTTGAGCCGACGAAAGGTTTCAGGCGCATTATCAGGGAACTAAGGGCAGGGGATGAAGTTACTGTTTTCGGAAGTGTTAAAGATAAGACTGTGAACCTTGAAAAGATCAAGATCGATCGACTGAATATGCAGGATTTGCGAAATCCGCTGTGTTGTGATAAACGAATGAAATCAATGGGAAAAAAACAGGGTTATAGATGCGAGAAGTGCGGCGCAATTAGAAAAGAACAGGTAACAGAGACATTACAGAGAAATATTTCGGAAGGATTTTATGAAGTCCCGCCATGCGCAAGGCGGCACCTGTCAAAGCCGCTTGTAAGATTTCAATTGGTTTAGATCGAAAAAGAACACATATGACATATTTTACGACACTTTGCGCCCTTCGCGTCCTCTGCGGTGAATAAAATCAAACACCGCAAAGTGCACCAAGAACGCAAAGTTTTCACGAGATTAGTATTGAAAATTAGGTTCTTAACTATATTCAACCGCATTCAATCGCCAGCGGAGGCATTCTCTTGTGCCCGCTTGATGAAATGCGCGCTGCCAGTTTATCAACTATTTCAGGCGGGAATCGGGATTTTATATCAGAAATATCCATTTTTTCATCAACAAGCATCGTGAGTATCTGATCGGCCATATCATAGGACACACCCAGTTCACTTTCATCGGTTTGACCCGGCCATAGTCCTGCAGTGGGTGTTTTTTCGATCATTCTGGCAGGAATACCCATGTATCTTGACAGGCCGCGCACCTGGGTCTTATAAAGATCCCCGATTGGCTCAATATCAACGCCGCCATCGCCGTATTTTGTAAAATACCCGAGAAGCAATTCGGTCTTATTCCCTGTCCCGACAACCATGCGGCCCATGAGATTCGCATGATAATACAATATGCACATACGCGTTCGCGCTTTCAGGTTGCCGTTAGCGGTCTTTGCCCTGTTGTCAAAAACGGGAATGGCAGATGAAAACGAAGCCAGAACAGGAGATATTTCTATTATTTTGTATTCAATGCCAAGAATATTGGCGACTTCAATGGCATCATCAATATCCTGCTTTGATGAGATGCCTTTTTCCGGAAGCAGCAAACCAAGGACGTTTTCCTTGCCAAGGGCGGAAACTGTGAGAAATGCTGTTAATGCGGAATCTATACCCCCGCTTAAACCGATGACAGCCCCGTTCATTCCTGATCCGGAGACAGTTCTTCTTATGAAGGCAACAATTTTATCTTTTATTTCAGGATAACTAATCTTATTCATCTCTTTTTAATGAAATTCTCACTTATTAAAATATTACTTTCACCCCGCTCCGGTAAGGTTTATATCCTCACAGGATAAGGTAGAGTTGCCTCTCAAACACAAAAATCAAACAAGAGGCTTGAGGAAAGATATGATAGAAATAGCAAAACAGATAGAAGCCCGATTCCTGGAACTGGGCGTTAAAGTAGAGACAAGTGAAATCAATACAATGCTGGATCAATTGATCAACAAGTTCAAGGTCCCGCCTGAAGAAGCTCGTCGAAACGTAACAAATCACTTTTTAAAGAAACATAATATCCCGAAAACTGAATTTTTCACGCCGCGTGAAACCCCGCAGGTTAAAGCATCAGATATAAAAGAAGATGGAAAGTGGGTAAGTCTTCGCTGCAAAGTAGTGCAGTTATGGGAGACAAACCATGAATCTCTTTCCCAGACAGGATTGCTGGGGGATGAATCAGGGACAGTGGCATTCAAGAAATGGACTAAGGCGAACCTTCCCCAGGTCGAGGAAGGAAAAAGCTATATTTTCAGGAATGTGGCAACTTCCGAATGGCAGGGGCGCTTTAGCGTCAGCCTGAACAAGACCAGTGAAATTATCCTGCTACCTGAAGATATCAAGGTAGGAAACACTCTTGTCGAATTCCATGGCGCGATCGTGGATGTCCAGAGCGGCTCAGGCCTGATAAAGCGGTGCCCGGAATGCAACAGGGCGCTAATAAAAGGCGCGTGCGGAGAACACGGGAAGGTCGATGGAATTTATGACCTGAGAGTCAAAGCTGTCATTGATAATGGGGAAAAAGTTCAGGACATCCTGATGAACAGGGAAGTCACAGAAGCTTTTACCGGCATCACCCTTGATAAGGCAAAGGAAATGGCAACAGAAGCGCTTGACCAGGCCGTTGTGCTTGATGTTATCAAGAGCAAGCTCGTGGGACGTTATTATGTTGTAACCGGAGCAAGACTTGACCGGTTCATACTCGTTGATACGATCAAGCAGGATGTATCACCAATTGAAGAAGACCTGGCAAGGGTACTTGCAGCAACTGCGGCGCCTGTAGCACTGGAGGCGTAACATGGCTGAAAATGGATCAGGATTCGTACGTGAAATAGCGCACCGCATATTCGCAGCAGAGCTAAAAGAATCAAACCTGCAGGCAAAGGAAGGGCATGACCAGTATTCACCGCAATATCTAATCACACCAACCGGCGCAAAAGCAAACCGCGTCTTTATAGTGGGCACGCTCACGGAAAAAGAAGACATCGGAACAGATTCCGAATTCTGGCGCGGGCGCATCGTTGACCCCACTGGCGCATTCTTCGTATCAGCCGGGCAGTACCAGCCCGAAGCCGCGCAGGTGCTTGCAAAGTCCGCACCTCCTGAGTTTATCGCAGTCATTGGGAAACCCGCGACCTTTACGACCAAAGAAGGGAATGTCCTTGTGTCCATCAGGGCTGAGTCCATGCATGTCGTTGATGCCGCAACGCGCGACAGGTGGGTTGTTGAGACAGCAGACCTGACCACAAAGAGGCTTGCAAAATTGCAGGGTAATGAGCCTGATGCAGTGAAAGCAAGGGAGCATTATTCTACGAATGTGGAGCAGTATAAGGCGATGGTGGCAATGGCGCTGGAGTCGATGAGGGCACGGTAGTGCCTTCAATTTTTTATAAGAAAGAGAGGTAGTTATATGGGATTAATATTTTATGATATAGTAGGAAAGCCCGTTTCTTATACAGAAGATTTTGAACAAAAAGGAGGGAATTAAAGAATGAAATTGAGATATGCATTAGAGATGCCCTTCGTGTACATAGCGGCTCTTTTGCTTTGGTTAAAGCAAAATTTGTCTTTGCTTGTAATTGGTATTCTTATCTGGTCTTTCTTTATGCCATTTAACGCATCTATAGTGTTTTTAGTCCTTATTATTTTATTTGAAGGTTACATATCGCTTCTAAGTTTTTCATTAAAACGAACATCAGATGCCTCTAAATGTTCTGTGGATGAAATTGCAGTAATTCGCAAATACCCCTATTACTTCTATTATCCTTTTTCATCAAAGTCAGACTCTTCAAATTTGTCTGGAATTGCAATATCGACGTTTATTTGGGTACCCTGGCTTTTATATAATAATCTTTGGCTTCCAGCGACAATAATTGGTGTAAACTATTTTATTTCAGGTTCACTTTCTCAGAAACTAAATCCTAGAGCCTTTCTTCACGATGCTGTCGAAAATAAAGGAAAGATGTTTTTACTAGCTGAAATGGAAGCTGTAGATTTTGTCTGTGATAAAATTCTTGAACGACAACAAAAGGCGATAAAAGCTAACAAAGGAGAGGTAGAATTATCGAGATGATTTAATTATGAAATTATCTTTAATATTAATTTTAACAGGAACTTTTCTAACCTCTCTGGAAATTATATTTGGACGAATTAATTTAATAAATTTCTTTGCTAGAAAGATAAGATTTGAATCAAATAAATACGTGTATAGATTAAGTAGATTTTTCCTCATTGAAGGAGTATTTAATAACTTATTTTCAAGAGTAGGTATAATCTTAATCGGTATCGGAAGTATTGTGTAATAAATACTAATTAGAATAATGTTAACAAAAGAAGAAGTTACAAAAATGTTTAAGAAAACTCCCCTACCGAATAGCCATTTTTTGCGTAAAAAGAATTGTATTAAGAGGAGCACTGAATATGTCTAAAAGAGAGAAAAATGAATTTTTAGATTCTAAGATATCATGGCATATTCCCACTGTTGTGAAGGGGGCAGAGTGATGAATACTGATGAAAAAATAGACCTTGAACAAATAGTCAACGCAGCATTAAATGAAATCAGCAGCGTCGAAGCTATATATCTATTTGGCAGCATCGCAAAAGGAGAAGAAAACGAAAAAAGCGATTACGACATTGCTGTAATTGTAAGGGAATATCCTGAAAAGGATTTAGACAAAATAGCCCGAATAAGATACTCCCTTCTTGGAAAAATAAAACGGCCGCTTGAGATATTACTCATTGGCATGGATGACCTGGAATATTCCTCTCCTTTCCTTTATGAAATATACCATGCAAGCAGGCTTCTCTATGGGACAGATATACTGCTAAAGTGTGAAAATGTTGTAAAGAACATAAAACCCATCATTGCAGAAGGCAATAAAGTAGGCTATCATGTCTGATATTAGAGAGGCAAGGGCTATCAGATATTTGCTTGATGCGGTGAACGATACTTCAATTATCGGACCAGCGTTGGAAGAGGGGCTTTACTCGATGGCGATATTCCACTCCCAGCAGGCTTCCGAAAAATCAGCAAAAGCATGTCTCTCACTTCTTGATATTTTGATCACAGATGAACATATCTATACAAACTATCTCGTCAAATCCGTAATCCCGGAATCTAAAGATCGGAATAATGACTTTATGAAGCTGCTGCCTGATGTTAACAAACTTGAATCCTATTATATACCTTCAAGGTATGGCGTTGACAGGTTCGGCAAGATACATTACAGGAAATATGATGAAAAAGAAGTCAGAGACCTTTGCAAGTCAGCTATGGATTTTGTAGAATTGTGCTTTAAATTTGTCGAAGATAAAAGCGGCAGGATGATACCCCGAAAAAGAGAAGAATTAGAACAATTCTTTGTAAATAGTTATCATAAATTTATAAGAGAATTAAGATAGATGTTCATATTGAAGATATAAAGTTAATGAAACCAGATAAATTATAATTATATGATCGCAAAGGTTAATGCAAGGTTCTATGGAGCTCGATTGGATATCACTGCAACATTAAAAGAGGTAGCTGTGGCGCATTACATGGAAAGAAAGATATCCCTTGCCAAAGCTGCAAGCATGGCTGGGATTTCTTTGACCGAAATGAAAGAGTTCCTTCTGGAAAAAGGGATTATTCCCAGGATTGGAGTTGAGGATGTCAGGGAGCTTGAAGAAGACTATGAAGCCCTGAGAGAACTGAAGAATACTGTATAAGTTAAGTAGAAGATAAAACATTAATATTTATGATGAAAATGAGTACTTTAACAGCTGTTCTTCATAAAGAAGAAGATATGTATGTTGCAGAGTGCCCTGAGGTAGGAACTGTAAGTCAGGGAAAAACCATCGAAGAAGCTTTAAGTAATCTCAAAGAGGCCACAGAGCTTTATCTGGAAGAGTTCCCTTTAAAAGAATTGAGCAAGACTCTTATGACAACCTTTGAGGTGGCTGTTGGTGCCAAGGCTTAGAAACATATCTGGAGAAAAAGTCATCAAAATTCTCTGTAATAAAATGGGTTTTAAGATCAGTGGGAGAACTGGAAGTCATGCGAGGTTATCAAAGGATACTCCCGACGGAAAAGTTGGAACTGTGGTCCCTATGCATGACGAAATAAAGATAGGAACCTTGAAGGGAATTCTAAAACTGGCAAAAGTGGATGAAGAAGAGTTTTCAACTTATCTTTAACTACTGCAATTTTATGTTAAAAACGCCCTGCATCATCTCTATTTTCTGGTTTACTGTATGGTGAATGATATAGGTTTTTCATGACACTTGATATTCAGCAAGGTATTCTTGACTCCGAAGCACAATAACAAATAAATATCCGCGACGCACTAATATCTATTGTGGGGCTGTAACATAAATATGGGAGATTCACTATGATCCCCGAAAAAATATTCTTCACAAAAGGAGTAGGAGTACACAAAGACAGGCTTACTTCGTTCGAGCTTGCATTGAGGGAAGCAGGTGTTGAGAAATGTAACCTTGTTTCAGTATCAAGCATCCTGCCGCCAAATTGCAGGATCATTCCAAAAGAGGAGGGATTAAAACACCTAAACCCGGGCCAGATAACCTTCTGCGTAATTGCCAGGAATGAAACCAATGAGCCTAATCGATTAATGGCTGCGGCTATCGGTGTTGCAGTTCCGAAAGATACCAGTGTTTATGGATATCTATCCGAGCATCATTCATTTGGAGAAGTTGCGAAAAAGGCAGGGGATTATGCTGAAGACCTTGCAGCCACGATGCTTGCCACAACATTGGGCATCGAATTTGACATAAACACAGCATGGGATGAAAGAAAGCAGATATACAAGGCAAGCGGCCATATATTCAAGACTTCAAATACCTGCCAGTCGGCCGAAGGTAATAAGGATGGATTATGGACTACAGTGTTTGCTGCTGCAGTATTGATCGAATAAATAATCGTGATTTTTGCAGGGATGAAACTGACTTTAGACTAAAATCCTAAATTCCCTATTTTTTGGGCATCAGATCATTTTCTTAATTGCAGCATAGCGAAATTAGATCTGACTATAACGCCTAATTAGGCACTATTATATTTTTCCCTTGTGGGCTGCGTATTACGAAAATCAGCAGTGCCTACAAATTATGACTTGTCTGTATTAATTGAACTTGGTGCGATTTGACAGGATTAACAGGATCGACAGGATACGATTTTTATGGTTAATCCTGTAAATCCTGTTGATCCTGTCTGAAAAAGACACATAAGACATCAGGTCACGAAAGTTAGTACACTACCCGAAAATCAGAACATAGTGCCTAATTTTCGGGAATTTAGGAAAATAGAACACTGATGACACGGATCATACGGATTTTCACAGATGATCTGATCCCGTGTGTATCCACGTCATCAGTGTCATCCGTGTTCTATTTTTTAATTTTTCTCTTAATGTACTACTATCCCCTCAACCGCAAATCAAAAACATACCTTTTCACCCTTGGCGCCACGTCCCCGCAATCCCTGTAGAAATCAATAAGCCACCCTTTTTCTTCAAGCAGCCTCCTGAAATGAGGTATCTCAAAATCCTTCTTGAAAGTATAGAAATGGACATACCCTTCTGGTTTCAAAATTGATTGGGCAAAATCCAGGAAGAAGTCCTGCCCATAAGGCGCTGGCATCACGATTCGGTCAAAGCTCTTTTTGAAAAGATTGTTAATATGCCGCGCATCACCAAGGAGAATATTTGCTTCGATGTGATTCAGTTCAAGATTTTTACCCAGGAAAGTGCAAGCTTCCCGATTGTTATCAAGTCCGATGATGTTGACATTCCTTTGTTTCTTTATCGGGATAAGGAACGGCCCGACACCGGCGAATAAAACAAGGACATCCTCGCCATCATTTACTTTTTGCGCGATCCTGCTCCTCTCATAATACATTTTTCCTGAAAAAAATGTTTTTGTTACATCCAGGAAGAAGACGCAGCCGTTCTCCCTGTGCAACGTGGTTGTCCTGTTCCCGAGCAGCAGTTCAAAATCCGCGATCCTTGCCGCGCCTTCGATCTTATTGAGCTTTCGAAGGACGGTTTTCAGGCCTTTCTTGTGAATTGATAATGCCTCCGCGATAAGATATTTTTCATTATCAAGAGCATCCGGGATGTTGATTATCGCGATATCACCAATTACTTCGAAGCCTTTAGGGAGGAGGGCGAGTTTTTCGGGGGGGAGCTTATTCTGGAGGAGGGAATGGAGGGACATATTCAAGAGTATAATCAGAAGTTTTTATAATCGCTATCGATCTTTCCGATGCACCTTCGCATTTAAAGATATATCGAAAGCCTTGTACAAAGGTGAATGAAACTGAATCAGGTTTTGGAAATAACCTGAAGTCTTGATAAGAAAAGGTTATTATAAAATAGTTAGTCAGTCATAATACTAACAAAAGAATTCTGATGGATTTATCGACCAGATTAGTACAATAAAATGAAAACAACACAAGCAGAAACCGAAATCGATGAAGTTCTTAGGACTTTAAAGAGCTTTGACTTTATCCAGAGTATTCTGCTTTTCGGTTCAAGGGCAAGGGGAAGTTCGGGGAGAGATATAGATATCTGCATAATTCCCATCAAAGAACTCAGTTTAAGAGAAAGATTATCGATAGATTCAGCCATGCCATCGGGTGTAGATATTTCAATATATTTCGACCTGCCAGTCCACATCAGGAAGAGGATAGCGCAAGAGGGAAAAGTGCTTTTTACAAAAGATATGTACTATCTGCTCACGCTTCTTAAAGAGAACGACCTGGAATATGCAGGCTATAAACAATACAGGGAATACTACAACAAGGCAGTCATGGAGAGAACAGGAAGTAAAATTCGGATAATATGAGAGAGACATGGACATTGAAAGAATTAGAGACAAATTGAGCGAACTTCAGGTATATCTTGTTGAACTCAATGAAGACATCCCTGTTGAGGAAGATGAATATCTCGAAAAACGCATGACAAGGAGAGCATGCGAAAGAACCTTCCAGCTTGGATGCGAAAATGTTCTTGATATCTGCAACCTGATAATTGCCGGGAAAAAACTGGGACTTCCAAAAGATAACAGGGACGCAATACGAAAGCTTGCCGAAGAAAAAATAATTCCAGCGAAACTCTCAGACAGACTTCAGGATATGGTTGGATTCAGGAATTTACTTGTCCATAAATACGGTAAAGTGGATGATTCCAAAGCATATCAATACCTCAAAGAAGAGATTGATGACTTTTATGAGTTTGTTATAATTATTGGGAATCTCATTGCTTGAGCGCGCTTGCAAGCATAATCGCCCTTGTATAATGCCCTCCCACACGCGAAGTATCAACGAACACCTTCTCCATCAATACAGGCGCACCGTGGCCGTATCCGCCCCCCAGGAACACAAGAGTCCTGAAAATAAGGTTCCCTGATATCCCATCGGGCGCCATAATGAAATTAGCC
Organism: Candidatus Methanoperedentaceae archaeon; assembly: GCA_963753595.1. Classification (GTDB taxonomy): domain Archaea; phylum Halobacteriota; class Methanosarcinia; order Methanosarcinales; family Methanoperedenaceae; genus Methanoperedens. The sequence continues at coordinate 11,212 of CAVWCX010000002.1, read as the reverse complement.
TCCTCGATCGCATCTTCTATCAGTATTGAATAATTTTTTACATCGATTCCCAGCGCCTGGACTTTTTTTGTCACAAGTTCGGCATCTTCAAGCGTCCTGTCAACGGTCTTATCCCGCCCAATATCCTCAAAACGTCCGCCTGAGAGTATCCCCACTTTCATTACCACACCGAGGCGCCTGAAATGCTCTGCGCCGCGTTTTATCAACTCAACTTTGTCATCAACGGAATTTCCTTCATCAATCCCAACCGGCGCAAGGAAAAAAGGCCGTCCATCTTCTGTTTCTAATAATGCCACCCTGTATAACTTGTTTAAATTCAGCGATCTTTTAAGCTCAGAAAGCGTTTTTGTCGCACTGAGCGTTCCCCTTACTGCTCCATCTATTTTACCGGAAAGCAGCAATTCGATCAATTTCTTATGAGGCTCATTTGAATGGATTATTTCAAGGTCTGTACCTATCTCTTTTATCTCCTTTTCATCGCCAACAAGCACAACATCAGCGTACTCACATGCGCCTTGCGCGCTCTGTATCAGTTTTTCTGAGACTTTGCCTATCCCAAGGCCAATACGCGCATGATTCCTCCTTGCTTTTGTTTCGATATCAAAAAGAAGTGACATATTGCTTTATGATTTCTTGCCCAGTTCTTTTGAACGCTCGCAGGCCGAGATCACGGCATTCATCATAGCAATGCGCACACCCTGTTCTTCCATTACCCGAAGTCCCCTGATAGTTGTTCCCCCCGGGGATGTCACCATATCCTTTAATTCCCCGGTGTGACTCCCTCCTTCAAGCACCATTTTTGCAGAACCCAGAACGGTCTGTGCCGCAAGAAGTTTTGCAGTGTTCCTGTCAAGCCCTTCATGCACACCGCCATCGGCAAGTGCTTCGATTATCATGAAAATATATGCAGGGCCGCTTCCCGACAATCCCGTGACTGCGTCCATAAGGTTTTCCTGTACTGTTACTGTTCTTCCGATCGCGCTAAATATAGTTACTGCAATTGCCATATCCTCCTTTGATACTGAGCTTCCCGGACTTATTGCTGAAGCCGCTTCTTTCACTGTTGCTGCAATATTGGGCATAACCCTGACAACTTTTGTCCCGTGCGGCAGGTTTTTCTCATAAGTATCTATAGTTACTCCTGCAGCTATTGAAATTATCAACTGGTTCTTTATTGAGCTTTTAATCTCATTTAAGACCGCAGGAACAATCTGCGGTTTTACCGCAATGATTATTATATCAGAATTGATCACTGCATCGCAATTTTCTTTGCATGTATTGATCGCAAGGTCAGTTTCAAGAGTCTTTAATTTCACTAAATCCATATCAGAGGCATAGATGTTCACGGAAGGAACGAGCCTGGCATGAAGTATGCCTTTGATCAGGGCTTCGCCCATTTTACCTGTCCCGATAAATCCAATTTTTTTATTTTCCATGCCTTTTGTTGTCATTGAAATCTAACACATTAAAGAGATGAAGCAATAAAAAGATTATTGTGCGTCATCACAAACTCCGCAATGATCGCGAAGTTTTCGGGATTTATAATTCTCCCAGATATCTCCCTAAAGCCCTCTCTCCCCTGTACCCGTTTTTCCTGGCAATTTTTTCCATCGCAGAATAAATCCCGCTGCTGTACTGCGCCGCCTTCTTCTCTTTCCAAACAAGCTCATCATGAAGGATTTTTCCTGCCGCCAGCCTTAAAATATATTTGCGTATCCCGTTATGTATTTTGAGTTCAGGAGCGATCCGCAAAGCAAGTTCAATGACTTTGCGGTCAAGGTAGGGAACCCTTAGCTCAACTGAATTTGCCATAGTCACCGCATCATCACGCTCAAGATTATTTTCTGCAATGTTGTCAAGGTCTTTTTTTAGCGCGATCCCGAGTTCAAGAGAATTCATGGACTCATACCGTTTATATCCGGCAAATAATTCATCCGCACCCTGGCCTGAAAGAATGACACGAATTCCATCAAGCTGAGCATCTTTTGATGCAAAATATAAAGGCAAGGCGATACTTACTTTCATTGGATCACACGATTCGATGGCTCGTATCACGTCAGGAATCGCAGTTTCCAGTTCATCCATAGTAAGTGTATGCAGATGCAGGTTATCCGAAAGTCCAAGAAGCTGGGCTGCTTTCTTTGTCTGTCCAATATCATGCGATCCAGCCATGCCCGCTGAATATAATTTTGCATCCCTGCATAGCGAGGCAAGGAATGAACTGTCAAGGCCGCCGGAAAATGCGATCGCACATGGCACAAACTGCCTTTTCTTTACAGACTGTTCCAATGTCTCAAAAAGCAAATCTTTCGCGACTAATTCTTCGGCCAATATTTCCCCTGTAGAAAAAGCAGCAACTTTTTTTTCAATTATTTTACTGGCGCAAAAAGTCATCATGTGACCCGGTTTAAGAGTGTTAATTTCAGTTTCACCTATTGCAGATAATGCTTTTTTCTCAGATGCAAAAAAAAATCCATTGCCATAAGAATAATAAAGCGGTTTTACACCAGCAGGATCTCGCACAAGGGATATTTTTCCATTTTCGACATACGCAAATGCGTAATCGCCATCTGATCCACTAACTGCGGCTTCTATACCTCTGGATTTGATGAGGCTAAAAAGAGTCTCACTATCAGAATCGGTTTTAAGATCAAGATCCTGTGCAATTTCCCTGAAATTATATATCTCCCCATTGTATGTGAGTGCGCCGCCGTTTGAGATCGGTTGTTTTTTTTCTCCTGTTATTTTTAGCAGGACATTACCAATAGCGATATCACCCTGCGAAAATATTCCACTGCCATCAGGTCCCCTGTGTCTGATAACTTCAAGCATTTTCCGGACTGATTTTTCAGGATCTTTTCCCGCAGCGCCAGCTATTCCGCACATTATGACTTCATTTACTGAAGGGATTAAAAAAGGTTCTGTCTATTGACCCCAAAATCTTTGGACGATTATTGTGATATTCTAAAAGGTCATTACCTCATTTATCTTCGTCATTTTTCATTGGACAGTCTGGACATAACCGTCCGCAACTTCTTTTTTCCTCTTTTTCAGCCTCTACATTTTTATTGGGCATTAGCTTGTTCGCCTCCTTACACTCAATATTATGGTTATAATAATTGTAAGCATATGAACTTTTCCATGACAGTATTGATACCACGTTTATCCAATTCATTTTGATAAAGGATGCAAAACTTTAAAATACGTTAGCCTACAACTTTATTCTAAGGAGTTATGCGAGAATATAAACTTTTCATAAACGGAGAATGGGTAGCATCAGGCAGTGGCGAGATGTTTGATGACATTAACCCGGCAACTCTTGAATTGATCGGGAAGCTCCACAGGGCAAATAAAGATGATGTGAAAAATGCAGTTGATGCCGCAGAAGATGCATTTGATAAATGGAGCAGCACACCTGCCCCCCAGCGTGCAAAGATATTATTCAGGGCGGCACAGATGCTTGAAGACAGGAAAGAAGAGCTTTCATGTCTCATGACAATGGAGATGGGAAAAGTCCTGAAAGAAGCGCGCGGGGATGTCCAGGAAGCGATCGATATGACATATTATGCAGCCGGAGAAGGGCGGCGGCTAATTGGTGAGACCACGCCCTCAGAACTCCCGGATAAATTCTGCATGACGGTCCGCCGCCCCATAGGAGTTGTGGGACTCATAACACCCTGGAATTTCCCGATAGCGATACCTGCCTGGAAAATAATGCCAGCACTCGTTGCGGGAAACACGCTTATATTAAAACCGGCAAGCGATACACCCATCCTTTCTATCGAACTTGTAAAAATACTCGATAAAGCAGGCCTCCCTGAAGGAGTTTTAAATCTTGTGACAGGCGAGGGAAAAACAGTTGGAAGCGAGATAGTTCATAACAGGAAGATCAGGGCTGTTTCATTCACTGGTTCTCTTGAAACAGGAAAATGGATACTTGGCGAAGCCGCAAAGGATATGAAAAAAGTGTCGCTGGAACTTGGAGGAAAAAACCCTATAATTGTCATGGATGATGCAGATCTTGACCTTGCGATTGACGGAATTGTATGGGGTGCATTCGGAACAACAGGACAGCGATGCACTGCAGCAAGCCGTGTTATCGCGCATGAGAAGATCCTTCCTGAACTTATAAAAAGACTTACCCAGAGAACGAAAAAGCTAAAAATCGGGAATGGTCTTTATGAAAATATCGATGTGGGGCCGGTCATTAATAATTCACAGCTCCAGAAGATCGCCAAATATGTCGATATCGGAAAAAAAGAAGGTGCAGAACTTGTTCTTGGCGGGAATATTGTCAAACCCCTGCCAGGCTACTTTTTTGAACCAACAATATTCACCGGTGTATCACCTGATATGAGGATAGCGCAGGAAGAGATATTCGGTCCGGTTGTTTCATTGATAAGTGCCAGGGATATTGATGAGGCAATTCACATTGCCAACTCTGTAGAATACGGCCTTTCCTCGTCAATTTATAGTGCAAATATAAAAAATGCATTTAAAGCTATTGAAAAAATAGGTGCAGGCATTACATATATCAACGCATCCACCATTGGCGCAGAGATACATCTGCCATTTGGGGGCATTAAATCCACAGGGAACGGAACGCGCGAAGGAGGAACGACCGCAATAGAAGAATTTACGGAGTTAAAGACTGTTTATTTTGATTACAGCGGAAAACTACAGAAAGCACAAATTGATATTGAATAGGTGAAACTATGCAAAAGAAAAACCAAAAATCAAGAGATATCATAAGCCGGGACCATAAAGTTGCATCGCCATCCCTTACGCGCTCTTTTGACCTGGTGGTTGACCATGCACAGGGTTCAACGATATTCGATGTCGAAGGAAATAGTTATATCGATTTTGCGTCAAGCGTTGCTGTAATGAATATCGGATATAACTGTAAGAAGGTAAAAGAGGCAGTATGTGCCCAGATGGGAAAAATGGTTCATTGCGGATACTCGGATTTTTATGCAGAAGCACCGTTAAAACTGTCTGAAAAACTGTGTGAAATGACAGGTTACGAAAAGGTTTTTCTCTCTAATTCAGGCACAGAAGCTGTTGAAGCTGCCATGAAACTTGCTTTCTGGTACACAGGAAAAACAAGCATGATCGCATTTTACAGGGCTTTTCATGGCAGGACTATTGGAGCACTTTCTCTTTCCAGTTCTAAGATCAAGCACAAAGAGCATTTTCCATCTTTGAGGGTTTTGCATTCTGATTATGCTTACTGTTACCGTTGCCCTCTTAACCTTGAGTATCCGGGATGCGGCATATCATGCGCAAAAGAGATCGAGCGGACTATTTTTAAACGGGAACTATCCCCGAAGGACACAGCAGCCATCGTTGTTGAACCCATACAGGGAGAAGGAGGATTCATAGTCCCGCCGCCTGAGTTCCATAAAGAGATCAGGAGGATATGCGACGAGAACGATGTATTGATGATAGCGGACGAGATCCAGAGCGGTGGATTCCGGACCGGGAAATTCATGGCGCTTGAGAATTTCGACGTGAGGGCAGATATCGTCTGCATGTCCAAATCGATCGGCGGCGGCATACCGCTGGGAGCAACACTATCAAGCAGCAGGATAATGAGCTGGCCCCCTGGAACCCATGCGAATACATTTGGCGGGAATCTCCTTGCAGCCGCAGGAGGACTTGCTACACTTGATTTCATGGAGAGTGCAAAGCTTGGTGAAAAGGCAATTGAAAAAGGGAATTATCTCATAAAACGATTGAATGAACTGAAAGAAAAATATCCGATAATCGGGGATGTCCGGGGCATCGGGCTTATGACAGGTGTAGAACTTGTGGAAGAAAATAACGCCCCTGCAATTGAAAAAAGAGATATTATCATTAAAATATCACTTGATGGGGGGCTGATATTATTGCCAGCAGGTGATTCCGTCATAAGGTTCGTTCCTCCCCTGATAATTAAAAAAAGTGAGCTTGATAAAGGTCTTGAGATATTTGAGACTGCGCTTAGATCAATTTAAGTTCCTGGAAGGGAGATAGTTTTGTAAAATTGTTATTTTCTACAATAACTTGAAAGAATTTGTGATGGCGCAATCTACTCTTATTCTCATGGTTTATGAAACAATCGAGAATAATTCAATATGATTACACCCATCGTAAACTATATATACCAATGTTCGTATATATACGAAGGGTTGTGAGCAGAAGTTTTTTTAACCTACCACCATAATCCCCTTCTGCTCACTAACTCCTATTCTCATGGTTATGACACAATCGAGAATATTTGAAGGTGTTTTACACCAATCGTAAACTATAAATAGTATTGTTCGTATATGTACGAAGTGCAGTGGGCAGAAAAATAATTTTTTTCCATACCACCATATCCCCTTCCTGCCCACTCACTCCTATCTCTCTGCCTATACAAATTTTTCAAGTACCAGTATCCGTCGGGTCAGGCTCTTATGTACTCTTTGCAAATGCGTCTCAATTACCTCAAAACCCGCATCCTTAGCGAGCGCTTCGATGGGGCGCTCGGAAACAATGACTAAACGTTTCCCATTTTTCAACACGCGATGTATCTCTTTCATAGATAAGGCAAGCATATATTCAAGGGATTCTCCTTTAATTGCCGCAGATCTTCCGTATGGCGGGTCTGTGACCACAGCATCCACGCTTTCATCCCGAAGCGCAAGGCGGCATGCATCTTCATACATCAGTGAATAGTCTGCATTATAATGGTCAAGGTTCATTTTTGCGCCAAGCAGGATTTTTCTTTGCATATCCCCGCCTATCACTTTTATACCAATAAATCCTGCTTCCACAAGAATTCCTCCTGTTCCGCAAAATGGATCTAAGAGAGATTCCTGCGGCATTGAAATATTCACAAGAGCCCTTGCTACCCTTGGCATCAGGACACCAGGGTAAAAGAAGGGCTTGAAATGTGGTTTTCGCGCTTCGAAAATACTGCGGTCAATTGAACATAACAGACTGGAGAAAATGCTTTTATCTTCTGTAAGCAGCACCCTGAACTGCATTTGCGGATCCTTCAGGTTTGCGCGTTTTCCTTTTTTATACAAAATACCCCCGATTTTCCGTTCCATCGTTACAGTATTAATTGTAGAATACTCTCTTACGCGTTTGACCCTGATGCTATATGTCCCTTCAAAATCCGGCATATTTTTTTCAACAAGATCCAGTATTTCCTGTTCACTCGATCCGCCTATGCCCAGGACTTTAGTGATGTGATGGGTCATTGCAAGCCTTTTTGAAATATTTTCAACTATTTCCACAGCCCTTGTATTTAGATCGATAACAAGGCATCCATCAAGCGAATGGCAAACCTGGAAATCAGCATTTTGCGACCTGAGGCATGAGAATACTTCTGATCCGGGAATGGTGTTGTGTTCTCCTGAAATTTCAAATGCTATCAACATATCAATTATTCCTTTTATAATTTCATGGCTTTTTCAAGTTCATTTAGCGTTTGCGCCATTACGCTATGCCATAAGAATTCTTCTCCAAGAGTTTCCGATGTATTTTTTTTTGCGTATGCATCCTCTTTCCAGTCAATATCCCTGTATTCCACGTTCTTAAGGATCAGGCCATGAGCCGGCGCAGGCGCAAGTGCTTCATGGAATTGCATTGGTTTAAGCATCTTTTCAAGCCAGAGAATATCCCTTTTACCGCTTTCGATCATTTTCAATGCCGAAGCGATCTTTCGGACCATGTGCCATAAAAAATGGTCTGCGCTGATATCCATGATCGTGAACTCACCGATTGAGCGTATATTTAAATTATATACTAAAGTTGAACTGTTTCGTTCTTTCTCAGGCGTGATAAAATTTAAAAAATCGTGCTCGCCTTCTATTAATCTTGATGCGCTTCTAAGAATAGAAATATCCAATTTTCCTGGCATGATATACATGTATTCCCTGTGTTTTGCATTGCGGCGCGGATCAAAATCATGAGGCACCTGTGCTCTTGCCCATGTCCATATTGTCCCGGGAAGATTGCTGTTGATAACCCTGGGGATTGCTAACTCGGGTCTTTCTGTATCAAATGCTATGACCTGGCCAATTGCATGAACTCCTTTATCGGTCCTTCCCGATGCGATATAATTTGCCTCATGGGGGCTTTTGATGATGTTTAATTTCACAAGTGATGCAAAAAGCCCAGCCTCAATAGTCAATACATCAGGCTGTATCTGGAATCCATGATAATTTGTGCCGATGTATCCAACTTTCAGGGCTATTCGCATGGTGGTTTAAATTGGCACATTGATATATGTATATACTGGCAAATTTCCTATAAAAAAACTTTGATTATCTAAAAATGCATGGATGCTATATAGTTTCAAAGTCCGCAGTTTTATCATCCCCCACCCACTTTCTTCTTTAAATCAGCAAGCGCATTTAGCGCCTCAAGGGGCGTCATTTCATCCACATTGAGTTTCTTAAGTTCCTCAACTACCGGTGATTCTTTTGCAGTATTATCCGAATCAAAAAGCATGAGCTGTGTATACTTTGCACTGTCCTTTCCCCTGCTTGTGATGCTGCTCCCATTCTCCACTTCTTTTAAAATCTCTTTGGCCCTCTGCGTCACTTTGAGCGGAACTCCGGCAAGCCTTGCCACATGGATACCATAACTTTTATCAGTTGCGCCGGGAATAATTTTACGGAGGAACACAAGGTCGTTACCTTCTTCTTTAACTGCGACATGGAAATTCTTCACCCGCTTTAAGGCCCCGCTCATTACAGTCAGCTGGTGGTAATGCGTGGCAAAAAGCGACCTCACGCCCACACGGTCCTTATTATGAATGAATTCAACCACTGCTTTTGCTATGCTGTAACCATCGTAAGTGCTTGTGCCCCTTCCGATCTCATCAAGGAGTATCAGGCTTTTTGGTGTCGCATTATTTAGGATATTTGCAAGTTCCACCATCTCTATCATAAAAGTGCTCTGGCCGCTCGCGAGGTCATCAAATGCTCCTACGCGTGTGAATATCCTGTCAACAAGACCGATCGAAGCAAAAGTTGCAGGAACAAAACTTCCAATCTGTGCCATTAAGACTATCATCGCTGTCTGTCTCATGTAAGTGGATTTTCCTGCCATGTTTGGCCCGGTCAGGAGCAGGAACTGGTTATCCTGGCAATCCATGTGAGTATCATTCGGGACAAATCCACCCGGAATAGCATATTCTATTACAGGATGCCTTCCGTCCCTTATCAAAACATTGCAACTGTCATTTATTTCGGGTCGTATGTATTTGTTATTCACAGCCATTTCTGCAAGGTTTGCGATGACATCGAGTTCTCCGAGTGCCTGCGCAGTTATCTGCAATTCTTTGGACTTTCCGGCAATAAACTGGTTGATCCCGGTGAAAAGCTCAAATTCAAGCGCCGTTCTTTTATCATCGGCAGAAAGTATCATCACTTCCTTTTCCTTCAGTTCAGGTGTATAAAATCGTTCACCGTTTGCTGTTGTTTGTTTTCTGATATAATCTAGAAGGGACCTGTGCAGAGGTTTGTTTTTGTGACCTCGATATAATATCCGAAAACCGAATTATACCCGATCTTCAGGGATTTTATTCCTGTCCTGTCGCGCTCTTTTTGCTGCATCTGGGCGATCCAATCTTTTCCGTGAAGTGACATTTTCTTGAGTTCATCAAGCTTTTCATTATACCCTTCTTTTATCATGCCGCCTTCACGAACTGTAACTGGCGGGTCATCGACAAGCGCCCTGTCAAGCAGTGCAACAATATCCTGGTGATCACCCAGTCCCTCCAATATATTCAATAAAAGCCCTGATCTTACATCGCTTTCTTTAAGTGATCTTTCGATTTCAGGTATGGTAAGAAGAGAGACTTTTAGCGATATTAAATCCCGGGCATTTGAGTTGCCATAGACGATACGCCCGATAAGGCGCTCTATGTCGCGAATATTCGAGAGCTGGGAGCGCAGGTCATAGCGCAGAAGTGTTTTTTTGACAATATCTTCAATAGCATCAAGTCTTTCATTTATTTTGACTACAGAGATCAATGGCAAAAGAAGCCATTTCCTTAACATGCGGCCTCCCATTGATGTTTTTGTGTGGTCAATGACTGATAATAGTGAACCACCCGTCTCGCCTCGAATACCCTGGATGATCTCAAGATTCCTAAGTGTTATTGAATCAAGCACCATAAACTCATTTTCGGAATATGTCCTCATTGACTGGATGTGATTCAGGTCCCTCATCTGTGTTGTTTTCGCATAGAGAAGAGCTGCGCCAGATGCCTCAATCGCAAGTTTGAGTTTATCGCATCCCATTCCTTCAAGAGTCATTACCCCGAAATGTTTAAGGAGTCGTTCCCGTGCGCTTTTCAGGTCAAAAGCTTCTGCATCGAATTTATTGAGGATGATGCCGGATTGCTTTAATCGCTCGGTCAATTTCTTATTTTCAAAAAGCGCAGGAGCAAGTATGCATTCGGCAGGGTGCATGCGGGCAGCCTCGCTTATTATTTTATCATATGAATTATTATCTGAAAACTGGGTGGCCAGGAATTCGCCAGTGCTCACATCGAGAAACGATATCCCGAATTCTGTGCCTTCACCTGAGACCGACATCAGATAATTATTGGATTGGTCGGAAATAAGGGATGGATCGATGACAGTCCCGGGCGTGATAACCCTGACAACCCCCCTTTTTACAACGCCTTTTGCATCTTTGGGTCTTCAAGCTGCTCACATATCGCAACCTTGTAGCCTTTCTTTATGAGTTTTGGAAGATATGAATCAACCGCATGATAGGGGATCCCTGCAAGCGGCATATCCTCGCCCTCTTTATCCCTGCCTCTTGAGGTGAGAGTTATTTCAAGTTCCTTTGCGATTATTTTTGCATCATCACCGAAGGACTCATAGAAGTCGCCCATCCTGAAAAAGATCAGGGCATCACTGTGCTTTTCCTTTGCCTCGTAATACTGCTTCATGGCAGGTGTCATCTTATCCATTGGTTCGACTCCGGATGTGATATTCGTTTATTCCTATTTTTGTTTTTTGTATACCCTAAATTGGTACATATTTGGGTATAATCATGGAAAATGGATATAAATATATAACATGTATTTAGTATTGAGGAACTCCTATCCTATCCAAAAAACTATTTTTTATTGGTTCCTCACCTATCCATTTTAAAAAAAATGTTGAAGGGAATAATTAAAAAAAATTAAACTAAAATGATGCTCCCAGCCTGGCTGATT
>CAVWCX010000001.1:0-215796 GCA_963753595.1 Candidatus Methanoperedentaceae archaeon | reverse complement strand
CCTGCGACTTTGTAAAAGCCTTGATCTTATCTTTCGTATCATGCCCGGCATCCTGGAGATCATAGACCCTCTGCTTATACCAGTCATAGGTATTCACATGATTAAAACTCACGCAGGGCTGGAATACATCCACAAAAGACAGACCCCTGTGCCTGACAGCAGCCACTATGGTTTTCTGGAGATGTTTGACATCACCTGCAAAACTTCGCGCAACAAAAGTAGCGCCCGATGAAATGGCAAGAGCTATCGGATTAACAGGTATTTCGATCACACCTGATGGTGTGGATTTTGTTCTCACTCCCTTTTCGCTTGTGGGTGAGGTCTGCCCTGTGGTCAGGCCATAGATCATATTGTTATGCACAATATAGGTCATATCGAGATTCCTTCGCATGGTATGGATAAAATGACACATGCCAATCCCGTATCCATCGCCATCCCCCCCAACAATAAATACTGTTAATCCGTTGTTTGCAAGCTTCACGGCTGTTGCCACCGGCAACGCTCTTCCATGTATCCCGTGAAGACCATATGTTCGTATCCAGTGAGGCAATTTTCCTGAGCAGCCTATACCTGAGATCATTGCTATATTTTCCGGCTCGATATTTAGTTCAAGGATCGCCCCTTTTAGCGCAATCAATATCCCAAAATCACCGCATCCGGGGCACCAGTTGGGCTTGTCAATAGTATTCAGGTCAGTCATTTTAACCATGCGTGACCACCTCCTTTATTGCAGTGAATATTTCTTCAGGATAAAATGGTCTCCCGTCATATTTCAGGATCTTTTTATCCACATCCTTCCCCGTTTTTTCTTTAATAATACCAGCAAGTTGTCCTGAGAAATTGTTTTCAACTACAACTGTCTTTTTTGCCATTCCAATTACCTTTGCAACCTTTTCAGATGGGAATGGATTCAAATATACTATCTGGAGGTAATTCACTTTCACACCTTCTTTTTCAAGCAAGATCATGGCCTCTTTTATAGGACCTTTGGTGGAACCTGTGGCAATTATCGTGATATCTGCATCCTGCGGCCCGGCCAATTCGGGTTGTTTTAGTTCTTTTGCAAGAGCATCCATTTTCCGTGCCCTTTTTTCCATCATTTTTATCCTGATATCCAAATCTTCCCTGATGTTACCTTCTTCATCATGTTCATCGCTTGCGGCTGTGTATATTCCCTTTTTCATACCAGGAATTGTTCTCGGGGAAACACCATTTTCCGTATATTTATACCTCTTAAAAAAAGTAGTGTCCGAGGATGATTCAAGATCAGCCGGGGCAGCATAGCTTCCTCGGTCTATATTTACTTTTTTTACATCGAACTTATCGGTTGTCTTGTGGCTTTCTGCAAGGTTCTTATCACTTAAAACAATAACCGGTGTCTGGTATTTTTCTGCGATATTGAATGCGACTTGCGTCAAATAGAAACTTTCCTCGACATCCCCGGGAACAAGCACAGGACGGGGGAAATCGCCCTGCGAAGCATTCAAAGCGAATTTCAGATCGCCCTGCTCAGACCATGTTGGCATTCCCGTGCTTGGCCCGGGGCGCATTGAAAGGATTACGACTATTGGAACTTCAAGCATTCCGGCAAGCCCGTATCCTTCGGACATGAGACAGAATCCGCCTCCTGATGTGCCGCACATTGCCCTGACACCTGTAAAACCAGCCCCAATTGCCATATTAATTGCCGATATCTCATCTTCTGTGTGCTTGACAACGATATTGAATCTTCGCTCCTGCGCTGCCATAAAATGCAAAATAGAAGAAGCAGGGGTCATAGGATAGGCAGAGTAGAACTTGCATCCGGCATTTATAGCTCCCATACATATTGCATCATTGCCCGTAAGGAGCATACGTCCCGATTTTCCTGTCTTTTCAAGCTTGTATTCAAAATCGTTCTTAAAATTATTTTTTATATAATCATAACCCGCTTTTGCTGCTCTTGTATTTTCATCGATTATCTTATCGCCTTTTCTTTTGAAGTTGTCCCTGATAACTTCCTCAACGATCCCAAAATCATAATCGATAAGCGCAATAGATGCCCCCAGGGCAACATTATTTTTCATTATCGCCTGCGCCCCGATCTCCTTGATAATATTATTGAACGGGATCGGATAAAGCCTGATATTATCTCTTATTTCCTTCGGGTCAATGACTTCAGAGCTATCATAAATGATCCCCGCACCATTTACAAGTTCATCCTTATGCAATAATATCGTTTCTTTATTCAGGGCAATTAATATATTCACTCCTTTTACCTGGGAAAATATCTCCCTTTCTTCCACCCTCACCTGCAAGTTATTATGTCCGCCCTTTATAAGAGAAGGATATTCATTGATGTCATACACGTGAAGGCCGCCGCGTGAGCATGATAATGAAAAAATCATACCTGTTGCCATAATCCCTTCACCTGCTTTTCCGCCAATTTTCCAGGTTAATCTGTTTTTTTCCATAGTATCAATTCACCCAAGTGCGATTATTAATGTCCACCTATCATTATTTTCGTTTCAACCAAACTAACGACTCCAGATAAAACATGTGCCAGATAAGTAATATAGTTTGCCATCTTATCGATTTTGCCCTTATACCGGTTTTTCCATGTTTTCCATGTTTCCAGGAAAACAGCCCCACTTCCTCAAACAATCATTTCCAGATCTTTCCAGTGTAACTATTTGTCACCGGGCACCCCATGCAGCGATTCGATATATGATGGTTACAGTCCTTGCAGTTACATTCGTTACCGCATGGAGGCGTATCACTGAAATCAAAATTCATTTTTATTGGCATGACAAAGTCTTTCATCGTCGCTATAACGATACTGACTTCAGCAGCCCTGACCAGGGGATTGCATCTGAGATGCCCGTCAACTATCGCTTCCAGGGTGGCGATATCCTCGCCAACGAAGAAAAGACATAAGTTGTGTTTTCCTGAAACGATAAGACCATTTAAGAAATATGGGCAATCCTTGAAAATATCAAGAACAGATGAAGTGTTATTTGCTATTACATCAACTTTTGCCATGTACAGGTTCACTTTTTTCAGGTTCATTCCCACAATATGGGAGAGAGCCCCTTTTTGTTTCAATTTGTGAATCCTTGCACTAATTGAAGGCTGGGATATCTTGAGTTTTTCTGCCATTTCACTCTGGGACATTTCAGGATATTCTTCAAGAAGGGATAATATTTCCCGGTCTCTTTTGTCCAGGTCGAGGAATTCTTTCATTAATTCTTATATTAACTTAAATTATTATATAGTTTTCTATTTTTTACTATAAAATACGCAAATATTCTTATTATTTATAACCAAAATCCTTATAAGTTATAAAACCAGTTATTACATGATATAATATGAATAGAGATATTGTTTTTATAGATGAGGAAAAATGCAATGGCTGCGGTATGTGCATTCCGAATTGTGCTGAAGGGGCAATAAAACTGATCGATGGAAAAGCAAAACTGGTCGATGACAGGTTTTGCGATGGCCTGGGGGCTTGCCTGGGGCACTGCCCGCAGGATGCGATCACTATAACAAAAAGGGACGCACCGGAATTTGATGAAAAAGCAGTAAAAAAACATCTTCTGGCCGAACCCAAGATCGTTGAGAAAAAAACTGAAAAGAATATCCTATGCGGCTGTCCGGGAAGTATGGCAATGGATTTGAGAAGCGAGAAAAAGGCTCCTGTATCCCAGGGACGGCAAAATGCAGAACTGAGACAGTGGCCTGTGCAGCTTATGCTTGTTTCACCCGATGCATCGTATTTTAAGGACTCTGACCTGCTCGTGGCTGCTGACTGCGTACCTTTTGCTTATCCCAATTTCCATTCGGACTTCCTCAAAGGAAAATCGTTGATCATAGGATGTCCGAAGCTTGATGATGCGCAATATTATGTGGAAAAGCTGACAGAGCTCATCAAGAAAAACGATCTAAAAAGCATCACCCTTGTTAATATGGAAGTCCCCTGCTGTTTCGGGCTGCAAAGAATTGTTGAGGAAGCAGTTGGGAAATCAGGTAAGGTCATTCCCATAAGACAAACAGTGATAACGATACGGGGAGAAAAGCAGTAAAAGAAAAAATTGAAATTATTATATGATTCTTTTTCCAGGTATTTTGTACGCCCATCTACTGGAACTATTTATGTAATATATTTCTTCATATCTGCTCTTTTCTATAAATTGTATATTTCCTTCTTCGACCTCACCAGATTCAAGTTTGAATCGTACATTATCCCCGATAGTGTATTTCATATATTCCTCCTGCCTGGTTAATCTGACCTGGCAATTTTCCTATTCCACAATGAGTAATAATTACATCGTCATATAAACGTTTTGGTTTTTACTAAAATTAGTGCTATCCTGTTATTACAACAATCAAAAATCAACTTTGAAATGTATCAATTTTAGTAAAAAATCAACATTCTACCCCTTTATTTCCTGTGTAACCACCTTAGTACTACTTTATTCACACTATGGTATTTATGGGTGCTACTTAATTCAGAATATGGAAGCAAAATGAAAATAGATTTTGCTAATTGATGGGGAGAGAAAGCAGGCAGGTTGGTGGGTGGGGGTTTCATTTTTATTAGCTTATGCTACCATGAATTATTTGAAAATAAAAAACTGCAGATTCCGAGTTCCGTCACTTGAGGACACGTCCAGGTATGCCTGCGGGATACGTGGGCATGTAATCGACCGGGCTGGCAGTCAACGTGGATTCCCGCTCCCGAAGGGTAATCGGGACGCGGATTAAAGCGGATTTGTGATAGCGTATCTACGTTCTTTTGCATTAATCTGCGGTTTTATTGATTCCAACAAACACCAACAGATTTTACACCCACTTTTTACCGATAGTTTAAAGTACTTTATAGTAGAAAAGAGTACTCCCCTATCATCCGTAGGAGACAGTAGTCGAATAACTACGGGAGGAATTAAATTGGAACATGAAAAAGTACTAGAAGCTGTTAAGCAGGCTTTAGAAAAGTCTCCACAGCGAAAATTTGCGGAAAGCGTTGATTTAGCCATCAACCTTAAAAATCTTGATATGAACCAGCCAACGAACAGGCTCGATGAAGAAATAATCCTGCCAAACGGCCTGGGAAGACCTATAAAGATTGCGGTATTTGCAAAAGGTGATACTGCCCAGAGGGCGAAAGCTGCTGGTGCAGATTATGTTTTTGATCCCGAAGAGATAAGTATTCTCGGAGAAGACAAAACACGAACAAAAAATCTTGCCGAAGAAGTGAATTTCTTCATAGCAGAAGCAGCATACATGCCTGTGATCGGTAAAACCCTTGGCCAGGTGCTTGGTCCCAGGGGAAAAATGCCCATACCATTGACACCGGATAAAGATGTCGTTCAGGTAATTAACAAGTCCAAGAACTCAATAAAAGTGAGATCCAAGGATAAGATGACATTCCATATTTCAGTGGGTAAAAAAGATATGGACCCCGTGAAATTATCCCAGAATATCGAGACGATAATCAACCGTATTGAGCACAGGTACGAACGCGGCATGTATAACGTCAAATCGATCTACGTCAAGTCTACAATGGGGCCGGCAATAAAGGTGGTATAAAATGTCAACTGAACTCGCACACCACAGTATTCATATCCCAAAATGGAAAAAAGATGAAATTGAGGATATAAAAAGACTTATGACTTCTCATTCTTCAATCGGTATTGTAGGAGTTACAGGAATTCCATCAAATCAGCTCCAACTGATGAGAAAGAGCCTTCGCGGAATTGCGGACCTCAAGATGTGCAGGAATTCTCTTATTGACCGTGCACTTGCCGAATCATCTGACGATATTAAACAGATAAACAAGTATGTTGAAAGCCAGACAGCGTTATTATTTACTAACGAGAATCCTTTCAAACTCTTTAAGATCCTGGATAAAGGGAAAACCTCTGCACCAATGAAAGCAGGAGGCATAGCTCCAAAGGATATAGTAGTCGAGAAAGGACCGACTTCCTTCCCCCCCGGCCCGATCGTGGGAGAATTGACAGGGGCAGGAATTCCGGCAGGCATCGAAGGTGGAAAAGTCGTTATCCGCCAGACAAAGACCGTTGCCAAAAAAGGCGATGTTGTTGATGCAAAACTTGCATCTATCCTTTCGCGTCTTGAAATACACCCCATGGAATTGGGCCTTGACCTTCGTGCTGTTTATGAACATGGCATGATCTATGAATCAAAGATCCTGTCGGTCGATGAGACCACCTATACAAATAATCTGACGTTGGCAGTCCAACATGCATTCAATTTGTCAGTCAACTCAGCTTATCCGGCCAAAGCAACTATCAGCACACTGCTCACAAAGGCAGCGTCCCAGTCAAGGAATCTTGCAATAAATGCTGAAGTCATGATGCCGGAAATCATCGATGTACTGCTTGGAAAAGCAAATGCGCAGATGATGTCTATTGCCAAATTGGCAATGGCAAAAGACGCGAATTCGGTCAGCACCAAAATAAAGGAGAAGGTTGCAGCAGCACCCAGGTAAAGAAAATAGAGACAATAAAATATTTATAACGGGCTTTGGCCCGTTATTCGGTTAAATTCAATAAAAGGTGATTAAAATGGAATACGTATATGCAGCGCTTTTATTACACAGCGCAGGAAAAAAAGTATCTGAAGAAGGAATAACCTCTGTTATCAAAGCAGCAGGTGTTGATGTTGATGCAGTAAGGGCAAAAGCACTCGTTTCAGCCCTTGATGGAGTCAATATCGAAGAGGCCATTGCAAAGGCAGCATTTGCAGCTCCGGCAGCAGCAGCTCCAGCAGCAGCGGCAGCGGCAGCCCCGGCAGCAGCAGAAGCGCCAAAAGCAGATGAAAAATCCAAAGAGAAAGCTGAAGAAAGCGGAATGGAAGGCCTCGGTGCCTTGTTCGGTTAAGAAGAATTCAAATTCTTCTTAAATTTTTTTCTTTTTTTCGTTATATCTTAAAGCTGGGAATCGTTAACTAATCCCATAATTTGTACTTTAAAAAAAAGAAAAGTAAATGCCCTTACATTTACTTTAAATGGAATCCAGTAAGGTAATTTCCATATTCATATCATTAAATGTAGTGTCTATTGCAGATAGATTATTTTCTGTCCCAAAAAGGTCTTCCGATGCCGCCGGGGAAGATCCTGCGGCTTCCGGAGTTACAACAGTTCCGGACGTGACCGCTGATTCACCCGGTGAAACCGATGTCTGGGTAGGGGTCTGTCCAGTTGTTTCAGCCTGATTCTTATCAACACAACCTGAAGCTGAGGCCGCTACAACCAGAAATATTAAGATATAAATCCATTTCATATTTTTATTCTCCTTTACTTGGCAGTAAATGTGGTAGTGGCTTCACCGTTTATTTCCAGTTCGCCTTTCTCGCTAACTCTTACTTTTCCACGGGCAAGTTTCCTGAATTCTTTACCGAATTCTATCAATTGTTTGCCTGCCTCTTTCAATTTCTTGATCGTATCTCTTTGCAGGTCATTTGCCTTTTTAAGGAAATCCCTGGCATCTTTTTCAATCGTAACAGTGCCATCTGCAGCAAATCCAGAATGAGTTGAGAATAAAGCCACTGTTTGGGCTTGGATGTCTTTTGCTTCTCTTACCTTGTTCTTGAATTCTGCTGCATCGGACTCTAGTTTTGTTGTTTCTGTACCATTAGCTTTCAATTTTGCAATTGCATCATCCACTTTTGCTGAAACGTTATCTGTCTGGTTTATGAAATTGTCGATCCTGTTGTTTAGCACCATTCCCATGAAATAACGCGTTTCAAGATTTATCCTGGCTACAATTCCTGCCAGTTCTTTATGTGCATCCCTGATTTCCTGGATAGTGGTTGCCTGGCTGACGTTTCCTTTCAACTTTTCAAGCTGCGCTGTATGTGCATCGATGATATTTATCGCATCAGAGGCAGATATTCCTTTAATTTCAGGATTGTCAAGCCTGTTCTTCATTACCTGAAGCTGTGCTTCGGTATGGTTTATTGCCTTAAGGATATATTCCCTGGCTCTAAATAATAACTCTTCATTCGAGGTATTTTCTGATTTGTTGCCTTTTGCGTCCTTTAATCGTTTGTTAGCATCCTCAAAGAGCTTTTTTGCATCTTCGAATTGCTGTCTTGTTTTGTCATAATTTTCCTTTTGTATCTGGAATTGTTCTTTTGTTTTTTCATACTGTTCCCTGGCCGTTGGCTGTGCTGCAACAGTTCCAGAGAATAAGCTCAGGATGAAAAACGCCAGGATTACGGGTGTTAAAATCCTGAATATTTTTGTGGGTTTCATATTTTTTTCCTCCTTCTATTATTCCAATCGCAACCGCGATTGCATACCCAATACTATAATTACTGATTAGATAAATATACTTTTATGTGATTAAGAAATTAAGTTTTTTTATGCTTGATAATTCTTTATAAATCGTTATAAGCGCTTTTTTAGCTTTATAATAAACTATATATACCATATTTTAAAATTAGAATATGTGTTGACGAAAAGACGAATTATTTTAGTGATAATTCTAATAACCAGCCTGATCATTAGCGCCCAGGCAGCAAAGGTGTACGGCACAATATATGAATGGTCTGAAATTGAGAAGCCCATTAAGAATGCAATAGTTGAAGTCGAAGAAAATTCCACCCGGGTGCAATACAATGTTTCGGGAGACGGAACCTATTTATTTTATGTTTCCCCTGGAAGTTATGTTATCAAAGCCAGGTATTATAATAATAATAATATTATGGATCTATATGGTGAAGAGAAGCTCCAGATAAACAATACAGATGATTCAAAGAACCTTGACCTTATTCTGTTTCCACCTATTGATTCGGAATATGAGTATTTCGGGAATATAAACCTGACCGGGGAATTAGACACAAAACAGACGGATTACACAAATTATATCCTGATTTTTCTTGTTGCATTAATTATTATTTTGATTGTTAGTATTATATTTATATGGAAGAGAAAAAAGAAACCTGTTATTTCAAAAATCGATGAACCTGTTCCTTTGCCTCCCGAAAAGTCAGAGATAAAAGAAGACAGGTACCAGATGGAACTTCCCGATGACCTCAAAGAACTATATGATATAATATTGAAAAAGGGCGGAAGAATAACCCAAAAGGACTTGAGAAAAGAAGTGATATATGGTGAAGCAAAGGTCAGCCTGATGATCGCAGACCTTGAAAACAGGGGCCTCATCAAGAAGATCAAGAAAGGACGTTCAAACATAATTATTGCTGAAAATATAAAATCGGCATAAAGTTTTGTTATCTCAAAA
Organism: Candidatus Methanoperedentaceae archaeon; assembly: GCA_963753595.1. Lineage (GTDB taxonomy): Archaea > Halobacteriota > Methanosarcinia > Methanosarcinales > Methanoperedenaceae > Methanoperedens. Next base: position 206,545 of record CAVWCX010000001.1, on the reverse strand, counting down.
ACACAACATTCATGGACTTTTAAAACTTACAGGTGAATATGATAGAAAGAGAGGAAATAACCGAAGTACTATGCGAATATGATATCAGTGAAACAACGATAGGTGTCCTGGCATCTCATTCAGCGCTGGACGTATGCGATGGAGCGGTCGAAGAAGGGTTCAAGACATATGCAGTATGCGAAAAAGGACGGGAAAAGACCTACACAAAATATTTTAAGGCTCATAGGGAAAATGGCAAACTCATTCGAGGAATAGTTGACAGCGCTGATGTATATACAAAATTCAATGAGATAATGAAGCCGCAAAACCAGAAGAAAATGAGGGATAATAATACTATTTTCATTCCCAACCGATCTTTTACCTCTTATTGCGGGATAGATGAAATAGAAAATAGTTTCAAGGTTCCAATGTTCGGAAGCCGAAACCTTCTGCGCAGCGAAGAGCGGGGCGAAGAACGGGATTATTACTGGCTTCTTGAAAAAGCAGGACTTCCGTATCCTGAAAAAATAGCAAGTCCTGAGGATATCGACAGCCTTGTTATGGTGAAATTACCTCATGCTGTCAAGAAACTGGAACGGGGGTTTTTCACGGCAGCATCTTTTGATGAATACAAGAAAAAATCAGGGGCATTCCTGAAACAGGGGATAATCACAAAAGAAGCGCTTAAAGGTGCCCGGATCGAAAGATATGTCATCGGGCCTGTATTTAACCTTGATATGTTCTATTCACCACTTGAAGAGAAAATGAGCAATGTAGAGCTTCTCGGTATTGATTGGCGCTTTGAGACAAGTCTTGACGGGCACGTTCGGCTTCCTGCTCCCCAGCAGATCGCGTTGAACGAACGCCAGCTTACTCCCGAATATACAGTATGCGGCCATAATTCCGCAACGCTTCGTGAATCATTGCTTGAGGATGCATTTGAACTGGCACAGAAATATGTCAAAGCAACCCAGAAATATTATAAACCAGGGATCATTGGACCGTTCTGTCTCCAGACATGTGTTGACAAAGACCTGAATTTCTATGTTTATGATGTGGCGCCGCGCGTTGGCGGAGGAACAAATGTTCATGTTTCGGTAGGGCATCCATACGGTAACACCCTCTGGCGCAAACCTATGAGCACAGGAAGGCGAATGGCGATGGAAATAAGAAGGGCGATCGAACAGGAAAGAATAGAAGAAATTGTGACCTGATTTAAAAAAATATGAACAACATTAAATCCATAATACTTGCAGGTGGTTCAGGCACACGCCTGTGGCCTTTGAGCAGGGAGCAATATCCCAAACAGTTCTTAAAACTTGAAAATACATCGCTTTTCCAGAAAACCGTGTTACGATGCCTTAAGTTGTCTGATCCTTCCGAGATATTTGTTGTTACAAATGAAAACCAGAAATTTTTTGTATCAGGACAAATGGAAGAACTCAGGATTGAAGTTCCAAAGAAAAACATATTGATCGAACCCCTGGGAAAGAATACGCTTCCAGCAATATGTTTAGGTATGAATGAGATAAAAAAGCAGTATGGCAAGTGTGTTGTGGGCGTTTTCCCCTCTGACCATATGCTTGACATGGCAGCAATGGATCAAATTAAAAGTGCAGAAAAATTGAGTTCTAAATATCTTGTGACTTTCGGGATCACACCATCTTTTCCTCATACGGACTATGGTTACATAAAACCAGGGAAAAATGTTGAAATAGGTTATAAAGTTCTTGAATTCAGGGAAAAACCCGAATTAAAGGCTGCAAAAAAATATATAAAGGAAAAATGTTTGTGGAACAGCGGCATGTTCATGTTCGAAACCGGAGTTTTTTTCAAGGAACTTAAAACACATGCGCCAGATATTATTTCAGCTTTCAAAAATGGAAAGAATATCGAACAAATTTATAATGAACTTCCATCCATTTCGATTGACTATGGCATAATGGAAAAATCAGATAAAGTAGCTGTTGTAAAGCTTGAATATAAATGGAGCGATCTTGGTGACTTTGATTCGATATTCCACGAAACGGACAAGAATGGATTGGGAAATGTAGTTTATAATTGTGATGACCTGTCTTTAAATTCCAGCGGAAATCTCATATATTCTAAAAAAGAAAAAATCGTATCACTCATAGATGTAAGTGATATGGTTGTGGTGGATACACCTGATGCCCTTCTTGTTTCTCCCAGGAAATCATGCCAGAAGGTCAAGGAGATCGTGACATCACTTAAGAAACAGAATAATGATAAAGCATTGTTCCACATGACTGTGTACAGGCCATGGGGCTCATACACGATACTGGAAGAGTCAGAAGTACATAAGATCAAGAACATTACAGTAACACCTGGTAAGAAACTCAGTCTTCAGCTTCACAATCACCGGAGCGAACACTGGGTAGTTGTCACAGGAATGGCCTGGATCCAGGTCGATGATAAGGAATTTTATTTACGCAAGGGAGAAAGCACTTTCATAAAGGGAGGGATCAAACACAGGTTATCAAATCCCGGAACAATACCGCTTGAAATTATCGAAGTGCAGCTCGGTGATTATGTTGGTGAAGATGATATTGAAAGATTTGAGGATGATTTCGGAAGGGTGAAAGAATAAGGAACATCAAAATTAGGATTGTAAACGATTTTGTTGAAACTTCTATTAAAAAAAATGCGGTTATCTTACCACGACACAACTCTATCATATTCAAATAGCATCTGGGCTATTCTCTTAAAATCCACACATTCATGCTTCGTGACCCCTCTTGCCCGGGCATCCGCTGCACACGCATATACTTGAAGATCGGTATTCGCGTAAACAGCATCATGCAAGAGAAGAACTGCAACTTCGTGCTCATTGCTCTGGGATCTGGCTATCTCAAGCGGGGTAGCATCGTTTGGGTTCCTGATAATATGTAATATCTTCATAATTAAAATGGAATAACAATATCTGATTCGTTAATTGTTCGGATGATCTCTTCACGTTCAACACATTTTACATTTTCAAGGATCTCCTGGATCGCTCTTTTTTCCATTGAAGGTTTATCTGCCAGCATATTGCATTTAAGCATGAAAAGCGCCCCGAATTCCCTTACAGGAGGAGGAACATTGATAATTTCCGATTTTGTGCGGGTTGCTGTATAGACTCCGTCATCTATGAATATAACTGTGACTTTATCCTCCCGAAGTGTCAGCCCCACGCTCATGCGCAGCGCTTCGGCGTTTTTTCGCGTATTGAAAGGAAGGTTTCTTACAATTACAGTAATATGTTTCATAATTCATCCGAACGATATGAACCGATCGACATCATTTGCAATGCAGGCATGGTCGTACTGGCTTCCGAATAATATGCCATCCACTTTAGCGACATGCCTTTGTTCTGCGTTAAATGCGCAAATTGCTATTTCAACGCCTTTGTCAACCAATTCTGCAAATTCTTTTTTATTCACATTATAAACGCCATCATACATCAGGAAAATAGAGACATCATGACCGCAATCCCTTGCAGCTTTGCTTATTTCAATAACAGTATTGGTATTCTCATTCTCAGGGCTTGTGGTCAGGAGTATCCCCAGTTTCATGCTTTTTTTATCCTTACTTTCCAGAGATGATCACCTGTTTGCTCAATTCCCATTATTTTATGACCTTCATTTTTCAAACTTCGCGGGACATTTTCAACAGCCGGTGCATGGTCAAAAAATACGACCAGTTCCTCGCCGCTTTCTACTTCTTCAAGCTTCAGTTTCGTTTTTACGAAGGTGTAAGGGCAAACCTCACCCTTCAAGTCAAGTTCAATTGTCATATTATTTCACCATATTCTGCATGAATCCCCATATATCTCTTCCTGTATTGATGTTATCTTCGGCACTTCACCGCAAATCGGGCAGTTCTTGTTCCACCTCATCTTGATCTCATCGAAAGTCATGTTCAGCGCATCATAATAAATAAGACGCCCCACAAGCAGTTCGCCAATCCCGAGGAGATATTTCACGACTTCAGTTGCCTGTATTACACCGATTATTCCGGGCAGGACACCAAGTACGCCTGCTTCCTGGCAGCTTGGTACCATTCCGGGAGGAGGAGCATGTTCGAAGAGACACCTGTAGCAGGGTCCCTTGCGAGGAACGATCGTCGTGACCTGTCCCTCAAAACGATAAATACTTCCGTGAGATAATGGTTTATTTGTGATAACGCATGCATCGTTAACAAGATATCTTGTCGCAAAATTATCAGAACCGTCAACGATCATATCATATTCTTTAAAAATATCGATAACATTATTGGCATTCAGCCGCTCAATGTATGTTTTCACTTCGATATCAGGATTGAGATTATTAACAAATTGTTTCGCAGATTCGGCTTTTGGCATTCCCACATTGCCGCCATGTATGACCTGTCTCTGGAGGTTGCTCAAATCCACAGTGTCATCATCGATAATACCAAGAGTTCCGATGCCTGCTGCTGCAAGGTATTCAATTATTGGTGCTCCAAGACCCCCTGCGCCTATGCATAATACCTTTGATGAGAGCAGTTTTTTTTGTCCTTTTCCACCTACTTCCGGTAATATGATATGACGGGAGTATCTTCTTATTTGTTCTTCATTGAATCCGCCTAACATTGTTTTATCACCATATTATTACTGTGAGTTCTATTTGAACCTATGAAGTATTACTGGCATAAATAATTTTTGGTTATTTTCTTATCGATAGGTTTATCCATTAATCAGATAAACTTTGCATTTATGAAAAACCTGCATATATCTTTAATTGCCGCAATAGGATTGATGATAATTGTTTCAGGTTGCATAAATTCAGAAGATGTTGAACAGAAGCAGAATTTAACGCAAAATATCACCAAACCTTTGCCCGGATCAACTATAACGGCAGATGTAGGAACGGGTCATGTCATATTAAGTCACAGGGGTGGTGATGAAATAGCTATGAGTGGTTTTACCATAATTATCGAACAGGGTGATATATATTCTATTTATGAAAAATTAGGCCCGGATGATAATAAATTTGCAAAAGGTGATATACTTGATCTCACTCCGAATAAAGTATTTTTAAATGACAAAATAATAGATGCCAGAATTTCAACCAACATCTCCGGTATTCCAGGAAATGAAACAAGTATTACACTTCTTTCAAATGGAAACAAATTTGCAAAAATTGTTTCAAGATATGAATTTTTTGAATAATATTCACTAAGTGGCCACAGAAAAACAATGTATCTAAAGGAACATTTTTCCACCTATAGCTGCAAAAACCACCGCTATATATCCCCATTTATTTTTCTGGCATTCATATGCTATTAAACCAAAACTGACAGCAATAAGAATGAATCCTAACAGGTTTATACTGGTCATGCCTGTACATTTAGTCAATATAATAATAATCTTTCTGCTTATAAAAATGATGAGGGCACATTAAACCTTTTTCATCATCCTGGCCCTCACCAGCCTGATCTCCCCATATGAAAAATTATCCCCTAATTTTTCTTTTATTGGCTTTAAGGCCTCCCCACCAAATTCAAGTATGGTGCTTGATATCGATTCGACCTTTTCTTTCTTTATTAAAGTCTCTATTTTGATATTTTCACCGGACAGTATCAATTTTTCGATATGAAGATATATAGTATTCAGGGATAAATTCCTTTTTAATGTGATCTCATCAAGATCCATACCCTTTTCCAGCATTTCAAGGGTCAGGTATTCACTTGATCGCTTTTTAACCGGAGAGCCGTATGAATCCTGTTTTTCGCAAAACCTTCGAATCTCACTTATAAAAATGCCACCGAATCTCTCAAGCTTCTTATCACCAACGCCAGTGATCTTCCTGAAATCAGCCAGATTGCATGGCGCTCGTGCAGCCATTTGTTTGAGGGTGGCATCATTAAATATCATATAAGGGGGCTGGTTCCCGGCATCTGCCAGGGTTTTCCTTAATGCACGAAGCTTCTCGAACAAACCTTCATCGGCTGTTTCCTGTTCGATCTTAACAGGCTTTTTGATAGCCTGTGGTTTTACAATGTATATTTTCTCATTTTTCACACCAGTTTTTGACTGTGATAAAATATCCCGGCTTTTCTGGTCCAATTTAAGGACCGGATATTCGCCTTCAACATTTAAATAACCGCGCTGGATAAGTTCTCTTATGAATCCGTGCCACATTTTCTTTGGCAGGTCTTTCCCGGACCCATATGATCTTAATGATGCATGCCCATTTTGCAGGAGTCGGGATGTCTTTCCCCCGGTAAGCACATCTATGACATAATTTATACCGAATCTCTCATCCATTTCTTCGATGCAGGATAGGATGGTCATTATTTCAGTTGTTGCTTCTGCCTCCTCCTTCGGTAAAAGACAATTATCGCAGCCTTTGCAGTTATTTTCTTTGAAATCTTCTCCAAAATATCCCAGCAATAGCTTTCTTCTGCATAGGTTTGTTTCAGAGAAATTTATAATACATTTCAGTTTATTTTGCGCAATTTGTCTTTCCTTTTCATTAGATACCTGGTTTATAAAATACTCGATCTTTTGCCGGTCGCCATAACTATAGAAAAGAACGCACTCGCTCTTTAATCCATCCCTACCGGCACGTCCTGTTTCCTGGTAATATGCTTCAAGATTTTTGGGAAGGTCATGATGTATCACGAATCGAATGTTGGGTTTATCGATGCCCATCCCGAAGGCGACAGTGGCTACAAGTACCTCAACATCATCTTTGATGAATTTTTCCTGGTTTTGAGTCCTCTGGTTCGCAGATAAACCGGCATGGTATGCAAGTGCACGGAATCCAGCACTTTTCAGGCCCTGCGTAATAGTTTCCACGTTTTTCCTGCTGTAACAGTATATTATGCCTGATTCCCCCGGTTTTGTCCGCAGGATCTCCACGATCTGCCTGAATGCATCCTGCTTTGGCCTGACATAATAGACCAGGTTCTTCCGGTTAAAACTGTCAAGATATCTCTTGCAATCAGAAAGGGCAAGCTGAGTGATGATATCATCCCTTACTTTCGGGGTAGCGGTCGCAGTTAGCGCTATGATCGGAACATCAGGAAAATATTGCCTTATTTGTTTTAACTGCCTGTATTCCGGCCTGAAATCATGCCCCCATTCGGATATACAGTGCGCCTCATCAATAGCGAACAGGTTTATATTAAGCCCCTTCAGGAAAGAAAGAAATGATGGTACGGTAAATCTTTCAGGAGCAATGTATAATAACCGGATATTGTTTTGTAATAGCGCGGATTTTATTTTTAAAATATCCTGATAATTCAGTGAACTATTGATGAATTCAGCAGGGATGCCATTCATTCTCATGCTGTCCACCTGGTTCTTCATTAGTGAAATAAGGGGAGAGATGACTATTGTCAATCCTTTAAAAAGCAATGAAGGATACTGGTAGCACAAAGACTTTCCACCTCCGGTGGGCATCAGCACAAGTACATCATTTCCATTCAGAACATCCTGGATTATATCCTTTTGAAGCTGGCGAAATTCGGAATATCCAAAATACCTCCTGAGTATGTTATAATCGATGACAGGGCTCGTTCCAGTCGAACAGGTATCGATTTTCCCCTGATCTTCAAAGGTGTTCAATTTCGGACAAAGGTCAAAAAGCCCTTCATCTTTTAACCCACACTTATCAAATGCTTCGCATGTACAGCAAGCCTGCATATGAACTATCCACGATCCCAATAACAATAACGGTTTCCATATACAACAAATACATTTTTTATTTTCTTTAATGTCATGAGCATTATTGTTATTATAATGTTCATATATTATCTTGTGTATTGAATCTTAAGAGGAAAAAATGACCGACAATGTTCAGAAAGGGTTCTTTATCGAACTGCTGGGAATAATTAAATTAGTTACCATTTTTGCCATAAGAAAACTCAGTTTCCAGTCTGCACTTTTTTTTATGGCTTTCCTGACCCTGGGATTAGGCGATGGTGTTACGTCGGCCTACATGATGGAAAAACTGGGCGCAAGCGCTGAGATAAACCCCATAATGAGCCTTGTTTTTCTGGAACATGGCATTGGCGGGATGGTGGCTACCAAGATATGGCTTACTCTGATGTTACTGTTTGCAGTTTATGTGGTCCAGTTAAGATCCAACGGCCGCGCATTCTGGACAGTAAACGGATTCCTGATCGCACTTACAGCAGGAGGGGTTCTTGCCATGAATGCAAACCTGAGCGCAATTAATGGATTAGTACCGGCATCCCCCCAGGAAATAATTGTCATATATTTAACAATGACATTATTACTGACAGAAGCCGGGAGTTATATAGACAGCCATTAACGACCTATTGCTACAACTTTAAAATGTTCCATTCTTTTTATCCATCTTTCGCTTGTACCTGTCTGTGTATGGCATTTTGAACATTTTTCCGTATGACAACTGATGCAGGAAACTCCTCTTGGCCTGTGGACCGTGATCAAATTGCCTTTGCTTGGCAATAACGGGTCAGGATAATTATGGCAATTGTTGCATGTTATGCTTCCATTAGAATAGACCGGCTTTCCCGCGATTGTCCCATGGCATTTTTCGCATGTGACTTCATTGTTGATAGGGTGTTTTTCATGCGATATTTGATGACAGGCCAGGCAATAGGCCCCTCCATTGACATGAGGTGCGACGCTTTCTGCCTGCGGTATGAAAGGTTTGCCTGACATGTGACATCCCTCACAGACATCTTTGGTTACAAGAACCGTATAGTCATTAACAGGCTCATCTTGCTGGTCCAGGGTTTGTCCTTCTGCGATTGCTTCCGGTTCTGTTTTGTTTTTCCCGTCTTCCAGGCTTAATGCTATTAATAAAAACATGACGGCTGCCGTAAATATGGCTACATATATGATTCTTTTATCTAATTTCATGTCGATCCTGTAATTTTAACTTGAGTTTTGAGAGAATATCATTTCAAAAGGACTCATGATTTGATTCTATTTGATATGTTAATTTGCTGTATATATTTTTCTGCAATTATGAGATTAAAAAATTAGCATGGCACAGAATACCAACGAAAAGATATTTCATGTCTGAAGATATGCTGGATATGATGATCCCCCCCTTTGTATCGATCATAATCCCATGCATGAACGAGGAAAAGACCATAGGAGTGTGCATCAAGAAAGCATTATCAGCATTGGAGAAAGAAAATTGGGACGGGGAAATAATTATTCCGGATAATTCCACTGATAACTCCAGGGATATCGCAAGGTCACTTGGCGCAATTGTTGTAACACCCACCAATAAAGGATATGGAAATGCTTTTCTTGAAGGATTCTGGCATGCAAAAGGAAAATACATCCTCCTTGCAGATGCAGATGATACCTATGATCTTTCTGAAATAACAAAGTTCATTAAACCTTTAATGGCAAATGATGCGGATTTTGTAATGGGCACAAGGTTAAAAGGCCAGATCAAAAAAGGTTCTATGCCCTGGCTTCACAGGTACATTGGAAATCCAATATTAACAAGTATTCTTAATGAACTTTTCAAGACAAATCTGAGCGATTCCCATTGCGGCATGAGGTCGATTACAAGAGAAGCGTATGATAAGCTGGATCTTAAAAGTGAAGGGATGGAGTTTGCAAGTGAAATGATAATTGAAGCCGCCAGGAAAAAGCTGCGAATTACCGAAGTACCAATTACATATTATCCGAGACTGACACCTTCCAAACTCCACTCATGGGGAGACGGCTGGCGTCATTTAAGGTTCATGATGCTTTACAATCCTACGCCATTTTTTTCGATACCGGGTTTTTTGATATTGATACTTGGAATATTTATGACCCTGACATTATCAATTCGCGGGAATGTTGAAACAACAAGCTTGCATTCATTTATACTTGGCTCGATGCTGCTGCTCATTGGTACCCAGATGATAGCCACCGGAGGCTACATGAAAGTTTACGGGATTATTCATAACAGGATCGATAAAACAGGATTGACAGCTAAAATACTGGATTATCATTCCCTGGAACTCGGACTATTATTTGGAATTGTATTATTTTTTGCAGGCCTTGTCCGGGGCTCGGGTGTGATCTTGAAATGGATAGGATCTGGATATGGTTCACTTTCCGAAGTGGGAACGGCAGTGACCTCAATGACAATGGCGGCGCTTGGGATACAGGTCATATTTTCAGCACTTATTATAAGTATATTTATTCTTGAAGATAAGGAAAAATAACTGGAATTTATGGAAAATGTATTATTATCGGTTGTCATCCTCACAAAAAACAATGGCGCCACGATCGGAAAAGTCCTGCAGCAAATCCAGGCGCAACAAATCAATGATCCCTTTGAGATAATTGTTGTTGATTCGGGTTCAAGCGATGATACGATAAAGAAGATATCGCAGTTCAATGTAAAATTCTACACAATACCGCCAGGGGAATTCGGGCATGGCAGGACCCGCAACCTTGCATCAGGATATGCTGCAGGAGACTATATTGTATATCTTTCTGCGGATGCGATCCCCGCAAACGGGAATTGGCTTAAAAATCTCACAGACAGGCTTGCCAGTGAAAATGTTGGAGCGACCTTTGGAAGACAGATCCCTTATGAAAATACATCGATTATGGAGCGATTTTTCATTCTAAGGAATTATCCGCCGACGTTAAATGGACCATACTCGATAAAAGATTTCAACATGAATGCATTTTTCTCAAATGTAAATTCTGCGATCAAGCGTTCAGTATGGAAAAAGATAAAATTTAGCGAGGAACTCATCATAAGTGAAGATCATGACTGGGCAAAAAGAGCAAATGAACTTGGATATAAAATAGATTATGTCCCGGATGCAGCAGTATTTCATTCCCATAATTATGGCTTAAAACAGGTATTTAAGAGATATTTTGATTCAGGAGTATCGTTTTCCCAGATGGGTTTGAAACCAGCGGTCCTTCGTAATGGGATCGGATATTTTATAGATGAAATTATATATGTGGAACGGGAAAGTCTCATCAAAATCCCGTATGCAATATGCTACGACGTCTTTAAATTCATGGGATTTTTTTTTGGATTGCGCCATAAATGGATACCCGGATCAATAAAGGTACATTTGAGCATGCATGCATATTACTGGAAAAATTAATGGCGATAGCCTTTTATTATCCATGGCGTAAGTACTGACCGATCTAAGCCTTTTAACTTTAATTTTCTGCGCTGATTGATGATCCCGGGAAGTTTCCAATAAGCAGAAAATTTTGCCCGCAATACCGCAGAAGCAACAGGAAAAAAACCATATCTTAAAATTGGTTCTTTATTATGTTTATCTTTTTTCAGTAATTTATGTATGAATAATACTAAATATTTGTAATAAAAAATGTTAGTATATGGAAATTGCATGATCAGTGTAGTGGCAGGATAATATTTCCACATATTCCACAGCTTATTTCTTTCAAGATAGAATAATTTAAAAGGAGAAGCCTGCTTTGATGTTGCAGAATGCATATGATAAACCAGGGCATCTGGAACATATATACATTTCCAGCCGAAAAGATGCATTCTAAATGAGATGTCCACATCTTCCAGATAAGCAAAATAATCCATATCAAACAGACCTATCTCATCCAGCATTTTTCTGCGATATAAGGCTGCACCGGCACATGCACCAAAGATTTCTTCCTGTGAATCGTACTGCCCCTTATCCTCTTCTTCACTTCCCCTGTCGTACGCATTGCCGTTCTGGTATACGACAATACCTGCTGAATCAATTATGTTCCTTTCATAATAACGCAGCATCTTTGAACCGCAACACCCGATGCCCGGATCTGACTCCATGACCCTCACAAGACTTTTTATCCAATTTGCATCTGCCTCTGCATCGTTGTTAATTGTGGCTATGAATTCACCCTTTGAAATCCTGATTCCGCTGTTCACACCTTCCGCAAAGCCAAGATTCTTATCGTGTCTTAAAATAATAACTCCGGGAAAACTGTTTCTTACAAACTCTATTGTTCCGTCAGAAGAGCCGTTATCAACAAGAATAACCTCAATGCTTTTGTAAGTTTGTCTTACCAGGGATGAAAGACATGTCTCAAGATACTGTTTTCCATTCCATGAAAGAACGATTATGGAAACGATTGGCAGATTGACCATCGTAGCATAAATGGAAAAACTAATATAATAGTATAAGCCTTTAATTTATTCTTCTGGCAAAGTTATTTAATGAATCCAAATAAAACAGATATATTTGGATAGGATAATATAGTAATTATGAAAAACATTGATGGCGTAGTCATAAAAAACCTGAAAGTGGTTCCTGATGAGCGGGGCTGGCTTATGGAAATCCTGCGATGTGACGATAAGATATTTACTAAATTCGGGCAGGTTTATATTACTACGGCTTATCCGGGAGTCGTAAAAGGCTGGCATTATCACAAGAAGCAAACTGATAATTTCACATGTGTGCATGGGATGATGAAAGTAGTCCTGTATGATGGAAGAGAGGAATCGCCGACCTATAAGAATTTAATTGAATTGTTCGCCGGTGAAAAAAATCCGATACTGATAAGTGTTCCTCCGGGTGTATATCATGGATTCAAAGGCATCGGTACGCAAACAGCATATTTCCTCAGTATTCCCACCTTGCCTTATAATTATGAAGAACCGGATGAATACAGATTACCTCCCGATTCTAAGGAAATCCCATACGATTGGGGACTTGCGCCGGGCTTAAAACATGGTTGAATTGAGAGTGGGGAAATTGAAATTACTTGTGACCGGCGGTCTGGGTTTTATCGGAAGCAACTTTATCCGGCATATGCTTGTAAAATATCCAGGGTATGAGATAATAAATCTGGATAAGGAAACGTATGCAGGAAATCCTGATAATCTCAAAGATATTGAAAAAAACCCGAATTATACTTTCATCCACGGTGATATCTGTGATCCTGAAGTAGTGAACAGGGTTATGGAAAAAGTTGACCATGTGGTGCATTTTGCTGCTGAGAGCCATGTTGACCGGTCTATTGATGATGCATCTGTTTTCGTAAAAACCAATGTTCTTGGTACATTTACGCTTCTTGATGCTGCTTTAAGACACAATATACAAAAATTTATTCATATTTCAACTGACGAAGTTTACGGAAGCATAAACAGCGGATCGTTCGTGGAAACTGATATTCTTACTCCTTCCAGTCCTTATTCTTCAAGTAAAGCAGGTTCGGATCTTTTAGCACAATCTTACTTTATCACCCATAAGCTGCCTGTGATAATTACCAGGTGCACTAACAATTTCGGACCATACCAGTATCCGGAAAAGCTTATACCACTATTTTCAACTAATTTGCTTCTTAACCGGAAAGTTCCGGTCTATGGAACCGGAAAAAACGTGCGCGACTGGATATATGTTCTTGATCACTGCAAGGCAGTTGATTTTATTCTTCATAACGGAACTATCGGGGAGATATACAATATCGGCGGCGGAGCTGAAAAAACAAATATTGAGATCACCAAAAAGATCCTTGGGATACTCAGGAAAGATGAAACCATGATAGAATATATAAAGGACCGGCCCGGACATGACCTTCGATATTCGCTTGATTGCTCTAAACTCAGGAAGCTCGGATGGAAGCCTCTGCATGAATTTGATGAAGCCCTGGAGCATACTGTAAAATGGTATATCGAAAACCGCTGGTGGTGGGAAAAATTAAAACGATGATATTCGGCGCTGGCGGGATGCTGGGTACGGAACTTTGCAGGGTATTTCCTGATGCTGTGAAACTCAAGCATAGTGATGTAGATATACGGGATAAAGAAGCGGTCATCGAATCCATTTCAAGGGCTGTACCGGATGTCGTGATCAATGCAGCTGCATACACTGCCGTGGATGCCTGCGAAGACAATCAGAAATTGGCTTTTGAGGTGAACGGAAAAGCCCCCGGACACATGGCACAGGGCTGCTCGATCACAGGCGCAAAACTCATACATTACAGCACGGATTATATTTTTGATGGCTCCAAAAAGCAATATTTGGAAACTGATGCAACTAATCCGATCAACATCTATGGTCATTCCAAGCTTATGGGTGAAAATGAGATCATTGAGAAAATGGATGATTTCAGGATCATAAGGACATCATGGCTTTTCGGTTCGCATGGTAAGAATTTTGTGGATACTATGATAAAGTTGTCAGGACAGATGGATACTGTAAAAGTGGTAAATGACCAGTTTGGCAAACCAACGTATGCGGCTGACCTTGCCTGGAAAACTAAAGAACTCATCGGGCATCTGCCCGGGATTTATCATATTACTAATGAAGGCGTATGTTCATGGTATGAATTCGCATCTGCGATAATATCAAACGTTAAGCCATGCAGCAGTGATGAATTCCCGTGCAGGGCAAAGCGCCCGAAATACTCGGTCCTGGCGAACACAAAAACAACTCCGATGCGGCACTGGAAAGATGCCCTGGCTGAGTATTTAAATATTCGAAATTTGAGGTAACAGCATGAAAGGTATAATACTTGCAGGAGGAACAGGTTCCCGCCTGTATCCTTTAACAAAAGTCACAAATAAACACTTACTTCCGGTATATGACAAACCCATGATATATTATCCCCTCCAGACATTGATGGATGCGGGTATCAAGGATATTATGATAGTTTCAGGGCGAGGCCATGCAGGGCATTTTCTTGAACTTCTGGGTTCAGGCGCCGATTTTGGCGTGCATTTTACTTTTGAGATACAGGAGCAGGCAGGCGGTATTGCGCAGGCTCTGGGACTTGCTGAGGATTTCGCGGATAAAGAAGATGTGGCCGTTATCCTGGGTGATAATATATATCAGGATAATGTCTCTGAAGCAGCAGGGTCTTTCAAGTCCGGGGCAAGGATTTTCCTTAAAGAAGTCCCGGATGCGAAAAGGTTTGGCGTGGCCGAGATCAAAGGAAATAAGATCATTTCTATCGAGGAAAAGCCGGCACAGCCAAAATCAAATCTTGCTGTTACTGGATTATATATCTATGATCAAAGTGTATTTGAGATCATTCGCACCCTGAAGCCTTCGGGAAGGGGAGAACTTGAGATAACGGATGTGAACAATGAGTTCATACGCCTTGGTAAGATGGATTTTTCCATGCTGCATGGATACTGGAGCGATGCAGGGACGTTCGAATCGCTGTTCAGGGCGAGTGAACTTGTACGAAATATGAAACAGGAATAAAATAATTATTTATGAATTATTAGCAGAACTGAATTAACATCCTGGATCAACATGTATATATTTGAATATAAAGAATTAATAAAAAATCTCGTCATAAGCGACCTTAAGACAAAATATTCAAATTCAGCCCTTGGTTTTGTCTGGTCTATGCTGAATCCTCTTTTGATGATGCTCGTTCTTTATCTGGTTTTCAACAACGTCTTCCACAATAACCAGGAGCATTTTGCGCTGTATATTCTCATAGGCCTGACAGGCTGGAGATTTTTTGCCCTTGGTACGTCAATGGCCATGTCCTCTATCGTGGGAAGATCAAGTCTTGTTACAAAGATCTACATACCCCGCGAGATACTCACCATCAGCGTTGTGCTGTCTGCATTGGTCAGCTCTCTCCTTGAATTCCTGGTTCTGATACCCCTTTTGATCATATTCGGCGTGGGTCTGTCGGCCACGATCCTCCTGTTCCCTGCTCTCCATGTCCTGTATTTCCTGATAGTGTATGGTATCGCACTTTCGCTCGCTTCGCTTTACGTCTATTACAGGGACATCAACCAGATATGGGAAGTTCTTCTGCAGATAGGGTTCTTTTTGTCTCCAATCGTTTACCCGATTTCATTGATCCCTGAGAAGTACAAGGTTTATTACATGCTGAACCCCATCACAAGGCTGATCGAAATGTACAGGGATACTCTCTTATATGGAAGACTGCCGGGATTTAGTGATTTCGGCCTGGTGTTGCTGTTCGGGATCATTATGTTCTTCTTCGGTTCGTGGTTGTTTCGAAAGCTGTCCCCCAGATTTGCAGAAGAGGTGTAGTTGTTCCGGATACTCAAAGAATAAACAGGATACTTTCAATTGCAATAACGGGCGCCGGGGTTGCGACCCCAGACCCCAATGGAAGCGCCGCCTCTGGCGGGATTTAGCATTAAATCATTTCTTGAATGGGACGCAATCCATCCCTGCATTGGAAGAAGAAATAAGAGTGTGCAGCAGGACTTGTCTGGAAGCCCATATATAGTTGCAATACGATAATATTATCATGGTTCAACAATTCATAAACCGTGAAGAAGAGCTCTGAAAACAAATAGTTTTCAAAGAGTTATTAATTTTTTTGACAGAATCGACAGGATTTGTCAATAAATATATCCTGTTCATACTGTGTGAAATCAATTTTTTAATTGAATCGGTACTGTGGAGCGACTTTTCGTCCTTCGCTTTTGGCAGCATTTCTGCCATCTCTTTCGTTCATGAGAATCAGAGCATTGATCTCCAAAGCCAGTTGAATGGAATCCGCCTCCCCTTTATGGATGGAATACTTTTCGACTAAATAACTGGAAGAAGAGCTGGCATTTTTTACATGAATCCTTTTGCCAATATATTCTTTAATAACCACCGCATCCTTTTGTTCAAGAATCAGTCCCTCTTCCACCACCTCTCTATAAACTTCTTTAGTGATTATAATTTCCTGATAGAGGGAGAACAGTATATCCAGGCGTCCTACTTTTGCAATGTGAATTAAAGGTGTTGAATCGCTCACCACGATCATGCAGTGTCCTCATTTAGTTCCTTTTTGCCATAATGGATATATACCCCTCTTTTGCCAAACTCATCAAGCGTCTCCCGCAAGGTGAGACCCGTAAGTTCTGCAGCCTGCCGCGCAGAAATTTTTTCTTTTTTGTACAGCTTTGCGGCCTCTTCTATAGATTCTTTTTTCATGTACTCTTTGAGCACTTTCCTCAAGCCGTCCCTGATGACTTCAGATAGATTCGAATAGTGCCTTCCGATGAGGTACTTTTCCACATCTTTTTCAAGTTCCTGGGGCAATGTAATTGTTTTCTTGATATACATCTTTTATACCTCTTTAAGTGGTATATATGTTTTAATTTGTATTATGTTTTTGCTCACCTACTATAAATTTATACAAATAGTTACAACGACCTTAACATGAAGCTCAAGAACTTCTCGAGCGAGATGTACGCAAGGCTTACAAATGAGGTGGCGGGTTGTTCCGCTGACAATGGGTGCTGTGGGATAAGTTCGAAGTAAGGGGGATGGGTTCTTGGGACAATCCCTTCTAAAAAAACTGTGAATACAGGCAGAATTGGTTTATTTATTCGTTGGACGAATTTTTCTTATAATTTTTTTCTTTGGTGGATAACGTACTGAGCTCAAATTTGCTTCGATAGGGCCTTCCCATCTCTGGAATTTATCCGGATCCTCATCAATAAGCTTAAGGAGATCGTCCTCATCTTTTCCTTCATATCTCTTAGCTTTCATAATATTCATTTCGCCTTGTAATCTTATATCTCTTTGTATTCAGAAGCTATCCTTGCACTAAAGACTTTAAGTTTGTTTCCGCCTAACGATGCTGCTATAACCATTATGAGTCTGCCAAATGCACTGCCAATTATCTGATAGCGTAATTCTTTGTTGAAATAAATTTTTCTTTTATAGATCTTGCCTTTAAAAATTTGCTCTATTTCATAATCTTTGATCCCATGTTTAAAGGCATGCTCGTCAAATTCCAGATCTATTTTTTTCCAATTGACCATAAATCAATACCTTGATATGATGAACTATTAAAAATGGTTTGTTGTCGGCTTTTTCTTTTGAGTTTTCAGGCAAATCTCCAAGGATTATCATGAAAATTAAAGATAAGCTTTATACTGATGATATCAAATTATGGTTAATAAAATCAGAAAAAACCAAACCGCAGATTTATTGCATCGATATTTATTAGCGTCCATGGCCAATTATAAAAAATGAATAAATGCTAAAGGATAGGAATAACAGTTAAAATAAGCATGAGCTATAAATTAGAAATTAACAACGAACTAAAACGAACCCGACGAACTCCGTGAGTTCGTTTCAGTTCGTACCAGTTCGTTGTTTTCATTAAGGAAATATGTTCGACCTCCAGACCCCCAAACAACCTTCCGAAGACGCGATCATAGTCAGCAACGTCTCCAAGCACTTTCGCATCCCCCACGAGAAGAAAACAAAGCTTTTCGAACACATCACCGGCGCTCTCAAAGGTACAACCTCAACATACGAGGAATTCTGGGCAGTAAAAGACGTAAGCTTCACAGTAAAAAAAGGCGAGACCTTAGGCATAATTGGCGAGAACGGAAGCGGAAAAAGCACTTTATTAAAGATCATTGCAGGTGTACTCACCCCCGACTCAGGTTCTGTCAAAGTGAATGGGAAAATTGCTCCCTTCCTGGAACTTGGCGTTGGCTTCAACCCTGAACTAACAGCAGAGGACAATGTCCGGCTCTACGGCGCGATCATGGGGATGTCGAAAAAGGAGATGGAAGATAAATTCGAGGAGATATTCGAGTTCGCCGAGCTTCCCAGATTCAGGAACATGAAGCTTAAGAATTTTTCAAGCGGGATGTACGCGCGGCTGGCGTTTGCGACTGCAGTGGCGACAGACCCGGATATTTTGCTGATCGATGAGGTTTTGTCGGTAGGGGATGCGGCTTTCCAGAGGAAATGCAAGGATAAAATGGATGAATTTATTTCAAATAATAAGACCATCATTCTTGTTTCTCATGCATCGCAGTCAATTACTGATATGTGTAAGACTGCATTATTGTTATCAAGTGGTTCCATGGAAAAGAGTGGGTTTTCTAAAGATGTGATGGATCATTATAATACGAAATTGCGTGCAATTGAAGAGAAGAAGCTGGAAGAGAGGTTCGGGGATAAGTCCAAAGAAGAAAGGCATATTTCATCTGTTGCAAGAATAACCGACGTTAAAATGTATGATGAAGATGGTAATGAAACTAAGAAATTCTTGACTAATAAAAAATTTACTGCAAAAATCAAATATTTTTCTCACAAGAAAATTAAGGATCCCATATTTGGTTTTGCGATCCACAGAAATGATGGACTATTGATCATTGGTCCAAATACACGTGTTCATAAATTTCCGATACCCTCCATAGAAGGAGAAGGAATAATTGAATACTCAATCGATAGTTTACCTCTGTTGAAAGGATTATATGTCGTATCGGCTGGAATTTTTGAATTTTTAGATGGAAATTATATAGCAATTGACTATCAGGATAGAAGATTTTATTTTGAGGTGTTTGATAATTCAATTGAAGAGTATGGATTAATATATACTAAATCAAAATGGAAACTACTTTGACTATATTCCTTAATGTTTGTTGAAATTTATATCAAAATAAAATAAAAATGACTTTATAAGATAAAAAAGGAATTAAGCTTAAATAAATTTATTAAATGGATTAAAATTAGAATGAATCATGATAAATGAAAAACTCAATCTGCCTTTTGATTTATACACCCGGAATAAGATTATAAGTGATTTAATAGAATCTATTAGGGAAAAAAATAAATGTTTTAAGATTCTTGATGTTGGCGGAAGGAGTGGATACCTCAGGGAGTTCATTAAAGCAGAAGATGAGTTGTTCATATTAGATATTAGAGATAGCGACCTTAAAGAAAAAAATTATTTCATGGGAAGTATTACAAACGCTCCATTCAAAGATGGTTTATTCGATTTTGTTGTTTCTTCTGATTTGTACGAACATTTGTCTCCGAATTCACGGTTAACAGCATTATCCGAAATGCTAAGACTCACTAAGAATTTTATTATATTGGCGGCGCCCTTTTACTCGGAAGAAGTATATGATGCTGAGATAAAGGCGAATGAATTTTATCGCAAACTTACTGATATTGAACATATGTGGTTAGCTGAGCATATAGCAAATGGTTTGCCAAAAAGAAATGAACTGGAAAAATTTCTACAAGATAAAGGTTATAATTTTTATTTCATAGAGAACAACAATATTCTAAACTGGCTCTTAATGCAATCTTTTATATTTTATACGCACACTAATCCTGCGCTAGGCATACAAATAGGAGAAGTTTTTAGATTTTATAATGAAAATTTCCTTGAATTGGGAGACTCAATACCACCAACTTACAGAAAAGTATATTTTATTAGTAAAGGTGGAATAATACCAAGAATAAGTTCGTATGAAAAAGCTAATAATAATATAAATATTTTGAAATATGAAAAGCTTCTTTCTTTGACGTTTATGGGCATTGGAGAAACTGTCAAAGAACGAGAAAAACAATTTAACACTCAAATAGACCAATTAAACCTTCAAATACGATCTCTTGACTCTACAATAAATTATATTTATAGAAGTATTACATGGCGAACTGTAATGAAATTTCAAAATCTAGTCGAAATCTTTTTTCCAGGAAAAACCAGACGCAGGCGTTGCTATGATTTTGGATTAATGTCACTTAGAACAATTGTTAATGAAGGGTTGTCAGCCTTTTTGAATAAAAGCCTTCGATTCTTACATAACAAAAACAATGACACAAAAACGAGTTATGTTCCAATTCTTGAAATTAAAGGAGCCTTTGTTTCACCCCTCTCATTGGAAAAAAAAATTTACGGTATATTTCAGTCAAGTATTGACCAACTTACTGAGATAAGGATAATAACAACCACTTATCAGCGTAAAAATGCTGATATATCGTTCATATTACGTCTAAGTTCTGAAAATGGAGATGTTCTAAGAAGAGTTAAGATTCCGGGACAGAACATTCTGGATAATGCTTATACATCTTTTAAATTTAAACCAATAAATGATAGTAAAGGAAAGATTTTTTATTTCGAAATAAAATCTACTGGAAAACCAAGTGCAGCAGTATGGTATGATCCAGATCAAATATCCACAAAAATTGATCTTTATCATAATGACAAAAAACTTCAGGGTACTATTAATTTTCAAGCAATATCATCTATCAAAAATAAAAACCTTTATGAAATTTGGATATCTTGTAATGAACCCAATGAGGATGAACTTAAGCAACAAAGGGTCGATGCAAAGAAATTTAATTATAGGCCTCTTATAAGTATAATAACTCCAGTATATAATACAACGCCAAATATACTTAAAGAA
The DNA here is from genome assembly GCA_963753595.1 of Candidatus Methanoperedentaceae archaeon. GTDB lineage: Archaea > Halobacteriota > Methanosarcinia > Methanosarcinales > Methanoperedenaceae > Methanoperedens. The sequence continues at coordinate 185,450 of CAVWCX010000001.1, read as the reverse complement.
ACTATACAATCAGTTTTGAAACAGACATATGATAATTGGGAACTATGTATTGTCGATGGGAATTCCAAAGGTGAAGAATTAAAAAATATTCTCACAGATTTTTCACAAATAGATAAACGAATTCACGTTAATTTCCTGGATCAAAACCTGGGAATTTCAGGTAATTCAAATAAGGCGCTTCAAATTGCGAAGGGAGAATTTGTTTCGTTATTAGATCATGATGATTTACTCGCACCTTTTGCTTTATTTGAAATGGTAACAACACTCAATCAAGAACCAGAATTGGATTTTATTTATTCGGATAAAGATATTATTTCAGAAGACGGAAAGCAGCGACTTCAACCCCTTTTCAAACCTGATTGGTCGCCCGAAATCATGCTCTCAACTAACTACCTGACTCACCTGTGCGTTATAAGGAAGAGTCTTGTTGATAAAATGGGAGGGTTTTTATCAGACACCGACGGCGCTCAAGATTGGGAATTATTCATGAGGGTGATGGAAAATACTAATAAAATACATCACATTTCTAAGATATTATATCATTGGAGGGAATCAGAAACATCCTGTGCATTGGCGGGATCGACTGCAAAACCGTATATCTTTGACGCTCAGCGAAACGTATTACATAATCATTTAAAGCGTCTTGGTAAGTCAGCTGAGTTAATATTGATTCCGCCGGGTATCTGGAGAATAAAATGGGCCATTAAGGATAAAGACAAAATCTCAATTATTATCCCCACTAAAGATAATATCAATAAGCTGAAACCATGTGTGGAGTCAATTTTAAACAAATCATCATATCAAAATTTTGAAATAATTATTATTGATACAGGAAGCAAAGAACCGGAAAGTCTTGCATATAATAATAAAATCTCTATAAATACTAAAATAAAAATAATAAATTATAATAAACAATTCAATTATTCTGCAGTAAATAATCTTGGAGAAAAGTATGCTACCGGTGAAATACTGCTATTTTTAAATGATGATACTGAAGTCATTACATCAGACTGGCTTGAGGAAATGGCTGGCTGGATACAGCAGGATGAAATCGGTGTTGTGGGGGCTAAATTATTGAAGCCGGATAATACTATTCAACACGCTGGAGTAATACTTGGTATGCAGGGTTTTGCCGGGCATCCATTCGCAGGAGCAAAGGATAACTTTAATGGCCCATTTGGATCTACAGAATGGTATCGAGATTACCTTGCGGTCACCGGGGCTTGTATGATGATTAGGAAAAAGGTATTTGAAGAGGCTGGAGGTTTTAGCGAATCATTTATACTCATGGGTAGTGATGTGGAATTATGTCTTCGCATTGGGAAAAAAGGATACCGTACAGTTTGTACACCATTTGCGAAGTTGGTACACCACGAGGCATCAACCAGAAATAAATATATTCCTCCTCAAGATTTTATACTATCTTATGAATACTATGAACATTTTCTTAAAAAAAGAGATCCATATTATAATATAAACCTTTCACTCTGGAATACAATACCAAGTATAAGGATGCTTGGGGAGAAAGAAACAATTGAATTTGCCCAGGAGATTCTAAAAAGTGTATCTAAAAAAACATAAGGGTTTGATATATAATGAATTATAGTTATTTCTTGCATAAAGTCTTTTCTTACTGGAAGCATTATGGTATTAAAGCGTTAATATCAATGACTCTATTTGAATTAACAAGGCGTTATTTTGGAAAATATTTAATTCCAGAACCGTGTGGAGTAGAGGCTTTTAATATCCCTGAGATTACACCAATTGTACCAAGACCTTCAAAATTACAGGTTACTAGATTGAATCTTCTTATTCCGAGTATAGAGTTCAAGGATACTTATGGGGGAGTTTCTACAGCACTACGAATTTTTGAAAAACTCAAAGTAAGTGTGCCACATGCCCGCATCCTAGTAATAGATGCCCTGGTTAAGGATTACGACAAGACAAAATTCAGGGATTACACCCTGAGCGCCCCTCTTTTAGATTCCACAGAAGATTCAATTGTAGAATTGTATGACAGGAACAATATAACAATAGATGTATCTGCGGGAGATATTTTTCTGGCTTCAGCATGGTGGACTGCATATATAGCCCGACCATTAATACATTGGCAGCGGGAATATTACAAGCTGGAACCAAAACCACTTTTTTACATAATACAGGATTATGAACCCGGATTCTATCCATGGTCATCACGTTACATGCTGGCTGAATCCACTTATAAAGCTGATGTCCCCACTGTTGCAATTTTCAATACAAGTATTCTCCAGGAATTTTTTGAGCGCCTGGGTTATACTTTTTTTCAAAAATTTCACTTTAATCCGACAATAAACCCAATGCTTTTAGAAAAAGCGAAGATTGCTCAGAAGACGAAACGATCTTCACCCTATCAATTATTTGTTTATGGGCGCCCTTCTGTTCCCAGAAACGCATTTGAGATTATCATCCAGGGATTGCACATTTGGGCGAATTCGTATCCCCATGCAATAAACTGGAATATTGTATCTGCCGGTGAAAAACACCCAGAGATACCTCTGGGTAAAGGAATTAAACTCGTTTCTGTAGGTAAGCTGACCCTCGAAGAATACGCAAGTGAATTAATCCGATCTTCGGTGGGTCTGTCTATAATGATTTCCCCCCACCCCAGTTATCCACCTCTGGAAATGGCCGCGTTCGGCCTGGAGGTTGTTACAAATAGCTTTGCTAATAAGAACCTCTCTGAAGGTTCATCTTCTATTATTTCCATTCAAAACCTTACACCGGAGTCAATCGCTTCCGCCCTGACTGAAGCGTGCAATCGCGTTTGGGAAAGAGAAGGTGCCCCAGCAGAATCGACTGGCTCTCTTGATATGTCGGGTTCATCAGAAAATGATGTTGCTAGGAGTATTGCGTCGCTCTTGCGTTGAAGCACAAAAAGCCGATCATTCCGGTATTATTTCAATTGTTAGTTTTTTTTAAAATAGAGATTCTTATTGATTTTTGTTAAATTTAATTAATTCTAGAATTTACCCTGAAAATCCATACCCTGTCTTTGCTGTAAACCAGCTCAGGATACGGATTATCCTGTTCAAAATAAGAATTATTCTGTAAATTATTATCCCGAAAATACGGGTAACAGAAGCCCCGATAAAATGATCGACCGACGGGATGCCCCTTGAAAACTGTAGCCCAAAGATTTTTTTGAACTCAATGGTGGTTTTGAATTTTAACCTGCGCCGCCGGTCATCAGACATTTCACATGCCAATTAGAGCGGATTTAATTAAACCTTGTCAAAAATGCATTGGAAAAGCTCTGAAAACAAATGGTTTTCAAAGAGACATTACTTTTTTTTTGACCGGATCGACAGGATTTTTCAATAAAATCGTATCCTGTAGATCCTGTTCATCCTGCCCAGGTAGACTTTTGCTCTGGATTTGATCCATGTCGGCTGCTTCGGGAACATGTCTGCGCGCCCGGAATAATTATATTAAAATGTTGATAAATATTTCACGCTTTTCACTGTAAAGAACGAAAAGCAGGGATGCTTTTTACGAGATGTATTTGCGCCGGAATGTGATTTAGTATCTGCGTTCACTGTGATATGATCTTTAATCTGTTATCTCAGCAAGGCGCCGGTTGGTTGATCCGTCCGTATCCGCCCCATCCGTTTTCTATGTCATGATTTTTCTCTGAGCAGAAGACCGATGGAACTTTTTTTTCAACTTCTATCCTTTTCCATCCAGTTTTCAATCTTTATTTCATCTATTCTTTCAAAATGAATCGGATTGTTAGTGACAAGAATGCATTCATTTGCATATGCAATACTGGCAATCAAAATATCAAAATCTTCAATGATCTCCCCCTGCGCCTTTAATTTTGATTTAAATCGTCCAAATGCTTCTGCAGAAGCATCACTGTCTGAATAGATTATCAAATTCTTTTTGAAAGTTTCAATTCTTCTTATATTGGCACTTACATTCCGGGAATTATATGCTCCAAAATATAGTTCTGCAAGAGTTGCATTTGATATAGAAAGAGAATAAATACCAATTTCGCCTATTTTCTTTTTCAATATTTCATTTCCATTTAAAAGATATATGCAAATATTAGTATCCAATAAGAATTTCAAAACATTTTCTCCGTTCTGCTGGTAGACTTTCTGCTGGAATAAATATCTTCTATTTGCTTTTCAACTGATCTATTGTCTTCCCATGTGCCACAAACAGATAAAAATTCAGCAGTTGCTTTTTCCTCGGAAGATCTACTTTCGATAATTTCAGATCTGAAAAAATGGATTATCTTCAATATCTTTTCCTGTATTATTTCAGGTAGATCCCTAATTTCTCTTAAAACTGCTTCCTCCTGTTTAGACTTTGTTTCCATTAATTATACTCCATTTTATATTGTTGTATCTTATAAGATAATCATATCTATGAACTTTCCCATATATAGATTACCTTTGTATTTGGTTTATTCTTTAATATATATTCCAACTAATATAAGAGTTACTGAAGCCATCCTAAAAGAATCTACCAGCGAGATGCCCATTGAAAGCGGTAGCCCAAAGATTTTTGTGAACTCAATGGTGGTTTTGAACATATTTTAACCTGAGCCGCCAGTAATCAGACATTTCATGCATGCCAATTAGAGCGCAGGGGTTGTTTTTTATGAAAGATATATGCGCCAGAATGTGGTTTTGTATCCTGCAAATCTGTGAATTCAAAAAACCAGAGCTATTTTTTTTGTTTAATATCATTGCGTCACAATGGCAGTCTATTCAGAAGTTACATCCCCATAAGATCGCATATTTTATTCTTGATAAGTTTTAATTTATTCAAAGATATCTTTCCGAATTCAATTGCTTTGATCTTCGAAGTAAGAGGGATAACTAAAACAGTCGGAAGCTTTTCTATTCCACTTGATTGAATAATAATTGCAGGTCTTGGACCGGCTTGTTCATGCCCATTCGAAGCAGGGATTTCAACAAAATAAATATCTCCTTCTTGCATTATAAATTACTCTCGAAATTAATCAATGCTTCATCACTTAAAGAATCCCACTCCTTAAGTTCTGATTTGATTTCAAAATCATATTCTTTCTGACGATTAATTGATTCTTTAATTAATTTGATGATTTTCATGACATATACCATTTGTTCTTCAGAAAGATCTTTAATTTCGTTAATAATTTCTTTTTGATATTTCTTTGATACTTCCATTTTCTTACCTTCCAATATAGGAATAGATTAACATTAAATCATGTATAATCATAGGTTAATATAGATTTTGTTGATAAATAAAACTGACTAACATATTCAAAGAGACATTACTTTTTTTTAACCGGATCGACAGGATTTACAGGAATCTTTCATTACAATCGTATCCTGTCGATCCTGTTCATCCTGTCAGAAAACAATTTTTTAATTACATCGGTACTGAGCCGCCGGTTGTTATGGGATTTATTTGCTTATACCTTGAATATTGTTTTTGTATTTCTGAATAATATGACTTTTAAAATTATTATATTAAATATTTTTATTTAATCTGTATTTCAGTCTGAAGTTCATCTGTGGCCGATCTTGAAAATCCATACCCCATCTTTGCTATAAACAGGCTCAAGATACTGATTATCCTGCAAATTCTGTAATTGCAATTTCCCCCAATTTTTTCCCCCGAAATAAACATAAGTGACATTATTTTCCACTAAGAATTTTACCGCAGATTCTGTATTTATTAATTCCGATGCTTTGGATATTGCTTTTACTTTTTCAGTATAATTATTTTCATATGCTGTTTCTGTAGCAAAAACCATTGGTGGTATGATCACTTTCCTGCCTGTGAATAGAGGGATCCATGATCCGCCGTCTATCCCCATTATAAAATCGCGGTTCCAGTCAAAGTCAATCGAATCTATTAAGAAAACTGCATCCTCCGAAGTATTGGACTTGATCCAGGTCATTGCTACAATATCGCCATTTTTTACAAAAACGCTTTCCGGTTCAAATAATCCAGCCATTTTAATAGCAGAAAATGGAATTAAAACCAGGAGGGTTATAGATAAAACGATCAAACACCTTGATTTTGTTAGTTTAATTTTATCTGATATATATATTATACAATAGCTGCAGGTCACAGATACAGGAAAAAACAACATCGTCACTACGGTCACAAGATCAAGGCGGCCTGAACCTGGTAATTTTATCCAATAAGGATTCGAAAAGGCAATTAATATTGAAACCCATAAAGAAATTATGATAATATATTTATTTCTCTTTAAAATTCCCACGAATGCCCCGCTTAAAGAAAGAACCAGTAAAAGGGTATTAGAGTAGTAACTTCCGGCACTTCCGATCCTTCCCAGAGAATAGTAATTGGCTGTATTGACCCATTCAGATAATATCCGGCTATTATTCAAAAGATGAATAAACCATGGAAGCAGCAGGATGACCGATGTAATACCAATAACTGCACATCTAAATATTATCTCTTTTTGTATTTTTAAATCCGTTCTATTTGAATATAGTTCATATAAAATATAAACCATCAAGAAACATAGAGCAGCGATAATGATACGGTAGTGAGTTACAAAAAGCCCTGATAAGACCAGGCCAGATAAGATCAATATCTTAATATCCCTCTTTTCCAGTTTGATAGATTCTATCACCAGAAGAAAAGCTATCGGAAGAATAATCATTCCTGTTAATGAAGTAAATCTTCCCCAGTTTATCAAATAGGCAGGAAATACCGATATCAATCCCACTATAAAAGAACTTATTAATGCCATTTTCCGGTTTTTAAATAGCCTGTCCACAAATATGAAAACCGGAAGTATTGCAAAGGCATTTAAGATCTGTCCTGTGTACAGAACGAGCTTTGCAACGTCAAATCCCGATACCCAGTAAATGAATGCAACTATACTGTGGAATCCAAAATGATAAGTAAAAGAGCTAAGTTGAGCATACGGTTCATAAGATTGCGGGATTCCTCCATTTTCAATGATTAACTGTACTATCAATGTATGATGATTGCTGTCGCTTCCCGGCCCTACAAGCACACCTATAACCGGGATCAACCGGACAAATAAAGAGATTAACAATATAGCAAACAATATGAGATAGGATAACAATTCAAATTTTTCGAAAGAATTTTTGAATTTTTTAAAATCAAAAAAAGTCCCATTATTTTTCTTATGTTCCGGAATGTATTTCAATAAAATTATGGCTGCAAAAATTAAAAATATTAATAATATTAAAAAAGTATTCAATTTTATTCCGATCAGGGTAAAATAATATGTAAGAAGAGGTATGAACGCTAAGCTCAGACCAGGTGATATGATCAAACGCTGGAAAAAATCCAGATTCAATTTTCTTAAAAACATACTATATAGAAAATAACCCGGCAAAAAGAGTACTAAAATAGTGCTAATAACAAGTTTTAAGGTTAATATGGTATCCATATATTGAACAAGCAATGTTTACGTACGTTATTTCTTATATATCTTTATCAAGAAACATTCTTTGCATTGCCAAAAATATCGGCATTTTTGGAAGTACAGAAAGCACTAAGAAACAAGGAATGTTGACTCAATTCCCATCAACAACACCGTCAACGTCGGTTCTTGGCAAGACCCTCCTGCGAGATTAACAACAAGACCACAAAAAGTTCATATGAAGTATTATATAATATCCTGACTCAATAAAGATAAAAATGAAAACCATAGCCATAATCCCAGCCTATAACGAAGAATCAACCATCGGAGATGTGATCAAAGCCACAGCCCGCTTCGTAGATGAGATCCTCGTGATCAGCGACGGCAGCACAGATGACACATCTGATGTCGCCAAAAAAGTCGGCGCAACCGTTATAGACAACATCGTCAACCGTGTCTTAGTAGGACTATCCAGCGCGGTTACAAGGAAGCCATAAGGCTCAGGGATTCAGACATATGTTCATTAAAAAATTAACTTCTGATGAAGAATCAGAGACCCTGGAATTTAAAAAATCAACCTCGGAATTAAAAGAGGGAATCATCTCGATAGCGGCGATCCTGAACAAGCACCAGAAAGGAACTCTATATTTCGGAATAAAAAATGATGGAACGGTAACAGGCCAGGAAATAAGTGAAAAAACATTGAGAGACATCTCAAAATCAATATCCGAGAGCATTGAACCAAAAATATATCCTGAAATAAATAAGGTCAATATAGAAGAAAAGTCCTGTGTGGAAGTGCAATTTCAAGGAAGCAACATCCCTTATTTTGCATTTGGAAGAGCATATATCAGGGTAAGTGATGAAGACAGGCAACTGAGCGCTAAAGAAATCGAGAGACTTATACTAAAAAAGAATATTGACAGGATAAAATGGGAGTCAGAGTATTCGGAATTTGGATTCGACAAAATCGATGAGAGTGCAGTCAGGGATTATGTTAAGCGGGCTAATACTGCAGGTAGGATAGACTTTGTTTTTGATAATGCCGACAATATACTGAAAAAACTGAACCTTGTAAAAGAGGGCAGACTTCTGAAAGCCGCAGAAGTGTTATTCTGCAATGAAAATACCATCGAAGTCCAGGCTGCTGTGTTTGCAGGCACGGACAGGGTCACTTTTCTTGACATAAGGGAATTCAGAGGGACAATATTTTCCCTGCTGGAAAAATCGGAGGAATATATAAGCGAGCGCATTAACTGGAGGGCGGAAATTGGGAGGATCAAAAGGGAAGAGATACCCGAAATCCCTGTAAAGGCAATCAGGGAAGCACTGGTTAATTCTTTCTGCCACAGGGATTATTATGCTCCTGAGAGCAACAAAATTTCAATATTCAAGAACCGCGTGGAAATATGGAATCCTGGAACATTTCCAGAAGGCCTCACTCCCGATGATTTCATTTCTGGCGACGAGCAATCTGTCCTGAGAAATCCTTTAGTCGCTGAAATCTTATATAAATCAAAAGAAATTGAGCGATGGGGTTCCGGGCTGAAAAGGATTTATGAAGAGTGCAAAGCTGGTAACGTGAAGGTTGAATTCAAAGACCTTAAGACGGGATTTTTAGTGGTATTTTATAGAACAGAGGAAGGCACTACCCCCAAAACTACCCCCAAAACTACCCCCAAAACTACCCCCAAAACTACCCCCAAAACCCGGGATAAGATTTTGCTTCTCATAAGGCAAGATACAAGTATTACAAAGGAAGAAATTGCAGGGCAATTGAATATAACGTTAGACGGGGTAAAGTATCATATAAGAAAACTGACCAATGAAGGCATAATTTCATGGAAGGGATCAAGTAAAGGAGGTCGCTGGGAAATCCAGCAGAACGAATGAAAATTATGAAAAGTATAGCAATAATACCATCATATAATGAAGAATCGACAATTGAAAGCGTTATTAAGAATACCCGTCGGTTTGTAGATGAGGTACTGGTAATAAATGATGGAAGTACAGACAAGACAGCTGAAAATTCTAAAAACGCCGGCGCAACCGTCATAGACAACATCGTGAACCGCGGTCTGGGCAGGACCATCCAGCGAGGCTACGATGAAGCCATCAAGCGCGGCGCCGATGTCATAGTCCAGATAGACGCAGACGGGCAGTACGACCCGAAAGAAATACCAAAACTCATTCAACCAATTCTTGAGAACAAAGCCGACCTTGTCCTTGGTTCAAGGCTTGAGAACCTGAAATATGAGATGCCCTGGATGAAAAAACAGGGAAATAAAGCTTTCACATGGCTGCTTCGCAGGCTGACTGGCGCTGATATAAGAGACGGTCAGACAGGTTTCCGGGCAACCCGGAAAGAAGTTTTTGAGACACTCAAGATACATGGAGATTTTACTTATACTCAGGAGATGATCGTAAAAGCATCAAGGGAAGGATGGAGAATAGCAAATGTTCCTATAAATTTTTATCAAAGAAGCGCTGGAGATTCACGCCTGATGTCTGGCCCGCTTTCGTATGCCTGGCGTGCATGGATAATAATCCTCAGGACAATCAGGGATTATGATCCTTTGAGTTTTTTCGGTATCCCCGGCCTAATTTTTATCATAACAGGCATTATATTTGGATCTGCATTCGTTTATAAATACGCTTTAGTTGGATTTATTGGTCATACTCCCGCGGTTATATTGACTTCTTTGTTAATTATCGTAGGCGTACAGATGATCTTTATGGCATTAATGGCTGATATGATGAAGAAATGAAAACATAAATTACGTATCAATGAATAAAAAATTTATTTTGAAAGTTTTAGCAACTATATTGCTGTTTTCTTTTGTGCTCCTTAAGCTGGACTTTTCCAAAGTGTATGAAGTAATGATTAACAGTAACATATTTTTAATACTCCTCAGTTTACTCTTTGTTCCACTATTATATTCGATCAGAGTAATAAAATGGGATACTTTACTGCGTTCGGTAGGGATTCAGCATGATTTTTTTAAACTGTTTAGGATTTTATTGATAGGCAATTTTTATGGAATGATTACACCTGGAAAAGCGGGTGAAGTGGCAAGGGCGTATTATTTGGACTCTGAAAAATCAAAAACTATTCCAACAATTATCTGGGATAAAGTTATTGATATTTTTGTGTTGATCATATTAAGTATATTATCCATATTATTTCTTTTTAAAGATAATAAGTTGTATTTAGCAGCCGTTTTTTCATTATTTATTTTTATTGTTTTAAGTGCTATTTTTTTAAATAAAAAAATAATATCTTTTTTGCTAAGTTTAATGAATTTGAAAATCAGTTCTTCAAAACAATTTATAGACACTATTCATATTATTAAGAGCGATATTCGACTTTTATCTAAACTTATTATCTTATCGATATGCTATTATTTAATAAACATAATTCTAGCAGTAATAATACTAAAAGCTTTGAGCAATGGAGCAAATCCATACATCGCATTCACATGGCTAATAATTGTGCTCATTGGGAATATTCCGATCACTATATCCGGGCTTGGATTAAGGGAATATATTGCCATTATGAGTTTCAAGGCATTGGGTGAAAATGCAGAGATTGGATTTTCTTTTTCAACATTACTTTTTTTAATGATCACTTTATTTCCCGGCTTAATTGGATATTTATTCATCTTAAGATCAGGAAAAGAAAAGAAAAACACAGAATCCTAAAAGAATTTTTAAGTTATTATTCTTGGATTATTTTTTTAGTTTAAATGAAAAATTTACATTTTCAGTGTTTAGATCGATAATTTTATTTATTTCAATTTCATTAAAATTCTTAAATGTTTTTGACAAATGAGGTTTCAATTCATTTTGATTAAAAAATCTGGATGAAGGAACGTATCTTAGAGAATAACGATCTGCAAAGGATAATTCTTTTATTTGCTTTTGTGAAGCTATAGAATCATTGATTTCTATGGAATCGTCTTTAAATATAACTTCCCTGTTAAAAAGGATGTCAGTTTTCTTATTTCCCTTAATTAATTGATCTTTCAACATCGGTATTAATCGATGTCCCATTGAAAAAGATGCAATTCGTAATCCGATATGCTTGAAAGGCGTAGATTCAAAAAATCTGGCCTGGTAAAAGTGACCATTTATCTTGATGCGATTATCTTCTATATTAAGAGCCTGGCTGCTATCGACCCAGTTTGTCACGTAAATATTATCATCACCTTTTATTCTATAACCGCAATCACAAGCAACTTCTTTACCTTTTTCATCCTTCTTAAAAACTTTCAATAATCCACCTTTCGATACGCAAAGGATAGAATAATACTTTTCAGAACTTTTTATAAATAGATCGGCATTTTTAAAATATTTGTGGAATTTTGATTCATATGGCAGACCAATATTGTTATTTCTTTTTTTATAAAATATCAATGCATTGATATAAGATGGTAATATAAAATGATTTAAATAACGGTCATCAATAGAATGATGAAATATTGGTGGGTGTTTAAATATTTTATCTGCAATTGCACCAGCAAGGGGAATTCTGGATGCGAGAATTTCAGGCCCATCTGGCATGAAATATTCAGTATTCCTGCTGCCATATTCTCCCCCAATGCTTCCATCAGGATGGACGAAATACTGAATAAAATCAAGGATCTTTTCCAATGGAGGGATCACATTCTCATTGCCGCTTAATGAATAATATTGCGCCAGGCACGCAAGAGAAACACTTAGATATCCAATATCAGCTCCCCCATATTCTGGAAAATAACCCTCAACGGTTTGAAGGGATAATACATTCTTGATATTCTCATTTAGTTGATCGAGTATCCATTTTTCCCGGGTCAAGAGATATGCGCTATACATTGCGGCAATAGCCGCGATATCTTGATTCAAGGCGCCATGACTTCTCGGCTTAGAAATGAATTTACACGATCTTAATATTGCCTCTGTAACATCAGGATTAACAATATTGAGCAACCTGCAGGTCTCAGCTACACTATAGAGGGAAAATACTGTTGGCGGGTAACCATGCTCAAAAGGATAATATTCATTAAAAGAACCATCGTTTAGCTGAGCACGTTCCCAAAAACCTACCGCAGCAGATGCCCAATTGTATATTTTTTCATTCTTAAAATAAATATTATCTTGGAAATTATTTAAGTATAACCTTGCTAAAGAAAGACATCCCTGCTGCAGCACTATTGAAGAAAAATCTCTTATCTTGTAATGCCAGAAGTCCCTGTCAAAAGAGCCATAAGTTGGTGAATCATTATCCCGGTCAAGTTGAGTTAACATTCGAGGGGTATTTTCAAGAATAAATAATCTATAAGTCTCATAAACCATAATTCTGAACATAAGTAATAACTATTTAATACTTATGATTATCAATAGATAGATTTGTAGCAATTATAAATTTAGATTTATTGAGGTATTTATATTACAGTAGAAAATCCAATATTCGATATAATTAAAACCAGAAGAAGTGTAAGATCTTTTTTACCCATAAAGATACCTGATGATTGTTTGAATTTGATTTTAGAAAGTGCTCAATGGGCACCTTCTGCCTGCAATCAACAGTTATGGCAATTTATCATTATAAAGGATAATGATCTGAAAATAAGATTGACCATGGAAGCTGGTGCTTCAAAGCTTATTTTGAAAGCACCTGTTGCAATTGCTGTGTGTTATCATTCAGGGAATGTCAAAGAAGGGATACAAAGTGCTTCTGTTGCTATTGAAAATATGCTCCTGATGGCGACTTCATTGGGGATTGGTTCACTGTACCTTAATAGCTTCGGAAAAGAGGTAAAAGCCAAACAAATACTGAATATTCCAGATGAGCTTTTCATAGTGGCCTTCATATTGCTGGGATATCCTGAAAAACAGCTACCTCCTCCAAAAAGAAGAGCACTTGAAGATATTGTACATCAAAATTATTTTTCCAAACATAGCAAAGAAATATTCTCCCATGATGCCAATAAATGGACGCTTAGTTCAGTGAGAGATTTCCAGGAACGTTATTGTAGAAAAACCGATCCTGGAACAAGAATGGACATTATCAATGAAATGGAAATAAAATTAATCCAAAATGTACTTTCAAGAGAAAAAGGTGATAATATCCTGGATATATTTTCGTATGACGGCTCATTACTTAATAATTATCCTGATACTAAGATTTTTAGTTTGAACCTCGGAAGTGAGACATCACTGTTCACATCATATGCTGTTAATAGAAAAATCGAACCGCTCATTTATGATGATTTTATTCCATTAAAAGACAAAAGTATATCTAATGCGATTTGTATTTTCAAACTTGAACGAATCCCGCCCCAGGCTTACGATAAACTATTTTCAGAGATCAAACGTGTTCTCGATGATGATGGTAGATTCATAATTGTTTTCAGGTCCAAGAATTCTCTTTATGGGTTGATTCATAGATTAATTAAAATAAAATTTGATGACGATATTAGAAAATCCGGGATATATTCCTTTTTTGGGCCATATAGCCCTCTTAAGCCCTCAGATATAATTTCCAGTCTAAAACAGGCTGACTTTTCTTCTGTTAGTCAGGAGAGATTTTTTGTAATACCACCGTTGATCGATGATTTTTATCAATTATTCCTCCATTTTTTTGCGTCAGGGGGCGGAGCCTTTTATCATAGGGAAAAAAGAAGATCAATCGTTGGAAATCTAATTCACAAAATAATTAGGCTACAAAAAGAATATAATACAAACTTTGGATCAGTTATTGTTTTAACTGCAAAAAAAATGAAAATAAAGTGAATTTTTATTCACTTTATTGTACTGCTATTCCTTTAAACATACCCATTTTGCTTTCTGTATCACTTGCGAAGCTTACTGTAACACTTATCCTGTTTGTTGCTTCCACAGTCACTGAACCTGAAGGTTCTGAAGTATATGTATTCCAGGCCAAGTATGGCGATCCTTTCGCAGGAACACTAAAACCGGTTTCAGTTCTTAGAAGTCCTCCAGTAGCGTTATAGAATTTGATAGTAGCAGTTATTGGCGAATTCCCAGGATTTGCAATCTTGAATCCACTTCGCTCACCGCCTCCAAATTTCAAGTTTATAAGGCCTGCAGTATTATTTCCATTAATTTCTACACCCTGATAGAAATCAATAAACCCTGGAACTTCACTGGCCTGGCTTTCTACCACATATATAGGTGTACCATTATTTGATACTACTCTGACAGTGCCGTCGCCTGCAACATTTCCGCTTGGAACAAATCCATATGTATACCAATCAAAATATGGTGATGCTTTTGGAGATACAATTCTGTTCACAGTATTTATCAAAGTGCCTGCAGAATTATAGAAATACATAGTTACATCAGCATCAACTGAACCAATGTTCGCTACTTTAAAGCCTGATCTCCATGCTGGATTATTCCATAATTGACCTGTAACAAATACATCTGTTTTCTGGTCATTCAAATAAATACCGTTCCAGAACCCGAATTTTCCTGCGCTTTCACTTGCCTGTGATGCTGTTACACTGATGGGTTGGGCATTGTTAGAGACGATAGTAACCGTACCTTCAGTTGCTTGTGGTGAGTTCCCGCTTGCAATTAACCCATAGGTATTCCAATCATAATATGGCGCTGCATTTGGAGGTATTGTTCTGGTTATTGTGTTTATCAAAACACCATTTGAATTATACCAATACATAGTCACATCCGCATCAACAGTTCCAAGATTCAGAACTTTAAACCCTGATCTCCACTGACCAGAGAAAATCATACCTGGCACAAACCATTGTGTTTTTTCTGTATTCAATGGTGTTCCTTCAAAGAATCCTATTTTACCTGCTGAACTGCTTCTTTGTAAGGTTACTGTGTCAATTAACTGTTCTGAAGTTATTGTTCCTGATCCTTCAATAGCGCCTACTCTATCAAACCAGGTGTAATCTTTCGAGGCCATATTTGAAATTACATCCTCGGAATTATTTCTGGTGATACCTGACAAATCTATGAAGTTAACATCTAAGGTTGTAGCTTGGGGCCCCAGATTACCGATTATGAAATTAGTTCTCCACTGGCCACCATATATCTGACCAGCTGCAGTGTATTTATATCCCGGTAATAAAGCAATATTCTTTGTTGCACTCGCTCCATTAATAAAAACAGTGCTGGTATTTAGAGCGAATCCAGCCGCACGAGTTCTTATTGAATATGTCGACCCCCCCGCCAGCCCATCATATGGTACATTAAGGATAGCATAATTCCCAAAACCATCAGTCGTAGCATTATACTGGGGATAATCCACAAGCTTGACAAATGCACCGCTTATATTGTCACCGCTTGCAGTTGTAACAGCCGCTGATACTGAACTCACAGTCCCCAATACCAAAAACGATATAGCTAACAACAACGCAATAAATCTATTCACTCGAGAAAAACCTTTCATTTGATTCATTTCTACTCTCCTATCCTATATTATTATATAACAATCTTATGAAACGAAAGTTTATATAACTTTCGACTTTTTCGTTCCTCATCATCATTTTATTCTGCATTTGCACATATTTAAGCATGTTTAACACTTCCTGTAATATTTCCTGTTGGTTTAATTTCAAGTTCAATATTCTGTATCGTAACAGCTCTCAATTCTGTTGATACCGTTACCGAACTATTGGTATAGTATCCTGGCTCAAGCCTTGCCGTAAGGTCAAATGAGCCCGAAGGAAGGGACAGTGAATAGAACCCTGTTTCATTCGTCAATGTTGAAACTAATGTATTGGTGGTCACATTAACGCCCTTTATTCCGTTTGTTGTGCCCTTTTCCATTACTGTACCGTTAATGTACCTTCCTTCCGGAAGAATTGTGGCTGCTGTGTGCGTCCTCAGGGTCGCATTTTCAGTGCCATTGATATCCACTGTTCTTATACCAATTGTGTAAGTTGCCTGTTCCAGGCCAGTAGCATTGAAATACATTACTCCTTTTGGAACTTCGCCCTTAAGAACGCCATCAAGATACACCAGCACTTTTTGGAAATCCTCATCTGCCGGATCAGCCCATGTCCAGTTGATATAATCAAAGGCATAGCTTACATTGTGAAGGTTATCCACAGATGCCGGAGGTATCGAATCCACAGAAAATGAAACTGAATTTGAATCCCATTTACCTGTTGAATCCAGTGCATATACTATCAGGTTATTCTGTCCCTGTGAAACAGTTATAGTAGCAGGTGGTGTGAATGTGACATTAGCTGCCCCATTCAGGCTATATTGCCAGGAATTGGCTGGCTTGTCGCAAGAGACGATCAATGGAATTTCAGTCGTGTGGTAAAAGATATTCACTGGTGAAGATATTGTTATCATTGTGTATCCGGACACCTTACCTGTTATCGTTCCTGTTGGCTTCTTAACAAGTAAAATATCCTGCTCCACAACAGGATTTGATACTGTCGAAATGACTACCGAATTATTCGTATAATACGTCATATCAAAAGTCGCCGTAATTTCAAATGTATCTGGCCCTACCACGAAGAAATACAACCCATCATCATCAGTGATAGTCGAGTTGCTGTTATTAAGAGATACATTCACGCCAGCAATACCCAGTTTAGTAACATTATCAAGTACTTTACCGGTAATGTACCTTGCCGTTGGCAGTAATTTCGTAAGCGGCAGGAAATCTTTGTTGGCAGGATCGATAACGTATGGTGAATCACACATCCCATAGAAATTATTGACCGTGCATGTCTGGCTCCAGCCATTACCATCAGGGTCTGCCCAGAAATTGCCCCCTATAAAAGAGCCATTGATGATGTTTTTTTCCGATCGTCTTGTTGTATTCCAATAATTTACACTTGAGTCAATGATAACATTATTTGAATTGTTAAAATAATTATTATAAATATAATTATTGTTTGAATTAGACAGGTTGATCCCATTTGAGTTATTTGAGGCATTGTTGCCTGTGACATTATTATTAGAAGAATTCCGCAGATAAATTCCGGAGTCCCACCGGGTAACGTTCACATTATTTACAGTTACATTTGTAATAGTGCTTGCTGGATTATTCACGTAAACCCCGATCGATCCGACTTCTGCTGAATTGCCAATAATATAATGGCTACCACCGTCAAAAACCACATTGCTTGACGTTATATTAATGCAGGACGTTACTGCCGTGTTCCCTGTGCTCCAGATATCCTGGCCAAGTACGTAGTCGCCTGGTGAATCAATATTGCCGCATTGGTTTATTGTTGCACCAAGTGCCCCGCCAGACAACAGGACAAATAACACAATACTTAGTTCGATAACCTTCTTGAAGATCTGATATCTTCTATATGTTTTACATTGTATCATTTATTAACCACACCTATCCGTTATTTTTTGGCTATTTCGGATATGTTTAAAACTTCCTGTTATTAGTCTTTTCGGTTTTCAAAAGATAGTTTTCAAAAGAGTTCAATTTCCTCTTCAATATCTGGGCTCAAAAATACAAATGGTCCTGCAGGAACATTAATTTAATACGATCCTGCAGGATGTTTTCGTTAATTACTTTTTACAATACCGGTTATATTTCCTGTTGGTTTCAATACAAGTTCAATATCCTGCGTCACACTTGTGAATCCAGTTGTGGATACGGTCACAGACCTATTCGTATAATATCTGATATCATACGATGCAGTCAATGGATATGATCCCTGGCCGACAATAAGTGAATATTTTCCGGATCCATCTGTCATTGATGAAATTCCGTTTGTTGTTGAAACTGTTACTCCTGCAAGGGGTGTGTGCGCGCTATCGATGACAGTGCCGTTAATTTGCCTTACACTCGGAAGTGTTGAGGTAACAAAAACAGTTCTTGTCACCCTGATCGCTGCATTGCCATTAGAATCGGCCACATCATAAGTAACTGTGTGAGGTCCGAGTATGTTCGTGTTGATCGGGAGACCTCCCGTTACGATGGATGAATTAAGGTAACCATCATAGTTATCAAGAGCTGTTGCCCCCGCATCCGTATATACGAAAAAACCAGCCTCGACGGTCACAGGATTGGAACCTGATAAAGTAATTACAGGGGAAGTCGTATCAACGACGTTAACAGTCCTCGTCACCTGGACGGCTGAATTGCTACTGTTGTCGGTCACATTGTAAGTAACTGTGTGAGCTCCAAGGACTTTTGTATTGACCGGGAGACCTCCTGTTACAATGGATGAAGTAATGTCGCCATCAATATTGTCCTGTGCAGTTGCCCCGGAATCGGTATATACGGAACCTGCCTCGACGATCACAGGATTGGAACCTGATAAAGTAATTACAGGGGAAGTTGTATCAACAACATTAACCGTTCTTGTCGCCTGGATCGCTGCATTGCCATTAGAGTCAGTCACATCGTAAGTAACTGTGTGAGCTCCGAGTTCGCTTGTATTGATAGGAAGTCCTCCTGTTACAATGGATGAAGTAAGGTCACCATCAATATTGTCCTGTGCAGTTGCTCCCGCATCGGTATATACTGAACCTGCTTCGACGGTCACAGGAGTGAAACCTGATAACGTAATTATTGGTGTATTTGTATCAACAACGTTAACAGTTCTTGTTTTCATAATGGCTGCATTTCCTGAAGTATCAACTGCATTATAAGTCAGTGTATATATCCCTACAACTGCTGTATTTACCGCTCCAGTCATTGTTGGTATGAGACCAGTATCGTAGTTATCCGTAACTGTGGCTCCGGCATCAGTATAAGTTGAACCTGCCTCAACAGTCTCAGGATTATTGCCGTTTAAGGTGATCTCAGGCCCGGTTGTATCCACTACATTTACTGTTCTTGTTTTCATAATGGCTGCATTTCCTGAAGAGTCCACTGCATTGTAAGTCAGTATATATTCTCCCAAAACTGCTGTATTGACACTTCCAGTCATTGTTGCCAAGAGACCAGTATCGTAGTTATCTGTAACTGTGACTCCGGCATCAGTATAGGTTGAACCTACCTCTACAATTTCTGGATTATTCCCGTTTAAGGTGATCTCTGGTGGAGTTAGATCCACTACATTGACCGTTCTTGTTTTCTGATCTGCATTATTGTTGCTTGAGTCTTTTACATTATAGGTGACAGTATATGTTCCAATAATTGCTGTGTTTACAGGATTGACCGTTACTATAAAAGAGGTAATATCACCGTCAATATTATCCAATGCTGTTGCCCCTGAATCGGTATATAAAGAACCGATCTCGATGGTCACAGGACTGGAACCTGATAACGTAATTACAGGGAGAGTTGAATCAACAACGTTAACAGTTCTTGTCACCTGGATCGCTGCATTGCCATTAGAGTCAGTAACATCGTAAGTTACTGTGTGAGCTCCGAGGATGTTCGTATTGATCGGGAGACCTCCTGTTACGATGGAAGAAGTAAGATCACCATCATAGTTATCAAGGGCTGTTGCACCCGCATCGGTATATGCAGAACCTGCTTCGACGGTAACAGGACTGGAACCTGATAACGTAATTACAGGGAGAGTTGAATCAACAACGTTAACAGTTCTTGAAACCTGGATCGCCACATTGCCATTAGAGTCATTCACATCGTAAGTGACTGTGTGAGTTCCGAGGATGTTCGTATTGATCGGGAGACCGCCTGTTACAATGGATAAAGTAATGTTGCCATCAATATTGTCCTGTGCAGTTGCTCCCGCATCGGTATATACGGAACCTGCTTCGACGGTCACCGAACTTGAACCTGATAATGTAATTACAGGGGGAGTTATATCGACTGGTTCAGTATAATAAATTTTCACAGGAAGATAGGTAAGACGTCCTGAAGTACTACTGCCAACCCAATACGCCTGAACTCTAAGATTATTCACTATCTCGTCTCTTGTCCACTCGCGCCCCCATTTATTAGCCGGGCCTCCAGCAATATGATCCGAGATGGTAGTTGTCCATGATGAAGATGCCGTATTGATATAACTTGTCCAGGTCGTACCGCCATCATAGCTTAACCGCAACCGCATATAACAACTACTACAACCAGACGAAGATTCACGTCCTTTTGCGTTTACTTCAATACCATCTATAGTACTTCCCGAAGGAATTGAGGATAATGCATAACCATACCAGTTCCAATAACCAGCATTGGAGAAAGATGCATATGTAGTAGTATCAACGTAAGCATAAGTTGGATTTGAAACCCCTGATCCGCCTGAATTTGCGCTCGGGGCCACCCAGCCCGTGTACGCAGCGCTTGCCACATTGGTTAAAAGCAGTATTGACAAAATTAATAAAATTCCAGTTTCGATCGTATTTTTCATTTTAAATACCACGTAACTTTTATGATCCATATCCTATCCTATCCATTGTAAAACATTTTCAAATTACGATTATTGAAAACGACGATTGTTTTTACGTACCCTTTCTTTCTACTTAAATTTATTGAATGGGATAAATAATAATTGTTATAATCATTATAAGACGTTTGGAAAAATCTCATATCCACCGCCATCCGGCGCACCCCCAAGGTGAAACTCTCAGCTTCTGATTTGTCCATATACACTGATGTTGTCAAATAGTAAAATATGATTGCTCAGGCCACATATGGCTGAATTAGTATAGTATTATCTCAAACTATTACTTTTCTGGAAATCGCCAGGAATTATCTTCTCTTCAGTTTAAACCATAGAATACTTATGGCCAACATTCCGAAAACAACTTCAAATCCGGAAGCCTTTTCTGATGGAGTTGTGGGTATTTTACCTGTTTCTGTTTGACTTGCTTTTTCAGTTACTGTAGCAACAGGGATAGGTGTTTTGACTGTATCAGTGACATTTTCACCAGGTTGCGCACTTCCGCTTGAGTTTATGCCACTGTAGGCTGCCGTTACACCGCCTCTGATGTTGCCAACATAAGTTGTTGTCACTCCACTATAGGTAGTTGTAGTTGCTGCATCTGTTGCTGCGCTAAAAACAAAAAACACCAACAGTAGAGATACAATTATTCTGGTTAAATTATTCGAAAACATAAATCGTAATCCACGTCCGGATATTTAAGATTTCTTATTTTACCTTACAGTTATTGGGAGTATAGCGAATATTACCACTTGAGCAAAAAAATTTGGGCGAGGTTAAAATTGCCTTTTTTTGCCATTTATTTTCAAATTATCTTTTTTTATTCAAAGTCATTGCATGAATTTTTGTTACATTATATTTTACATGTAATAATTCAACCTCACGAGTGCTCATTTAACTCTGACAGTCCCGCTTATATTTCCCGTTGGTTTAGGAGTGAGAATAATATCCTGAGTTACCGTGGTAAACGCCGTCACCGCCACTATTATGCTGCTGTTTGAATAATATTCAGGCTCCTTGCTTGCTGTCAACCGATACGTTCCATTTGGAAGGCTCAATGAATAAGCCCCATTCTGGTCTGTTATTGTAGAAACGCTGGTATTTGTGGATACTATAGCTCCTGCAATTTTTTGGTCAAGGATACCATAAACCGTTCCATTACCATATCCTTCTGGTTCTTCCACTTTAAATTGAGCACTATAAACACCACTACTCCATTGCCCATTCATCGGATAATAAGGGATTGATGGATTCGTCTTATAAGCTGAAGCCATCCCTTTGACATATACCGTGTATGTGCCTTTCAGGTTCGAGGTGATTATATTCGAAGAAACACCCTGTGTCGATAAACTAAATCTTCCTCCGGCTGGAGTCATGTTTGTCCATGGAATTATTTCCCCTGAAGCATCAGTAACTCGATATTGTGCTGCTGCTATCTGCATATAATCATCCTTTATTGTAGCTTGAACTATAGCGGGTGTTCCTGATGTGACTGGCGTGGTTACTGTTAAACCTGAAATAGTTGGAAGAGTCCCTGCATTTAAAGGAGTGACCCAGTGAGGATCAGAATTTTGGTGGCAAAATTCACTACAATCATCTGTAGTCGTGGTTGAATGGCTTTCTCCAGGTGCATGGAATGGCAGGTCAGGAAGATTGCCAGATACATGACAGGTTAAGCAATTCTGTCCAGCCGAAGTTCCCTTAGGTCCATTGGGATGATATCTCAATGTTTCATTTTCATTAATTAATGGTCTTTGTAGAGGGTCCCCCGCAATATGACACCATTTACAATCTGTTGAACCATGGCTAACAGATTTTAGAATTGTTGATTTGAGAGGTCCTGATCCACCTTCAGTGTGGCAATCATCACAGAACCAGGTGTTATTGTGATTTGCACCACCAAGACCCGCATCCGGGCTCATTATGATGTCAGATGATCCAAAATGACAGGTCATGCAATCTGCATCTGTGACGTTATTTGCACCGTCAGATGTATTCAAATTTGCATGTCCTGCAAACAGGCTTGTATTGACATAGTATCTGGTGCCTGGACTGGAGTGGCATCCTACACAGCCTCCACCAGCAGCTGTCACTTTGTGCGGATCACCATGGCAAGCGAGGCATTGGCTTTGCGTATATAGGGAAAAAGAGGGGTCTGGAATTGGGTGGGTGATTGGTGCTCTGGTATGGCATGTTTGACAATCCTTGATCGTTATGTTGTGCATCGCATCGTGGCACATCCTGCATTGAACGAGGTTGACCGACATTTGATATCAAATACAGTTTATTCAAGCAATGTTTCAGCAATAATTGCCTAATTTTTCAGACAAACAAAAAAAAACGATACTTCTTCTCCAATTTAACATCTTACTTCAATAAATCCATTCAAAAAGTTCCACATTCTTCTCAGGTTTGAAGCAATGCAGGTAAGATTGAACTCAATTTTCGCCCCATTAATCCCTCTCAACAGAAATTCCCTGAACCCAAGATTCCTCTTGATATGACCAAAGATGCACTCCACGACCTTTTTCCTCGTCTGATATGTCAATGCTCCCTCTTTTGACATCAATTTAGAAGCCATCTTCCTTCTTTCCTCTTCCATCCCCTCATAATTCTTGATCACTTTTCCATCCCGAGAGTTCTTTGAACATTTTTTACGATCAGGACATTGCTTACACTGAGTGCCTTTATAAATCCGCACATTTCTGTTTTTGGCAATATCCACATACTCAAAACGGAACGTCAGTTTCTGATTATTGGGGCAAATGAAACAATCTTCTATCGGGTCATAATCGAAATTCTCTTTACCGAATGGGTTTTCTGGTTTTCCTTCATTTTTGTTCAGGTTTGATGCCGTTTTTTCATCCGGGATATAGCCATCCAGCTTTTTTTTCTTCATGAATTTGAGATTCTTGCTGCTTGAATATCCATTATCAGCACTCACCTTCGTACCTTCCGGAAGGGTTCCAACATTCTCTTCTGCCTGTATTATCTGAGGCTTAAGCTGATTTGCATCCCTTACCTCTGACGTGACATCGTTGGAAATGATTATCCCAAAAGAAGAATCCGCTGTTATCTGAGGATTATAGGAATATTCAGTGACCTTCTTGTTATTTGGCATGAACCTGCTTTCAGGATCAGTAGCACTGATGGCACTCTCTGATTTTTCGATTTCTTTTTCGATCTTATCAACCTGTTTCTTGATTTTTTCTTTTTGTTCTTTGCTCCCTGACTGATATTTCTCTTTCAATTTTTCCGCTATCGTTTTGTCAAAGATGTTATCTGGCAGCTCATCGATATTCTTATCACCATGGATCCTGTCCTCTTCCTCGTCTATTCTGATGCCTTCTTCCAGTTCTCTTTCAACGAGTTCCTTCAATTTTAAAAAATCATCTTTTGTTACTGCACTGTGATTTGATGCATTGGCTTTTATTTTTGTTCCATCAATGCATATGTGACCAAGAGATACCATGCCAAGATCTTTTGCGAATTTTACAACTTCATGAAATGATGATTTGACCATTTCAAGATTGTTTTTCCGAAAGTCGCTTATCGTCCTGAAATCAGGTTGGAGAAGACCTGCAAGGTAAATGTATACCACGTTCTCTCTAGCATTTTTTGCTATTATCCTTGATGAACGTACTCCATCTATTTGACCCAATATCAGAAGCTTGAGGATGAGTTTTGGATGATATGCGGGGTGTCCTGCTCCTTCGTATTCCTTTTCGATATCAGATAGATCCATATTCTGGATTATTTTATCAACCAGATGGCAGATGTGATTTTTTGGTATCATATCACGAATGTTTGGAGGTAAGAGCAGTTCCTGGTCTTTGAGGTCTTTATAGAAAGTCATATTTATTTAAAAACTGTATTTGTATGATATAAATGTTTTGAAATTATTTCGCAAGCAATGGGCTTGATTATAATTTGGAATTATGGAAAAATCGGAGAGTTTTTCAGTTAATTATCGGACAGCCTCTGAACATCCGGGGTACCATCGTTGTTTGTATCTACGTGGGCAAATCCGGGATTCCAATTTGGTATAGGATCTTTTGCATATGTTTTGTCTGAAGAACCAGAATTATGACATTCATTACATTCCGGTATTTTTATTATTGGTTTTCTCTCAATAGGATAACTGCTGGTTATTGTATAATCCACAACTCCTTCTTGTGTCGAATATAACTTGACTAACCATGTTCCAGTAAATGGGCCAACTACATTCACATTGATGGGTGTGGAAAGGCTTTGGGTTATATAGTATGGATTTCCATACTCATTTGGCCCCTGTATAGCAGTTGTTGTATTATCTACCGGCCCAATAACATATATGGCAACAGGTTTCGTAGAACCATCGTTAGCATGCACATCTATCGTAAGATTATCAATTCCATTCACATCTACTTCATAAGTATCTGTAAATGATTCAGAGGACGAAAAAGAACGACTATTATTTCCGAGTTTATTTGTTATACTATATTGATCCTGAGGTATCGCAGGATAATCTAAAGTCCCATGACATTGCCCACATGTCAAACTGCTGTGTGTACCAGAAGAAAAAGTTATATTTGTACCGTATAATGTGTAATTTCCAATTTTTGCAGTATCGCTTCCTGTATTATCATGAATGAACGATGTATGACATTGTACACAACTTACTTCAGTTACATGCGAAGGAACATTATACGGCGGCTGAGAATAATATGCACCATCCAGATATCCTCCCTGGTGTCCGAATTTCATTTCATGCACATGTATTGGATTTGCCGGAAGAGGCGGCCCCATAAATGCATTGTCATATAAACCTCTTGATCCGCTGTGACATACATATTCACATGACTGCATTCCTCCGCCATCCGCATGAACAAAACTCGTTTCAGCACCATTATAATTCTTATTGTGGCAATCCTGGCAACCAAAAATAGTAGTATCGAATGTTGTATTGCCGATAACCCGTTCGCCGTTTATTGCAGTATCAAAATAAACGGTATATTTTCCTGAATATTGGCCTCCAAATGGTTCGTATTGGAAATATCCAGCGTATGTGCCAGGATGACTTATATCTTCATGCAATTCCACTTTTTGAACGTATGGATTATACTGTAACGTGCTTGCGCTCGTCATCGGATCTGTTGGATTCAGTATTGCCAGGCGAGGATACGTAACATTGACACTCAGGGTTTTTATTTCAATAAGAGTTTCTGCATAATCACTAAATCCTCCGGTTGCAGTAATATCATCTATATACATTCCCTCTTCATTTACAGCTGCATCTGACACAAATCTGAATCCGATCAACATCTTTTTTCCGACATATGATGTCAAGTCCATCGTTTCATATACCCATATTCCACCACTGTTACCGGTTATTCCATTTCCCAGATTATTGCCATTAGGATTTGTATTTGTAGTATTGTTTCCCGGGAGATTTATCCAGATATTTCCATCAGAAGATATCGCAACATATCCATAATCCCAATCTGTTTCCATCGAATACCATGTCCAGAAATTAAGAGTTGCAGTGCTAAGTCCGCTTAAGTTGATCTCTTTAATCATCCAGAATTCACTGGCATCCGGATAATTTCCCTGTATAGTTATAGGAGATGGACCATTATCTGCTTTGTAGCTATATGTCCCGCTATGATTTCTAAAACTGGCCTGCGGCCAGGATAACCATGAAGTCAATCCTTGGACAGGTTTTATGCTTCCGGTAGAATTATCAAATATTGAAAGCAGGATAAGATTTTTCTGCCTATCTGTTCCCCAGGCACCAGTATCCAGCCAGCTCCAACCATTAGCTCCACTGCGGAAAAATGGACCGAGCTGGTAAGGTGTTTGTCCGGAAGTAAGGATCGCAGTATAATTTTCCCCGACTTGAAGCAATGAATTAATATTGGATGCATTTTCGATTAAAGGCTTATCCAATTGATTCAATTCTGATTGGAATAGTGTTCCTTGTGTTGGATGACAGATTATGCATTCCGTATCCGTTATATTTCCATTAATATTATTATGATTTTTAATATTCGATTTTGCCTGGATTGGATTTATGGTTATAAATGAAAACGATAATAACAATGTCAAAATCAAAAATGCGGTGATCATATAATTTGCTTTGCTATGCGATTGACTATCTCCTATCCAACTCATATTACTTCTCCTATCGATTTTATATTAAATTATTTTTAAATGTATCTTTGATACAAATAACCCTATCCCGTTTTATAATGTTTTTAATTAATTAAAATGTCTTTGCATATATTTGTATCGTTTTAGTTCTGAGTCTGAGAGACAAAAAAATAGTCATTATAAAAGCCTATCCAGGACCATCTGTACCTTTTATAATTACTATAAGCAAAAATAAGCCACAAAATAGCATTGTGACATCATGTCGGATTATTTCAATCTACAATGTTCTTTTGATCAACCATCTTACTTGTTCGTAACTTTACCAGTTATATTGCCTGTTGGTTTCAAATCAAGAATAATATTTGTAGTTATATTAGTGCGTGCTATCACAGTCACTATTACACTGCTATTTGAATAATATTCCGGATCCTTGCTTGCTGTCAACCGATATGTGCCATTTGTCAAACTTAAAGAATAAAATCCGGTTTCGTTAGTGGTAGTGGATACGCTTGTATTGGTAGATACTACCGCACCTGCTAAACCATTATCCAATCTTCCACTCACAGTTCCATTATTATACCCGGTGGGTTGGTTAACACTAAATTGTGCGCTGATGATACCGCTCCATTGACCGTTCAATGGATAATAAGGTAATGTTAAAATGGTCTTGTATGCTGAAGCCATGCCCTTGATGTTGACTGTGTAGGTACCCAGGAGGGCTGATGTATCAATACTGGTGTTCACTATTTCACTTGACGAATCAAATCTTCCATCCTTTGGAGTCATATTTGTCCAATCAATAACTGTGGTTGTACCTTTCTTGACCTGATACTGGGCTGCTGCTATCTGAGTCATATCATCCGCTACCGTAGTTTGAACTTGCACTACATTGCCTGCAGTAACTACTGTAGTAACGGACAAACCTGAAATCGATGGTGGAGTGTTAGAGTTCAATGGGCTAACAGCATGATTATCTGTTTGTGAATGACAATAACCACAACCATCTAAATCAGAAGAATGTACTATTCCAGGTGCATGGAAAGGTAAATCCGGGAGATTGGAACCATGGCATGTCAGGCAGTTCTTTCCGGCAGCAGTTCCTCGAGGCCCGCTGGGATGATATCTTAAAGTAGTATCTAATGGCCTTGGAAGAAGAGCACCTGCAATATGACACCACTGGCAATTTGTTGAACCATGCTGCAAACCATCTTTAATAAGGTTGTTGTCTATTGGATGGATTGGTCCTGAACCTGCTGATGTATGGCATGCTTCACAGAAATACGTGTTACTTGAGTTCGCTGCACCCAGCTTCATCTTCATCGTCCCATCTGCAGTACCAAAGTGGCAGGTCTTACAATCATCATCTGTTACGTTATTCGGACCACCTGTTGCATTTACATTTGCATGTCTTCCAAAGAGGCTTGTGTTTGCATAATACCTGGTTGCATTATTTGAATGGCAGGGTATGCACCCGCCAGTCGCAGATGCAGTTACGCTGTGTAGTTTTTGCGGTTCCGTGCCCGTTCCTGATGTATGACAGTTACGGCAATCCTCTGCGTTATAGCCAATAATATCATGCGAGGGATATGGAGCCACGACAAACTGTGGGGAGTTCTGGACATGGCATATGAAACAGTCTGCCCTTGCCGTTCCATTATATACATCGCCTAATTCAGTAGTAAGATCATGGAATGATGTATAATCATTAGCCAGAGGGTCGGCCGTAACACTGGAATTTGAATGGCATGTTCGGCATGTGGCATTTCCGTTCCAGTCCGAATTGTCATGGTTCAACGCTGGAATAGTCTTGTTTGTTGCATTGAATGGAGAGCTTGGATTTGGTCCATGGCAATAATCGCAATACTTTTCACTTAATACATTGGGTCTCTTTAGATAATGGGATGTTACATTAGGAATTCCAGTTCCAGGATCAACGATCACTTTGCTGTGGCAATCCGCGCATGAATAATTAGTGATCTTTACTCCCGAGACATGTGTTCTTATAATTGGCGCACTTGGAGCTTCGGGTTTGGCGCTTCCAGTATGGCAGTAATTACATTGCCGGATGTTGCTTCTATTCATATCCCTGTTAAAGTGACATGACCAGCAGTCTGTGTTATTAACTGAGTTAATACCACCAGTGGTATTAATATTAAGATGCTCACCCAGGCTGAAAGCAGTTCTGTTTACATCTCCGGGTGAACCATCCACATGGCATGAGATACAGTCTTGAAATATTTTTATCTCAGTTCTATAATATTTATAACCCATACCAGAGGTGTGGCAACCACCTCCGCAAAAGACATCGCCACCTTTAAAGTTGTATTGTTCGCTTCCGATATATCCAAATGTTCCATTTCCATCAGAAGAATAAGCAATAGCTAAGTCATTTCTTGTCATCTTAGGATAGTTTGTCCCATGGACATTATGGCAGGCAGGGCAGGATTGAAAAGAGTCTTTTACTCCATCCATGTCAGTATCAAATTTGCCTCCAATACCATAATTTTCGCTCCCGAAGGCATCCAGATGATTCCAATGAATATTTGTTGGTATATCAGAATCAATTCCGCCTTCGCTGCCATTATGATAACCTAATGGATCAATATTGATAAAATTAGTACCTATGTTTGAGACTATAATCGGGGTAGTATTTCTGTGGTTAGCTGAGGGTATCCAGCCTGGTAAAAATCCTACGACATTCTTTTCTGCATGACAGTAATAACATAGAGAGAAATTTTGGGAATAATATTTTGTTGTCAAGGGCCCTGTGATCTTGCTGCCGTTCAATTGTCTTATGAACACACCATGACTAGGGTCTAAGTTATTTGTTGAGCTATTATGGCATTCGATACATTTGATTATTTTATGTGGATTGGAGTCGTACAGGGCGCGGTCGATCGTAGGACCTGAAGAACTATGGCATATACCGCTAAAACAGGCATCGTTCGGAGATGCACCAAAAACAATCGGAATAAAAGAAATAAATACAATCAATATCAGCAACAATCCCATTTTATCCTTAATTCCAGAAAATATGTTAAGCTTCAAAATCTTCACTATCCTATCCATCAAAAATAAAATGAACGTTTTAATAGATAAAACTATCTCATTATTTTTTTTATAAAAATACATTAAAAAAAAAGAGCGAAAGAATATTTCGCTCCAATATATTCCTATCATTCAATATTATTTGTTCTTAACCGTACCGCTTATAGTTCCAGTGGGTTTCTTATTCAGGATGATATTCTGATCTACCGGAATTTCTGAAACCTCTACACTTACACTGTTGTTGAAATAATATTCCGGCTCCTTGGTGGCAATTAATTGATAAGGGCCATACGCAAGATTCAAGGAATAATTACCATTCGAGTCAGTTATCGCGGAAACACCTGTATTGGTGGTTATTATCGCCCCTGCTATTGTATTAGTCCCATTTTTAACTGTTCCGTTAACATATCCTTTTGGTTGATTAACAATAAGTTGAACAGTACTAACGCTGCTCCACATACCATTGAGTGGATAATATGGCTTTGAAGGATCAGTCTTGTATGCTGAAGACATGCCTTTAATGCTAACTGTATAAGGACCAATTAGATTTGATGTAGGTATTGATGCAATAACAGTTTCAGTTGCTGAATTAAATCCATCCAAGGATGTCATATTTGTCCATGGAATGACCGTTCCTGAGGTATTTGTTACCTGATACTGGGCAGCTGCTATCATCACAATATTGTCTGATACTGTAGCCTGGATATGAGCAGGTGCTCCGACCGTTACCGATGTTGTCAGTGGTATTCCTGAAAGTGTTGGAGAGGAAAAATCGCTTAACGCTGATACTAAGTGATTGTTAGCACCGCTATGGCATTCACCACAAGTAGTAATATCTCCTAAATGTGTTATTCCCGGAGCTCTAAATACATCTTGAAGATTAGCACCGTGGCAGGTAGCACAATTCGCTCCTGTTGCTGTACCTTTTGGTCCTTGCTGTGATCCAAGATTATTCGAATGATACTTAGAGGCTGGTTGATCGCCTGCCGCATGGCACCATTTACAGTCGATTTTTC
Organism: Candidatus Methanoperedentaceae archaeon; assembly: GCA_963753595.1. Taxonomy (GTDB): domain Archaea; phylum Halobacteriota; class Methanosarcinia; order Methanosarcinales; family Methanoperedenaceae; genus Methanoperedens. The sequence goes on along the minus strand of CAVWCX010000001.1, from coordinate 154,536 downwards.
CATGGCTTACCGATACTAAACTACCCGGTTTAGGAGATCCTGTTCCTGCACTGGTATGACAATCCTGACAATAATGCGTATTGGAACTATTTGCCGCACCGGTTACCATTGGGAATGAAGCAAAATGACAGGTCTGGCAATCTCCGTCATCGACTGCGGACGTTCCGTTTAAATTGGAGTGAAGGCCAAGACTTGCGGTACCAACATTGCTGTGACATCCTGTGCAGCCACCGCCTGATACGTCTATAATTCTGTTAATATGGCCGTTCTGGGTTCCTGTATTAGCACCCGTACCGTGACAGACATCACAATCCGTAACACCTGCATGTGGTGTTGCACCATTTCGTGTTGTGGTGGGCGGAAGGCTGTGACAATCCCCACAGACCACGGTTGATGTGTTCCAGGCAGGTTTGGGTTTGACATCGTTGGGGTTTGGTGAATGACAATAGACGTCGCATGTGCCTGATGTGATACTGCCGCCGGTTGCAAGTGTACCTGTGAAGGATATGTCGATTGCTCCATTGGTCTTGTGACCGGTCTGTGTCCCTGCATCGGCATTAGTGCCGTGACAGGTGGCGCACTGGTAGTTTTCTGTGGTGTAGTGTTTGGTATGGTTGCCTGTAGGCGGAAGACCGCTTGGGACTGTAGAGTGGCAGTTGCTGCAGGCTCCGGTTGTGGAGTCCCAGGTGGATGTGCCGACTTTGGCTCCATTGCTAAGACCGGTTGTATGACAGGAGACACCCGCGCATGTATCGTCTTTGCCGTTCAGGTTGTTCGGAGTATATAACGCGATTGTTGCTGAGGAATTAGTAACCACATTGTACAAACCGTTTGGATGGGCTCCACCTTCGTTGCTTCCACCATTGTTATGACAATAGTTGCAGCTTGTTTCGGCAACTGCACCATAGCCTTTGTTCTTATGCAGGATATGGGCTCCGTCGGTATTGTTGCGCTGATCTGTTACAATTGCATCATTGGGTGGCTGGGCATGACATATTGTACATGTACTGCCGCCTCCCAATGTGGTGATCGAACGATCTATGTGACCGAGTTGAGTGCCTGTTGAAGCACCTGTTCCATGGCAGATGTCGCAGTTAGTATTGGTCGTATGTGAAACACCATTTCGTGTTGTGGTGGGCGGAAGGCTGTGACAATCCCCACAGACCACGGTTGATGTGCTCCAGGCAGGTTTGGGTTTGACATCGTTGGGGTTTGGTGAATGACAATAGACGTCGCATGTGCCTGATGTGATACTGCCGCCGGTTGCAAGTGTACCTGTGAAGGATATGTCGATTGCTCCATTGGTCTTGTGACCGGTCTGTGTCCCTGCATCGGCATTAGTGCCGTGACAGGTGGCGCACTGGTAGTTTTCTGTGGTGTAGTGTTTGGTATGGTTGCCTGTAGGCGGAAGACCGCTTGGGACTGTAGAGTGGCAGTTGCTGCAGGCTCCGGTTGTGGAGTCCCAGGTGGATGTGCCGACTTTGGCTCCATTGCTAAGACCGGTTGTATGACAGGAGACACCCGCGCATGTATCGTCTTTGCCGTTCAGGTTGTTCGGAGTATATAACGCGATTGTTGCTGAGGAATTAGTAACCACATTGTACAAACCGTTTGGATGGGCTCCACCTTCGTTGCTTCCACCATTGTTATGACAATAGTTGCAGCTTGTTTCGGCAACTGCACCATAGCCTTTGTTCTTATGCAGGATATGGGCTCCGTCGGTATTGTTGCGCTGATCTGTTACAATTGCATCATTGGGTGGCTGGGCATGACATATTGTACATGTACTGCCGCCTCCCAATGTGGTGATCGAACGATCTATGTGACCGAGTTGAGTGCCTGTTGAAGCACCTGTTCCATGGCAGATGTCGCAGTTAGTATTGGTCGTATGTGAAACACCATTTCGTGTTGTGGTGGGCGGAAGGCTGTGACAATCCCCACAGACCACGGTTGATGTGTTCCAGGCAGGTTTGGGTTTGACATCGTTGGGGTTTGGTGAATGACAATAGACGTCGCATGTGCCTGATGTGATACTGCCGCCGGTTGCAAGTGTACCTGTGAAGGATATGTCGATTGCTCCATTGGTCTTGTGACCGGTCTGTGTCCCTGCATCGGCATTAGTGCCGTGACAGGTGGCGCACTGGTAGTTCTCTGTGGTGTAGTGTTTGGTATGGTTGCCTGTAGGCGGAAGACCGCTTGGGACTGTGGAGTGGCAGTTGCTGCAGGCTCCGGTTGTGGAGTCCCAGGTGGCTGTGCCGACTTTGGCTCCATTGCTAAGACCGGTTGTATGGCAGGAGACACCACTGCATGTATCGTCTTTGCCGTTCAGGTTGTTCGGAGTATATAACGCGATTGTTGCTGAGGAATTAGTGACTACAGTGGCATCATTGAATGTTCCGGGATGGCCGGCTTCATTTGCGCCTTCTGTCGAATGACAGTAATTGCAGCCGGTGATTGCTACATTGCCATATCCTGCTGCTGAGTGTAGTGTATGAGCGCCTTGTGTATTATATCTTGAAGCGCCATTGGGCGGTTGTGCGTGGCAGGAATCGCATGAGCCACTTCCACCAGACGGGGCTACATTATGAGTGAATCCAACCATGTTCTCACCGCCAGCAAGGTTACTGCCATGGCAGTTCTTGCAATCATTATCAGTTATACCAAAGCTTGAGTGATCCACTGCTCCGCTGGATGGATAGTTCGATCCTGCTTTATTCGCAGGTGGTTTAGGGGAAAGTGAATTCACGACATTATAGTTGCTGTCATCCTGATTATGGCAGCTTGAGCATACCGTGCCTGAACCAATCGGGTCACCGACTTTATCAGTACCAAGTGCACTTCCTGCCGCACCTATGGCAGATGTATTATGCTGCGTTTCACCATGGCAGTAGAGACATGCTTCATTTGGAGTTGTCCAGTAGGAGCCCCATTTCTGACCGCCGTTATCTGAACTGTGGTTCATATTGGCATTTACTGTTGGCGGTAATGAACCGAACCTGGTCTGCACAACGCTGCGTACTGCAGAGTTTGTTCCATCATGGCAGTCAATGCATTTCACTGCTGTCGTCTTGGAAGTCGAATATGCGCCATTTGGCTGCAAGAACTTGATGTCGTGGAAATTAGTATTGTCATGACAAACTGTACATGCAACAGTGCCGTTATGCCTGTTATGCACTGGTGTGGCTGGCGCGAAATTTGTAGAATACGCTGCACTGTCAGCCGTGGTCAATGAGCCAAAGAATGTGGCTTCAGGCCCTGATGCATGGCACTGCTCGCAATCTGTTGTCAAATTTGTCATCGCATTCGTAGAACCCAGGAACTCATAAGAAGGCTGGGAAGTTGCTGTTTTGCTGAGTACTGTAATGTTATGAGCATCCTGAGAATGGCATGCCGTACAATAAACAGGATTATTATTTGAGTGTTTCAGGGATTGGTGACATGTGGTACACTGTGTATCTTCAGTAATTGTGTTCTTTGGTACCGTGTTGATATTGGGTTTTGTAACATTGTGCATTGGCCCATGGCATACCGTACAGGGGATGTTCTGGACTGTGGCTGATGTATGGGCTCTTGCTCCTGTCAGGGGATTTGAATTGAAGGTTGCTGGTGTTGGAATATAAGATGGAGAACTGAGGAATGACCTTAACCCCAGTGCGGCATCAAGACCAGAATAATTTACATATTTATTGGGAGAGGTTGCTGTAACTGTTTCAGACCCTATATGAGAATTAAAATCTGTTGCGCCTATGTGACATCCTGTTGCATCGCATGATTTCACGGTCTGGTCAATTCCGGCTGAACTTGTTCCTATTATGCTATGACACTCAGCACATGCTAAATTTGTATGTACACCATACGTTGAAGGTGCATCTCTTCCTGAATACGAAGAACCATCAACATCTTTTGCCTGTCCCAGGTTCAAGTCTTTATCATAAGAATTGTGACATGCCCAGCATTCTCCCTCATTCAACCCCCCGGAAGAACCTGCAACATGGTCGCTGCGATACATCGTGGCATGGAAATCTCTTCCTGTAATATATGGTGAATATGGGTCGTATCTATTGCCAGTTCCTATTCTCGATGTATAACTCTTAGAGCTCCCTTGGCCAGAATAAGGACTTCCGTGGCAGTTCTGGCATCCCCACCAGTTATAAACGAAATTGGAGCTTGAACTTACTGGAGTCCCTGCTACTGTTGCTGTAGCTGTTATTTTCCATCTCCCGTATTGCTGCTCATTATTAAGATCAAAAGGAACTGTTGCAAGACCGTAGTCATTTGTTACATTTGTCTTGCTGTTCGTATCACTCTTAAGAGGATCTCTTGGTGCTGCATCATTCCAGTCAAGGGCAGAGAAGGTTACTGTCACTCCGCTGGCGGGAGTGCCATCGGCATTGAGGACAAGAGCGACACCTCGGATTGTGGTGGATTCACCTTTCCACGCATCCGTACTCCAGCTTCCCGGTAAACCAAAACCAGTTTCTGCATTTGCTGTTACACTTAAATAATTTTTATTTGGATCGTCAAGAATTATATACCTGTTCGTTGTAAGTTTTATCTGCGGATTTGCCGCCATAGCTGCCGGTATAAAATATATTGAAATTACGATTAAAATTAAAATTATATTAAAAATGCTGTTCAAACTTTTGTTATTCTTCCCTTTTTCCATATCCATATAATTCTTTCCCTGGTTTCATTTTTATCATTATGTTTTTAAGAAAACTTCTATCCAGTGAGAAATGAAATCTTCTATCCTATCCATATGAAATATTAAAAAATAATTAGACCTTATCCCTTATAAATTTTTCTATTATTATATGTCGTGAAAATTAAAATGATTAGTAGCATTATCATCATGTAACGTGCATCATGATGATCTTTTCAGAATAACAATTACAAAGAAAATCAATATGGTCAAAGATCCTAATTCTATTCCAAGCTCATTGTTTTTCCTTTCAGGGATGGTTCTTATGATGTTTTTCGTATCGTTTTCTGCAGTTATCCTGCTATTATTGAATTCCACCTTTCTGGGCTTTGAGAAATCCAGGTCAGGCGTTCCATTCATCAGCCATATTCCCCTCCCGATTTTTGCAGAAGTAAAAGCATATATATAGCTTCCATTCCGGTCCTGGATCATGGACTTATAATCGGTCTTGAAATATCCTTCAGTACTATAATTTGACAATACAACAGAGTCAGTCCATTCAGTCCCGTTCAATGATCCCATGATCCCGAGTTCTTCAGACCCTGTGATGCCGGTCATGTGGGGGATCCAGAATACTCCTTCTTTATCCTGCATGAAATAAGGATAATTGATATTGTAGCTCAGATTTGTTATCTCAGCTGCATCTGACCAGCGTATCCCGTCTCCTGAATATATTAAAAATAAATCATATTTATTTAATAAAGGCTTATGTCTTTCATGAGTATTCATGGAAAAAAGCATCCAGTATTTTCCGCTGTTATCCTGGATCATGATTGGAAAAATATCACTTTCAGAGGAATCTGTTATCCTTATTGGTTGTGACCATTTTAACCCATCATCAGAATATTTCAAATAAATATCCAGATTATTTATTGATTCATTGCTATAAGTCGAATATGTAATAAAATATCGCCCTGTTCTATCCTGCATTATATAAGGGTATGATTCAATTAATGGGCTATTTGTGATATTAACAGGTTCTGACCAGTTAATACCATTATCAGAATGAGTAAGTTTCAGATCATAATTGAAACTCAATGTTCCCCTGATCTCTATAAGAGATGAAAAAAGTATCCAGAACCTGCCTTTATTATCTTGGATCAAATTCGGTTCATAATCTGTAAGATTTGAGGCTGTAACCTGATAGAAATTAGTCCAATTAATGCTATCATTAGAATTCATTATCCAGATATTTTGAGGGTTTGTATATGAATTAAAAGCTATCCAGTATATCCCATCCATATCCTGTATCATCGAAGGACGGTCAGAATCCGGTAAAATGAAATATGGTTCATTCCATTTTGCGGATGCCATTCCAATTATTGAACTTACTGCGAACAAAAAGATAAATAGTTTCATAAATCTTAATTTCATATAAGCCTTCTCTGAGGGTTGTGTAATTATAAGATTAACGGAATTAACTTCCCCCCCGTATTGCGACCCGTGGATTAGAATCATTGTCATGCTACTCTTCCCAGTTATCTTCTACATTTTCAGTTGGTATTTGCACAGGCGGCTCAGGCTCATAGTTCGGTGGATACTCCAATATTCGTTGAAGGAAGGTCAATGTATTTTTCTTCACCCTGACCACTTCGCGGGATTTTTCAATCTCGCGATAGCTCGTAATCGTTCTTTCTTTAGGTATGTCCCGGAATTTTTTCTACTTCTTTGGTTGGCTGTTTTACCTTATAGGTAACATATGAGAAAAGACCTGTAAATCCATGTTCTATTTGAAAACTTTCTGCAGGTTTCAAAAATACCCTGTCTGTTGTGTAATCGAAAGACCCATTTGTGCTTTCCACATGAAAAGTAACCCAAAATTCTCCGTTTGAATTATCAATGTTTTTTAATGTTGCAATTAAGTCAAACTCATCTTTATATCGATGGTCAGTAATATGCCAGTCAAGGCTCGTATTAATTTTCAAAGGTACATTATCTATATACGATTCCTTCTCATAATATGTTTCAGTCAGATTGAACGGTTCTTGTTCCGTGTAAAATTCTTTTTCTGTATGAGTTTCCGAAGTCGTAACAGGGATATTCAATGCAATTAAAATAACTATTATAGCTATATAAAATATCACCCGGCCATCAATAATTTTTTTCAGGTTCATTTTATATGTTCGTATCAATTTTTGTGTTTAAATAAAAACCCATACCGCAATTGCTCCCGCAATTACTATACTGGCAAGAATTGCCACATCGATCCATTTCCTGTTAATCTTGCGCTCAGTTTTCTCCTTTTCAACATACGTGTCCATATTCTTGATAAGATAATCCCTTAATCCTTTCAAGTCTAACAATTTGAACCCTACAGTAACATAGGCAGCCCAGGAATAATAAAAATAGACATAGAAGAATAATAAACCGAACAAAATACCCATCATGATATTTGGTCCCCATGCTGCGTCAAGGATAATTCCCCCGACTGGAACGGTCATTATTGGAGCAAGCGCCCATAACCAAGCCATCTTGTTATTGAAAAGTTTATATTCTGAAGTGAATAATGCCCACCATATCAGGTAAATGATCAAAATGAAATAATGAACAATACCCAGCGGATATTCGGCCACATAAACTAATGAAGAGAATGTAAAGACTGTCACTACAAGAACTTTTGCTATGAATTTAAAAGACGCGCCCGGGAAAATATATACTTTTGAAGCATCCATATCCTGCATCTTAGTTACATAATCAAGAGTGGTGTCCACCCTGCGATTGGTCTGCATTACCTGGGTTTCCATAGCATTGATCCTGCCAACCGTATCAGTGAGCATATTCATGAGTGGCTGAATTTTATAATCCCATTCCTTATCCATTTTATCATTCGCGAGTTTCTGCATCAGGACGTGCCTTACCCCTATCCATGCCGTCATGTAAGAGAATACCATTATGATAAGATCTATTAATGTTCCTAAGATATTATCGAGAAAGAAAACATCTATTATCAGTGATAACGTTGCAAATAATCCCACCACTACGCCCAGAAGTATAGCACTGAATACTGCGATTTTATCTTTCATTTTTTATCACCTCATATGGTTTTTTAAATGCTATTGAGGTGTTCGGTTTACTGCCATTTTGCACAAGAGATCCTTTTAAGGCTGAATCATTAGTATATAAATATTTGCTTCTCATATTATAAATAAATTGCTCAATGATAACTGAATTCCTCATTTTATACATTGTAAATCCTCTGATAGTCAAGATACAGCATGCTCTGCGCGCTTGCATTCAAATCCAGATAACGAACAAGTGAATAGTACTTATTAATAGTTCCTGCATTACCCGGCAGTGTTCCGTCGGAAATCAATTCTTCGGGGAGTATAGTAATGTTGATGTAAGACATTGAAGTATCGTTCAAAATTGACCTGTTGTTCCATGATGACCCGTTCCATATCTGCATTGTGAAGTTGTCTCCGGAAACATTGTATCTCAGCTCCAATGTGTGGATGCTGGCGTCAGGTATTCCAGTGGTATTTGTGGTAACATTGAGCTGGTACAATCCACCCACATTAACCTCTGCAAAGATTGCAACCAGTCCATCACTTGCATTCCGGGCATCGTCAAAGCCTGATACTATGCCCGTTTCATTCATGAAACTGGATACATAGGTATATTCGGAGTGAGTAGTTGCTGTATTATTGACCCAGGTAGTATTCACATTACTGAAATTATCAGAAGTTCGTGTTGATATTATGTGGGTTGAATTAGGAGCAAAGTAACTTGCATTGTAGAATTGCACTTCTCTGGACACATTGATCATGAACGCGCCGTCAATATACACTTCTACATGATCAAGATCAGGGTCTGACGGATCTGACCATGTCCAGTTGATATACATTGGATTTGAAGTGTTGGCAATATTGAAAACACTGGCTGGCGGTGTTGTATCATAGAGTGTCTTATTCGCCGTGGTATTATTAGCACCGCTGATTGTGATATCTAAATAGTCCGTATTAAATCCAGCTTTTGAATAGCTGAAGTTGTAAGTACCATTTGGCAGATTTGTTATGGAATAATATCCTGATGCTGATGTTATACTCTGGTTGCTGCCATTCTGGACCAGGACACCTTCCAATCCTGCGCCGAAATTATCGAACACATAGCCGCTTGCATTATAAGATGGCAATGATTTGACTGTTATTGTGAAATTTGATGAGGATACTGAACCATAGCCGTCGGTGACGTTGATTTGCAGGGAATGGAGGCCGATATCGATGCTTGCTGTCGTCCAGACAAGGGTTCCATTATCAGGGTAGAATGTACCATTACTGAAGTTCCGGGCAAAGGTTGGAACGTCATTGTCCAGGTCGAGGGATGTCGGATAGATGGAGATCGTGTCGCCGGCTGTGACTGTATAACTGGAAGAGATATTGCCGATCGTTACTAAATTATTGGAAAGCTGGGTGTTATTGGTGATCGGGGTCGTGTTCAGGGTTCCTGTACCTGAACTGTTGTATGAATATACCGAAATGTTACTCCAGCCATGGGCTGGAACTGTACTGTTATTGTAAGTGTTTGTACTTCCGTTCGTCCAGAGGTCGTTAACGCTTACGTTGTAGCTGTTCGTGTCATTACCCAATCCTGCTTCCCAGCTGTGGTTTATCCAGAAGTTGCCCTGGGTCGCGATGAGGTTAACAGGGGATGGAGGCGTGTAATTAAGGGGTATTGGGGCGGTCACGGTTATTGTGAAATTCGAGGAGGATACGGAACCAAATCCGTCAATGACGTTGATTTGCAGGGAATGGAGGCCTGTATCGATGCTTGCTGTCGTCCAGACAAGGGTTCCATTATCAGGGTAGAATGTACCATTACTGTAGTTCCGGGCAAAGGTTGGAAGGTCATTGTCCAGGTCGCTTGAGGTCGGATAGATGGAGATAGTGTCACCTGCTGTGACTGTATAACTGGAAGAGATATTCCCGATAGTCACTAAATTATTGGAAAGCTGGGTGTTATTGGATACAGGGGTCGTGTTCAGGGTTCCTGTGCCTGAGGAATTGTAGGCATAGACTGAAATGTTGCTCCAGCCATGGGCTGGAACTGTACTGTTATTGTAAGTGTTCGTACTTCCGTTTGTCCAGAGGTCATTAACGCTTACGTTGTAGCTGTTCGTGTCATTGCCCAATCCTGCTTCCCAGCTGTGGTTTATCCAGAAGTTGCCCTGGGTCGCGATGAGGTTAACAGGGGATGGAGGCGTGTAATTAAAGGGTATTGGGGCGGTCACGGTTATTGTGAAATTCGAGGAGGATACGGAACCAAATCCGTCAATGACGTTGATTTGAAGGGAATGGAGGCCTGTATCGATGCTCGCTGTCGTCCAGATCAGGGTTCCATTATCAGGGTAGAATGTACCATTACTGAAGTTCCGGGCAAATGTTGGAACGTCATTGTCCAGATCGCTTGAGGTCGGATATATCGAGATTATGTCTCCAGCTGTGACTGTATAACTGGAAGAGATATTCCCGATAGTCACTAAATTATTGGAAAGCTGGGTGTTATTGGTAACCGGGGTCGTGTTCAGTGTTCCTGTACCTGAGGAATTGTAGGCATAGACTGAAATGTTGCTCCAGCCATGGGCTGGAACTGTACTGTTATTGTAAGTGTTCGTACTTCCGTTTGTCCAGAGGTCATTAACGCTTACGTTGTAGCTGTTCGTGTCATTGCCCAATCCTGCTTCCCAGCTGTGGTTTATCCAGAAGTTGCCCTGGGTCGCGATGAGGTTAACAGGGGATGGAGGCGTGTAATTCAGGGGTAATGCGGCGGATACGGTTATTGTGAAATTCGAGGAGGATACGGAACCATAGCCATCGGTGACGTTGATTTGCAGGGAATGGAGGCCTGTATCGATGCTCGCTGTCGTCCAGATCAGGGTTCCATTATCAGGGTAGAATGTACCATTACTGAAGTTCCGGGCAAAGGTTGGAACGTCACCGTCCAGGTCGCTTGAGGTCGGATAGATGGAGATTATGTCTCCAGCTGTGACTGTATAACTGGAAGAGATATTGCCGATAGTCACTAAATTATTGGAAAGCTGGGTGTTATTGGATACAGGGGTCGTGTTCAGGGTTCCTGTGCCTGAGGAATTGTAGGCATAGACTGAAATGTTGCTCCAGCCATGGGCTGGAACTGTACTGTTGTTGTAAGTGTTCGTACTTCCGTTTGTCCAGAGGTCATTAACGCTTACGTTGTAGCTGTTCGTGTCATTGCCCAATCCTGCTTCCCAGCTGTGGTTTATCCAGAAGTTGCCCTGGGTCGCGATGAGGTTAACGGGGGATGGAGGAGTGTAATTCAGGGGTATTGTGGTGGTCACGGTTATTGTGAAATTCGAGGAGGATACGGAACCATAGCCATCGGTGACGTTGATTTGCAGGGAATGGAGGCCTGTATCGATGCTGTCTGTTGTCCAGATGAAGGTTCCGTTATCGGGGTAGAATGTACCATTACTGAAGTTCCGGGCAAAGGTTGGAACGTCATTGTCCAGGTCGAGGGATGTCGGATAGATGGAGATCGTGTCGCCGGCTGTGACTGTATAACTGGAAGAGATATTGCCGATCGTTACTAAATTATTGGAAAGCTGGGTGTTATTGGTGATCGGGGTCGTGTTCAGGGTTCCTGTACCTGAACTGTTGTATGAATATACCGAAATGTTACTCCAGCCATGGGCTGGAACTGTGGTGTTGTTGTAAGTGGCTGTCGTTCCATTCGTCCAGCTGCCGTTAACGCTTACGTTGTAGCTGTTCGTGTCATTGCCCAATCCTGCTTCCCAGCTGTGGTTTATCCAGAAGTTGCCCTGCGTGGTTGAAAGGCTAACAGGAGATGGAGGCGTGTAATTAAGGGGTAATGAGGCGGTTACGGTTATTGTGAAATTCGAGGAGGATACGGAACCAAACCCGTCGGTGACGTTGATTTGAAGGGAATGGAGGCCTGTATCGATGCTTTCTGTTGTCCAGACAAGGGTTCCATTATCGGGGTAGAATGTACCATTACTGTAGTTCCGGGCAAAGGTTGGAAGGTCATTGTCCAGGTCGCTTGAGGTCGGATAGATGGAGATAGTGTCACCTGCTGTGACTGTATAGCTGGAAGAGATATTGCCGATCGTTACTAAATTATTGGAAAGCTGGGTGTTATTGGATACAGGGGTAGTGTTCAGGGTTCCTGTGCCTGAGGAATTGTAGGCATAGACTGAAATGTTGCTCCAGCCATGGGCTGGAACTGTACTGTTATTGTAAGTGTTCGTACTTCCGTTTGTCCAGAGGTCATTAACGCTTACGTTGTAGCTGTTCGTGTCATTGCCCAATCCTACTTCCCAGCTGTGGTTTATCCAGAAGTTGCCCTGCGTGGTTGAAAGGCTAACAGGAGATGGAGGAGTGTAATTAAAGGGTATTGGGGTGGTCACGGTTATTGTGAAATTCGAGGAGGATACGGAACCAAACCCGTCGGTGACGTTGATTTGAAGGGAATGGAGGCCTGTATCGATGCTTTCAGTTGTCCAGAAGAGGGTTCCATTATTGGGGGAGAATGTACCGTTACTGAAGTTCCGGGCAAATGTTGGAACGTCACCGTCCAGGTCGCTTGAGGTCGGATATATCGAGATTATGTCTCCAGCTGTGACTGTATAACTGGAAGAGATATTGCCGATAGTCACTAAATTATTGGAAAGCTGGGTGTTATTGGTGATCGGGGTAGTGTTCAGGGTTCCTGTGCCTGAGGAATTGTAGGCATAGACTGAAATGTTGCTCCAGCCATGGGCTGGAACTGTACTGTTATTGTAAGTGTTCGTACTTCCGTTTGTCCAGAGGTCGTTAACGCTTACGTTGTAGCTGTTCGTGTCATTACCCAATCCTGCTTCCCAGCTATGGTTTATCCAGAAGTTGCCCTGGGTCGAGATGAGGTTAACAGGAGATGGAGGAGTGTAATTAAAGGGTATTGGGGCGGTCACGGTTATTGTGAAATTCGTTGAGGATTCGGAACCAAACCCGTCGGTGACGTTGATTTGCAGGGAATGGAGGCCGATATCGATGCTTGCTGTCGTCCAGACCAGAGTTCCATTATTGGGGGAGAATGTTCCGTTACTGAAGTTCCGGGCAAATGTTGGAATGTCTCCGTCCAGGTCGAGAGATGTCGGATAGATCGAGATCGTGTCACCGGCTGTGACTGTATAGCTGGAAGAGATATTCCCGATAGTCACTAAATTATTGGAAAGCTGGGTGTTATTGGATACAGGGGTCGTGTTCAGTGTTCCTGAACCGGAGGAATTGTAGGCATAGACTGAAATGTTGCTCCACCCATGGGCTGGAACTGTGGTGTTGTTGTAAGTGTTCGTACTTCCGTTTGTCCAGAGGTCATTAACGCTTACGTTGTAACTGTTCGTGTCATTGCCCAATCCTGCTTCCCAGCTGTGGTTTATCCAGAAGTTGCCCTGGGTCGCGATGAGGTTAACAGGGGATGGAGGAGTGTAATTAAAGGGTATTGGGGTGGTCACGGTTATTGTGAAATTCGAGGAGGATACGGAACCATAACCGTCGGTGACGTTGATTTGAAGGGAATGGAGGCCTGTATCGATGCTCGCTGTCGTCCAGATCAGGGTTCCATTATCAGGGTAGAATGTACCATTACTGAAGTTCCGGGCAAATGTTGGAACGTCATTGTCCAGATCGCTTGAGGTCGGATATATCGAGATTATGTCTCCAGCTGTGACTGTATAACTGGAAGAGATATTGCCGATAGTCACTAAATTATTGGAAAGCTGGGTGTTATTGGTGATCGGGGTAGTGTTCAGGGTTCCTGTGCCTGAGGAATTGTAGGCATAGACTGAAATGTTGCTCCAGCCATGGGCTGGAACTGTACTGTTATTGTAAGTGTTCGTACTTCCGTTTGTCCAGAGGTCGTTAACGCTTACGTTGTAGCTGTTCGTGTCATTGCCCAATCCTGCTTCCCAGCTGTGGTTTATCCAGAAGTTGCCCTGGGTCACGATGAGGTTGACAGGGGATGGAGGAGTGTAATTAAAGGGTATTGGGGCGGTCACGGTTATTGTGAAATTCGAGGAGGATACGGAACCATAACCGTCGGTGACGTTGATTTGCAGGGAATGGAGGCCGATATCGATGCTTGCTGTCGTCCAGACCAGAGTTCCATTATTGGGGGAGAATGTTCCGTTACTGAAGTTCCGGGCAAATGTTGGAACGTCACCGTCCAGGTCGCTTGAGGTCGGATAAATCGAAATCGTGTCACCGGATGTGACTGTATAACTGGAAGAGATATTCCCGATAGTCACTAAATTATTGGAAAGCTGGGTGTTATTGGATACAGGGGTCGTGTTCAGTGTTCCTGTGCCTGAGGAATTGTAGGCATAGACTGAAATGTTACTCCACCCATGGGCTGGAACTGTGGTGTTGTTGAAAGTAGCTGTCGTTCCGTTCGTCCAGATATCGTTCACGCTTACGTTGTAGCTGTTCGTGTCATTACCCAATCCTGCTTCCCAGCTATGGTTTATCCAGAAGTTGCCCTGGGTCGCGATGAGGTTAACAGGAGATGGAGGTAGATATGTCGGGATTTCAGTTACGGTAATGGTGATGGTTTCATTCGCAACTCCGCCATAATTATCGCTGCTATTGAAGTTCCAGACATAAGTTCCAACGTCAGTGCTATTGGTCTGCCAGAAATAATTTCCGGTTGTGGTGTTCAGGCTGCCATTCGTTGCATTCATGCCGAAGGTAATTGTGTCATTATCCGCATCGGTAGCTGAAACAATGAAGGTTAAAAGCTGGCCTGATGTTAGTGTTTTGTTACCAATCGCTGCCTGGACTGGAGCGTTATTGGGTATAGTGGTGTTGAACCAGACTTTCGTCTGGTTTGTGTTACCATAAACATCAATAGTCTGGGCACTGAGGTTCTGGGTGTAGTGCGGCGGCCAGGTGATGTTGAGGTCGCTGGATGTATTACTGACATTCGTAAGTGTGTTATCGTTGCTGTACCTGAACCATGTATGATTGAAGTCTGCATCCTGTGGATTAATCCATGTATTGTTTACATAGAAGTTGCCGGTCAACATAATAGAATCAGATACAGAGGCTGGTAGAGTGGTATCATATAATGTCTTATTCGAGCTTGTATTATCTGCACCGTTTATTGTAACTTCCAGGTAGTCTGTGTTGAATCCGGTCCTGGAGTAGCTGAAGTTGTAAGTACCGTTTGCCAGACTACTTATCAGGTAGTACCCTGAGGCTATCGTTGTATTCTGATTGCTCCCGTTCTGTACCAGAACTCCTCCCAATCCTGAGCCATAGTTGTCAAACACATAGCCATCGACATTATACATGGATTGGGCGGTTACGGTCCAGTTCCAGGATGTTGTAGCAGTATCATAAATATCGCTGGCCGTCGCAGTAACATTGTATGTTCCTATGCCAGCTGTGGAATTGGTGTAGTTGGCAAAGGTGATACTTGTATTGGTCTGGATAGGGATACCATCCATGTACCATGTCACGTTGGCTGTTCTGTTCAGTGTTACGTTGAAGTTTTGTGACAAGCCCAGTTCCGTTGTCGGATCGGTCAGTGGGGAGAATGAAGTGAAGGAAAGCGGGGTATTGTTCACAGTTATTGTTATAGTCTCGACGGCAACTCCACCGTAATCGTCGCTTGAGTTGAAGTTCCACACATAGATTCCTGAATCTGCAAAGGTTGTCTGCCATGAGAAGTTACCTGTCGTGGTATTGAACGTACCGTTCGTTGCGTTGGTGCCATAAACCAATACATCATTATCCAGGTCGGTGGCGTTAACTGTGAAGTTCAACCATTGCCCTTCATCGAAGGTCTTATTTCCGATCTGTGACTGAACAGGTGCATTATTGGGAATAGTGGCATTGAACCAGACTTTCGTTTGGTTAGTGTTACCATAAACATCAACTGTCTGGACGCTGAGGTTCTGGGAGTAGTGCGGCGGCCAGGTGAGATTCAGATAACTGGCATTCTTACTGACATTGGTCAGTGTGGTATTGTTGCTGTACCTGAACCAGGAATAATTGAAATCAGGTTCTGCTGGATTAATCCATGTGTTATTCAGGTAGAAATTGCCGGTTGTTATAATTGTGCTGGATATCGAAGAGGGCGGTATCGTGTCATATATTGTATTGTTGGCACTTGTATTATACGAACCATTGATCGTAACTTCCAGATAGCCAGTGTTGAATCCGTCCTTAGAGTAGCTGAAGTTGTAGGTGCTGTTTACCAGACTACTTATCAAGTAGTACCCGGAGGCTATCGTTGTATTCTGGTTGCTTCCATTCTGCACAAGAACTCCTTCCAATCCTGAGCCATAGTTGTCAAACACATAACCGCTGACATTATACATGGATTGGGCAGTTACGGTCCAGTTCCAGGATGTTGTAGCAGTATCATAAATATCGCTGGCTGTTGCAGTAATATTGTATGTACCTATGCCAGCCGTGGAATTGGTGTAGTTCGCCAAAATGACACTAATATCTGTCTGAACCGGGGTACCATCCATGTACCATGTCACGTTGGCTGTTCTGTTCATATTCATGCTGAAGTTTTGTGTCAAACCCTGCTCTGTTGCCGGGTCTGTCAACGGGGAGAAGGAGATAATCGATAATGGCGTATCGTTAACAGATATTGTTATGTTCTCGACTGCAACTCCACCGTAACCATCACTTGAGTTAAAGAACCAGGCATAAGTTCCTGCATCTCCAAAGCCGGGAGTCCATGAGAAATTACCAGTTGAAGTATTAAAGCTTCCTTTTGTTGCATTTGTTCCATAAGTGATTAAATCAGAATCTGAATCCGTAGCTGTGACATTTAACTGCAAAGATTCATTTTCATAAACTACCTTATCTCCAATCTGCGATTGTACCGGAACATTATTGGGTATGGTAGCGTTGAACCACACCTTTGCCTGATTGATATTACTATATATGTCCACAGTCTGTGAGCTTATATTCTGAGTGTAGTGTGGCGACCAGGTGAGGTTCAGGTAGTTAACAGGTTTACTTACATTTTGAAGTGTGGTTTCATTGATATAACTGAACAAGGTGTAGCTGAAATCAGCATCTTGTGGATTAATCCATGAATTATTGATATAGAAGTTACCTGTTGTTATATTCAGATTAGATATCTGGCCAGGCGGCGTATCATCATATAGTGTTTTGTTCGCATTTATGATAACTGCGCCGTTAAATGAAAATTCAAAATAATCGGTAATAAATCCTGCTTTATAATAGCTGAAATTATAGGTTCCATTAGATAAATTAGTTATTGAATAGTAACCAGAAGGAGATGTAATACTCTGATAACTGCCATTCGCAACCAGCACGCCAGATAATGGTGAACCAAAATTATCGAATACATATCCACTTATGCTATTGCTGCTTCCACCGCTGCCCCCCCCGCCATCTACACCGCCACTTCCCACGCTTCCATTCGTAACATTCCAGCTCCAATTCCGTGAAACTGAATCGTGTCCGTCATTCGTATTAACAGTTATATCATATACCCCAATACCTGCTGTTGATTTAATATAATTTGCAGATAATACTCCTGAGGCTCTGAATACCTCTGACCCATTATTATACCAGATTATATCTGCAGTTCGATTGAGAGTTACTTCAAACATTTGTGGTGTTCCTGCTGTTGTGCTGGGATCACCAACTGGAGATGAATTTGTGATTGTGAGCGGGATATTGTTAATGGCCACAGTAATATTTTCACTTACCACACCACCATAACCATCAGCGGAATTGAAATTCCAGGCATAAGTTCCTGCATCCCCATAATCCGGTGTCCAGAAGAATTGCCCGGTAGTTGTATTTAAAGTTCCTTTTGATGCGCTGGTTCCATAAGTTATGGTATCATTATCAGCATCCGTTGCTAATACTGCGAGATCCAGAAATTGCCCTTCATTACCGGTTATATTTCCAATCTGTGACTGTATTGGAACGTTATTTGGTATAGTAACATTGAACC
The DNA here is from genome assembly GCA_963753595.1 of Candidatus Methanoperedentaceae archaeon. Classification (GTDB taxonomy): domain Archaea; phylum Halobacteriota; class Methanosarcinia; order Methanosarcinales; family Methanoperedenaceae; genus Methanoperedens. The sequence continues at coordinate 136,853 of CAVWCX010000001.1, read as the reverse complement.
ATACCAGTGTCTCGTTCGTGTTCCCGAAATTATCTACCGTCTGAGCCGAAATATTCTGGACATAATGTGGTGAAAAAGTGAGATTTAGATAATTAGTGGAGTTGTTTAAGCTCTGCAGTGTACTTCCATTAGTATATCTGAACGACGTGCTCTTGAAATCAATATCTGATGGATTGATCCATGTATTGTTTATGAAGAAGTTGCCGGTTGTTGAATTCGGATCGGAAACTGAATTCGGGGGTGTTATGTCATAAAGAGTCTTATTCATATTTACCATAGTAATGCCGCCAAGTGTAAATATAAAATAATCAGGTTCAAATCCGGCTTTAGAATATGTGAAGTTGTATTCTCCATTGGAAATATTTGTTATCGAATAAAAGCCTGACTCCAGGGTAATATTCTGATAGCTCCCATTTTGAACAAGTACGCCTGATAGTGGTGAACCAAAATTATCGAATACATATCCACTTATATTGTTAGAAGTACCACTTCCTATACCTCCTCCGCTGCCACCACTGCCGCTGCTTCCACCGCCGCCTCCAATTCCGCCTCCAGTGCCGTTAGTGACATTCCAGGTCCATGATCTGGTTGCTGAATTATAACTGTCACTGGCAACTGCTGTTATATTATAAACCCCGGGAATTCTTTTAGAATCTGTATAACTTGCCGAGATCACATCCAAAACCATGAAAACCTCAGACCCCTCATTATACCAGGTGATATCTGCAAACCTGTTGAGTGTTGCAGAAAACATTTGAGATACACCTGCGGGTGTGGTTGGGTCGCTTGCAGGTGAAGAATCGGTTATATTCAAAGGTGAAATTATCTGGAATGAAACGTCATAATAAGGTTCTTCACGAACATTGAATATTATTGCGCCACCAGGTGCTGGCCAGCCCGCGGATTTACATGATATGCACACAAGGCTTTGGTACAAACGAGGCACAGTCTTTATATTCGAAAAAAAATCACCCGGATGTGTTGTTGAATTATTATAGACTTCATGGCATTGGTCGCAAGTTGTTTTTCGTACTGAATGTTGTTGGGTCTGGAACTTGGCATCGTTATTGTTATGACATGTCCTGCACCATTCTTCAGGGGTGGAGTTTGAATTATTGTGGTAGGCCACTTGAGTTCCATTTTTGGCAAGAACTACGGCATGACCTCCTAATGAAACAGCATCAAAAATATCTTTATGGCAATCTTTACATGAAACATTTTTTATATTATGCCTCCCCCCCGTCTCATAGCATTATATGATAGATTTAATGTTCCTACAGTTTTGAAATCAGAGACTATCCAGTTTCCATTATTATTTTTAATTGTATAGTCGATATACTCTGGCCGGGAATAGTTTAAAATAGCGTTATAAGTTGAATGGCAGGCTACGCATCCCTCGGAACCCATAGGTGAAAAATCCGGGTGGGCTTCTAAGGTATCGTTCATACGCGATGTAGCATGGCAGTAACTACAGTCTGGTTGTTTATTAGTATGGTTAGTTGCAGATCTGACATGGCAGCTAACACAGGAGAAATTTGAATGCTGATCTGATGTTGAGAGCTGTGCCTTGATATCTCCATGACATTTTATGCATTTATCCTGGACTGACTGATAAAATTGATGGTCGCCAACAATGAAAGAAACAGTCTGACTAATAGTGGTTATTGCTAAAACCAAAACTGCTATCAGATATAAATTCTTATTCATTTTTTCTTAAATACTAAGGATATTATCGAGGGGGTATGAAGTTGAACATTTGATCACGACATCGTTACATCGAAATATGGCTCTTGATGTACTTTGAACTTCAATGTAGTGTTAGGTACCTGCCACCCTACAGATTTACATGATATGCACACCAGGCTTCGGTATAAACGAGGAACAGTTTTGATATTGGTATAGATATTTCCTGGATGGGCGGATAAATTATATGCTTCATGGCATTCTTCGCAAGTCGTTCTGCGTGCTGAATGCTGCTGATTTGGGAATTTATTATCTTTCGGGCTATGGCAGGTAAGACACCATTCTTCGTTGCTTGTCGAGTTGCTGGTATTATGATAAGGCGCCTGGTTTTCTTCTTTTCCGGAAATTACTGCATGACCTCTCATAGAAACTGCATCGAAAATATCTTTATGGCAGTCTTTGCAGGATACATTTTTTATATTATGGTTCCCCCCTTGCTTAAGAGCGTTGTAAGATAAGTTCAACATGCCACTGGTTGCGAAATTGGAGATGACCCAATTTCCTGAATTATTTGTAATTGTATATGATATGAATTCAGGTCTGGAATAATTTATAATGACATTATAGTTCGTATGACAGGCTATACACCCTTCTGACCTTAAAGATACAAAATCAGAATGTGCTTCAAATGTATCGCTCATTTGAAGCGTATCATGACAGTATTCACATTCCGGTTGCTTATTAGTATGGTTTATTACTGATTTGGGATGGCAGCTTATACAGGAGAACGAAGAATGTTGGGTTGATTTGGATAATTGCGTATTTACATCTCCATGGCATTGTATGCATTTGTCCTGTACTGGAGGATTGATCTGATGATCGCTGCTGACAAAAGAAAAAGTTTGAATCAAAGTGGTCACAATGACTACAAAAATAATTATTATATATATGTTTTTATTCATCTTTTATTCCCAAACATAGACAATATTAAAGCACAAAAAGCAATTATTGTTATGACATAGCCCCATGTTCTTATAGTCATGAAGAGATTCTGGAAGAATTCATACTGGTCGCCGAATCTGCTTAGTTTACCTTCTTTAGAAAAATCCAGAATGAAAAGAGATCCAAGACCTTTTAGTACGACAGGATGGCCTCCTATAACAACAGTTTTTGAAATAACATCATTTTTTGTTGTTCCATAATCATCAGGAAGAGGATTATTATCCCCTTTGGTAGCCACAATATTACTTTGAACACCGGTGACCCTGTGAGTCACAGGGGTTGGAACATTGGCTGCCTTAAATGTTATTATATCTCCAATTTGAGGATCTTTAGATATCGATTGTATCATTACAAGATCACCTCTTTGGAATTCAGGCTTCATAGAATCCGATATGACCGCTACAAATCCAATAAGTTTAAAACCAAATCCAGATATAAGAATTATTAAGATAATTAACAATACAATATCTTCTCCCCGTGTATCTTTTTGAATTATAGCTTTGCTGTATCTGTTTTTCATATAATATGAAGAAATAAGACGCATAAAAACAGAATTTTCAGATTTATAAAGGTAAAAGCCTAAAAGTACCAATGTAAGAATCCCCGAAACAAGCAACGGTACTGTGTATTCTACTTCTTTCATTTAAATCAGCCGCGTGGTTTTTTCTTAAAGATTTCTTTTATCTTACTGCTGAATTTTATCTTACTTCTGAATTTATCAACATTATTGGCAAGTTTGATTTTAAGATCAGATATCTTATTTTCTTCGGGCTTATCTGGAATTCCCATTGATGTGGCATTAACAGGATTTTCTTCTTTTAACTTATTTCTCACATAGAACAGCATTCCAGCAAACACAATGAACACAAACACCATAGATACTTTTAAACTGTTTTCCTTCACTTTAGTAAGGATAGTACTTTGTCCTGTTGCCGAAGCTTCGGCATCCCCTACAAATACGTTCCTGAAAAGTGCAGGGGCGTCAGATACTGTTATTTTGTTAATCCCTGTATTTTTCAAAGTTACGGGTATTTCAATAGACTTTTCTTCAAGATATGGCAACTGGACTTCAGACGAACCGATCGGTTCCCTGTTAGAATAAACAGTTATGGTCTTGTTCCCGGTCTTACCATTATTTATCAGGTTCACCGATACGATCACATTCTCACCTACTCCGGCAAACTCTTTATTAACATTCATTCCTGTTATTGTTATTTTTGGAAGTTCAAGCCTGGTGGATTCGGTCTCATTCTTAATGGTGAACGTCAATTCCGCATTCCTGTATTTCACATCATTTGTGTCAGCTCCGAAATGTAATTTGAAAGTTCCCAGTTTTCCTGCTTTAGCTTCAAAGATGACTGTGGAATTACTTAGCCCTTTTACCATAACGTCTTTTGTAGATACAAGACTATTATCCACCAGCATAGCAAGCTTGATCTGACCATCATCTTTATAATTATTATCCATCTTGACTTCGATCAGGAGTTTCTCTCCTAATATGCGGTCAGTGCTATCATCAACGAACCTGACATCATGAAGGAGAAGCCGGTCAGGAGGATATATAGAAACTTGTTTGTCTATCTTAAAATTCAATACCGCCCGTGCCACCGGGTCGCCAAGATCACGAAGGACACCCAGATCTTTTGCATTTGCACCAGTATCGTAAAATATCTTATACATCTCCGGATTAATGCCGATGGCAAATGGGTCACTTGAAACATTTTCATCATATGCCTCACGATCAACCATATCGAATACAACGATCTTGATCTTGTAGTTCCCTTCTATCCAATCGGTTTTAGGATGCAGGGTATAATAAACGATATTAGGATCATAACTTCTTTTGAAGGAACTTATTTTTTCTACCGCCACGATATTTTCCATAGGATCATAGACCGCATAAACAAAACCCAGGGCAGACAATCGTTTATATGCCATGTTCTTAGCTTCTGAATAAACGATTATATCTGCCTTCGGGTCAGGAGGGTATGCAGCAGACCAGTGCTTTACATAAGTGCCGTCACTTTGGCCTTTGGTTGCAAGATCAAAAAGGAATTCACCCTGGGCTGATACTAACGGTGAAAAAAGCAGTAGAATCAAAACGGGAATAATTACACGTCTCATATAGTCTCAGATTGATAATTGGTCTGTTATGTTTAAATAGTTTATATTTGTTTCCATGTATATAATAATGTTTATAATGATTATAATGATAAATTATCTCAATCTATCGTAACATTGGAGATTGCAAAAACATCACCGGATTGGGTTCCAAAGGTCTCTATTTTTACTGGATTCGCCTGGAAGTTTTTATTAATTGTAATATTGTTGCCATCAGAACTGGTTTCAAAAGCTATGGTGCTCGGACGCGTCCAGTTTATCGACACTGCGGTTGAAGTATGGCATGCGATACAATTGTCATTGGTATTATGTTCCATACCGTACCTGATGAAAGCTTCATGTATGGTATCCGGCGTATTGTTAATGTACTCTGAATGGCATTCTGCACACAGGACAGTGGAAGATGCGTGGGCCAGTGTACCTGAAGTTATTACTTTTGATCCTGCGCCTGTGAGATTATCAGAACCGGATGGATATGGATTCACATTGATTTTTCTGGTAGCAAGAGCCGAATTCGAGGTGGTTGGGTCTGTGTCTTTTGAGACACCGTTGATATATGTTGAAATCTCATTCTCTTTTTCATAATTATATATTATGCCAGCTTCCCCTGGGGTCATATTTCCCATATATAGTCCGTTTTCATCACGGAATTGCGCTTCATCGTTGCCAGAGGCTGCCCATTGGTCGATCGTGATCTCGCCTGAGATTGATTTTGGAAAATTTCCTCTCTGGTAGTTCTGGATCGTGGTCGCAAGAACCCTGTTCCTTACACTCGATGGTCCTGTTACATTTATATAAATCAACCTTTCATAAGCATTGTCGCCGCTTGCGAATTGAACACCTTTTTGGACACGATGGCAATCGGAACACGTGAAGTTGTTATGTATAAAACCAGTATGTATTTGCATGTCTATATCACCATGGCATTTACTGCATGGAACCTGGGAGCCGACAGGGTCAATATTATAGAAGCTATGCCCGCCGCTAAAAAGGGATAGGGTATTGGGGATAAGCCATATTGAAATCCCTGCTAATACCAGAAATACCCACACCAATTTCATATCACTCCCACTCATAAAAAGCTGTGGTTTTATACATTACAACAGCTGTACTGCCAATGATCCTTATCGGCAAAATAAGGATATCTCCTTTCTTTGGTTCTTTGCCATCCCTGAAATATATCTTTACATCATAAAGCCCTTCATCTTTATAAGGTGTTGATGCCCAAAAACTCGCAGGGGCAGAATCTAACGCATTCAAACGAGCGTTAACTTCTATTTCCGGAAAAGAGGGTATCGTGTCTGCCCGCTTATAAAAAACGGGAACACTTGACTGCACAAATGTGACATTATTAATTTGTAGAGCTCCTTTTTCGGACAGATTTGTTGAAATTTTCAATACTAGCGCGGGTTTTGCCAGACCCATATCTGTTGCATGCTGATAAAGATAGTAACCAGCGATTGATAAAACCAGCAATGCAATAATTACATATGTTATGTTTTTTTTATCCATTTATTTCACTCCAAATATAGTATTAAATAAAGATTTTATGAAATAGAATATTGTGAATTTTTCTAACTGAGCGGATTCTTTAGACGTATTTGATGATGGAGAATTGGTATTATATACTTTTCCATTTGCCCACGAACCATGACATATTTTGCATATTTTATCGATTTTATTGACATGGATGGAATGTACTTTATTGCTGTGACAGGACACACAAACAAATCCATTGTTTTTGATCTTTATTACTGTAAAGTTATCCTCTGTATGGCATCTTGTGCATTCTATATTATTGTGCCCATTATGGAAGATCTCTTTCATACTTGCATTGACCATGGTATTCCCAAAATGGCAAGCTGTACAAATCTTTGGATTATGATCAGATTCCAGAAGAGGAACATTATACTTATAATCATGGCAATTACCACATTCCTGACTACCATAATCCGCTTTTATGGTTTCTAAATGACACCCAAAACATGGGGTAGGTTTATGCCAATCCATTTCTCCTGCCTTCGCAAGCTCGATACTGAATAAAATTAAAAAGATAATAAATAAGAATTTAATGTTTTTATTCATTTTTTTCCATTTCTATAATTGTTGAACATTTTTGAGTCTGAAAGTTTTTCAACTATTTCTTCATGAGCAGTATTTTTCCAGACTTCCAGTAACAGATTCAAGAATGATGAATCCTTTAGCGTACTTATCTCTGCTACATTACATTGAGCTTCTTTTGATAAGCATGTTTTAAATTCTGCTTTGATATTATCAAACCTGATCTTATCAAGATCGTCTATCCTTATGACTTTCATCCCATCACAAAATTACTTATGTAACTAAAGTATATAAAGTTGTTTACACGCAATGAAAACATCTTTAATCAATAATTATTATAATCCAAAAAACTTTTCATTGAACAAGAAAACATTAAAAAAGAAAAAAAAGAGAAATGGGGATTTCCCATTTCATTTACGGGGTTGTCAATGCAGCGTAGGAATCGCTTGATTCTCCAGTTAGAGCTGGAACAACCGTTGTATTGCTGGTACCATCACTAATATACATAGTTTGTGTTGGTGTCCAGGTATAGGACATGTCGCCTACACCGAAGGTCGCGCCAGAGCCGTTACCGTATATGTCAACGTGGACTGTTCCCTCAACTTTTGTATCGGAAACGCTATAAGTACCGGTTGCGCTCTCGGTTGCAGTGAATGCGAGCTTGTAGCCCTTATTGAATGAAATGTCCACTGCCACGTGTGTATGACATCCAATACATGCACCGTTATTTGCTTTACCATTCGGTCCACCGAATCTGTTTAATCCATCATCGGCCTTCACCCATGCATTATGGGCTTCATTTTCGCCAGTGTCATCTGCTTTGCCAGTAAGGTTGAAGCCTCCTGCCTCCAATGTAGTCATCTTGTTTGCGAATGCCAAGGGAGCATCACCACCACCATAGTGACAGTTATTACATGGTGTTGGTCCAGCATCGACACGTCTCCAGTGTGACATGGGTTCTTCTCCACCATGGCATTCCATACAGGAAACAAGTGATGCCGCATGGTAATTGCTGCCAGGGTTGACTGATTTGGAACCAGCACCGAATAAACCGACAGTGCCAGACGGAGAAACAGTAGCGTTTATTAGATTTAATCCGCCTTGGGCTGTCAATGAATTTCCGTCCAATGGTAAACCAGTGGTCTCACTATAGGTTTTCATTAATCTGAAACTCGACTTCGGCCCGATATAAAGGGTTGCATTTTCAGGTGTTGAAGCCGCAGCATCTACTGCACTAATATTGCCGGCTCCATGCTGCAAGGTGACACCTGCAAGAGTTAAACCTTTGCTATCAAAGATGTCTGTGCCGTTGATAACTATAGGATAATTACCTGCTTCAAAATCAGCGACTGTTAATATTGCAGATCTAACTCTTACACCAGTCCCATCAGGCCCATTATAGTAAAAAAGGCGCCCGAATGCATTATCACCGCTTGCTGAACCCTGCTCTATCCTGTGGCAGTACTCGCACTTGAATGCTGCATGCGGTCCTGCTGTAATTGGTCCAACTAATGGATTTGTATTTGCGTTTGATCCTAATTCTGCTTTTACATCACCGTGACATTTCTGACACGGGACCTGGTTGCCTGTTGCGTCAATGTTATAGAACGAGTGCTGGCCTGCGAACAACGACATGGTTGATGGCAGGGCGAAAACGCCTATTCCAACTAACGCAATTATTGCTAAAGTAAATTTTGCGTTCATATTTTGATTCACTTCCTATTTTTTTTAAGACTAGTTCGTCCTATACGAAATATTCGTCCTATACGAAATTCTTCAAACGAACCTATCCAAGCCCATAATGGGTATTTCTAAAATGATTTTCAGATTATATAATGGTTTTTTGGACAATATTTCAATTATTAGGGCTTTATTTGAAAAAATATTCAATTAAATTTGAGTATTGAACTTATTTTCAATAAATCGGGTTTAATTATAACTTTACTTCAAAAAATGTTTTTATACTGTTAGATTCTTATAGAGTTCTTGGATGTGACATCCGTAACGATAACTCACATCCTATCTTTAAAATTTTTTTTCACTTTTTGTTCCCTTGTTCCCTTTTATGTTTATATCAATAATTGTATTAAATTTTATATCAGATATTATGGATAAACTAACCGATACTTTTAATTAGAAAAAATAATATGTAATGAATTGTATGACTCTTAAAGATAAACAGATAAAATCATAAGTATGGAAATAACTAAGAAATTTATCCTCTGGACAGTTGCTATTATAGTGTTCATTGATATTCTGACCATCTTCTTTATGCAGTCTAACATGGAAACTACATTATCCGAAGAACTTAATGGGAGGGGAAATTTTCTTGTAAAACATCTTGCAGAAGAAGCTGGCGGGAGCTTACCGAATGAGGGTAATGCCAACTTCAGCCAGCTTGCTAAGAACATTATAAATGCAGATAGTGAAGTAAAATGTGTATATTTAACCGATGCCTCTCATAATGTAATAGGACATATATACTCAAACGATTTCCTGGTTACTGATATCGATTGTAACAGCAGCTCCGGCACAGGAAATATTATGGATTTCCAAGCTCCAATTTATGGCGGCAGGGAAGGTTTTGCCCATATTGGAATGGATAGAACCTCCATAAATGAAACGATAAATAAACAAATAGATATTATAATATTTAACATTTTGATAGTAGGCTTATTTGGAATTTTAATGGCTTATCTGGCCGGAAATTATTTTGCAGCACCGATACGGGCACTTGTAAAAGGGGCCGAAGAAATAGGCCGGGGGAATTTCGAATATAAAATAGAACTCGATTCGACTGATGACGATATCCATACTCTTTCAAAAGCTTTTAACCAGATGTCATACGACTTAAATAAAAATATAAGCGAGCTTCGGAAGCTCTCGACTGCGGTGGAAGAAGCTCCGGACGGGGTTCAAATCACTGATATGAACGGCCTTATCATCTACTCCAACAAAGCAATGGAGAATATGTTCGGAGTTTCTCCCGATGAGTTCAAGGGAAGGCATTTCAAGGAAATTATTGCAGATCAGGAGTTTGGCAGCAAAGTGATAATCCCTTGTATAAAAGAGAAAAGGAATTGGACCGGGGAAATCACGGCCAAGCACAAAGATAATCGAAAATTTCCGATATGGTTAAATGTATATATGGTTAAAGATTACAAAGGTGAGCCAATAGCCATGGTTGGAATTATCAGGGATATAAGCATGCAGAAGGAAATGGAGAACCTTCAAAAACAATTTCTGCAATCCGACAAACTCGCAACAATAGGCACGCTTGCTTCAGGTGTGGCCCATGAGCTAAATAATCCACTTGGGAATATCTCCCTTTATGCCCAGATGCTGATAAAAAAGACAGATGATGATAAAATAAAGAATAAACTCATAATAATCGATGATGAAGCAAACAGGGCCGCAAATATTGTGAAAGACCTGCTTGATTTTGCAAGGAATTCAGATCTGAAACTATGTAATATTGATATAAATAATGAGATAAGTAAAGTACTTGGAATCATGAATCCTCAAGTAAAAGATATAAAAGTCAATACCTTTTTTGAGCCTCTTCCTCTTATCGTTGGTGACAGCGTCAGGATTCAACAGGTTATAATGAATCTGCTCACAAATTCAATTCAATCAATTACAGAAAATGGAGAAATAATCATTAAAACCACAGCAAACCCGAAACATGTAGAAATCAGCATATCAGATAACGGCTGCGGCATACCAGAGGAAAAACTTGATAAAATATTTGATCCATTCTTCACAACAAAGGAGCGGAGCAATGGGACTGGTCTTGGTCTCTCTATCTGCTATGGAATTATCAAACGCCACAATGGATCAATTGAAGTGAAAAGTGAAGTAAATCATGGCACTACATTCAAAATAAAACTACCGGTTTAACAATATGAAAAATATACTAGTTATAGAAGACGAACAGAAAATGCGGGATGGATTAGTAGAAATTTTAACAGATGAGGGATATAATGTAGAGTCTGCCGAGAATGGCCAGGTTGGGCTTGAAAAAATCAGGAAAAAAGAATTTGATGTTATTTTGACTGATCTGATTATGCCAGTCATGGGGGGAATGGATGTCTTAATGGAGATAAAACATATCAAACCCGGGGCAAACGTAATAATAATTACAGCATTCGGGACAATTGAAAATGCTGTGGATGCAATAAAAGCAGGAGCGTCGGATTATATAACGAAACCATTTAAGATAGACGAGGTACAGACAAAGATAAGGATAATTCTAGCAACGGCAGAGATCAATAAATATCCACAACTCCTTGAATCTGATTTAATTAAGGCGATTTCAAATCCAATAAGAAAAAACACCCTGAAACTTCTCAATAAAGCAGGTAAACTCAAGTTCACAGAGATTAAAAACATGCTTAAGATAGATGATGCCACAAAACTCAGCTTTCATCTTCGTATCCTGAAATCATATAATGTTATTGAGCAAGACAGCGAGAAGGTATACATGCTGACCCAGGCCGGAAGAAGAATGATTGAAAACATGAAAACAATTGAAGGGGCATATAAAGGTGGAGTGTAAATTTTTTTTCGTATTATTCTGTTTTATTCCACAATGAGTTATTTCAGACAGATTCTTTTGTATCCTTAACGTTCGTTCAAAAGTATCGACACTCGTTTTCTTTGCTTATTCTAAAAGCGATACGTACAGGTGGGAAAATTTTCGTACACAAATCGTATATTTACGAACAGATTATTATGTTTATGAATAAAACATTTTTTCAGTAAAAGAGAATTAAAAAAAAGAGAAATGGGGATTACCCATTTCATTACGGGGTTGTAAGAGCTGTTGCGCTGTCGCTGGAGTCTCCATTGAGACCGCTGATAACTGTGCCATTACCATTGAGATACAGGGTTGTCTCTGGTGTCCAGGTATAGGACTTGTCGCCCACACCGAAGGTTTCGCCAGAACCGTTGCCGTATATGTCAACGTGAACTGTTCCCTCAACTTTTGCATCGGAAACAGTATAAGAACCGGTTGCTGCCTCGGTTGCAGTGAATGAGAGCTTGTAGCCCTTATTGAATGCAATGTCTACTGCTACGTGGGTATGGCATCCAATACATGCACCGTTATTTGCTTCCTTGCCCTGTTGTCCGCCGAATCTGTTTATACCGTCATCGGTTTTTACCCATGCGTTATGGGCTTCTGATGTGCCAGTATCATTTGCGGATGTTGTAAGTCCGAAGCCGCCTGCTGCGAGCTGAGTCCATCTAGCGCCTGGAACTGGGTTGTAACCGTAGTGACAGTCAGAACATCTCGTTTCGCTTGTAACTCTGGTATAGTGACCAAGTGGTTCTTCGCCACCGTGGCATTCCATGCATGATACAAGTGATGCTGCATGATATTTGCTGCCCGGGTTGACTGCCTGTGAACCTGCATTCAAGAAACCAAGACTAACGTATGGTCTAGCAGTATTTATAGTGACGTTTATCTTCGATGGGTCAATTCCACCATACATTGTGGATGCGTTTGTATCCTTGGGTAAGCCAGTAATTGCATCATATGATGCCATTATTGTCCAATCTTGTCTGGGAGCTACTTCTAATGTTGCATCGGCTGTAGCTGCACTGATAGCACCCTTACCGAATTGTAATTTTGTACCATTAAGAGTTGTACTGCTGCTAGTAAATAGCATAGCACCCGTAATTCCCGTTGGGAAATTACCTGCTTCCATGTCTGATACTGGTATTGCAATTGCCCTTATAATTGCTCCTGTCGCATTTTCGTATGGAACTATTGCAACTGCATTGTCACCGCTGGAAGCACCCTGTTCTATTCTGTGGCAGTACTCGCACTTAAATGCTGCGTGTGGTCCTGCTGTCAGGGGTCCATTGGCTGCAACTGTATTTGCATTTGATCCCAATTCTGCTTTCACATCACCGTGGCATTTCACACACGGGACCTGGTTGCCTGTTGCGTCAATGTTATAGAACGAGTGCTGGCCTGCGAACAACGACATGGTTGATGGCAGGGCGAACACGCCTATTCCAACTAACGCAATTATGGCTAAAGTAAATTTTGCGTTCATATATTTTTCACATCCTATCTTTATTAACCCTAAATCCAATTTGGTTTGTTAAGAATAAGAATCAAGCAAACACAATCTTCGTTTTGCTATCGCTCCTATCCTATCCATTTTCCCAATTTGGTGTCAATTTGGGTATAATTAGGATATGAGTTTACAGCATATATACTTTACGATTCATTAATTTCAATTAATCATGATAAATAGTATCAGGCTGCAAGTTCCCTATCCTATCCATTATTTTAAGAACGTTTTTTAATAAAATGATTAAACATTAACCTGGAAATTCACAAAAGTGCCTGGTACATCCATTTCAAAATACTCCCAATAATTGGCACTACAGTATAATTTTGTGATGGCGAAATGTAGGTAATACTAACAACCCAGTAATAAAAAAGCAGCAATATGGAAGCTTGCGCAAGTGACAATGCGATGAAAAATAATGTAATTTTATCCAATAAATCAGCAAAAGATTTTTTATTCTCAATTAAAATACTCATCGATAATGAAATCAATAAAATGATTGAAGTGATCAACGCTAAAGAATAGTATAAATTCATGAAGGGGGGAGGAAAAATATTAATAAAATATAAAATTAGTATTATTACTGCGGCTGCGTATAACTGTACTATTTTCTTATAGTTATTTTCAATAAGATCCCCGACTTTATCTATTCTAAGCCCAAAATAAAGAAGGACTATATACATAATAAGTAAATACCTGTATTCGAGAACTACTGGTGTATCAGTAATTATTAATTTAAGGTAATTTTTATGTATTAAAATAAATATTATGGCGTATAGTCCCAATAATTTATCTGTTGCATTTAACTTGATTTTCTTTTTTATCCGATCTATAACAAACGCAAGCGCGATTATCAAGAATGGACTTATTAAGAATAGGCCAAACGTGTTTCCCATTTTTCGAATCGAAATATACGACATAATGTCCAAAAAGGCAGTCTTGATCCCTGGATTCCAGATAAAGCCAAGATTATTCAGAAGTTCTACCTGCCTGGCTTTTACCGAACTTTCACTTAGCACGATCATATTTTTTTCAATCTCCATTTTCATGGGCATATCACTTAAGGGGCGTAATTCCATGATCGAAAACGGATTCCCCAGTATCAATTGATTGAAAATGAAAAATGGGATAAGTGAGACCAGAATAATAATTGAGACAAAGGCAATATGTTTGATGCTTCGCCTGGAAAATACTATATCTATTATAAGGAGGGACAACAGAAGTGCTGCACCCTCTGCAATTCTAGTCCAGATGCAAAGTCCTGCTAATAGATAAGCATAATAAATAAACTTATTTTCTTTTTTTTCCTGGTATTTATAAAAAAAATAAAATGCCAATACAGTTAATAATAGAGCAAGAGAATGATGCTTCAACGTAATTGAATAAAAGGATATGGGCGTTGCGAATATAACAAAAAGAGACGCGAAGATAGCGATTTTATTATTAAATAGATTCTTGAATAAGAAATATACCATTAAAACCAAAAAAGAAGAGATTAGAATATTAGTAAATTCAATTGATATAATTTCCCCCCATTTAGGAAAATAAATAGGATCAAATGATAGCAGATTGACCATTATTAATATGAAATAAGATACAACCCCACCTAATGCCGCATTCTTTATTTTCCAGTTTTTTGTGAGAAGATAAACACATATCCCGCCGCTTAAAGCCCATATCTGCAGAAGAAATAAATGCGCACCATAAAAATAATCTATATTTTTTAATATAATATATACAGGTAAAGATAATATAAGCAATGAATAACTGAATCTTCCATATATATGATTTTCAACAGTCGTATATATTCCCCTTTCCACATTCACTTTGGCCGTTTGTAAATCTAAAGAACCATGTATAAAATTATAGAACTGGCTTACGATTATCCCTTCATCTGAAAATAGCATACGTGTGCCTGCAAAACTGAGAAATACAAATAATGAAATGAAAAATATTGATAACGGAATTTGGTTCGATTCCAATAATTTAACAATTTTTTTATACATTGGTCTTTGACTTAGAAATATTACAGGTATTGTTAATGTTATAATCCGCCAACGGCGGCGCACCGCAGGGGTCTGGGGTCGCAACCCCGGCGCCGTTAAGATAATGTTGGCCGAAAGTGTCAATAATACGCTTATCTGCAGTCTGTTTGTCTTTTTTGAAAATCATGCGATGAGCCCAAAATAAATAATCAGCACAATCAAAATTATCATGGAGATAAGAAGAATTAAATCGACCATCTTCTGGAACTTTAAATTTCGTTCTTTTTTCTGTTCGATAACTGATAATATAAATTCATCTATTGGCATCCAGACATCTTCGGGATTATCTTTCACAAAGTCTTCAATTACTTGTTTTCCCCTTGAAGTAATTACACAATATTGAAAATATTTTATAAATCCATCCTGAATAAGTTTATAAATATGTTTCTCAATGACCATTGTCCTTATTTGCAGCACTTCTGCAATTTCTTTTATGGTTTTAAAACCAAAAGTCACTGATTTCAGGATAGCATAATCCACTTCACCAAATTCATTTTCAGAAACATCGCCTGTCTTTTTATATTTTTTTATCAACCTCTTCATTTGTAAATTCTTTTGCGACTTCGTTTATATGCCCCATATTTTCAGATTTTCGATTTTCGGGGATTTTACCAGGTTGGCTGACTTTTGGTTTTCCAATTTCCTGTTGTTTTTGAACGATTTTTTTCCCGGGAGTCTTTTCCCATGTGCCATCATCCATAAGAAAATCCAAAACTTCCTTTTCCTTGGTCTTGTCCATAATTATCCTAATAATCTCGCTAAAATACTTTTTTTCTCAGGGATCCCGCATACTTTTCTTGCTATTTGCATTAATGCTTTTGCGGGAGCAGATTTTGGTTTCAGTAATATTACAGGTTTTCTTGAATCCCTGGATTTAACGACAGCATCATCCACAGGTACCACCCCGATAACTGGCAGTCCTAATTTTATTCCAATGTCCTCATAATTGTTCTTTTTAAATTTATTCACAATTATGCCTGTGATCTTCATATCAGTAAGCCCGGATACTGTTCTTACCTTCCGGGCATCTGATATGGAAGCCGGGTCCGGATTGACAATAAGTATAACCTCATCGGAATATGTCATGGGCAATAAACTGAACTTGGAAAGACCTGCAGGAACATCCAGAATTATAAAATCAAATTCGCTGTTTTTTAATTCTGAGATAATATCTCCTAATTTGTCAATATCTGCACCGCGTAAAGCTTCAATCGAAGAACCGCATGGCAGGATGTTCAGCCCCATCTGGATTGAGTATATCGCGCTCTGGATATTTGCTGAGCCATTCAATACCTCAAGAAGAGTAATTAATGGTTTTTCAAGTCCTGTATATAGATCCAGATTTGGAAGAGATACGTCAGTGTCTATGACCAGGACATTCTTTTTTAATGATGCCATAGCAAATCCCAAGTTCAAAGCGATAGTCGTTTTACCGACACCGCCTTTTCCCGATGCTATGGCAATGATTCTTGCTACCATTTTATCACTTCCATTTATTTTTTAAATATATTCTTAAAAGATATATCAATATAACAATAACTGATAGGCCGATCACGACCTTAAGCTGCGGCTTTTTTTCTATTTTGGGTCCGGCTGTTACAAAAGGAACAGGTGTACTTGATTCCACAAAAAAAACCTTGCTAAGAGTTGATTTGCCAACTGTAACCCTGTATGCGCCCAGATCTTTTTTGGTCACATTGAATAAAATATCTTTAATTTCCGAAAAGTTTAGATCTACCTGTCTTTCTTCTTCCAGGACATCATTAATATACAACTCCACAGACTGGATTCCTTCCTTTCCTGTATTTTTTACTGTCACAGCGATAATCACGGTCCCGTTTGGCTCGACACTTAATTTATCTATCTGTATATCCTGGTAAACAAATTCCGTAGGTTTTTCTATCTCTTTTTCGGCGCTCACCATGAAGACACCGGACAGATTTATTCCAATAGTATTCATTCCAGTCGGTATAATTTCTACAGTATGGTTCCCGATAATTTCGGTGGAAACTGTGAAAATAGCCTGGCTGGAACTATAACTTTCAATTTCCAGCGTAGTTTTGTTAATTACTTTATTATCTAATAACAAATCAATAGATGTTGAACCTTTATCATAAAAAGTATTGATCACATTGGCGCTAACCGCAACTGGCATATTTGGCGCAACACTTGTTCTATCAAGCATGATTTTTTCTATTCTGAATCTGTCAACGGGATATTTATTTGCATACCTGTCAATAAAAAAGGTTTTCTTAATTATCATGTGCTGTTCCGGCAGAACTGATGCATTGCTTCGATTCATTACCGGAAGATCAGGCCTGTCACTCTCATTCAAATATGACATTATAAGTTCACGATAATATGTATCCATTAGTGTTTCATTCAACAGGTCAAAAATATGTATATCAGCCGTATAAACCCCATCATCCCACTCTTGCGGCACATTCCTTGAATAGGTCATGAAATCATTTTCCCTGTAATCTTCATATCTATTGCTATATAATGCCGTATCTATAACATTATTATTTGGATCCTTAATAATAAAAATGTAATCAACTGCCACCTGGCGCTTATGATTCACGCCGTTTGCCTCTGCATAAATTCTTAAAGTGCTCCCGGGAGGGAACCTGTCGTTCCAGTGCAGATCATAATCCTGCAATCCCCTTACATTATAAACTATCCTGGCATATCCATTATCAACAGCCAGGGAAGGAACGGCAAAGAGAATAAATACCATAATTAGGATAGTCAGTTTAAATTCCACGCACAACAATATACTGATTTACTTATAAAGATTTTGAAAATAAGGCTTAAAACATTCAATCAATACAGGTTGATTACTCAGCCAAATCTATATACTTAAAGGCTTTATTAAAAGTGAATTTGTTTAAATTAAATATGAAAAAATACATAATTACTTTTATTCTAATTATAATAATATTGGCAAGTGGTTGTATTTCGCGGGATACTCCATCAAGAGCGCAAAATAATGAAGAAATAGCCGGCAGGGTGATTTCAGAAAAACTTATTGTTAAATTCGGTTTTTTTTCGGGGGTTCCGGAGACTTTCAAGGTAAGTCCGGATAGTATGCAATTTGTTTATGTTGAAACTGAAGGAGAAAAGAAATTCATTGTCCTGAATGGAGAAAATGAAAAAAAATACGATGATATAAATGGTTTCATTTTTAGCCCGGATAGCAAAAGCCTGGCTTATGCCGCAAAAGAGAATGAGAGGTGGTTTGTAGTACTTAATGGAAAAGAAGAAACTCATTATGAAAATGTTAGAAACCTGGTTTTCAGTCCTGATGGCAGGCGCCAGGCTTATGTGGCAAATGATAGCAGTAAATGGTTTGTGGTCGTAGATGGAAAAGAAGAAAAACAATACGATAGCATCAAAATGCCTGTCTTTAGCCCGGACAGCGAAAGGATAGCCTATGAAGCAAGGGAGGAAGATAAATGGTTCGTGGTTGTGGATGGAAAAGAAGATAAGAAATTTCAAAGCAGTTTTTACCCTGTCTTTAGTCCTGACAGCAATCGAGTAGCCTATGTCGCAGGAGAAGAGGGCAAATTGTTTGTGGTATTGGATGGAAAAGAGGGACAGCAATATGATAGCATACTGACAAACACCCTCATGTTCAGTCCTGACAGCAATAAGACGGCTTATGTAGCAAAAAAGGACGGAAAGTGGTTTGTTGTAGAAAATGAAGAGGAAGGGAAAACATATGATGAAATCCTGAAATACACTCCCATCTTCAGCCCGGACAGCAAACAGATCGCTTATGCAGCAAGAGAGGGAAATGGGTGGTTTGTAGTAGTAGATGGAAAAGAGGAAAAAATATACGGCAGCATATTGAAACATAGTATCACCTTCAGTCCTGATGGAAAAAGGATCGCTTACGCAGCAAGAGAAGGCGATAAATGGTTCGTAGTTGTGGATGGAAAAGAGGGACAGCGGTATGATGATATCCTGAAATATACTCCAGTATTTAGCCCTGACAGCAAACGGGTAGCTTATGCGGCAAGAGAAAAAGATAAATGGTTCGTGATAGAGGAAACAACTGAGAAAAAATCAACTTATAGCGGCGTGATTTCATTTAGCTCTGTCCCCATGAATTTTGAAGATTTTGGAAATGATGATGGTTTAAAAGATGTTATTGACGGCAATATAGGAAAACAATATGATGATATTATAGAAGGTTCTTTACTTTTCAGCCCGGATAACAAGCATCTGGTCTATGGGGCTTCAAACAATGACGGGCAATTCGTTGTTGTGGATGGGAAAGACGGAAAGAGATATGATTCTATTATCTTTATCTACGATGGAGGAGGGATCATGTTTGATTCCCCTGATCGTTTCCATTACCTCACACGAAAAGGTGTAGCTATTTATTTGGTGGAAGAGACTGCAACTACTTTTATATGATATTATGAAAAGAATAAACCATAAATACGCTTTCCTTGCATTTTTCCTATTCATCTGCATAAATGTACCTTATAATACATCCGTACCTTATACTGATACAGAATATTATACATTTGAGGAACCGTATATAGATTTTAATTTTTATAATTACACAGTTAACGAATCATACATAGAGGACGTTCCAATCGATTACATTGTAATTGATGCCCAATATTCAAACTCTATATCTCCTTCCCCATCCCATGTATGGGTTACAATCAAGAATAATGACACAATAAATGGAAATTTTAATGTGGATTTTCGTATTACTACCAAAAAAGATATTTCTATTCCATTGGTCACCAAAATATCTTCGACAGGAAATTATATTTCTTCCGGAGAAATGAAAACAATTGAAATAAGTTATAACGAGACCATCACGGAATTTAAATATGATATAATACCGGCAACAAAAGAAGTTAAGAAATATAGAAACGTAACAATGAAAAGAACTGAAACAAAATATCGTAAAATCCAAAAATCTCGTGATGTAATTAAATTCAAGAATGAAAGTTTGTCAGTCCTTCAAAGATTTTTTCCAGATATAATCTGATTCCTGCTTTTTCTTGTCTTCCTGCAATTTTTGTTCAACTCTTGAAATTGATAAATCAAAAAGTTTTTTCAGCATTCCTTTTTGTTGTAAAGCGAAAAATTCACTTTCTACCTGTTCTTGTTTTCTTGTCGCGATTAATGGCAGGCTTCCTGTTGATGCATATACAGCCCAGATATAATAAACAAATGTATATAATCCAACAGATACATATAGTATCGCCATTAATACGTTATAATTCAAAAGATTTGCTAAAAGCATGACGGCTACCGGTATCACAAGTATTGGGAGAAAAACCATTGCCCAGGCAGAAGACTCCTTCCATAAATTATATTCGTTTGTTATAAATCCCCACCATGCGATAAATACCAAAAGAACAGCATAGGGAGTAATACCAGCGAGATTAAAATTTAAAAGGAACATAAAAACAGCCATTGTCACAACTATTAAAAAAATCGATTTGATCGCGAATTTAATTGAGGTTGCAACAGCAATGGGCTCCTGTAAAACGTCACCTGATTTTATATCCCTTGCATACCCTTCTTTTAAAATATTTTCGACCTTCAAATCAATATTGGACATCCTGTCCAGAATAATATTTGTATCTACATGCGACCTGGCTATATTTTCAACCAAAGGCGCAAGTCTTGAATAAACTCCTTCCTGGAATGCCGTATCTATCAATAGGTCAGTGATCACTCTTTTCTTGAAAGCATTTAAGACAAAGTATACAGCTCCCAGAGAGAATACAAAAATAATTAAATCTATCAATGTATAAAGATAATTTGATTTTACAAAATCAATATAAAAAGAAATGATTGACATTAATAATATCGCCATCGACATGATCAAAGCACTGGCAACGCCTATTTTATCAAAGAACGAATAATGCTCAAAAGGCCTGACAGATACATCTTCATTAACATCAAGTAAAGGGTTCTTGATTTTTTTACGGATATCGTTGCGTCCCATTGACATAAACCTTTACCTCAGGTTCAGTATATAATTTAAAGTGTAATGAAGTATTCGGAACAGGATTCCCCGTGTTCTTACATGCTATGCACAGGTACGATTGAATAAAATCCGGCTGGAGGCTGATCGAACTCTCAATATTGCCCATGGAAGTACTGTTGTAAGATGGAATCTTCATGATCCCATTGAAGCTTACTGACAAACTTCCTGATCTGCCATGACAATCCATACATAGTATTTTAATAGAACCATGATTGATGGAGTTAAAAGGATAGGCTGGATATGGAGAATTATTAAAGTTATCTTTAGTAAATGGATCATGGCATGACCTGCAATAAAAGTTCATATCGCTATAATCGGAATAATTATGTTTCATTCCCCACTGCTCGTTAGAATGTCCGCCATTAGAGACTGCCTGCCTTATGTCATCGTGGCAGGATATGCAACCTGTATCCATAGAGATATTATGGGATTTTCCATCTGAATATTTTGTAACCTTCACTTCCTTTGTTTCTCCCAATGCAAGATTTTGTATCGTCCATGTGCCGCCTGAATTTTCAACATCCCATTCAATATATTCCGGTCTTGAAAAAATTATCTTATTATTTAAACCGGAATGGCATGAAAAGCAGGCAATGTTACTGCCTGCAGATAAATTGCTTGAATTTGCGCCCAGGACAAACGGGAGATGTGCATCTGCCCCTATCGTATTTTCTGAATAGACTTTAGCTGCAGATGCAACATATGTATTCTTTTGCATATCAGTGACCATCTTTGGCTCTGTGCCGTGACATTCAAGACATGGGGGGATACTTGATACATGGTATGTCGAATACAGCTGATGGCAGGAGTTGCATGAAAAGTATGTATGATGGGAGGAACTTGTGAGCTCGTCTCCAGTATTCGGATGGCATTTTTCACATTTTAATTGATTTAATGATAAAAACAAATGCTTTCCTGAAGATTCGTTGGCCTGGATAATCAAATTTACTGAATTTTCGGCATTTTTTGAATAATCCCACATTTGCCATGTGCCGTTATCAGCCCTGCGGGAATTGAAACTGTATGTATCTGCATAACGTATATTGATGCTGATCGATTTCCTGGTATGGCAGGAAAAACATGCTTCATTTTCACCTTTCATAAGAGGTGATGAATTGGCCCCTGTAATCAAAGGCTTATGTGATTCCGCATTTGTTACATTTTCTCCAAAAACATATGCAAGAGGAGTGAGGAATGTATTTCCATTTGAATCCGTCACTAGACGCCCGGGATTAGAATGGCAATCAAGGCATCTGGGTGAAACCACATTTCCATGCGTTGCATTTGAATTCGTATTGATAGAGTGGCAGTTTTCGCATGTAAAAGTATGATGGAATTGGGAATCAAGCTCCTGTTTGATATCAGAATGGCATTTCAGGCAATAGGACACTCCAGTATCATAAAACCAGTGCTGGCCTGCAAATAAAGAATAAATATTTGGCATTACGAATACTATGGCAGAAAGTAACGCCACGATAAGCAAGATATGCCTTTTTTCCATTTATACACCTATCATTCAGAATATTATCTACTTTGCCATGGCTTTTGCCTTAATGTCATAAAAATATAAAGAAATAAAGAAAACACTGCAATAACATATCCATAAATCTTTATAATCTGGAAAAATAAAAAGTATTTTCCGTAATCCTGCCCCATTGGACCAAAGTCCTGGTTACGTTCATCAATTATGAAGAACTTACCATATCCTTTTATAACTACTGGTTTCCCCTGTATCATAATAGCTTTCCCGAGAATTTTTTCTTTTTCGAGTTCCCACCAGTCCACCTGATCCGTGGCATCACCTGCTGTATTTATACCTTTGTCTGTAATCTGCTTTATTCTATGTACAACAGGAAATGAAGTATCTGGCCGCTCGAACATTATTATGTCCCCGGGTTTGTATGTACGGTCTATATTCTGCATAAGGACAAGATCATCCTTATCGAAGGTGGGAGACATGCTCCCTGATATCACAGCTGTAAACAAAATTGCTTTTGAAGCAAAAAGGAACATTATCATTAGTGCAAATATAAAAATAAATAGCTCTTTTAATACGACTTTCTGGGATTCTTCTGGTCTTTGGTTTATTTGTTTAATATAAGCATTGATCCTATGCTTCCTGTCAAAAGTTTTAAAGGTTTGGATAATTGGCTCAGAAAAACTAATGCTGTAAATAATTCTTCTATATACCATTATCAAAAATGCCAAAAGAATTAAAAGAAACAGTATATCATTTAAAGGGATATACATAAAAAAAGATAAAAATAGGAAAAAAAGTTATTTTTCCTACTTACTCATGGATTGCTGGGATCAAAACCTAGTGGTGCTGGTGTAATAGATACTACTGGTTCTGTTGCACTATTGATCTCACCGGACCTGTTGCCGTAGTCTGTATCTGGACCGTACCTTCTGTAGCGAAGTTATCAACAGTCCATTCATGAAGGCCAGTTGTTGCATTTTCCATGGCATTGAAGCTGATCTTATAAGCCTTTGTCCAGTTTATGTCCACCGCAACATGTGTATGACATGAAATACATGCTTCATTAGAACCCCGCAGGAGCAAAGAGTCATTAGCCTGGTTTGCAAATGCCGTATGAGCTTCTACAGTACCTTCAAGTATCGATCTCGCATCTGCTCCTGGTCCTGTGCCACTATGGCAATCCAAACACAAAGGTAATGCAGCTGCGTGGAAATCATCCGTTAAATTCCCACCCTGCACAAGCCCTTCTTTCGTAGGAGCAGTCGTTACATGGCATCCCTCACAACCCTGACGCATATGAACTGCATTTACTGATCCGGGCTGGCTCAGTTCTGAAAATACATCCGCATGGCATTTCTCACATGGAATAGCTGCAGCGCCATTGCCTATATTATCATAGAAGTTATGCTGTCCTGCAAATAATGCTAATGTTTGTGGTAGTGCAACCAACCCAATTGCTGCTATTGCAATCCCAATTAATATCATTTTGTTACTCATAAGACTTTCCACCTTTTATTAAATCAAATATCCATACCTTTACTACCCTTTTATTTCTTTTATTGCCATAAATACTTTATGATTTCAATATTATATCAGGATACTCAATATTTAGTGTATCAATTTCATTCCCAAACCATATCCTGCACGAAATATCCTATTCTATCCCCTTTTTTATCAACGACCATTATAGAAATATGTACTTTATCTCCGGCTGCAGGATAATTGTCGTCCTTAAATCCGATATTAAATGAATAAATCCCATTTCCATTATAGGACAGAGTTTCCCATGGCCCTATACTACTATTTTTTTCTTTCATTATCATCGTTCTTGCAGTTATGGCAGGGAAAGATTCAGCCTGGGTTTTTTTAGGCCTTCCAAGATAGTTGACCGTCTCCTGGGTTATTTTATAATTTTGCACTTGCGAAAAACCCTCTTTTTCCACAAAAGTGATATTAACATGTACTACAGGTACTTGTTTTGTGGGATTTCCTATGCAGCCGGAGAAAATCATTACTGAAATGAAAAACAGCACCAGAATTAATTTCATATTCACCTGAATATTTGCATTAAAGACTCAACTAAGTTACTGATAATCTGCCCTATTGTTGTGTATTCCTTAACAGCAACTTCAGGTTTAGTCGATATGGGACTAATTGTTTTACCCCCAACATAGTTTTTCGCAAAATCCCCATGACATGTCTCGCACATTTTTTCAAGCCTTTTGCCGTGAACCACATGCGGATCACCTGAATGACAGTCGGAGCATTTCGTTTTTAGTGGCTTTTGGATCGTGCCATTCTCATAAGTATGGCATGTCATGCATGTCTCTTTGTTCATTATCCTGTGGAAATCCGCCGCGGTCACGTTGGTCCCTTCCTTCACACCAACATGGCACCTTATGCATACGATATCCTCATGGATATTGAAAATCTTTGTCATATCAACTTTATACTTATTTTCTGCATTTTTCGGTACGTAATCATGGCATTTGCACCCATTTGAAATCGATTGGGCTTTATCCGTACTCAACAGGGTATAATGACAGGGTATACAATAGGCGCCTGGATGCCATTTATCAGTCAATCCATCCGTATATTCGGGTCTTTCGTATGCATTTACGGATATTGCAAGAGAAGAAACAAAAATTATTAAGACAGATATTATCAAGGTTGTCTTTATTAACCGATATTCCCTGTTATTTTTTGTAAATAATTTTTTCAACATGTAGGAAACCCATTAGTAATTCAAATTCTGAAATTCAATTTTCTTATAACCACTATAACTAGGACGAAAATGATAAAAATATATCCCTCGAATCCAGCTGAAGATTTAGGTGTTTCAGATGGGACATTTGTCTCAATACTTTCAGGACTGGTGGATTTTTTCGGTATTGAAGTCATTTTGGAAGAGGAAAGTTCCATTTTCAATGGCTCCCTGACTTTTATTATCACTTCAGCCGAAGTGGCTCTTTGTGTATATCGTTCATCCTTATACAGGATCTTATCAAGAATTATTGCTTTTGCCGGCGGGAGAATAAAACCTCCTGTGCCAGATGCAAAAAGCAAATAAGAAAATGATCCCGACATACCGGGATGAAGTACCATAGTATCTGAAACTGTCTCATATGTTTGGTTCCCGAAAGTCAGGGAATAATTCGCCGGGATAGTTTCATTGAGTTTTACTATCGCTGTGGCATCTCCCATGTTTTTAGCTTCCACCGTTACATTGACATTATCGCCTTTGAAAATATCATAGGAGCTTGCATATTTCAATAAAACTACATAAGGACCGCCCACGATCAATTTAATGGGTTTCTTATTGTAATCCAATACGCCCTGATATTCAATAATGGAACTTCCCGGTAAGAAGAAATAAATTCCGGGTTTTTGGGGTTTTACCATATATGATATTGTTTTTTGTTCAAATGGCCCTAAAGTAAAATTCCATGAAAGGTTCGTATCTATTGGTTCGATCCCGGGTGGAAGACTGTCAGTTAAATTCACATTATCTAATTTTTGACTTCCATTGTTCCTGATATTTATGGAAACAACGGCAACGTCACCCATATATACTTTTTCTGAAATATATTTTTTAAGATCGATTTTATTATCAAATGGAGGGATTAACTCGATAAATGCTGAATCAGCTGCCCTATATGCCTTCCCATAGATATCATATCCAATTGCTTCTACCATGATCGATATCGACTTTCGCTCTCCTGTGTACGGTGCCTGAAACCTGACAGTGATCGGATCGGATTCGTTTCCCGCGCCCAATTCAAGTATTTCATAATTCAATTTTTCATCATACAGCACTGGCATCGAGGTATTGATCTTTAAGATCATATCTTTTAGCCTGGCCTTACCCTCGTTCCTTACTGAAAAATTTACCGCGATTTCAGAGCCAGGAATATATGTATGCCTGACAATTGACTTATTATTAATTTCGATCCCTTTCGGGATGATTGATAATTTTATTGAAGGCCTTCCTTTCACTCTTGTTCTTATCTTCACCCACTGGTCCACAGATACATTTAATCCGAGATTTGCTCCTATGTTACCCCTGACTTCCTGAAGGTTGATTATACTAATATTTAACCTGTCATCAACGACAAAATAATCATCAATTCGAGTCACATTTCTTGTTACAAGGTTTCCTTTTGTATCAAAGACCGTTATCAATGCTGAATAATCATAAAAATCAGTTGCTTCTATAACATAGCCTTCTCTTGTAAATGATTCTGTCATTCTCATCGTTTTTTCCTGGGGATCGACCCATTCCGGCTCCTCGGCAAATACCGGAAAAATGCTTGAATAAAAAATAATTAATATTATCATTATTTTGCATATGGGTTTCATAAGTTCACCTTTATTATATTTCCCTTCAGGACATCATTCTCTGATACGTTGATAGAAATATTTGAATTGTCGTATTTTATGTTATAACTATTCAGTAATGTTGTTTCATATGGACCTTCTCTGGAATACGGGACAATGAACTCAAAATATCCTTTTTCATCAGCTTTTACTTCCTTTAAATAATCAAATATGCGTCCCTGGTTTGTAATTATTTTTCCTGAAATAAAAACAGTTGCATTTGATGATGCTTTTCCAGTAATTTTTGCTCCTTTTACGTATTCAAATATTTTGATATTTCTCGTGGGCCTGTCGAATAAGTTATAATGTGTCTCTTTTGATTCGTAAATCATCCTGTAATATTCAAGCCCGTTTCCGTCAAATATGTGCATCCTGGCATACATGGTATTGGCAAAATTTTGATTGGGAAGGTTATTTCGGTCTAAATACATTGCAATATCCTCGTCTGCAAAACCTGCAATAGCAAAGAATGTACCTCTTAACAAGACTTGATCTCCCTCCCTGAACTTATTTAAGCCCATCCTGTGATCAAGGATCACATATCTTGCTTTTCGCATATCCATTATCTTATTTGCAGCAGTCTCATCCGGCGCAACAAAAAACTTCGCAGCGCTGTCCCCGCCAATCTGGAAATTATTAGCAACAACAGGGCGCTTTGAGATATACAAGATCCAGTTCCCGTAATCCCACCATGTCATTATGCCATATTCAGGACTTTTTCCCGGATCAGGAGTGTTTTCTCTTAACCATATCAATGATTCATACCAGTCATCCGAAGGTTTGGGCGGGGACTGTGCCATGTTATATGCCAATACTAAATTTGGAATACAAAGAACCATGAGAATTAACAAAGCGATGTGGCCCGATTTCAGATTAAAAGCCATGGACTTATATGTATATGTTTTATATATATTACGTATATTAAATGTGATATTATCTATAAAAAATCCCGACAATATCGCAACATTCACTGCCAGCGTATAAGTGAAGCGTCTCTGGAACAATGCAAGCACAAGGACTATCGATGTCCATATTACAAGAAACAATCTTCCTTTATCAATTCCTGTTCGATGGTAATATAACAATAATAAAAGCCCGATGATCGCAAAATAAAAACTAAAAGCAAATGAATACCACACAGGGTTACTGAAGAATTGCCATCCCAGGAAAATCCCGTCATAGGTATAAAATAACGGCTGTGCCTCAACTATTTGTTTTAATAGAGGCGCATCCGTGAGCAAATATCCTATGCCATTTAATAAATTATCATAGAAAGATGGAAAACTAAATACCAGTATTGAAAAAAAGGAAGTGAACATAATTAAAATCATTATCGGAAATAAAACCCATTTTTTATCCTTCATTATCCTGGAAGTTATCCCAAAAACAAGTACTATTATAGCACATAAAAATACATATACTGGCTGAAAATATGACAGCGTACCTGCCTGGATATCCTTTTGCCATGGTGTCCAGAGATAAAAAAAGATGATCATAACAAATGCGGTCAAAAAAGAAATTGTACCGGTTTTCAGAAGATAATCAGAATTAATATTTGATTTTTTATCCAAAACGAATTGAATGACTATATAGGATAATATTATCCCGATGAATATCGGTGCCCCAATCCATATTAAAAAAGATAATCCGATCATAATTCCGGATAAAATTGAAAACAAACAGGATTCTTTTTTTATTGATTTTATAAAAAACAAATAAGCCAGAACCGAAATTAGAACTTCTGCGATATGATGGTCTGTAAATCCAAGAAAAGATATCTGGGCATGCGCCGGCATCACTGCAAGTAAAAGGGAACTGTAGAGGGCGATACGTTCATTAAAAATTTCTTTTGTTATATAATATACTGAAATTATTGAGAAAATACCTGAAATAACAGGAATAAATACTCCTATCGTTTCAACAAGATGTATGCCAGGTTTCCCAAGACCGGCAATTAAAGATATAAGCGCGATAATTTGATCAAAGAGGGGCGGCCACCCCACAACAACTCCGTATGGATAATTAATAAACGGATCAAAAAAGAATGTTTTTGGGAACATCTCAATATATGAAAATACCCGCCACATATGATAATATGGATCTGTCTCAAGAAACACTATCCGGCCTTGTTCAAATACCTGGGAAAAAGTAAAAAACCTTACAATAAGACCGATTAAAAGTATTAAAAATAAGAAAATGTGGCTCTTAGAATCCAGCTTGATTTTATTTAAGATTGTCATTTTGCAGTTATAAGCACATACAATAATATTACTATTTAAGTTTTACAAAATTAATTTTTTTTATTTTTACTAAAAATTACAATTGCTGCAAAGGATACTAAACAAAGATAAAGAGAAAATCCCGGAACTTCAGGTGTTTCCTGAATTTCAGGAGGATTATATCTAACCGTACGAACCTCTGTTTTAATATTTCCTGATTTATCTACTGCCTTTATCGATATAATATTTATACCATTAGAAAGTTTCAATGTTGTTTTCCAGTTATCTGCCCCGGCATCAATACCATTAACTGTAACAATCAATATGCCGCCTGGATCCTTTGCTGTGCCTGAAACGGTCAGTGTATCAGAAGTAACATTTATGGGAATAGGATTTATTCTAAGTTCAGGAGGGATCAAATCCTGAGCGACTTTAGAGATCGTTGTCGATTCAGGAATCCGGGCACCAAAAGCATAAACATAACCATCATTTGATGTAGCATACAAGATACTATCAGATATTGCCAGGGAAATTATTCCGCTGCCTGCATCATAACTACTGACTTTAGTTCCTTTTTCCCTATCAATAGCATAAATGGTTCCGTCTTTTGATCCTGCATAAACAATATCTTTTGTCACTATTGGTTGTGAGTCTACCCATCCGTTGGTTACAAATTTCCAGATAATATCCCCATTATCCATGTCCATTGCATATAATGTATTGTCATTAGAACCTACATAAACCGATTTTTGAAAAACTGCAGGAGTTGATTTTACTATATCATTTGTTTTTTTTCGCCATTTCAATTCTCCGCTATTGGAATCAATAGCATAAATGTAGTTATCGTTTGACCCTGCAAATACAATGCCGTTTATCACAGCCGGAGACGATGTGACGCTCCCGCCGGTCGGATATTTCCATCTGAGGTTTTTGTTTCCTGCATCCAGGGCGTATAAGTTATCATCGTATGATCCGGCATAAACAAGGCCCTGTGATATTGCCGGTGAGGATTCTACCTTGCCGTTGGTTGCATATTTCCAGTTTATACTGCCATTGTTTATAAATATTGCATAAATATACATCTCAGACCCGCCATAGAGAATATTATTATCAGCAACTGGAGGCGAGGCTATACTGCCCCAGATATTAGATTTCCACTTCAGGTTCCCATTATAATCTAAAGCGTAAATATAATTATCATAGGAAGCCGCAAAAACCACTCCGTTTTTTGCTGCCGGTGTATAGACTTTTCCAAGTGCGGGAAACTGCCATTTTAATTCACCCTTAACAGCGTCTATAGCATACAAATTATTATCATCAGAACCCACAAAAAGTATTCCTTCATCAATAACAGGCGCAGAAATTTCTGAGTTCCCTGCATGGTATTTCCACCTCAATTCCAATGGAATTTGCGAACTTCCTGAATAACCGCTATGCACAAGATCCCCGCCATAATTCTGCCAGTTCGCTGATACTGATGAAGACAAGAACATAAAAATAAGACTCAAAATTACTGATTTATGAAGAAGTGTGTATAAGGTCAAAATATTCACTTTCTTTTTCCTGCAGGATTTCGCTTATGATTAACTTATTTATAATTAGATTATCGGACATATAACTCTTATGATTTCAAGAGGGGCTGTTGCAGTGCTTGTTGGTTTGATTTTTACTTCTTTATGTCATTTATTCCCGCAGGGCAAACCTTCAAGGAGGGCGCACCGCATTTGATAAAAGGCGGGCAGGAGGCGACGGATTTCTTTTTGCGTGAACGAAAGGGCGGTATTTGTTTTGCGCATCCTCCGTAGGAAAAAGGAATATTTGTATAGGTAATCAACCACAGAGCACTCAGAGAGCACAGAGCGTTGCCATTTTTCTCTATGTCCTCTGTGCTCTCTGTGGTTTTCAAACCAGAAAATATTAGGAAGTCTAAAAACTGCGACTGTCCGGCGCAGGGCTGTCACTCACCCTCCCGCAGTAAGTACGCCGTCCGCACGCAGGCGGATTCGGGCAGTGCCCGAACCCATTGGGAGGCGTGCTTAATGCGGCGCTCATCACCCATCATATTAAATGATTACATTCAAATGCCGTTAAGTTATTAGGGATATCTGAAGATCTTCCTATGCGCGTCCGCGCTTGCGCGGCGCGCCTTGGCTAATATAGAATAAAGCTGAAAGCGAAGCGGAAGGATTATTATTAGCGTATTACCATAATTCCGAAATTATTACAGAAATATCGAAATAGATAAAATATAGAGTTTTATCCGACGTTCAAGAGGTTTAACATATCTGGGTCAAGAATTTAACACGAAGGAATAAATTTGCAATTTTTCTTGCATTTTTTGATTTTTATATTATCCAGATTTTTAAGATTTTATTACTTTTATGTCACTTCTCGAATGTCGGTTTTATCAAAAACCCTGTAGGTCTTGGTCGTGTTTGTTTATTATTAAGCTAAGAACAATTCAACAACGTCCCCCGTGTAAACCCCCCGTAGGGTCGTACATCGTCGTGTCATGCATAAAAATTACGCAATTTTCTTAAAAATTTCCATTTATTGCCTCTCTTTGAACCAGCTACCTAATAGTAAGCCGATAACTAATATTAATATCCCTTCATAATAGGAATTAGTATAGATGACAAATAAATTTCTCAAAAAATTAGTTTTAAAATTTCTAAGTTCTTTGTCGTTTATGATTAGGTTTCCAACTTTTCCTTTGAAATTTACTTTAACCAGTACCTCTGATGACTCTCCAGCAGATTTTACCTCTATTGTCACATTTGATTTTTTTACATCTCTGATTTCCCAATTCTGGCTTCCAATCTTTTGAATTGTATCATCATCAAAAATCTGGTACCAACCAGTGAAACCATTAATTCTCACAGAATTAATTGATTCGCCATCAATTCCAATCATTGAGGGTAATCCAAGACCTGACAAAATAAAATGATCTGATTGACTATCCAAGCGTGAGGTATATAATGTTCGTGCAGTGATGAAATTATAATCCGTATTCAATAATCCTTTAAAAACAGTAGAGGATTGTATTAGGTTTTTGTCGTTATTTTGTCGGATTTCGAAATTGTTATCTGGCATAATTGTTGTCCTTTGAGCTGGATCATCGGAAGGGTTTAAAATTGCATTAATAGTTACAGTTTTTGTAAAATTATCATCGATAAAAAGAACTGAAGGTATTCCCGTCTCATTGAATGGCACCGCTTCAGCTAACAAAAAAAAAGTTCCTTCATGAATTGGAGAAGAAATATCAATTGGACCATTTATGTATACTCCATATAAATTATCATCATTTTGGATGAATTGAACATCTGACATCTCACTGGAAGAACCAACATCAATCAAGCCAATATCCGCGTTATTGGTTGCGTTTTGAAATGTTTCAATCTGGTGTACCTGTACCCTCTGAAGGTCTTTAAGTATCATTGGTCCTTTACTTACTAATAATTTTGTAGAACGGGATTCATAATTAATGGAGTAATTCCCGTCTATTTCTATCGCTTTATTATTAATAATATTTTTATTTTGAAAAAATAGTTCTTGTAGTATTGAAGCCGATGATGGGGCCACTAAAATGACTTTACTAAATTCAGCGTGAAGATCAAACAATTCGTTGGAACTGGAAACACTCAAAATCAGCGCGATGAAAAATGGCAAAGATAATATGATAATCGTCAAATATGCTAATTTTTTTTTCATGTAAACTTAATTCCTATTAGATTCTATCACCAAATGCAAAATTGGGTTTGATGAACCTTATCCGTATATTAAGTTTCTCTCCCTTTTGTGCATTATTTACGAACACAACGAAATCATTTATCTTTGCGATCCCGTCCCCGCTTGCGCCTATATCCTCTATCGTGACTTCATATTCCCCGTTCATTTTGACCGCATCCGTCAATAATTCCTTCCCGATAACATAGATCTCAGCGCTCTGCTGCCTGGACGCCTCGGGGGAAAAAGCCTGTACCTTCCCAAAATATCCACGGACTTTATTGAGAAAGTCCGGGAACATATCTCCCTGGAAGACTTTTACAGCAAAACTTCCCCCGTTCTTAAGTATCTTTCTTGCGCACTCAAGAGCGCAGGTTGAAAGGTCAATAGAACGGGCATGGTCATAACTCCAGCTTCCTGAAAGGTTGGGCGCAGCATCACAAATTACGGCATCAGCCTTATCCGATTTCATCTTTTCCCTTATCTTTTCAATCGTTTTATCAAGGCGGATATCACCTTTTATTAAAACCACTCCTTCTATCCCCTCTATATCCAGAATATCCACACCCACAACTATTCCGCCGGAGAGTTCTTTTGCGACCTGGAGCCAGCCTCCGGGAGCTGCGCCAAGATCTACTACGGTATCTCCTTTTTTGATTATCTTAAATTTATCATTGATCTGTTTAAGTTTAAAAGCCGCGCGGGAACGATAACCCTCATCCTTTGCTTTCTTATAAAAAAAATCTCTTCTGTCTCGTGGCATCCTGTTATCCTTTATTACAATTTATATTATATTATTTAGTTCCTGCATATACCCACTGGTCGTAAATGCCTTTGCCATCGGTATTATCAATTAATTGCCCATGGATCCCATTTATTTCAAGTGCGTTTTTCAATATCTCGATCTCTTCTTTCTTATTTACTGTCAACAGGATCATTCCTTCAGGCTTAAGAAGCTTCATTGATTCAGCCATCATTTTTTCCCATACGCTTTTATTGAATGGATATATCGTTCCAAGCATAAAGCCCACTATTGTATCAAAACTATTCTCATTGAAGAATTCACAAAGCCTGGTGGCATCAATAACTATTGTCCTTTTCGGGTCAAGCACACCGTGTTCAAGTCCCTGGCATATCTGGCATTTATCATAATCAATAGAAATGGGATCATATCCCCTATTATGGAGCGGCAGGGTGGACATCCCGTTCCCGCAGCAAATTTCCAGTATCCTGCCCTGGAGTTTATATCGGTCAAGAATTCCGTTCAACCTGGCATTCCTGCTTTCAATATAAACCATATTATAGGGTTCTTTATTTACATGGCAATTTTCACATAAATGCCTGTTAACAAGTTCAACAGAAAAATATTCAATTACCGCTTCATTAAATTCCCGTATTGTTGTATTATATGAATTTTGCAGCTTCATATCTTTGACAATCCCGGAAAAAATCCTGCTGCTATTATTTGGGATCGGTCCTGATGATATTATGTTGGTAAAAATTGCATGGAATGATTCAGATTCTTCGGATTCAGGATTAATAAGGACCAGGCCGATAATGTTATCAGTTTCATCTTTTATCCCTGTTACCATGGCGTCCGGGTCTTTCCTGATATTTTCAAGATACGCAAGTGTAAGCGTATTGTTTTTTAAAGAAGCAAAGCTTTCTTCAACAAAACAGACATTCTCATTTTCAGGAAGGCCCAGGATTTTGTGGATCAGCATCTAAATTTCATTTGCCTTCATCGGGTTCATCATCACGATAGCTTGTATCCCCGATCATGGCTGCCCGGAGTGAATCTATCCCATCAAGCCATTCAGCTACAAGCCCGTCAGGAATATCCTCAAGATCCTTATCTTTTACTTTTCCGCCGGCAAGGATATTTGCGCCGATCTCGGCAATATTTCCAAGGACTGCCCCCATATTCTCTTCTTTCTCGGCTTCTATTGCTTTTTTGATCAAAGGCTTAAGCGATTTTGTTTTTTCAAAAGCTTTCTCTACGTAACATTCACATGAAGCAAAAACACCCATTAGCGATAATTGGGTGGATTCGATCATCATATCAATATCTTCTGAAATGGGCTCAACCTGTTTCAGGACTATTTCCTTTATCTCCTGAATTTGTCCCAGTGAATCTTCTTTTGTGATCAGGTTCTTATCAAATTTTGCAATGATTTTAAGGCATGCAAGGACAACATCATCTTCCATATTAACAAAAATCGCTCCTTTTTGCTGGTCATCGATCTTAAAACCGCTTTCTTTGACCTGTATTATCCAGTTCTGCCATCTTTCCTGTGTATAAAAGGGAATTACAATTTTTTGTACTTGCATGATATTCTCTCCATTGTTTTGAATAATATTTTAATTTATGGTCGTTATTTGTTTTTTATCCTTTGATCCTGTCAATTTCTTCACTTTGCCGATCAATTCATTTTTCCCGAATGGTTTAGTTATATAATCGTCAGCTTTTAAAACGTGCAACCCGAGTAATTTATCGATATTTTGCGCTTTTGCTGTCAAAATAGCGATAGGAATACCCGGATCCTTTTCTTTCATTTTCCTGAAAACATCCCAGCCATCCATGTCCGGCATCATGATGTCAAGAAGAACAAGATCGAGCTTCACGGTAGCTATTTGAGCCAGGGCTTCTTTTCCGTTATTTGCAAGCACAGCTTCAAATCCCCCGCTCTCAAGTACCAGCTTGACAAGTTCGAGCGTATCAGGTTCATCATCCACTACCAGAACTTTTTTTGTTGAATTATCCGTACTCATTATTTCACCGGTTTTGGCAATAAAATATGAAAGGTACTCCCCCTATTTTTACTTTCCGCCCATATTCTGCCGCCATGCGCTTCTACAATTTTCCTTGATAGCCATAAACCCAATCCTGTACCGCCGAATTTTCGTTTGTTTGATGAATCCACCTGGTAAAACCTGTCAAATATCTTTTCCAGATTATCCTGAGCTATGCCGATACCGTCGTCACTGATCGCGATATGGACATTATCATTATCCATTTCTCCTTTAATAATAATCTCACCTGTTATTGAAAATTTAATAGCATTTTCCACAATATTTGAAAATACCTCTATCAACCTTTCGTTATCCCCTTCAACGACCAGGATATCAGGAAAATCAATGGTTATAGGTATATTCTTAGTAACCGCAAAATTCTTCATATCTTCTACCACAGCAGTGATAAGTTTATTGATCACTACCAGCTCTTTTGTGAGTTGGAGATTGCTTGATTCGATTATCTGCGTATCAAGAAGCCCTCTTATCAACCTGTATAATCTTTTTGAATTCCTGAAAATTATTTCGATTTTATGACGTTGGTTTTGCGTCAAATCCTCGTCCAGCATTAATTCAGTGTATCCGATAACAGATGTAAGCGGAGTTCTGAGTTCATGAGAGATACTTGAAAGGAAATTATCTTTGACCTTATACAGTTCCTGAAGTTTTGAATATGTCAATTTAAGCTCTTCATAAGAGTCTTTAAGGTCTTCTTCAAGTTTTTTCTGTTCAGATACATCCTTAATTACTGTTATGATCTTTTCAACAAATCCATTCTTGTCCTTGACAGGGATTTTGCTGGTACTTGTATAAATTATTTCATCATAATATTGAATTTTTTCCTCACTTTGGAAAATTTCTCCGGTTTTAATAACATGATCATATTCCATATCCACATGTTTTTCCATAAGGAATGGAAAAACATCGTACAGTTTTTTATTTATGATCTCTTCCCTTTTTATCCTGCCCCTGCCAAGTTTTATTAATTCATCATTTACGGCAAGTATCCTCAAATCCCTATCAACAACATTTAATGCAAGGTTTATATTGTTCAGGATTTCATCGTTAAATTCCTTGAGAGATTTTATATTATCATAGAAACTGATGTTCTCTATAGCCACACCTATCTGGTTTCCTATAGCCGAGAAAAGTTCTTTGTCTCTCCCTGAAAAAATATGACTTTTTCTGCTGCTGATCTTAATTATCCCTAAAACTTTTTCTTTTGATTTTAGTGGAATAACTGCATAAGAATAGCAATCATTCTTTGTCGGTACAGTATTTTTACTGCCTTCAACGATCAGTACTTCATTTACAGTCTTGAGTTCAAAAGTATCAGGACATTTTTCACCCAGATGATTTATCAGGATAAATTTCCCGTTTTTGTCGTCAATAAGATAGGTTTCCCCATATTCCATATTTGTTAATTTCAAGATATTCTCAAGTGATTTTGATACTATCCTATCAATATCGAACGCTTCGCTGATATTGTTTGAAATTTCATTAAGAACAGTGAGTTCACGATTTCGAATTATTATTTCATTTTCAAGAGTTTTATACTGTGTTACGTCCCTTATTACCATTATAATATTTGGATTTCCCTTTTTATCCAGGAACAGTGAGGAATTTATATCCAGGATTTTCGTTCCTGTATCAAAAAGAATCTCATGTAAAAATCGTATTGGCTTTCTTGTTTGCAATACTATATTGACAGGGCACTCTTCTTTTTGTTTTTGTGAAGGTAAAGCCTGGAAAATCAATTCATGGCATGTTTTTCCCATCACCTCTTTTTCACTCATTCCTGTTATATTCAAGAAAGACCGGTTCATTTTAATGATCTCATGATTGATGTTCATGACAATAATTCCATCTTCAATACTGTTGAACAATGTTTCCAGGTATTTCTCTGCATCTTCTGTTTTTTCTTTTGAGGCAATGAGTTCCTTGATTTGTTGATCAAGAGTTGAAGACATATCATTAAATGTACGTGCAAGTTCCCCCATTTCATCATTCGAACCTACCTCTATCTTCTGGTCAAGAATACCCTGGTTTATTCTTTTTGCCCCTTCATTAAGTCTTAATATGGGCTCTGTCAATCGTTTTCCTATATAATAAATAAAAATTCCGCCAAGTAACACGGCGCAAATAGCCAAAAACAGAATTTTTCGTGATGCATCAAGTATTTGTGCTCTTACTTTGTTTTCTGATAATCCTATGTGTACATACCCAACATTTTTAAAAAGCGGTGCATCAAATTCGTGAATAGTTCCCTTTTCAGTTTCTAAGATCTCTTCTTTGCGGACATTTTCAGGTTTGGCAAAATCTAACAGGGCTTTTGGGAATCCGTTTTCAAACGTATGAACAAGCACGATTCCCTCCGAATCAGTCACAAATATATATTCGATCTCAGGATAATTATTCTTTGCATTATCAACTGATTTCCTGATTTCAACCAGATCATTTACCAAAAAATCGTTTGTGATTTCGGAAGCAAGATTATTTGCTAATAAGAACCCTTCATTTCTGAATTGCCCTTCTATAATTCCAGTTTCTATATCCTGGATTACAAAATATGAACCGGATAATATCAAAAATATGATCGCCAGCATTGAGACAATTATACGACCTCGCAGGCTGGTCATTTAATTTGTTTCCTCATTTCCCGGATCGAATCATAAGCATTGTCTTGAAGATAAACGAACCTGTCGATCTTGACTTTTGAAAGTATTTTTTTTCCCTCTTCATCCTTATCCATTTTCAGGAAAATATTCATGAGTCTTTCGTCTAAAAAAGGGTCTATATTTTTTGAAACTACGACCGGGGGGATACCAAATGGCGGTGACGTTTCAATGATCCTGGTTTTTGAGATTATTTCAGGTTGGAGTTCTTTCATATCCTCATATACGAGGCTGTCAACTGCCGCACCTTCTGCTATTTGTTCAGCTACCGCAATTATGGAATTATCATGGCTGTAAGTATAAAATGAATTATTCCTTCCCTGTTCATCGATCCCGAAGAAAGATTCCGGGGTTTCATTCATAAGGTAAAGCCTGTAGGTTGGGTAAAGTTTCCCCGTATTTGATAATGGGTCTGAAAAAGCAAATTTCTTACCACGCAGATCATTCAAACTGGTATAATTGCTATTTTTATGCACTATTATATAAGAATTATATGTCGATTTACCATGTACTACTGGTGCAACGAGAATTTTCATACCGAATTCCGAATTGCCGTCAATGTATGCCCCGCTGCAGACAAAAGCAAAGTCAATTTCATTGTTTTTAATAAGTTCATTTACTTCCTGGTAACTTCTTCTCTGGATTATTTTTACTTCACCACCAAGTTTTCGCGAAACATATTGGATCATTTCCCCATAATATTCGTAAGATTCTTTCGGGGAAACAACCGAAGCGATCGCCACATTGATCGAAGAATTCTTTATGGTTTCAGTCTCCTGGATCACACTAAGGTCAATTTTTTCAGTTTTATCAACACAACCCGATATTAATAATATAAATAATAATAACATTAAATATACATATTTCATTACAATTATCCTCTAAATAATTCTATAATTAACCAGCCCCAGTATCTGATCGATGCAATAAGACCCAGAGTAATTCCGATTGAAAAAAAGACATATCCAAAAAAATCTGCATCTTCTATGCCTGCAGATAAAATCGTTATGATAGAAGCAAATAATATGAAAAATATTCCAATATAATATAGATAATAATACTTTTTCAGTCCCATGACCTCCCCCAGTCGTTTGCTCATGACGCTCAGAAAATATAGTATAAGAGCCACTAAAAAAAAAGCAGCAACATCAAGAATTTCCAAATTTTCTGTCATTTTACTCCCACCATTATTCTGTACAGATAATAAGTAGCTATAAAAGAGATGAATACCCCGATAAATTCCACATATTCACTTTCAGGGGTATTAAATGAATACAAATTAATAATTGCAGCAAAAAGGAATATTATCGGAACAAAATAAAAATAATAAAAAGTCTTCACTCCAAATTTTTTTTGATAAAACATGGCTATTGCAGCTATGAAAATCATGATAAAACTCGCAATGATCCATGAATAAATTTTAATGATTTGGGCAAGTGATATTTCAATCATAAGGTTATTTCTTAAATGCTTCCACAAAAGCCTGGGATGGCGTCTTTACAGGATTGCCTGATAATAATCCAGAGTATTCACTGAAAGGTAGCTTGATTTCAGCCCCATTTTTGTTAATAACGATTTCCCTTATCTCCTTGTCATGGTCGCTTCCCCTCATCTTAAGTACTGATATGGCTTTTCGCATCTCGCTTTTTATCTCTACATACCTGAGCAGAATGACCGTATCCAAAAATGGGGAGATGCCCATCCCTGTGATCTGTGTTGCCCCTGTCAGGTTAGAGGTCTCATTCGTATAGACTGCCGTCACATTCTTATTCTTTAAGATGTTACTGATCGTCCCCATATATTCGGGTAGTTGTGCATATTGGGGCAACATTCTCTGCAGCCTTCCTGTGCCATCCAGCAATAGACGTTTAGGTTTTATAGTGTCAATTGTCTCACCGATCTGGAGCGCCAGTTCATATGCATCATATTCAAGAGGAGATATCATTTTTAAGAGGTTTTTATTTTCAAATTCCTCCAGGTTCCAATTGAACATTTTAGAATTTTCACGGATCTGCTCCATGTCCTCTTCAAAAGAGACTATTATACCAGGTTCATTTTTTAAGAGGCCATCCATGATGAATTGCATTCCAAGTATTGTCTTCCCTGTTCCGCTTGACCCTGAGATCAATATTGAAGAACCACGTAAGAAGCCTCCGCCAGTCATTTTATCCAGTCCCTTTACACCGGTTGATATCCGTTCATTGAAAACAGATTTCCTGGCTGTTGCCTGTATTCTGGGGAAAACTGTGAATCCATCTTTAGTGATCTTGCAGGAATGTTTACCCCCCTGGATTTCCTGTCCCCTCATTTTGAGAACATTCAGGTATCTGATATTTTTCTCATAAAATGGTTCATTGCTGATCTGGATTATAGCATCGACCATATAACCAAGCGTACTCTTGATAAGCTCTTCCCCTGTAAATTCTCCCGTTAATATGACAAGAGAATTCCATCCTTTCATGCTGGTAAAAAAATCATAGTAAAACTGCCGCTGTGATTCACTATCCAATCCATAAGCAAATACATTCACAGGGTCAATGACGATCCTGTCAGGTTTGATTATTTCAATATTGCGTTCCATTTCCTTAATGATCGCTTCAGAACCCTTATGAATGATATCGATATCGATAGGCACATACTTGACATTGCCTTTTCCAAGAAGCGAAATGTTATAGAAAGAGAATTGTGACATGAAGTTATTGATCATGGCAATTGGCTCGGAAAGTGCAGTTATATACATGCAGATTTCCTCTTTTTTTGCCGAGTTAAAAATTGATTGCATTGCCAGTGTTGTTTTTCCAGTCCCGGCCGTGCCGGATATCAATACAATTGATGGCCGCAGGAAACCTCCTCCCAGAATATCATCCAGACCTTTTATCCCCGTCATTACCTTTTTCATTTTATTCCTCGAATATTAACCCAGGATCTCCCTGATCTTTTCTGAAGATTTTGCCATCTCGATCAAAACTAATCCAAGACCTGCATCCGGCCTGGTCATGACCAATAGTAACGCTTTCGGTCCGGCTCCGGTCCCAATTATTCTTCCATTTTTGGACTCCACGATAATTCTGTCCGGAAGGCCTTTTCCAAGCTCCATAGTTGCTGTTTCGGCTGCCCCCACCATTGTAGCGGACATTGCTACAAATGTTTCAGCATGCTGTTTTTTGGATATTGTTGAACATATCAATAAACCATCCCTGCTTGCCACAGCAGATGCTTCGACCCCTCCGACATTATTAATCTCCTTCAAGGCCTTTTCAAGCATTTCTATTGTTGTCATCTTACTCCAATAATACTACAAACGTTATAAGTTATATATTTTCGTACACATCATAATCACTATCATGAAAGTTATTATCTATTATAGTCATTATTCAATATATATTGCCGGTCTCATAGGAACTGCCTGGCGGCTTTTTCCCTGTGGATCATATCCAGCATCATCTGCATTTAAAATCTCTACACTGCATTCAACAGAACGGCTCAGGAAATCCAATGATTCTTTTAATGCGGACGTCTCATCAAAATCTACCTCTGTCAGGGATTTCATCAATTCCATTTCCATCCCCTGGACATCAGTAATTATCTTTTGTGCAAATTTCGGGATCTCTTTTACAAACGGTCTCATTAAAGGATCGCTCATTAGTGCATTCATGAGAGTTTTCATTTCAAGGACATTACCTTTTTTCATAATTATAGCTTTTACCAGGACCTTTTTCTTCCAGGAAGCCGCAGTATAAAGAATAACTCTTTTTGGTTTAATCCTGATAAGCCTGATTATTTCTTCAATATCCCGCAGAGTATTACCCGTTATTTCTTCTGCGAGTTCTGCACCCCTGTCAATTAATGAAATATCCGCTTCGGGGAACTTATCCAATGAAATGAAATCCTTTCCGGATCGTTCATTGATTTCCTCACAAGTATGAGGTGTAAATGGCGCCATTAACCTGATCCAGACGTTTATGACCTCTCCCTTGACTGCAATACCTCCACGCCGTTCATACCATTTCATATCATTGATCATATGATAAAAAGCATTCTGGACCGCTCTTCTTATCTCCATTTTACCCAGGGCATCAGTTGTTTCTTTTATCCTGTATTGTAATTTGCTGAGCATCCATTTATCTATGAACTTCAGTTGGCGATCCCCGGTATTCTGGTCACTTGGCGGGCAATCAAAAGCCATTTTATAGAATCTTTCAAATTGTTTTCGCGTGGATTCAATATCAGCTGACCTCCAATCTGCATCCTGTACATGCTCGGCTGTACTCAGGATATAAAGACGTGTGATATCAGCGCCGTATTCGTTTACCGCAGATTTCAATGTGAGGATAGGCCCTTTGGATTTACTCATCTTTTGCCCTTCAAGCGAGACAAAACCATTGACAGCAATAGCACGCGGCCAGTGGATTTCCGGAAAAATTGCTACATGATGGAACAGGAAAAACAAGAGGTGGTTCGGTATAAGGTCTTTACCTGAAGAGCGAAGGTCAACCGGGTACCAGTAAAGGAAATCCTTTCTTATATTATCGATTATGCTTTCATCGATCCCTGTACTTGAGACTACACTTTGCTCTGTCCCTTCACCAAGGAAGCAATAATTGAAAAACTCCTCTTTTAATTGTTCGGGTTCAAATTTATCAAGGTATTTTGCAATAATATAATATCCCATATAGATAGTTGAATCACCCAGGGATTCTATCACCCATTCAGGATCCCATGGAACCCTCGTCCCAAG
This sequence comes from Candidatus Methanoperedentaceae archaeon, assembly GCA_963753595.1. Taxonomy (GTDB): domain Archaea; phylum Halobacteriota; class Methanosarcinia; order Methanosarcinales; family Methanoperedenaceae; genus Methanoperedens. The sequence goes on along the minus strand of CAVWCX010000001.1, from coordinate 93,822 downwards.
CCCTTTTCGCCGGGCACAGGCTTTATCTTTCAGCCAGTCTATCTTATTTTCAAATTCCACTCTTAATTCAGATGGTATTATTTTCATATTTCCAAGGCATTTATAAACCTGTTCTTTCCATGAAAGGTCTGAATAATTAAGGAACCACTGGTCCTTTACCATTTTTATAACACATGTGGCGCCGCACCTGCATATTACCGGCTGTTCGCTGAACTCATAGAAAATATCCGCTATCCCCTGTTCAATAAAGTCATGAGTAAGAATATCTTTGATTTTAGAAACTGCCATTCCTGCATATTTACCAGTTGACCCGGTCAGGACTCCCCCATGGAATTCCCGCCTGTAAACGAGTTTTGTCGCTTCTTCTGCTTTTGGGTCGTTCTGATCTTTTACTTTTAATTCAGAAACCGCATCCACAGCAGGATATTTTCCGTATTCCGGCACTTTTATAAGTGAAATGAGAGGGATTGAGGACACATCTTCTGTAATTGCATATTTTGACAGATCTGCCCCTTTTAGGTCGTGAAGTGCAAGGTAATCGTAGGGAGCATGCGCCGGAACGCTCATCACTATTCCGCTGCCATTTTCCGGGCATACAAAAGATGCCGGCAATATCAAAACAAGGGAACCTGTAACGGGATTTGTGACTTTCTTACCTATCAGTTCTTCGCCATTGATTTCCCCGATCAGTTCCACCAGCTTATCTGTGAATTTGAGTTTATCATAGGCTTCTTTACTTATTATCCAGGTCTCTTCATTCACCCTGGTCTTCACATGAAGGATTTTCGGATTGACCCACAGGTTCGTTACCCCGAATACGGTCTCAGGGCGTAGCGTGGCGCAGGGAAGGATATACCCGTCAAGTTTGAATTTAATGAGTGTATAATCTATGATCGTGGCATCTTCGCCTTTTAAGATATCATGGTCCTCAACCGGGTTTTCATCGTGCGGGCACCATCTGACCGGATGCGCCCCTTTTACGACCTTGTTCTTGCTGCGAAGCAGGTTGAACTGCCAGGTTATCATTTTCTTATAATGCGGGTCAGTAGTTGTGAATTTTCTTCGCCAGTCAATAGAAAATCCTATTATTTTCATAGCTGCTTCATCTTCTTTACTGAAGAATTCAACGATTTGCTCAGGCGTCTGGATAGTATCGAGTACCTCAAGCGGTATCTGGTGGAGCTGATTATATACCCTCATGGTTTCTGGATCTTTTTTTGCTATCTGTTCAGCAAGACCAACGATTGGCGTACCTGTTGCATGAAAACCCATCGGGAAAAGAACATTAAATCCTGACATGCGTTTATACCGCGCAATAACATCGCCGATCGTGAAAGTCCTTGTATGACCTGCATGGAGATTGCCGTTCAAATATGGGTATGGGATGGTTATGAAAAACTTTTCACGATCATCTGGCTCAGGCTCGAATATCCTGGCATCGCTCCATTTGCGCTGCCATTTTTCATCTATTTCCTGCGGATTATACCATTCTTTCATTATTATTCCTGGCTTTGCACAACCTATTACTAAAAAGCTTTAACGGTTTGGGTTTTATTCAATACTCTATGTTTTTCAGCTTGAAAATCCGCACTTCCCCATATTCAAACACCTTTTCAAACACCTCAGGATGTTCCTCAAAAAGGTTCGGACTGCCAAATCGTTTCGCCTCAGCCTCACCAAAATAAACATAAGAAACATTATATTTTCTCAAAAGCCCCCCTGCTTCGCTAATATCACTCGATGTGTATATTTTACCGACATCAGACCAGCGCATATCTACTTCACTCCTTTTCGGGAATCTCCAGTTAAGTTCATGCCCGGCCCATCCTATTACTGTCGGAAGTCCTGTAAAGGTTGTTATGGCAGTATTCCAATGGTATAATTCACCCGGCGCCTGGAGGATTACGGGCTGCCCTGTGATATTCATGGACCATAATATCGCCTGGTAGTCCTGTGGATGCTCTTTTTCCACATACGCCATGCCGTCAAGTTCAGGAACACCCCTGAAACTTCCGGATTTTCCGATAGTAGCAAAAACAGGATATATGGAAACCAGCAGGATGAGAGTGACAGCTGCTACCCCCCATGCTTTTTTTGATTTGAAATGATCACGCAGCTGGAATACGATATAACCGGCGCATATGCCCCAAAATACCCAGTTCTGGAGATACAATTTAAAAACAGTGTTCAAGCGGATATATGTTGAGTCACCACTTCCCAGAGCGTCCTGGATATAAAAAAATTCACAAAACAGGGATGTGAATACACCCGCAAGAATCAATATCAAAATAAAAACATTATTCTTATCCTTCTCTTTTAAAATTGAAAGTACCGTTATAACAAGAAGCGGTATCAGTAGGATCAAAATTTCGAATTCACTGGTTTTTGGATTTGCCGAAGTATTTAAAATAAACTGCCGAAACTCAATTAATGTTATCAATATACCTATTCCCGCCAGGGTCAATGATAACTTGAATATTTTTTTATTAAAATTCCAGGTGTTTCTCAGGACAAAAGAGTAAATAAGGAAAAGGAATAATCCATAAACAGCCAGATAAAATATCAACGATGTCCTGCCAGAAGGGACTAATGAAATAGTCTTATCTATTTTATATGAAAGATGATATGGTATATATAATAGATAACTTACAGCTGCCATTGCCGTTATTGATGCAAATGAGGTAAGATAAAATTTTATTCGTATCTGATGAATTTGATAATTAAATATTTGATTGCAGCCGATTACCGTAATCGCCAGAACCAGATAAACCGGATAATCCCACGTATTCAATGGATACAAAAAACCTATGGATAGCCCCACAATCAGGATCAAAGGCCAATCAATAGAATTAGATTTAATAGAATTTGATTTCATTATATTCAGCAGAAGAAGAATTACAAGAAGCTGGAAAGTAATTGATATCATATGGGGATGCAGGTCACCCTGGAGGAAGCTGAAAAATGGGAATTCGTTGATAGTATCGGGGATAACGCGGGAACTTGTCCAGTAATCAAACGAAAGCATGCTGCTAATGGCGTTTTCTTTTCTGAAAATATCCACCATCTGGTAAAAACCCACAAGATTCCCAGCGATAGTAACGAAAAATGCAGTAAGGATCCCGTACTTTATTCTTTCAGTACTATTGAACCCGATACCGAAAGCTGTCGTGAAAGATAAAGCAAAAAAAGAAGCGGTAGCAAGATTAAAAGCTATCGACGGCAATATTCCGGTAATATTTATCAAATTCGAAACTACAAGATAGCCGAAATAATAATAATATGTCACAGTGCCTGACATCCACGGGTCAGGAGGCGGGAACCCGGTGGTTCGAAGTATGCCGTTAATGAAGGTCATATCCATGAATTTCTCACCACCTGTCCAATAAATCTCTGGGCTGTAAGCGCGTATCAATACAAATATTAAAAAAGCAAGTAAAAACATTACTTCAAATTTAATAATATATTTTTTTTCAAAATGAGCAAATCCTTTTTTGATATATATCCAGAACGATAATGCAGCTATAACAACCAATGAAAGCATTACGGAAATATAAGAATAACCGATAACAATAGAAATTATCCAGCTAATATATGTAACGAGCAGTAATCCAAGCGGTTTTGAAATACAATAGCCTGAATCTTTTAAATTCCGGCAAAAATAACACGAAATCGGAAGGGTTAAAAAACCGATAAGCTCTAAAACAAGCCACCAGATCGCAATATCAAACAGGTTCAATCCCATAAGAATTCATACCATAACCTGAATACCTGGGATCCCATTCCGAATACATCCTTCACAAGATTGACTTTGGTTGTGCCGCCATGTTTCCAGACAACCGGAAATTCCTTTACTTTGAATCCTTTGCGCTGTGCCCTCACGAACAATTCGGTATCCCAGAACCAGTGGGTATCTTTGATATCATCCATGAGCGAAAATAAGGCTTCGCGCCTGAAGGATTTGAAACCGCACTGGTGGTCATAGAGTTTCGAACCAAGCACCAGGCGCGTCAGGTAATTGAAACCCTTGCTTGCAAATCCTCTTTTTAAAGGCCGCTTGACATTGCTTTCCGGAAGCATCCGTGAGCCAGTGGCAAAATCATATCCATCACGGATGTATTGTATCAACTCTTTTAGATGATCCATATCAGTTGCAAGGTCTACATCTATATATCCAAGGATTTCTCCTTTTGATGCCTTGAATGCCCGGTTCAGGGCTCGTCCCCTTCCCTGGCGTTCATCCGAGTGCAGATGCATCACAAAATTATATTTTCTTGCAAGAGATTCACATATTTTATCTGTGCCGTCAATGGCGCCATCCTCAGCTATTATTATTTCAAAAGATGAGGTGATTTCGCATAGAGCTGCTGCCGTTCTTTCAACAGTTCCTTCAATTCGTTTCGCTTCGTTATAAGCAGGAAGTACGATTGAAACCTCTACGATATGAATACCCCCTGATCTAAATAAAAAAAGTTATTTCATCCCATAAACATTCTTTTTTCTTCGCTCAATTGTATCATTTAACCTGTCCCGGTCTGTGGATGGTGGTTTTACCTCCTGGAGTTTTTTTTCTTCCCTTGCAGGAGGCTTACGCTTTCTGGTTTCCCATACATTATCATATACATCCGACATTATTCATTCACCTTTTCGCTTGTTATTTGATACTTTTATTGATTTCATTCTTAATAAAACGAGAGGATACAATTGATAGGTTTTATTTTTTAATATCCAATATTCAATGATTATATTTGGTCTCTATCAAACAACACTGTTTTTCAATACTCCAATGTCCTCAATTTCAATTTCAACCTCATTCCCGGCATATAATTCACCAACACCCGGAGGCGTGCCTGTAGCTATGATATCACCGGCCTCAAGAGTCATTATATTGGAAATGAACTCTATCAATTCAGGTACGCTAAAAATAAGATCGGAAGTTCTTGAATCCTGCCTTACTTTTCCATTTACCCTTGTCCTGATAGAAAGGTCACTAATATCCAGTCCCTGATCCATTATAAAAGGACCTGTGGGAGCAAAAGTATCAAAACTTTTTGACCGTGTCCATTGTCCATCTTCCTTCTGGATATCCCTGGCCGTTACATCATTGAAACACGTATATCCCATAATTACACTACCTGCATCCATGGAGGGAACATTTTTACAGCGCTTGCCTACTACAACAGCAAGTTCAGCTTCATAATCAACTCGTTTTACCGTGCCAGGATAAACAATTTTCCCTAGATGACCTATTACTGAAGACGGGGGTTTTAGAAAAATCAAAGGTTTTTCCGGTATCGTCATTTCCAGTTCCCGGGCATGATCCATGTAGTTTAATCCCACGCAGATTATTTTACTCGGGATTGTTGGCGGCAATATCTCTAACTCTGATAGAACAAAAGTATCACTATAAAGCCCCCTTTCAACTATAACGCGCTCTCCCTTGACGACCCCTTTGAACACTTCATTATCGTATTTAAATCGTCCAATCATTCAATAATATCCTCTGCTACCTCAATTTTGCAGGTGAATACCTTACCTTGCATATTAAGTTTTTGATAAGTCAAATTTCAAAGGGAAGATTTTCCATCGAAAGCTTTATACATCATTAGTATCATTATTATGATTATAATATGTTTAGTAGCATTCGGAGGAATTAAGGAATGAAATATGTTCACGTTCAATCAGTACTTCCACAGGAGGATGTGATTGCTCTTAAAACAAAAACTGGAGAATCCTCAGTAAAGGAAGCGATTTCAAAAGCTGTTTATTATTATTTAAAATGCGCACAGGAGGAGTAATATGAAAGATGTTCCAAAATATATCACATCTATCCAGATCCAGCCAAATGAAACACAAAATATCAACATTTCACTTGTTTTTCAAGAAAATGGGGCGATGATGTTAAATTTCCAGGATACTGCCGAACTGGGGCAAGACTCCACATACATAAATGAAACTGCTTACCCGAATAGCGCCATTATGGCCTATGGAAAGTATGCAATGTGGCTTTCAATGTTTACAAGACACGCTAAACCTTGTAATGATGATCAAGAAGAGTGAGATGCCATAAAGGGGGCGGGATTGGTCTTCCCCCCTCACCTCTCTAAAAGCTTTTTTCTCAAAAGGATTTTAAGTATTAATCAACCATTAATATCTATGGTTAATATTGCAATACTGATAGGATCGGAATCAGACCGCCAAATCGCCGAAAAAACAATAAAAGTGCTGGATAATGCAGGTATCGATTATGATATTCAGGTTCTTTCCGCTCACAGGAATCCGGCAGAGCTTGAGGATTATATACAAAATAGTGATGCGCAGGTGTTCATTGCAATTGCAGGATTATCTGCAGCTCTTCCCGGGATAGTCGCCTCACGGACAAAGAAACCTGTAATAGGCGTTCCAGTAAGTTCAAAACTTGGCGGACTTGATGCGCTTTTATCAATAGTCCAGATGCCAAAAGGAGTCCCTGTCGCTTGTGTGGGAATAGATAATGGTGAGAATGCGGCATACCTGGCATTAAGGATTCTCAAAAAGTTGTGAAAGATAAACTATAGGGATTTTGCTCCAGGTTATCTCGCCACAAGCACCGTGCATTTTGCCATTTTTACCACAGCCTGCGCCACACTCCCAAGCTCCGGATTTATCTCGGTCTCACCCTCGCCGCCCATGACGATCGTATGGACCTTATATTTTTCAGCAGCTTCAAGTATCGCATGCGCGATGATTTCTGCGCGGGCTCCCATCTTTGGGATCCGCTGCATGCTTACCCCAACAAGTATTTTATGGACATCTATGCCCATATCATCCCCCATTTCCACGACCCTCCCCAATACTTCCTCACCATGTGATACAAGTTCCTCCCTCTCTGAATCCTTCTTTGCTACAGCAACATATATAGCTGCCATTTTGATATTGTAGGATTTTGTGATCTTCATAGCTGCTATCTCTGCTTTTCTCCCATAATCACTGCCATCTGTAGCAAGGAGTATCTCATAATGGGTCATGATAAGACCTCTGTCTTTTTGATTTTTTGCTCAAGTTTATCAAGTGCCACCATAAGTCCAAAAATCACAGCCTGCGGTCTTGGAGGGCACCCCGGAATATACACATCAACGGGAATAATTTTATCAACTCCGCCCAAGCTTGCGTAAGTATCGCCAAAAATCCCGCCGTTGCAGGCACATGAACCCATTGCGGCGACAAGTTTTGGTGCTGGTGTGGCATTATATGTCTTAAGAAGAGCTAATTCCATATTCCGCGTCACAGGACCTGTGACAATAAGCATATCTGCATGGCGCGGTGAAGCCACAATATGAAGACCGAATCGCTCGATATCGTATATCGGATTTGAGAGCGAATTCACCTCCACCTCACATGCATTGCATGAGCCGGCATCTACCTCCCGAATATGCAGTGAGCGCCCGAATATATTCCTTATTTTATCATTCAGGCGCTGCCCCATGATCTCTATTTCATCTTCAACGGTCATAACTTTCTCCGGATACTGGTAACAAGGTCTTCTTTTGTCTTTGATGCGAGTTCATATTCCTGTGTAAGCCTGACGGCACCGTATTTGCATACTTCCTCGCATCTTCCACAGAATATGCAGCCGCAATATGATAATGAAAGCGTCTTTTCGCCGCTTTTTTCTTTAAGCAGGATAACACCAGGCGGACAGGCTTTGACGCATTCACCGCAATAGGTACAATTATTGGAAGTGAACTCCGGTTTTCCGCGAAATCCCTCCGGCGCAATATCAGGTACAGCGGGATATTTCGTTGTTTGGCAGCCGGTTTTAATGGTTTTCTTAAGTATTTCAAGCATTATTTCACCTACATATCATTGCCTGAATAAGACAAGCTCAAGCTTTTGTTTATGATCGGAAAATCCGGGACGATATTATCAAGTACAGCATACTCTATGGATAGCCAGTTACAGAAGGACGGGTCACGGACTTTGCATCTTTCGATCTTATTCCCTGAAGTTCTTATCCAGTAAATTGTTTCTCCCCTTGGTGCTTCGCAAATCCCAAGTGCTTGACCGTCAGGGATTTCATCAACCTTTACTTTTATGTCCCCTTCGGGAAGTGACCAGAGCGCCTGTTCTATCAATGCCACAGATTCACACACTTCATCTGCCCTTACAATGGTCCTTGCAAGCACATCACCTGCTTTTAAAACAATTACTTTGAAATTGAATTCCCTGTAGGCAGCGTAAGGGTGGTCGCGCCGCATATCCCTGTCGATCCCTGAAGCTCGTCCAACCGGCCCAACTACATGCAATCCCTTAGCTATATCATTGTAGAGACGCCCTGTTGTTTCTATCCTGTCCATAAGTGATGGGGTCGAAGTAAGGTGTTCCATCAATTTCCTGAAATCCCGCTGGATAATTGAGAGGCTAAGAAGGATTTCATCTTTCCGGTCACCGATATCCCGCCGCACGCCACCGATTGTGTTCATTCCCCGAAGCATCCTGCTTCCTGTGGCACGTTCGTTTAACTGCAATACATCTTCCCTTAGTTTGTTCGCATGCGCTGCGCCGAATGAAAAAGCCACATCTGTCGCGATCCCGGCAATGTCACCAAGGTGATTGTATATCCGCTCAAGTTCCAGAAGAATTGTCCTGATATGCTTTGCGCGTGGCGGGATGTTTATGCCAGCGATTTTTTCCATTGCCTGGCAAAAAGCCACTGCATGAGCAACTGAGTTATCGCCGGAAACCCTTTCTGCAAGAAAAACGGCTTTATCGATAGAGATGTTCTCAAATAGTTTCTCAACTCCTTTGTGAGTGTAGAAATGCCTGATCTCAAGGTTGAGTATGGGCTCACCTGCTACGCTGAACCTGAAATGCCCGGGTTCTATTACACCGGCATGCACAGGTCCTACGGGTATCTCATATACACCTTCACCCTCCACACGGCGGTAGATATATTCACCCTCAACCCTGGGGGGTTTTGTTTTGATATCAAAATCCTTCCTGAGGGGATGCAATCCGGCAGGCCAGTCCTCAAAATTCATAAGCCTTCTCGGATCAGGATGCCCCATTGGTATCAAGCCGAACAGGTCCTGTATCTCCCGTTCATACCAGTTAGCAGCAGCGATCTTATTTGTGATAGATGGATATGTAGGATTTTTTTCATCGATATTTATTCTTAAAATTATGAATGCATCTTCTTTGTCCACTGAAAAAACATAATGGATCTTAAAAGAACCATCAATTTTGCGTTCATCCGTGGCAAAAAGAGAAATGAGGGGAAGATCCAGATGGTGATAAATATAGTCACACATTTTCACGATTATCTCTTTTTTTACAGTGAGATATGTTTCATTATGTGATGTGGAAACATCAAGAATATTAGCATTAAATTCTTTGTTGATGGATTCTATATTGGAATTCATTGAATCACCTTATAACAGCCACGACTTTTATTATCATATCATAAAAAAACGGAGGAATATAGACTCCGAGCACAATTACGAAAACTGCAACGATCGCCATTGCTCCGAGTGTCCACCTGCTCACTTCCCCGGCCACTATTCCGGGTTTTGGAGTTCCGAAAATCATTTTACTGAGGTTATAGAAAAAGCCTGCGAATATCATAATTATAAATAGCAGAAATAAGACCGAAGAGATGATATTTCCCTGGAAAAAACCTGCTGAAAGTATTGTAAATTCACTAATGAATATCCCAAATGGCGGCGACCCTGTGATCGCAAGCCCTCCTATCAGCAGCATTGTTCCTGTTGCCGGCATGGATTTAATTATGCCGCTCACCTTGTCTATCTCTTTTGTTTCATGCTTTAGAAGCACATTTCCTGCGCCGAAGAACATTAGTGATTTTGTCATGGCATGGTTAAACATATGAAGTATCGCGCCAAAAACCCCCAGGAACCCGCCGAACCCTATCCCGAGGGCTATTATTCCCATATGCTCAACGCTGCTGTATGCTAGCATCCTTTTGTAATCTTCCTGGAGAATTATGAACGGTACTGCAATGCCAATGGAAAGAAGCCCGAATATAATGAGGAGATTGCTTGTAAAAGCCGGTCCTGTTGACTTTGTTGCTATAGTATAGAATCTGATAATCCCGTACATGGCGCAATTCAGGAGAACTCCTGAAAGCAGCGCGCTCACAGGTGTTGGGGCCTCGCTGTGCGCATCCGGAAGCCAGGTATGCATGGGAGCAAGACCTGCTTTTGTGCCATAACCTATGAGAATAAATATGAATGCGAGCTTCATTATAGTCGGGTCAAACTGGTCTGCCACCGCGATAAGAGATGTCCAGTTAAGCGCATCTCCTGATTCCCCCAGTATTTTTACAGCGCCATAGTAAGTAAGTATGGTTCCGAACAGGGCGAACGTGATTCCTACAGTACATATGATCATATATTTCCATGCGGCTTCAACAGAGGATTTTTTGGTATGAAGTATCATGAGGAGGGCTGAGACTAGAGTTGTCATCTCAATGGCGATCCACAGGCCAAGATTATTTGTGACTCCAACAAGGAGCATGGTGAACATGAAGGTGTGGAAAAGGACATAATAGATTTTCAATTTTTTTAAATCCATTATCCCGTGTTTGAATTCATGCCCCATGTAGCCGATGGAATAAACCGAAGCCACAAAACCCACAATGGAAACGATAAGGACAATAAAAGCACTGAATGCATCCGCAAAGAGAGAATTTGTCCACGATACTATGGTGCCGTTTTGATACACATTTTTCACCAGGACCAATCCAAGAATAAGGGTAGCAATAGAGCCTATAAGACTTGCCGTCTCAACCTGTTTCTTTGATCTTGTAAAAAAGCATAATATGCCTGTCAATATCGGAGCAAGAAGAAGATATTCTATCATGGTATCAACCTATTAAATTTTTGAGCAAATCCGTATCTATACTCTCAAATGTTTTGTTTATCCTGAATATCAGGATGCCCATAATGAGAACTCCGATAAGGACATCAAAGAATATCCCGAGTTCAACAAGGAGAGGCATGCCATTTGTCAATGAGATTGCCCCAAGGAAAAGACCATTTTCCATTATCAGGATTCCAAGCATCTGCATCAGGGCTTTTTTTCGGCTTATCATAATGAAAAGTCCTATTGACACAAGCGACATGGATGCTGAAAGGGCTAAACTTGAAAGTTCTGAAATTATACTTATCGATCTTATGAGATAATATGAGATCACAACAAGGATGCCGCCTATGATAAGTGAAGGTGAGATGCTTACATAAAGTTCTATCTCCCTTTTAACTTTGATCTCCCGGATAATGTAAATAAAAATATAAGGAATTACTGCTGATTTTATTATAAGGGTCAGGAGAGCGACAATATAAATATCATATTTTCCTGTGGAATATGCCACGATCCCGGCAACACATGCAAGCAGGAATGATTGTATCCCAAAAGCCCTGACACATGAATAAAGCCTTGTGGAACCAAGGATCATGAAGGTGGAAACAAGAATGAATGCTATCAATAATTGCATTATTTTAGACCCGAAAACAACTTCTGTCATTTTTTTATCCTCCTTTTACTATAATAAATGAGACAAGGGCAAGGAATGAAAGCATAAGAGATATTGACATTAATTCAGGCAATCTGAATAATCTCCATTTTGCTGTTGAAATTTCAACAGATGCCATTGTAATTCCAATAATCACTATCTTTATAAAATAAACCAGGAGTGCTAAAACCATTGCTGATGCACCTGCACCTTCTGTGGCTATGCCCCATGGGAAAAATATGTTAGCAAGCAATGAAAAAATAAGTAATTGCTTTATCATTGCCCCAAGCTCCACTATTGCAAGTTGTTTTCCTGAATATTCAAGTATCATTGCCTCGTGGATCATTGTAAGTTCAAGATGTGTGGCCGGGTTATCCACAGGGATACGCCCGGTTTCAGCTATTGCGATGATAAAAAATGCAACAAAAGCAAGGATCTGGTAAGGTGACATGGCACCAATACCCAGGCCCGATATGGTTTGTGAAATGAAACCCAGATTCGTTGAACCAACATTTAACGCAACTGCAAATATGGAAAGCATCAATGCAGGTTCTACTAAAGACGCTATGAACATCTCACGGCTTCCCCCCATCCCGCCGAAAGAACTTCCTGCATCCAGTGAAGCAAGGGCAGTAAAGAATCTTGCAAGGGCAAACAGGTAGATAACCGCGATCAGGTCTCCGGCAAAACCAAGGGAAAGTTGTGTAATGTATATCGGTATCAAAAGACCCGCTGTAAGGAAGGCAACAAAAGAAATAATAGGCGCAGCATGAAATATCCAGGACACATTCCCTGAAATAACGGAATCTTTTTTAAGCAGTTTTATAATATCAAAATAAGGCTGCAGAACGCCCGGGCCTTTTCTTATCTGGAAGAACGCTTTTACTTTTTTCATAATTCCGCTAAGCAGCGGTGCAAGTGCAATGATAATAATTATCTGGAAAATAATTTGTGCGATCATCTAAGTTCCTCCTGCGATCACAAACATAAAAAGGATTATTAATATTCCAAAAATGTAACCAAGATATGCATGAATGCTTCCTGTCTGGATCAGTTTGGCTTTTCTTGATTTTACTATGACAAAATCAACCACCGGATTATATAAATATTGTTCAAATACCTGTTCTATTCTTGACTCGAACTTAAATGATTGCTTAAGATACGGGGATGAATATGTTGCTTCTGTTTCTCTTGCAGGACGATATAAGCTCTTGAACCACACCTGTACAGGTTTTGAGAAAGCGTTTGCCGAATATTCATTCCTTGAGGTTGAAATTGGCTGGCCGCATCCCCAGGTTTCATATATTGGCTGCAGGGTCTTTCTATTGGTCAATAAAATCACTGCGGGTATTAACATAAGGATCAATAACATTACAAGAAGCACCGGCGTTGAAATTGAAATTCCCTGCGAGGATGGGATGGATATCATCCCGAAAGTGCCAACTGAAATGGATTGGCTGAATGCACCTGTCCCGATAAAAGATGCTGCTATCCTGTCAAGAACAGGAAGTACGTACTTTGGCAATATACCAAGCAATATTGATAATAATGCAAATATCCCCATTCCGGCCAGCATTGAAACATTTACCTCTTTTGCGTGTTGCGCATGTTCGCTTCTGGGCAGAGCAAGGAAAACCATCCCGAAAAACTTGAGGAAACAATAAGCAGCAAGCGCTCCGGTCAAAGCCAGTACTGCTGCACTGATCGATAACACGATCATGGCAAAATTGTTATTTAAATTAAAACTCAGGAGCAAGGACTGGAAAGTCAGCCATTCGCTCACAAAACCGCTGAATGGCGGCAACGCTGAAATTGATAAAACACCAATAAGGATAAGAATGGCGCTAAATGGCATTTTCTTTATTATTCCACCCAGCTTCTCGATATTTTTTGTATGTGTTGAAAATAATATGGAACCAGCTCCCATGAAGAGCAATCCTTTAAAAACAGAATGATTCAGGAGGTGGTATAGTGCCGCAATCGCGGCTATTGCTGAAATTATGGGCTTTCCGCTTGCTAAAAAGATCATAGAAGCGCCAAGACCAATAAGGATGATCCCTATATTTTCGATGCTGCTGAATGCAAGCATCCTTTTCATATCCGGTTCCACAACTGCATACAATATGCCAAGTATTGCAGATATCGTACCCACTGCCAGCACAACGTATCCCCACCAGGACACGCTTGCCCCAAGGAAATCAAAAGATATCCGGATCAGCATGAAAATAGCGGTTTTTATCATTACACCAGACATAAGCGCTGAGACATTACTTGGCGCCGCAGGATGAGCATAGGGAAGCCATATATGCAGGGGAACGATACCCGCTTTTGCTCCAAAACCGATCAATGCAAAAATGAAAGCAAGATCTTTAAGAAGAGGTGTCATGGTCGAGCCGGCAGCGTGGAATGTTTCAAAACCGAAACTGCCCGATGTTCCTGCAAAGATCATGAATGACAATAGAATGAAACCGGTTCCGATGTGGGTCATTACAATATAGATAAAACCCGCTTTTCTTGTTTCTGGTTTTTCATGTTCGTAAACCACGAGGAAAAAAGATATCACAGACATTAATTCCCACACTATTAAGAACATTATTGCATTATTTGCCGAAACTACAAATATCATTGAAAGAATAAAAATATTATACAGGAAACCAAGATGTCCGATATTCTTTTTCCCAAAATATTCTTTAACATATCCTGTTGAAAATATCGATACTGCAAACACTGATATTGATATTACAAGAATAAAAAATGCAGATAGTTTATCGACAAAAATACCGAATTTCAGGTATGAATCTTGCGAAAGTGCCAGGTAAAACGTTTCGCCAAAAATTACCGATATTGAAAAGATCACTCCAAAAATGGCTCCTGCCGCTGCGCTGAAAAATGAAATGTAGGAACAAATGCGGTCTTTTTTGTTTAAGATAACTGATGAAATGGCCCCAATCAAATAAAAAACAACCAGTCCAAGAAATAAATAATCATATATTTTTAAAATATTATATCCCAGCTTTTTTTCATTTATTTAAATTACAACAGAACCCCGTATCACCTTTGTTTTTGTATATAACATTATCTGGTAATTTCCTGGAAATTGAAGAATATATATCGATTATTAATGTTGGATTGGGATGAGGATTTACATAATAAAGGGCAAACCGGGAAAATTCATATTGTCGAAAAAGCTATATGCAGGCCATGCGAATAACGGTATATTTTAAGAGGTCATCCATTTGAATCTAAAGATCGAACCAATCGGCATTATCAAGAACACAGCATCCGGATTATCTCATATATTGATATATTCTGATTATGAACATGTTCTTGGGAATTTCGTGGAAGAATTCGAAAAAGGAACAAAAGTGCTGATCATACATAAAAATACAGAATCCCAGGACGAACATCAGGTCAGTGTCACGTCAACTGAATTAATAAACCGAAAAGGCAACCTTTTGACAGTAAGAGGTATTGAAGCAGATAACGATTCAGTAATAGATGTAAGAATGGGATGAACTTTAGGGTGCTATCATGGGGGTTGACCTCGGAGATCTTTTTGAACGAAAAGAAATTGAATTTTCCGACCTGAAAGGAAAAGTAATAGCCATAGATGCCTATAATACACTTTATCAATTCCTGAGTATAATACGCCAGCGTGATGGTACACCGCTTATTGATTCCCACGGGGAGGTAACATCCCATCTTTCAGGTTTCCTTTACCGGACAACAAACCTCATAGAAGAGGGGATAAAACCGGTATTCGTCTTTGATGGCACACCCCCTGAATTTAAAAATAAAACAATTGAAGAACGAAAAAAATTAAGAGCAAATGCCCAGGAAAAATGGGATGAGGCAAAAGCAAGGGGAGAAGATAAAGAAGCCTTTAAACACGCCCAGGCATCATCCCGGATCAAGGGAAACATGATAGAAGATGCAAAACTTTTGCTACAGATTATGGGGATGCCTGTCATCCAGGCGCCGTCTGAAGGGGAGGCGCAGGCTTCATCAATAGTAAGGGATGGAAAAGCATATGCTGCAGGTTCACAGGATTATGATGCACTGTTGTTCGGCGCGCCTGTTGTTGTAAGGAATCTTGCAGTCACAGGGAAACGAAAGCTTGCGGGAAAGAGCATATTCGTGGAAGTAAAACCTGAACTCATCGAACTTGAAAAAGGGCTTGAAACACTGGGAATATCAAGAGAACAACTTGTGGATATTGCGCTTCTTGTGGGAACAGATTATAATGACGGCATAAAGGGAATAGGTCCCAAGAAGGCTTTGAAATTGATAAAAAAACATGCAGGAATTGAAGCTGCGCTTCTTGAATTAAATACGCAGATCACACATCTTTCTGAAATAAAAGATTTATTCCTCAATCCTGTAGTTACTCAGGAATATGAGATAAAGTGGAGAAAACCAGATCCAAAGGCGATCATGAAATTCCTGTGTGATGACCATGATTTTGCGCAAGTTCGCGTTTCAAAAGCTGTGGAGCGCCTGGTCGAAGCCTCGGATGAGGGGCAACAGACACTGGATAAGTGGTTTTAGGATATCCTGTCCTGCATTTCGCACATGCTCGAAATAAATTTGATATTTAAAAATAATTAAGCAGCGGAGTATTAATCAATAAATCGAGATATATATTTATAATAATCTGAATCGGAAAACAATGTAAATTCAACAATGTAATGTGCGAAATATGGGTCTTATTATTGCAAAAAAAAAAATCAGTTCATGAACTTTGGCGAGAAATATTTCTTGATCACAGTATCGCACTTATCACATTTTATCATGAACCAGCTTCCCACTTCCATTTTATCAAAGTGGTCGAATATTGATGAACCGCATCCTTTACAGGAAGAAAAGCCCTTGAAATAATAATTATAAAATTCAGGGCTGGCGCTTAGCCAGTTGATCGTGAGGAGCAGCCTTTCAAGATATCTCCTTCTTCCCCCCTCAACGCCTTTATTCATTTCATCTTTTACATGTTCTTCCATATGTCTTATGTGCTGTTTGCTGTGCTTTCGTATTCTTTGATAATCGCTTGCAAATTGTTTTACGTTTTCAACATAATCGTTATACCATCTTTTTGAAACGGATCCTTCAAATTTAATGGTTCTCTGGAAATACTCACTCATGAGGTCTTCCATAAGATCAGCACATTCAGTACAAATATTATATTCCTTGAAATACCTGGTGTCCTGTTCACCCTTGCAGATCCTGCATGTCTCCATAACTACCTCACTCCTACTGGTATTGTGGCTTCACGCGTGAACATTATGGGATAGAGATTTAGCACTGACAAAAGGTCACCTTTTTTGATCTCACCGGATTCCTGGCCAAGGACAAAAGCACTATTTACTATGCGATCAGTTTCAATGGGTGATGGGCCATCCCTGGTTTTGACCTTAATAACAGATACGACAGGATGATGACTGAATGCGCATGGCATTGCAAGCATATCTTTCTGTACAATTATCTCTTTAATTTTTACTTTTTCAAGTTTTCCCGCACCTATTGTGACATCTTCATCTGCAATTATCATTTCCCATTTTGCCCGGGTCGCTATTGTAAATTCATATGGCGATGCCTTTACTTTTTTTCGATCCACTCGTCCGTTGTTATGGGTTACTACATTTACAATTTCGTTCATAAGAACCCCCATAAGATAACTACTGTAATAGTACTTATATTTTATCATGACTAATCATTATAAATTTATTTTATTTTTAATTAAATTCAAATTAATAATAAATCTTTATTAATATTAAAGGTTGCAGACTGGAAAAATTAAATCCAAAAGGATAAAAGGAAATTAAAAAGGATAAAGTTGGTCAGTTCATGAACTTTGGCGAAAAATACTTCTTGATAACCGTATCGCATTTTTCACAAGAGATCATGAGCCAATCTCCAACTTCATGTTTACCATAATGGTCAAATATTGACGCACCGCAACCCGGGCATACATAATATTCCTTGAAATAATAATTGTAGAACTCCGGGCAGCGTTCAAGCCAGTTGATGGTCATGAGGAGCCGCTCAAGGTATCTTTGTTTCCCGCCCTGGGCACCTTTTATCTCCTCCTGCACGTGTTCTTCCATATGCTTTATATGCCTTTTACTGTGCTGTCTTATTTTCTGGTAGTTGCTTATGAATTCTTTTCCATTCTCCAGGTATTTCAGGTACCCTTTTTTTGTTTCTCCACTTTCACTTATGGTCCTCAGGAAATATTCACCCATGAGGTCTTCCATGAGGTCTGCGCATTCGGTACAAATATTATAGCCCTTGTATTGTTTTGAATCCTGGTCTCCCTTGCATATCTTGCAGGTTTCCATTTTTATCACCCGACGCATACCGGCTTAGTTGCTTCCCGCGTGAACATTATGGGATAAAGGTTCAGGACTGACAGGAGATCTCCTTTTTTGATCTCGCCGGATTCCTGGCCCATAACATAAGCTACATTTATCGTCCGGTCCATTTCGACTGGTGTTGGCCCTTCTTTTGTTGCCACTTTAATGACCGAAACAATTGGATGATGGCTGAAAGCACATGGTATCGCAAGCATGTCCTTTTGCACGCTTATTTCTTTTACCTTGACACGCTCAAGCTTACCGGCCCCGATCGGGATATCTTCATCCGCTATTACCATTTCCCACTTTGCCCTGGTAGCTATTGTAAATTCATATGGCGATGCTTTTACTTTTTTTCTTGTTACCTTCCCATTACCGCGGGAAACCACATTTACGATTTGACTCATGCTTTCACCTTCCTTTAGTATGAATATTAAAGTACTTATAGTTTATCATGTTTAATCATTATACTTATTAATCATGATATTTAATTATGTTGTAATAAATATCGATTCATTCAAATTCCCCCAACAACAAACGAAACTTTAATTAACACATAACTACTTTGAGACAATCCTGCTCCGATAGTGTAGCACGGCCAATCATGTCAGACTCTCACTCTGACGACTGGGGTTCAAATCCCCATCGGAGCACATAATTTTTTTAGATAGTCCTATTTTTAACTTTATTTTCAGGATAATTTCTCCAGCTCGCTAAAAGAAAAGGCAGATAGTATTCTGACCTCAAATAACCACCGGCAGAGGACTACCATGATATTTATTACATGCTGCTTTAAAATACAGCACGCCGACATACACATGCAACCTCAAGCGCATCGTGCAAAAAGGATTATTAACGAGCAATGAAAATAAAAACCGCATATGAACGCAGATTGGCTGCATGGAAAACCTCCTGCCGACACTGACCTCCTCCACCTTCCACTCGCCATCAAATGCACAAGCTTGACCCATTCTTTTTTTTATAGGAAAACAAAAATTGCTGATTTTCATTGACAGAGAGAGAATATATATCTTAATAATCCAATAACTTATTTGAAATTAAGATGATAGAAAGCACGACACAGACAATAGAAGCAGTATACGAAGATAACGTATTGAAACCCATAAAACCTCTAAAGGGGATCATGGAACATCAGAATGTAATAGTAATTATACGTCCTCGCCCCGTCAGGAAAGGGCTGCGTGATGTAGTTGGGACATTGACTCATGATGAAGCAAAAGAACAGCAGAACCTTATAGACAAGGAGTTTGAAAAAATTGAAGGTGAATGGTAGGCTGGCTATCGATACTAATGCAGTAATTGCTTATAGAGAAGCCAATTCTGATGTTTGTTCATTGATAGATAAGACAGTTCAGCTATTTCTTCCTGCTATCGTGCTGGGTGAACTGCTATATGGTGCGATCAATAGTGCAAAACCAGAAAAAAATGAACATGATATAACCATGTTTGCCAACGATTCAATTCTCATGTCTATTGATGAAGCTGCTGCCATACGATATGCTAAGGTTCGTTATGACCTGAAAAAGAAAGGAAATCCTATTCCTGAAAATGACATCTGGATAGCTGCATTATGTTTGGAACATGATGTTCCGCTTCTGACTAATGATGGTCATTTTAATAATATCCATGAATTAGAAGTCATTAACTGGAACAAAATTACTTGAGATTGGAACTCTTCTAATATCCGCCGGGAGGGGGAACCTGAGCATTTACATCGCTCGCACCTGCCGTGCCCGGATTCCCGTAATACATCCGCATGCTCATGTCTCCTCCTGCGAGTATGCTGGTGACATTCACCTACACAAGCGCGCTCCCGTTCACATGATCCCACTTCTCGAACCAGTAATTCAAATCAGTGCCGCCCGCATCCCTGAATCTGATGTCTGCGCCGCTGGGTTGTGCACTGTTTGGGAAGGCGCTTCCTGTGAGGTTTACCAGCACCTGGTAGTAGGTCAGGGCGCTGCCGGTGTTGTTGATAGTGATATCGCGGTAATACTGCCAGCCGTCTTGAGTGCATGATGTGGTCTCAGGCGCCGTCCTTGCGGTGTGATTTACCCGGTTGTGGGGGTCCTTTTTTCGTTATTTTTCTGTCCTCATCGGAGTATCGTTCTCATTATAATTTCACTCACAACAATATTTATATAAATGTTCAAATAACGGTAAGTCAGGGATGCACTTCTTAGCAGGTCATCCCCCACCTCTATTTTTCATGTATTTTGTCCTTGCTGCCTGTTAATTCTTTGATTTCAATCCCCGCAATACAACTGCATCAACACTCCTTATAACCGTCATCCTTCGTCCTCTCAAACCCGTGTTCATAATCATGCGCGATCTTCTTTGCAGTCTCGATCATATCCTCAACAGCGGCCTCATCAAGCCCTTCCATCCGCGAGCTGCCTGTGCTCTTGAACTTTCCATCGATAAGCTCAAATGTCCTGGGATTAGGAAGGTTGAGCAATTCCAGAGTGAGTCTTTTCACCCTGTATTTCGGATACATATGCTCGATACCGCGTGTATACAGCAAAAGTTGTCTTCCTCGTTCAACAGGTCCTGGTTCATATTTTCCTGCCTTGTAATCTATGATCTCGACCTCATCCTTTGTTCCCGGAATAAGATCCACACGGTCAATGAATCCCTTAAAATTAAAGCCGCCAAGCGGTACTGTGAACCGCTGCTCAACCATCAGGTTATTTGAAATTGTATTCTTGTTGCGCTCCCAGAATACATCAAGTGCCCCGGTTGCCGTTTCAATATCAACACCTTTGAATTCAGGTTCTCTTGCAACTGTATCTCTTATTTCATACAACCGATCCTTTGACGTAATTTTCTCACTCACAGCTTTTTCAAGCACCTTATGGACAAAATTCCCGCGTCTCATAGCTCCCGTAGAATCTTCTGAATCGCGCGTTGGCATCCTGAGAAGCTCTGCAAGTTCATACTGGCGCGGGCACCGTTCATAGGAACTTATTGAGGAATAGCTGAAAGTCATGCTTGCAGGATTGAATTTCAACCCATTCTTATTCTCTTTGATCTTGCCCAGAATAATCTGCGCATCCTGCGCAGGGTCTATTTTTTCCCAGTTGGAATCGAAAAATTCCTTGAAATCAGGCGCTTTTCCATGCTTTAAAGCCTGATACAGCAGCGTATTTTTCATTATCTCATTAAAATCGCCTGAATCAAGCGACTCGATGAGCAGCCTTTTTCGCAGAGCCTTTTCCCGCTCAAGCGCGCTGTCTTTTACCATCTCCCTGACCTTCATATCAGTATCCCTGAAATAACTGATATCTCCAGCTGTGATATTCCCGCCAGCTCTCCAGTTGTCATATCCAATATCAATAAGGAACTCAGACGGCTCTCTTTCATCCTCTGCGTATTTGATTGCCAGTGTCAGGAAAAGATGTTCTTTAGTCCTGGTAAGTGCCACATAAGCAAGCCGTCTTTCTTCTTCTTTTTTGATCTCTTTTTTGCGCTCCCTGACTGCTTTTTCAGTATCTTTAATGGATTTGTCCTCGAAAATATCCCTGTACTGTTCCATCAATTCAGGTGGAATAAGTGGCTCTGCGCCTCCCCGGTACAGAGGGAATTTATCTTTTGCAAGATTTGTGACAAATACAACCTTGAACTCCAGCCCTTTTGCCGAATGTATCGTCATGAGATTTATGGCATCATCATCCGCTATTCTTGCAGGTGACGGATTTCCGTCCATCTCGTCAAGGATCTCAAGATAATCTATGAACAAACTCAGGTCTTTTCCATGGAACTCCTCAAAATTACTGGCTAATTCATGAAGCTGCCTGAGATTCAACAGCGCTTCCCTGCTGCGTTTTGTGTCTGTATGGGCGAATTGCCTTGAGAGACCGGATTGGTCATATACCTCAAGGATGAGGTCTGATACATCCAGATTCTTCTTCGAGCACAGTAAATCGACTCTTTTTTTTACATTGTTTATGGTCTCAAGACCGCTATTTGAAAGTTTAAGTTCTACAATGTGATGATAGATAGCTTCCTGGAACGAGACCCATTTTTTCTTGAGGTATTCTCCTATCCTGATGGAATCTTCCTGGCTCAGGGCATTATTGTAATGGAATATCCTCCACCATGCTTCTGTCCCGCGGGCTGTGGGATGAGATATATTGTTGATTATATACAGATAAGCAAGAGCGGTCTTTATTTCAGGCTGCTTCAGGAAATCGGTATCGTCCTTGACCCGAAAGGGCAGACCCCTGTTTTCAAGAGCCTGTCTTACCTTTCGTCCCTGGGCATGTGTCCTGTATAATACAGCGATCTCTTTTGGGGGATTCCCTGTGCCAGATAGTCTTCGATCTTCTCGACTATGGCTCGTGCTTCTTCATTATCATCCTCTGTTTCGATGATACTAACGTTCTCTCCTTCTTTATCTTTGTGATTTTTCAGGAGCAGGCATTCTTGCCTTTTATCTTCTCCATAGTTCTTTTCGATCAGGGTATGAGCCACTCTGAGTATCTTATTCGTTGACCTGAAACTCACATCCAGTGACACGATATCTTTATCAGATAGTGAGAATTTCTTTTTGAACTCCTCAATATTATTGGTGTACGCCCCACGGAATGCATATATGGTCTGGTTCGGGTCTGCCACCACTGTTATGTTCTTATTCGCTGCCGTGAGTTTTTTTATCAGTTCGAATTGTACATAATTGGTATCCTGGAATTCATCAATGATTATGTAGCTGAAGGTGTCATTCAATTCCTGCGTGCCATACACATCCAGATACCAGAGAACGATCTGATTCAGGTCGCCATAATCCAGAGCGCCTGAAGCTATTTTCTTTTCTTCATATTTCTCCCAGGCTGATATGAAGTTTGAATATTTCAGGTATTCTTCATAGAAGTCTATGAATTCTGAATATCTTTTCTTCTCTGCCTGTTTTGCCTTCTTATCTTCTTTGTCTTTGAATTCCTGAAGATGGAATGTATTGAGTTTGAATTTAGATTCGCGATACAGTTCTTTCCATGTGCTCTCATCTTTTGCGATATCCTGAACCCGTTTTTTAAGCGTTTCCAGATATTCTTTGAATTTATCTATCGAGATATTCAGGTCTTTGGCTTTTCCGATCGTGTTCGCGTACAGGCTGGCGGTCCTTGCATCGACTTTGAGTTCCCTGTATATGAAAATAGCTGAATCCATCTCCTCGAATATCTTGAAATCACCTGGAACCTTGCACCGGTCAGCATGATCCTTGATAAGCTCGGCGCAGAATGAGTGAAAAGTCTTAACGATCACTTCCTTTCCCTGAAGGAGTTTCTCGACTTTTTCGCGCATGTTCCTTGCTGCTTCTTTGGAGAAGGTGAGCGCGAGGATGTTGGAAGGGTCGATGCCTTCTTTTTCGACCATGTAAGCGATCTTTGCGGTGATGGTCGTGGTCTTGCCAGTTCCGGCGCCTGCGAGGATCAGTTGGGGGCCTTGTGAGTGTTTGATGGATTCAAGCTGGCGAGGTTTCAGGGATGAGAGGAGAGATTCTAAGGTAATATATATCACCGCTTTTATTTTCCCTCATAAATACGTATCAATGATTAAATAATGTTTGCTAGGTATTTCCGAAATCGGAGAATAGACCAATAATATCGCCTCACCTCTTTGTTTATCTCGGTAAGCATCAAACAGTTGTTCTCTTTCTCCTGACAAATACGATAGCACAGGACATAAGATATATATAAACACAAACAAGGACAAACATTAAACCAGATTGGAAATAAAATTGCAGAGCAGTCATTGTATCCATATCAGGGCGCATCGAAGGAATGATGGAATACGCTATCTCCGGTAATAACAGAACTGGGAGATAAAAGAAAGATGCTGCAATGAAGAACAAGCGTAATATTGAATTAGACCCTCCAAAATAGATGCCGATAATTATGCAGATTATTGATATTATAAAAATAGCGCCGGATATTCTGATCTTTTCTTTATCCAGCATGAGAAATTCTTTTAAATTCATAAAAATACATCCAGGAAAAATAGATTCTTCTTATCCACCTTTCTACAACCCGTAATGATAAGATAAAGACCAATAATCAATGCAATGTCTGTAAATGGTGTTAAACCTGAGCCTGCGCCCAAAGCACATGGTAAAATTAGTCTTGATGGTTGGGATAGTCCGCAAGCATACAGGAAATAAATGAAGGGAAGGCACAATATGAATCCAATTATCCGCCTGTAGATGATTTTCATATTCATTGAAAGTATTACTTATCAGATAAAATGTCCGGTTTGGATTCCAAATACTTTCACCAAATTACCTCAATCTTATCCCATAAGCCTCCATGCTAAAAAGATGCACTTCCCCACTTTGAGAAATTATGGGAAAGTCTTGCGGTTCTTTTTTTATACATGAACTGGTTTAGAGTATTCTTCTACTATCTGAATTATAAAAAAATAATCTTTCTGATATTCTCGACATTATTTCCCAAAAAACCCAATACGTCTCTCAGATACGGTTCTGTTCCCGGAACAACAGCAGCACGATTTTTTCCCCAGCTATTTATGCAACTATCAACAGTCTCTCTACCGCCCTTTATGCTTTCCTTACTCTCGCAAATATTATCAACAGCAAGATGCAGATAGTAGCACCTGATATATTCTTTTTTCGCTGCCAGCAGCCATTTCAGATCCTCTTTTTGCACCCATTCCTTTTTTCCCCTGTTTCGTAAATTTTCACTTCCCATCAAAGTCCTTATTGACACATTCAAGTGCCCGCACACGAATATCTTATTTTCAGTATTGTGAGCTTCAAAGTCCCCTGGAGGATTTATATCATCCATGAATCGATTGATCTCCTCGGATATGGCAGATGGTATTCCTGCCATTTCTGCTATTTTATTGTGTTCTTTATATCCTGCCATTGTTCCTTCACTTTCGCGCTACTCTTACCTTGATCTTATCTTATAAAACACCCTACAATTCCATGCCTGTTTTGTGACAGCTTCCGCAGAAAAAATCAACGGTCAAAATTAGCGATTTTTGAAACAAACTTGCCCCAATTGTTACAAAAACAGAATTAACCAATCAAAAGTTGCTGATTTCTGAACTGATATAAGTATTGCATTAATAATCAGGTATCTGGTGATACAATATTAATCAGATAAAAAGAAGGAATCGCCTTTGTCACCGATAAAGGCAAAGCACAGAAAACAACCCCGGTCCTCAATACCTTAAGGGAATGGCGCGAATTTGAGTATTCAAGGGCGCAAAGAAGAACGCCGATACTTGAAACACTTGATTCTATGATAGCAAGAGTTGAGAATGAATTGACTGCCGGATTGAATAATAAACGAACAATTAATTTCAGAGGTAGATAAACATGACAAATCTATTACTGGTATTATCCAAAGACCCATATACGACCGAGATACCAAATCTCGTTCTGGATATCGGGTTAAATGCCAAAACAAAAGGCAACAATGTTTCTCTTTATCTTGTAGAGGACGGAGTTACCGCTGCTCGGAAAAGTGAATTCGGGAATAAACTCCAGGATGCTAAAAAGAAAGGCATCAAAATCCTTGCAGATGACAGGGCTGTGCAGTCAAGGGGACTTGACGGGAACCTGGCCGACCGGGTACAGGTAAATGAAATAGGAACACTCCTTGACAACATAGTTGAAGATAACACACGAGTGGCATGGTTCTAAGGTGATACAATGGCAAACAACGGCTATAATAAAACCTTAACGATCGTATCGATAAACGGCCCATATCGCGATGAAGCGGCATACACGCTTATCAGGCTCGCCCATGCTGCAAAAGAGAAAGGGATCAATGTCAACTTCTTCAACTACCTGGATGGCACGTTGATCGGACACCGCGACCAGGGACCAAAAGAATTCCCAGTCGTTGAGCAGCTCTTTGGCACCGTTCTCAAGAAAGGACTGAAGAATCCCAAGACCGATGCAATAGCATGCATCAAATGCACAGATGCCCGCGGTGTGACAAAACAGCAGACAGAAGGCGTTGTCATCGGCGGACTTTACGATCTTGGTGAATGGACAGCAGAATCAGACAAGACCATATTATTAGGGTAATAAAAATGAGCAAGAAAGTAAACATAATCGTGACACAGCCCCCTTACGGCAAGGAAGATGCATACAGCGCGATCCCGCTTGCTGAGACGCAGGCTGCGGCAGGAAATTCGCCGTCCATCACTTTTGTGAGTGGAGGTGTTCACTCTGTGGTAAAGGGACAGAAGACCAGCTACGGCGATGCTGCTGTATGGCAGAAAGATGTGCCAAGCATTGAAGCAAGCATCATTAAGGCAAAGGATAGCGTGAAGTTCTATGCCCTGGAGGCGGACCTGAAGAAAAGAGGTGTGGCTGACAGCGAAATTATCGAAGGAATATCTAAACTTAACATCGATGACCTGACGAACAGGATACTGGAGAGTGAAGTGACACTGGTGTTCTGATATGACAATAGTTCACGACTTCGAACTGGATGTAAGGGGCGAAGCATGCCCCTATCCTTTGATACGGACAAAACAGCAGGTGGACAAACTTCAAAAGGGGCAGGTATTAAAAATCCTTGCCAGCGACCCTGTAGCTCCACAGAATATAGATGCATGGGCAAAGAAATCAGGGAATGAACTGCTTGCCGTAGAGGCTATCAAAGGAAATTATAGTATCTTTGTACGAAAAAGCTGATTTATCAAAAAGCGAATAACTCTTACATTTTTTGCCTTAATACAAACTTAAAATATGCCGGCATTCATACTACCACACATGCACAAAATAGATGCAAGAGGTAGAGTATGCCCGTTACCATTGTTTTATACCAAAAAACAGATAGATGGGCTAAAAACCGGCGAAGAACTTGAAATTTTAACCGATGACGTTACTGCAAGAAATGCAATTCCTCAATGGACCAGGGAACATGGGCATGAAGTAGTACGGATCGAGGAATCTGGCAGTGATTTTAAAGTCATCATAAAAAAACACTGAATATCCGCGTTTCTCGTCATATAGATGATTTTTCGTAATTACTTTTTTCATTTTGTTCAATTATTGCAAAAAATTTGATTTTGTTTTGAATTCTTCCATTATGGAATCAAAGCGGAATCCTTTGCTCGATTTATTCTGTTTATGGATGAATTGCGACAACTGTTGCTGATTTCTCTAACATTATATAGATTTGGAAAAATCTCTGAACACAGAGGTTATAAAAATGAAACAAATATTGGCAATACTTGCGATCATATTAATTTCCGCACTACCTGTGACAGCTGGCAACGTGACTAAAGTTGAGATCCACGGCGTGGTTTTTGATGAGAGCTCAAATAAATATAATACCACATTGCTGTGGGATGCACAGAATTTTACTGGTTTCTGGTATGCGTCAGGCGGCGGGAAATCAAGTGAAACCCTCAGGATAGACCAGGCTGCGTCAAGCCTGAAAACAGGTAGCAGGATCATCAATGAAGAAAAACTCCTGTATAATACCGTTCGTACTGACCAGAAATATAAGGTTTTCAGTGAAAAAGGTAAATTAGTAGAGAACGGTCTTGAATATAACAGTACCAGCAAGATCTTTACAAGAAATACTACGGGCGGATATTACGCACGGCTTGGATGGTTTGGCGACGTTTATGTAGCTGTGAATGGAAAAGCGAACAAGCTGGCAAAACTTGTAAAAGAACAAAAGGCAGAAGAAAAGCAGACATTAAAGCTCGGTGAGACCTGGAGACTCCCAGAAGGCTACAATCTTACCCTTGAAGCCATTGATGCAAAAACATCCCCAAGACAGGCATGGCTTAACCTGACAAAGGATGGCAAAACACTGGATATAAAGGTAGTTAATGAAGGTGAAGTCTATACCTATACCGAAAAAAGCCTGGGTGGAGAATCCAGCGTACCGCTATTTGTCACCTACATTGATGGTATTTTCACAGGCGCTGAAGACAAAGCTGCCTTTGTCCAGCTTAAGTACACATGGCTGATATCAAATAATGTGCTTGAAATAAAGATAGGGGATAAATTCGGTGTTTTTGAAGTAAAAGAAGCAACAGAAAACACCATGACCTTATATAATAAAGAATCAATAAACCTTGGCCAGAACTCGGTACAGCCGTTGTATGGCGATCTAAAATTCAAGGTAGCCGATAGCGCAACAGCACTTCGCTTTTATCCGATCCTTGAAAAAACAAAACCCGGAAAATATGAATTAAGAGGCGGCGCTTATGACGAAAGCAAGTATAAGACTCTTGTATGGGATGCGCAAAGATTTTCAGGATTCTGGTATGCATCAGGTGGTGGAAAATCAAGTGAAAGTCTAGTCGTTGATCAGAGCGCATCAACTTTGACCAATGCGAGCAGGACTATTGAGGCAGAAAAGCTGCTTTATAATACATCCCGGACAGACCAAAAATATAAGGTATTCAGTGAAAAAGGCTTGAAAATTGAGAATGCTCTTGAGTACAATAGCACAACAAAGACGTTCATGAATAGCAGGAATGGAGGCTTCTATGCACGCCTTGGCTGGTAGGGTGGGCTTTATGTTGCCGTGAATGGCAAGGCAAATAAGTTAGCCAAACTGATAAAGGAGCAGGATAAACAGGAAAAACAGACACTAAAGCTTGGAACGACATGGAACCTTGGTGAAGGATATAATCTAACAGTTGATGCTCTTGATGTAAGAACAAATCCAAGACAGGCATCACTTTCCCTGACAAAAGATGGAATAACATTAGATATTAAAGTAGTAAATGAGGGAGAAGTATACACTTATTCAGAGAAAGACCTGAAGGGAGAGTCCAATGTGCCTGTATTCGTTACCTATGTGGACAGTATATTTTCAGGGGCGCAAAGACGCGGAAACATTTGTGCAGCTCAGATACACATGGCTTATATCCCGCAATGTGCTTGAAATAAAAACAGGAGATAAGTTCGGAATATTTGAGGTAAAAGAAGCGAATGAGAATTACGTTCTGCTCCACAATAAGAACAACATAAACCTTGGCCAGAATGCTGTTATTGATCTTGCAAATGGACTAAAATTCAAGGTGGCTGACAGTTCAACTGCACTGCGATTCTATCCATTTTTTGAACAGGTGATCAAGGATGCTCCAAAAGTAGATTTAAAAGTTGCAACTGCTAATGCAACCACCCCATCTGCTGAATCTTCCACGTCGGCAGAAACAACAACCCCATCCACATCGTCAGCCGTCGCAGTCCAGGCCAGTTCGCCAGTAACAAAACCCGTTGATAATGCGAAACCCCGGCAATATGATTGGATATTGTTTGCTGTGGCAGGTCTTGTTGGCACAGGATATATGGTACTGAGGAGATAAAACCCCTCCTTAGCTTTTTTACGAAAACGGCGCAGTTGAGGGAGGATATGGATTAGTTTTTATCAACAGGATTTATCTGCATTCTTTCGGTTGATGAAGCATACCATATAGTAACATACTGTTCAGTATGTATATGTGGATTGCGATTTTTTGTGTCCATTATAATTCGTGTTGGTTTATCCTAATGTTAGGTTAAGGCTGTGGATATCAGGTTTGAGAAAAGAAATACTGCATGTAAACTCTATACTCTTTTAGATAACAGGAGACGCAGAAATGACAGCAGGATATGGAATAGGCTGGGTTTTGGTCGTTGTTGTTTTGGGGGATGAAATAATAATCATCAAATCAAAGGGAACACGGATGACACGGATTACGCGGATATGCGCGGATTTGGGGTCTCTGATTCAAATATTTCTTTACTGTCGACGATTTACGTGAACTTGGATATACACTGTTTTTATCAGACAATATTTTGCCCCTACCCTTCGCTTTTCCGAATAAACAGGACAACACTTGCTTACATAATTAGTGCTATATATCCGCTTTAAGTCTATGAACAAATAACCATGCCAACGATCAGCGAAAAAATACTCAGCCGCGCAGCCGGAAAACAAGTCGATGCAGATGATTTTGTGATAGCCAATATTGATTATGCGATGGCGCATGACGGCACAGGCGTTATTGCCGTGAAAGCATTTAAGGAGATGGGAGTAAAGAAAGTATGGGATCCGGGACGAATAATCATACCATTTGATCACTATACGCCTGCGCATACCGATACCGGCGCCAAACTGCATCAGGGAATAAGGCAATGGGTTCGCGAACAGGGAATTACCAGCTTCTTTGACATAGGCGAAGGTATATGCCACCAGGTGCTTCCTGAAAATGGATTTGCCCTGCCTGGAAAACTCATAATAGGCGCGGATTCGCACTCATGCACATACGGGGCGTTCGGGGCATTTGCAACAGGTGTCGGGGCGACAGATATGGCAGAGATATTTGCATCAGGAAAACTCTGGCTTCGAGTGCCAGAGACTATCAGGATAACGGTAGAAGGAAAGCTTTCAAAGGGGTATCGGCAAAAGACCTGACACTTAATATAATCAAAAACATAGGAACCGATGGCGCTAATTATAAAGCCATCGAATATTATGGGGAGACAATCCAAGACCTTTCCATGGCGCAGCGTATGACGCTTTGCAATATGTCCATAGAAATGGGAGCAAAAACCGGCATAGTGCCGGCTGATGAGAAAACTTTCACTTTTCTGAATGGAAAGGCAAAAGAAAAATATGAACCGGTTTATGCTGATGACAATGCCAAATACTTCGAAGATTTATATTATGATGTGACAAACCTTGAACCGCAGATCGCAAAACCGCATGAAGTGGATAATGTTTTCAATATAAGCGAAGTCGTTGGGACACCTCTTGACCAGGTTTTCATAGGTTCCTGTACTAATGGCAGGTACGAAGATCTTGAGGTAGTTGCAAAGATCCTGCATGGAAAGCAGGTGAAAACCAGGACGATCGTGCTTCCAGCTTCGCGTTCGATACTCATAAAAGCCACAGAATCCGGGATAATTTCCACTCTTCTTAAAGCAGGCGCTGTTATTGCGCCGCCCGGATGCGGGCCGTGTCTTGGCGCCCACCAGGGAGTAATATGTGAAGGCGAGACGTGTCTTTCCACATCCAACCGGAACTTCAAAGGACGTATGGGGGCAGGAGGATTGATTTACCTGTCTTCGCCTGAAACTGCGGCTGCAAGCGCGCTTCGTGGTGAGATCGCAGACCCGAGGGAGGTCATCTGAAATGACGATCAATAATAAAAATAATACAAATAATAATAATTTTAAAAAAATCACGGGAAAAGTATGGAAATTTGGCGATAATGTGGATACGGACGTAATTATTCCCGGAAAATACCTGCGTACCACTGATTTTGGAGTATTCGCAGCCCATGTCATGGAAGGATTAGACCCGCAGTTCTCAAAAAAAGTGCAAAAGGGCGATGTAATCGTGGCAGGTGAGAATTTCGGATGCGGCTCATCCCGCGAACAGGCGCCCCTGGCGTTAAAATATGCTGGCGTTGCCTGCGTGGTGGCGGGATCGTTCGCAAGGATATTTTTCAGGAATGCCATCAATGTGGGTCTGCCAATCATTGAAGCAAGGATCGACTGCGAAGAAGGGGACACTATTGAAATCGACTTGGTGAATGGAATAATTGTACATGAAGGCGTGAAATATCCGGCTTCTAAACTTCCTGAGTTCCTGCAGGAGATACTGGCTGATGGGGGACTGGTCGGGCATCGAAAAAAGGTGGGGGTGGTTTGAGGATTCAACGGCACATACCCGCACCCTGCCCTCTCCTTTGCGATTTCGCCTTGCGTCTGGTTGAAAATTAACAACGAACTCGTACGAACCAAACGAACTCACGCCACCGGAGTTCGTTTCAGTTCATTTTTGTTCGTTGTTTTTTTAATATTCATTTAGGAACCTCAGTTCATGGCCGACTCTGTGCTTTCTTTCCTTCACTTCATCCAATGTTCGGATAGAAACTTGCCCCAAACATTCGTCTTTCCGAATAAATACAGCAACCCTTGCTGATTTCTATAGTGCTATATATTTGCTTTTTAGAGTTTAGCCATGAAATTTTTCAGGGGCAACGAACTTATTTTCAGATTCATGCTAATAAATATCAGTTCCGGAATTGCCATTGGCATGATGAATTTTATCATCCCTGTGTATGCCCTCAGCCTGAATGCAACTTCTACCGAAATAGGTATGATAAAAGGATTTTCAGGCATCGGAGACATCCTTGTAGTGCTGGTCGCCGGATTTATTGTGGATTATTTAGGATCAAGAAAAACATATTCGATAAGCTGCATTTGCAGCGCTGTGATAATAATGCTATTATCACTGGCTGCCAGTCCGAAAATTCTCTTATTGACCATGATATTCTACGGTGTGGCCAGAACTTTCAGGACTACGTCGTTAAGCGCTGCATTTTTCCAAAACATGAATACAATAGGTGTAAAAAAAGCCGGATGGTACAAGGGTTCAATGACCATAGGATCAGCTTTGTTGGGACCTATGATCGGCGGTATAGCTGCAGTAGCCCTCAGTTTTAATAGCTATTTTCTTATAACGGGTGCAATTTTAATAATACCACTCATGGTGATAAATGCCGGCTCAAAAAATAAGATACGTTCGCATGTGAAAAAACAGAATCTCAGTTTGATCGGCAGTTCTAGCCACTATTTGTCTCTTACAAAGAACAAGACCCTGGTTAGTGCGACTATCAAAAATGGCATTAATACCGCATTTTTCATGACATTTACGGTTTTTATTACAGTACTTGTGATCAAAGACCTGGGGTTATCCCCTGGTATTGCAGCGGCCCTTATCTCTTTAAAAGGATTGTCCACTTTGCTTGTTGTATTCATGGGAGGTGCATACTTGCAGAAGAACAATAACAGATTATATTTATTCGCATATATCACCACTGTTTTTTCACTTCTTTTTTTGGGGGTAGGAACTGATACTATTCAGCTTGGTCTGGCCTCGTTGTTAAACGGGTTAGGCACCGGTCTGATCACTCTTATCAATTTTACAGAAGTCGGAAGTCTGGATGGGGAAAAAGGTAAGATAGCAGGGTTCTTTAATTTCGGTCACGGCATTGGCGCTATAATTGGCCCTACGCTTGGTGGAATAATCGGGGATATTTATGGTGTGCAGGCGATTTTTCTTGCTTTTATGATCCCATTTAGCGCGATGGCAATTCATACATTCATTAGTGGTAAAAAAATCGTATCTGAAAACATCAGCAAATTACCTGAAAATGTTGAAGAAAATACCGCCGGGTAAAACTGGTTATACAGTTCTAAGCCAGCCCGGAAAATAATTGCCTCAAACGTTCGTTTTTCCGAATAAATACGGTAACACTTGCTGATTTGTATAGTGCTATATATCTGCTTTTTAGAGTTTAGGCGTGAAGATTTTCAAGGGTAATGAGCTTATTTTAAAATTTATGCTCATCAATATAAGCACCGGTATTGCGATGGGTATGGTGAATTTAATACTGCCTATTTACGCACTCAGCCTGAACGCTTCTTCTACTCAGATCGGGCTGATCAAAGGGATAGCCGGGATCGGGGATTTACTTGTAGTATTACCTGCGGGATTCATGGTGGATTATTTAGGTTCCAAAAAGATGTACTCTGTAAGCGCTGTAATGGGTTCATCAATAATTGTTCTCATCTCATATGTATCCAGTATTGAACTTCTTCTTTTCAGTATGATATTTTTCGGCATGGCAAGAAGTCTAAGAACAACCGCACTCAACGCTGATTTTTTCAAGAATATGAACCTCATTGGCATCAAAAAAGGAGGCTGGTTCAAGGGTTCGATGAATGTGGGTGGTTCATTGATAGGGCCTGTTCTTGGGGGAATGGCCATAGTAGTTATAAGTTATAAAAGCTATTTCGCACTTGCAAGCGTATTTTTACTTGCGCCGTTCATAGTTATTCTTGCCCGGACAAATAGTGGAAGCAATTTACCTGCTAAACCAAAAAATTTTGGATTTGCAGATGCCTCAAATCATTACAAGGCGCTTGCAAAAAACAGGTCCTTAGTAACTGCAACAATTATTGAGAGTATAAATGGTGCATTTTTTGTTACTTTTATTACCTTCATCACTGTTCTTGTGATCAAAGACCTTGATTTATCTGCAGGTGTAGCTGCTATGTTAATAGCGCTAAAGGGAGGCGCAACTATTTGTGTGGTATTTTTAGGGGGGCAGTTGCTTCGTAAAAACAATAATAACCTGTATTTATTCAGTTTTATTGTAAGCATTCTCGCTCTGCTGGTTATGGGAATGAGCAGGGATATTTTTCAGATTTCAATAGCATCTGTCGTTATTGGAATGAGCTCAGGTTTGATCACACTTATTACATTTACACAGGTCGGAAATATTGACGGAGAGAAGGGCAAGATAGCGGGCATCTTCTCTTTCGGTCATGGCATGGGTTCAATATTCGGGCCAACGCTGGGAGGAATTATCGGAGATTTTTTCAGCACACAGGCAATTTTCCTGTCTTTTATACCTCTGTTTGGGGTTATGGCACTTTATATTATTGTTAGTGGAAAAAATGAATTGAATCGAAAAACATCAGCATCATGAAAACGGCATAAAACAGAATTGAATCGGAAAATATTGCCGCAATCATGCAGAATCTGGAATAAATAGGGCGATAGTTGCTGATTTCTAAACTGTGATATATCCACAGGGAATATTGACCTTACTCTTAGTAAAAGAGGAGGAAGATATGACAACGAAATCAAATATAAAACCGCCATTTGCGGGTGTGGATGTAGGCTCGCTGACAGCAAAATCAGTAATTGTGTCAAATGGCTCGATCCTCGGGTATGGTCTTGTTCAATCCGGATTGAACTCAGAAGAGAGCGGCTTGCTTGCTCTTGAAAAAGCGCTTAAATCTGCAAAACTCAAGCGTGATGACCTGAAATACATAGTTGCAACCGGTTATGGAAGGATCTCAGCGCCTTATGCAGATAAAACAGTAACCGAGATTACCTGCCATGGCAGGGGGGCACATTACCTGCACCCTGCAACAAGAACAATAATAGACATGGGTGGGCAGGATTGCAAAGCGATCCGCCTGGATGAGAAAGGAAACGTTGTAGATTTTGCAATGAACGACAAATGCGCAGCAGGAACAGGGCGGTTCCTTGAAGTTATGGCAAATGTTTTTAAGGTTAAACTGAACGACCTGGGTCCGCTGTCATTAAATGCAAAAGAAATCGTCCCGATGAGCAGCACATGCACGGTTTTTGCAGAATCCGAAACAGTCTCACTGCTGGCAAGAGGTGAGAAACCGGGGAATATAATTAAAGGAATACACCATGCCATTGCAAACAGGATATCAGGGATGTTTTCGCGTGTAGGTGTGGAGAGCGATGTTTTCTTCTCAGGCGGAGTTGCAAAAAATGTAGGAATGAAAGCAGCGCTGGAAGAAGTACTTAAAGCGAAGATAGTTGCGCCAGAATATGATCCGCAGTTGGTTGGGGCACTGGGAGCGGCAGTACTCGCCAGGAGCTATGGCTCAAAGGTGTGAGTATGGTATTAGAGACTATAAACAAAATAGAAAATGCAGTAAAGGATAGACCTCAGGAGCTTGCAGAAGCAAGAAAAAAAGGGGAAAAGGTTGTTGGGTGGTTTAATTACAATATCCCTGAAGAGATCATCCACGCCCTTGGATTAATCCCGATCAGGCTTGGAACAGGAGGAGACGACAGACTGGTTGAAATTGGCTCCAGGTATATATCCACAAAGAATTGTGTTTTTACAAGAGAGCTCGTAGGGCTCTTTGCAGAGAACCAGGATCCATATATTAAAAATTCAGATCTGGTAGCAGTGGATGCAACCTGCTTACAAACATACCGCGTGGCAGAGCTTATAAAACATTACTTCAAGGTCAACACTGATATTCTTGGAGTTCCAAAGAATTTTGATCTGCCTGAAGGACAGGAATATTTCCGCAAAGAAGTAGAGGCCTTCACGCATAGATTAGAAAAATTCGCAGGAACCGAACTTGATAAGAAGAAACTTGCAGAATCCATCAAACTTTACAATAGCATAAGGAAATCCATAATAGAATTATACAAATACCAATCAGCTGACAAACCACCTATAAAATGGCGTGAAGTTTTCGATATAGTACAGGCAGGATATTACCTTGATAGAGGGCGGTATAATTCATTACTCCAGGAACTTTTAAAAGAACTGAAAGAAAAACACGGCACCCCAAAAACTGGAAATCTTAACGGAGATGCCCGCATTTTCATATCCGGCAGCATAATTCCTCCTAAAGATAGAAAGCTGATAAATATTATCGAGCAGGTGGGCGGCACGATAGTAGGAGATGACCTGTGGTCTGGGCTTAACCCGATCCTGGATGTAAATATTAAAGAACCTTCTATAGAGGGCATAGCAGACGCATATCTTAACCGGGTTCCTCATGCATCGCTACCTTATTTGGAATTGGAAACGGATAAGAGGCTTAAAAATCTGAAACAATTGATCAAAGACAACAGGGCGCAGGGAGTAATCTATCACACATTGAGATATTGCGATCCCTGGACTTTCAAGGCAGGCGAAACAAAGAACGTTCTCAAAACAGAGGGAATACCCTTGCTTGAGATCCATACGGAATATGCCGGTTCTGATGAAGGAGCTATACGAACAAGAGCTGAGGCTTTTATAGAGCTTGTAAGAAATAAAAATATTCAGGAGGTAAATGCGTGAAAGAGCTATACAGCTCTCAAAATCGCGTTGAGGCTTTTATTGAAATTCTGCGATCAAGAATTAATGACAATACCGCAGTCGAATACGATTGGAAGGAGATGTTTTGATTGGACAAAATAAGAACTGAGGACATTACGAAAAAATTTAAACTTAAAGATGGGCAGAAAGTGATCAGCAACGGCTTGATTTCCAATGAAGTTGAGGTGCTGGCTGGCGTTAACCTGAACATCAGAAAAGGGGAATTTCTCACACTTGTTGGTCCAAGTGGTTGCGGAAAATCAGTATTTCTTGATATAATTGGCGGATTGACAAATCATACCACCGGAAAAGTCTATATCGATGACAAAATTCTTGACGGCCCTAATATCAAAACTGCATATGTATTCCAGCAGTATGCGTTGTTTCCATGGAGGACAGCTCTTTCTAACATAGAATTCGGACTAGAAATGCGAAATGTTCCAAAAGGGGAAAGAGGACAAATTGCAAAAAAGCTTTTGTCTCAATTCGGGTTGTCAGACTTTGGAGATCGATTTCCCTATCAACTTTCCGGTGGTATGCAGCAAAGAGTTGCCATAGCAAGAGCGCTTGCAACCAATCCTGATGTATTGTTGATGGACGAACCTTATGCCGCCCTGGATGCACAAACCCGTGAAATTCTTCAGAATGAGCTTCTCAAAATCTGGGAAAAAACTCATACAACTGTTATCTTCGTAACTCACAGTATCGACGAAGCAGTATTCCTTGCAGACAGGGTCGCTGTTATGACAGCCAGACCTGGAATTATAAAAACAATATTAGATATTGATCTTTCAAGACCAAGAGACGCAGACATAAGATCAAGTAATGAATTCGCAGACAACCGGCATAAAGTCTGGGGAGCGCTTAAAGAAGAAGTACTCAAAGCACAGAAAGATTGGGAGCTGGCATCTGTGTATGCAAGATAGAAAAGAAAAAAAGGAGGATAATACAGATGGTAGAAGAAATATTCAGTTCTAAAGAAGAATTAAAAGTAGATTTTTTAGGGATCGAAGGCTTTATAAAGAGATTTAAAGAGAAGATTATAAAAATAAGCAAACATGCTCATGGTCTTATACTTCTGTTTGCCTTCTTTTTTGCATGGGAGGTGCTGCCCAGGACAGGTTTAGTCAGTTCGATATTTTTCCCCACCTTTTCTGAAACAGTTTTAACTCTAAAAAATCTTGTTTTATCTGGAGAAATATTATTTCATGCAAAAGCAAGTATGGAACGATCTATTCTGGGATTTGGATTAGCCGCCATTATTGCTATTCCATTGGGGCTTTTGATGGGATGGTATTCGCGTGTTGAAAAGTATACGGATCTACTCATCCAGAGTTTAAGAAACACATCGCAATTCGCTTTGCTTCCATTATTCATCATGCTGTTTGGAATCGGTGAAACTTCAAAGATCGCTATAGTATTTTATGCGGCGCTCTGGTATATGTTAATTAATACAATAAGTGGGGTAAAGAGTGTTGATCCTCTTTTTATAAAAGCCGCTAAATCATTTGGGATATCGGATATAGATCTCTTCAAAAAAATCATCATCCCGGCAACTATTCCATCTATTATCGCCGGTGCGAGGCTTTCAGCCAAAGCGGCTGTGATGGTAGTAATTGGCGCTGAGATGCTGGCTGCTAAATCAGGATTA
Source organism: Candidatus Methanoperedentaceae archaeon (assembly GCA_963753595.1). Taxonomy (GTDB): domain Archaea; phylum Halobacteriota; class Methanosarcinia; order Methanosarcinales; family Methanoperedenaceae; genus Methanoperedens. Next base: position 55,637 of record CAVWCX010000001.1, on the reverse strand, counting down.
GGGTATTTTGTCCAGGATTCCCAGCTAATGTTTCGCATTCCCGAGATGTATGCGGGAATATTAACTCTTGCAATAATTGGTCTATCACTAAACTATGCACTTGTTTGGATGGAAAAGAAAGCAACATACTGGAAAGGGGAACATGATACAGCAATATTATAAAATATTATTTATAATATATAATTATGAAAATATGGGATTAAAAATATGAATCAATCAAATAGACAGGATAAACAAATTACCAGTCCGGGATCTCCAGAATACTCTCAGACATTGTTAAAGAAGAAACAGGAATTCAAACTATCAATATCGAAGTTGCCGAGCTTGGCAGGATGGAATCTGTAGAACAAACACAGAATCGAATAGAATCATTTATTGAGATACTTAAATAAATAAGAGGAAATATGAATAAATTAAATAACAACGAAGAAATCTTTTCATACCCCGAAGAAATAAAAGAACGATTTATAGAAACCCCTGGACTTGATTTCAGGGATGGGACACATGTTTCATCCACCGATATCTGGAATTTTATGACAAAAGAAGCTCCAAGAAGATTTCCCCATGCATTCAGTTTGGGACGATTCCACAATAGCCAATTGTCAAAAGATGTGGGATTCTTCAGCGGGATAAAAAGGGGCTATCTTTCTCTTACACTGAGGGACCGCCTTTTAAAAGCACATAGCCAGGGTACACCGATCATACATGTTCAGGGAGGGCAGACCGTTGATCCTTATTTTGCAGCCGGAGGGATACCCATTGTTCCAGGACCACTCAGGGGCTGGGCAAGGGATATGGAAGAAGGGTTAAATTTACGAGAAGCGGGCAAGCGCGTGAATACAATACTTGAAGGCGGAAGAAAAGCAGTCTCTATCGAGGCGTGCAACAATCCAATAGCTGCCATAGAATCAATTCATCAAGAATTAGTACCTGTTGATCTGATCGCACCGTATATGTGCTTACGCTGCTCAGATATTGCTTATGCGATCGAATCTTATAGAACTCATAAACACAAGGTACCTGTATATTTAATCGATTATCCTATCACCCGGGATAAAGACTGGACAGTAAAATATCTTGCAGCAAGAATTTATGGGTTGATAAAAAAGATCGGTGAAATAAAAGGTAGTGAAGCCAGCGATGAAGATCTGAAAAAGGAGATCAAGCTGGAAAATAAAGGACGGCGGCTGGCGCGTGAAACGGTTGAGCTTTCCTGGTCGGCATCAACTCCTCCAATAAATAGTACAGAGACATCAAGTACTATCACTCTTGGCAGGTTTGATCGAGGCGATTCTCTTGCCGCAACACAGCTTCTTGAGGGGGCAAAACGTGAAGTAAAGGATCGGATAAAGCACTCGGTAAAAGCAGATGGATTAGAGGACGATCCGGTCAGGGTATTTTCATGCGGTTCGTGCTTTGGTCTTCGCGGTGATTTCGTAGAAGAAAAAGGCGGTTTAATAGTGGGAACAGATGACCACTTAAACAAAATTTATGCCGATGTTGAGGAAACAGGCGATTCGTATGAAAAATTAGCCCGAAGCGTGCTTTCGTATTCCTATGAACAATCCACTGAGGTGCGTGCTGAGTGGATAGTCGGATTAGTGAAAAAATCAAGAGCTGATGGTGTTATATGCGGCTATAACTGGGGATGCAGCTACCAATCGGCTGTTTCCAGGATGATCGCCGACATTGTGAAAGAAGAAACAGGGGTCCCAACAATTAACCTGGAAGTTGCTGAACTGGGACGATTAGAATCAGTTGAACAGACACAGAATCGTATAGAATCATTTATAGAGATACTTAAATAAATGTGGGAAAATATGACACGTAAATCAGCATTAAGTATTGGGATAATAGCCTTATTAATAGGCTCGGCGGGTATTTATTTTTATGAAAATAACTCACAAAATAGTGAGGAAAAGATCTCAGTAATTAAAATTGGAAGTACAGCCCCTGGCCATCTCAAATTCTTATTAAACATAGAAAAAGGGTGGTTGGATGAAGAATTCGCAAAGGATGGGATAAAAATAGAGTATTATCCATTTACTGGCGGAGGCTCCGAAGCTATGGTAGCTTTAGCCAGCGGCGGTCTTGATTTCACGTATACTGGTACTGATCCGGCTTTGCGTACCGCAGCAGCTGGTGCAGATATCAAACTAATTGGGCTCTCATCTTTTGGTAATCCGATTTCAGCCTCTTCAATAATAGTCAGGAATGATTCAGCTATAAAATCCGTCAAGGATCTAAAAGGCAAAAAAGTGGCTTATTTGAAAGGGACTGTGCGCCATGCAACTATTACAAAAGCATTGAAAACAGAGGGATTGTCTATCAAAGATATTGAATCGTTCAATCTCGATTTTACAGCCTCCGGTCCAGCCTTGATAAGAGGGGATGTCGATGCTCTTGTAGAAAGCGAGAGTACAACATTTCCACTTTTATCCACAGGGGAAGCAAGAATACTATGGAGTGGAAAAGATCATCCCGAATTCCAATCACCACCAAGTCCGATCAACGTTCGTGGAGATTTTGCAAAGAAACATCCTGAAATCGTAAAAAGATTATTGAAAATCGATCTGAAAACATCGCAATGGGCAGATGAACATTTTGATGAAGCAATGAAAATATTTGCTAAAGCAAAAAAACAAAACGAGACAGCTACAAGGGCAGCGTATCCCGACAATAAGACCGTTTATAATGACCCGAGAATTACAGATCTTTCAATTCAAGCCCTGAAAGACGAAGAGGAATTCATGAAGGAAAATAATTTACTGGAAGGAAAAGTGGATTACAATTCCTGGATAGATAAGAGCTTTTTAGAAGCGGCAATTGCAGATATAAATAAAAAATAAGGCGGTTAATAATGACCATAATTTCAAATGTTAAGCTGGACGTCCGTGGAGAGAAATGCCCCTATCCACGAGTAATGACACTTCAGGAATTAAGAAAACTCAACAAAGGTGAAATACTCGAGGTCATAGCCAGCGATCCTGAAGCCTGGCAAAATATCGATGTATGGTTGACAAAATCCGGTGATGAGTTCCTTGATGTCAAAACAAAAGAGGGAGCATACCACATTTTTGTGAAGAAGGGGTGATTGGTAAGTTATTGCCGAAAAGGAAAAATTGCTTAATTCTCAACATTAAACCCACCTAACGAGCTATACAATTGAGGCAAAATTTGCCTCTTTTTTCACTCAATTTGCCGAAAAGCCAGCCGTTAAAAGTATGCAAGGACTATTCATAATATAAGGAGGCAAATTATGCCAAAAGAACGACATGTAATGGAACTTCAGGGCAGAACGCGAGTAGTCATTGAGAACGGGAAGGTAATTGAGGTCGGTGTTCCGATGACTGAGTACTGTCCCATCTTTGATAAGGTCAGGGGGATCAAGAAATTCACCCCAAAGACCGCCAGGGAAAATATAGAATTCAGGATGAAAGATTTCGGCATGTTCACAGAGAACCGTGAACTGGAGATGGAGATATTCGTGGGGTTCGGGGCAAGCGAAACTTTCATGACCGCCCTGCGGCGCGGGCTGCTCGACACCACAGTTACCGTTTGCGACGGGGCGGGCACAGTAATCACGAGCAATCCCAAACTCTGTCAGGGCATGGGCTCGCGCATATCAGGACTGACGGAGACGTCACCAATACAGGGGCTGATCAAAAGGATAGAGGCTGCTGACGGCGTGGTCATTGACCCCGACACTGCCGCGATAGACCAGGTGAGCGGGGTGAGAAAAGCCATAAAGCTTGGATACAGGAAGATAGGTGTATCCGTGGCAAATCTCAAAGATCTCAAAGAAATAAGAAAAATCGAAAAGGAAACCGGCTCTGAAGTAATAGCATTCGGAGTACATTCAACAGGCATGCCTGATAACGAAGCAAAAGAATTTATCGATCTTGTGGATATGACCACAGGCTGCACATCAAAATGGATACGGGCTGGCGTAGCTGGAAAGACCATAGCGCAATTCGGCACGGCTGTACCCATATTCGCGATCACCAGAAGAGGAAGAGAGTTTTTGCTTGAGCGGGCAAAAGAAGTGAAAGACCCGATCCTTGTGAATACGATGAAGCTCCCGGTACTGCCCAATGAAAAGCAGCCAAGACCGCTGGTGTGAGATCATGAAGACAAGTTTAAAGATGGCAATTGCTTCAAGTGATGGTAAGGTTATTAACCAGCATTTCGGGAAGGCAAGAAAATTCATCATAATAGAATCCGATGGAGAAGGGATCAAAGTCATTGAGGTGAGAGAGAACGATCCCTCATGCGGTACTCTTGAGTATGGCGGTCATGCCGATGATGCTCTTGAAAAAAGTGTTTCTCTGATCAATGACTGCGATGCGGTGCTGTGCAGCAGGATCGGAGGAGGGGCTGCAGAAGGATTGCAGAGCATGGGTATAGAGCCAGTTGAAGCTCCGGGGTTCATTGAGGAGAATGTTCTGGCGTATGCTAAATACAGGCTGAGAGATTCGCGCGTATAATTACCCGAATAATTCGATTTTACAAAAAAAGTGATTAGCAGCGGTCTAAAAAATAAGGAGGTAAGGTAAATTATACGTTCACCACCCCCGGAACAATAACATTCAGCCCATAAAGGCTCTGGCGCGCATCCTGGAAATAGAAGCGCTCCTGCAATATTTTTTCTTCTTTCAGCCTGTTCAGGGCATAACGCACTGTCCTGGCCGGAAGATATGTTTGCTTTGCAATATCTTTCTGTGTTAAAAAACCGCTCGATTCAAGCACCTTAAAAACAAGTTTTGCTGATGGCGGTAAATGGTCTATCTTTATCGATTCAATCTGTGGGCCAGTAATGGCAAAGACGATTCCTTCTAAAATTCATTTTTAAATTCTCCAGCTTAAACTTGGATTTAACCTTTATAAACCTATTTATCGGAGCAATTGTTGTCACAACTGATCTGATTCTTTTGGAAGTAATAAAACAGGAGGTGAAATGTGACCCCCCGGACACATTCCGTTATTGCTCGTGCGCTCACTTTGCCCCAAAACCTCCACGCAGGAAGCGCCTCAGGTCTTCATCATCATCTGGATTTTTATTTTTATTTCTTTCTTCATTATTATTATTCATTTTTACCTCAAAAAATAAGGAAAGGGGCGCCAATGGATAGGATCATTTAAAGCGCCCTGTTTTTTTTTATCCATTCAACAGAACTTCGTCTATTGCAAAAGCATTCCTGCCGCAATCACCGCATGATGTCATGGCAATCCCCCGGATGAAATCTGCCGTTGCTATCGATATCGAATGTTTGCAGTTCGGGCATTTGTACTGTCTGGTCGCGGTCATATAAGCCACCAGACATTATCATGCATCCGGGCATTAACCTGAAATTCGCCCAATGCTTTCTCCTGATCACTTTCGGGATTGATAGCCTTTTTTGTTTTACTGTATTTTATTCCGGGGACAAAGTAAATCCCTTCTGTTTTCTTGTAGTGTCATTTTATCACCAAAACAACATAGTTTTCATATATATTTAAATCGAGTAAATGAGCCAAATTTGATATATTCATTCGGTTTCCAGAAAGACAAAGGCAATTATTACCTGAAAACAAGTCTTGTAGAGTCCTGAAAAAAGCCTAATCATTTTATATGATATAAACACTGCCTGGCATCCTGGAAATATTCACGCTCTTCTAAAATATCTTCCTGTTTTAATCTGTTTAAGGCATAGCGCACTGTTCTTGTGGGAAGACGGGTTACCTTCGTTATCTCTTTTTGTGTCAGTGGCCCATGATTTTCAAGTATATTGAGAACAAGTTTCATCGAAGGTGAGAATTCTTCGATCTTAGCAGAACTGTAATTTTCCAATCCTTTTCCTGAAATGCCTGTATCTGGCAACTTAAACCCATCACCTGTAAAAATATCCCTCATATTGATCACCGAAACCATTTTATGAAGAGTATCAGCATAAGTTTACCCTATCAGGCAATTGTTGTCGTAATAATTCCGGTTCTGTTTAGATGGTGACAAAACCTGCCTGTATATTCAGGGATATATATCATCTTTTTAATGAAGATGATGTGAAATATATGTTAAACCAAAGAAGGGATCGTTTTTGCCATCCATAACAAATGGAATGGTGAAGTATCGGATATAGATGAATTTTCAGAGGAAATTCAACAGGAATCGCCATATGAAAACTATGCAAAAGAAAGATTGAAAAGACCGGAATTCCACCGGATAAGGATCGGACTTGAAAGATTAAGGCGCTCGCTTTCGACAATAGCTGAAAGCTGGCAGCGTACAGACAGGAATCATGCACAAAGAGAACTTGGAAACATTCTCAGTCGCCAGCATGAGATCGAAAATGAAGCGGAAAAAATAGAAGATATGTACTTACGTGAATATATATATGAACAATTAGATATTGCAGCTGCTGCAAGACGGTCTCTGGCGCAAGATGTGAGATGGGATATCCAGGCCGGTAAGAGGAACTAAGAATCTATTATGGATGATACGGATCTTTTTGTTAGAAAATCTGCCAATTACAGGATATGGGTAGATGAAACAGGGGTGGGGCGCATCCGTATCCTGAAAAGGATCAACTTTAAGACCTTTGTGGCGATTTTTGAGGAGCTTCACGGCGAAATAAAAAAGAAACTCGCCGGGAACCCCGGAAAAGTCCACATAGTTTGTTACATATCGAAATCTCTCTACGATGAAATGTCCGTCAATGCAAAAGAATTCATGGGATTCTGCCAATCCTGCATGGGGATCAAGTTCGAGCTTGCTTTGATAGAGATGTAATCATAAGTTGAGACGCTTTTTTGTTGTTGGAATAATTATGTCAACATCTGCCTCTTTGTGTAATTATATATGTTCACCGGTGTTATCTCTTCATGGTGCTCGATATGATGAAAAAAATATGTAACAGTCCCAGAATGAACAGCTCTTTTGAACTTAAGACCAAAAACAAGGAACCTGGAAATGATATCGAATTTGAGAAGATCGTTAAATTCCTGAATGACCAGAAAGCAGTAATGGATTATGCAGGTTTGAATTAAGAGGATCTTACTTAATTTCAAGGTGGATCTTCACGGCTTTCTCTATCTCTTTCAATATCTCATCAGGAATTATCCCTATTCGCTCATTCAGCCTCTTTTTATCCACCGTTCTTATTTGATTTGCCTTGACTTTAGAATCGGTTGATACATTTGCAATACCTTTCTTTATGAGAACTTCAAAAGGGTACACTTTCCCAACACTTGAAGTGACAGGAATGACAGTTAAAGTATCAGCAAATTCATTGTTAATATTATTTGAGATCACGACAGCTGGTCTTGTTTTCCCGATCTCTGATCCTTCGATCGGATCGAGTTTGACCCAATAAACTTCGCCTCTTCTAATCAATTCCATCCCCCAATGTCATACTCCATTCATTAGCTAATTCTTTATCCTCCTTCTTTCTTGCTTTATAGCCTTCACTCAATTCTCTGATAAGGTTGGCTTTTTCTTCTCTCTCGATACGTTCCCTGATCGCTTCGGCAATAAAGCTGGATTTATTCTTCACATTTCTTAACATCTCTGCGATCTCTAAAGGTAAGGTTATATTTACTCTGACTGTATTCATTATGCACCTTTATTGATGTATTATTAGTGTACATATATGATGTACCTGATAAATATTTCGACTCTTTGCCGCATTCCTTCTATTTCCATAACCATCCTGACAACTCTCGCCTGTTTCTCTGCATATATATCCAATCCAGCCAATCATTTCTAAAAATCAAACCACAGGAGAAACAAAAAAAAATGTCACAACAAAGATTAGAAACCATATCGTTACACGCAGGACAGGAAAGCCCGGACCCGGCAACACAGGCAAGAGCTGTGCCCATTTACCAGACAACATCGTATGTCTTTAAAAGCACTGAACATGCAGCGAACCTTTTTGCACTCAAGGAATTCGGGAACATCTACACAAGGTTAATGAACCCCACAACTGATGTATTTGAGAAAAGGATCGCGGCTATTGAAGGAGGCACAGGAGCACTTGGAGTGGCATCGGGACAGGCTGCTGAAACTCTGGCGCTTCTTGCCATCACGCAGGTCGGGGATGAGATAGTATCCGCGAATAACCTTTACGGTGGGACATATCAATTGTTCCACTACACCTTTCCAAAACTGGGAAGAACAGTGAAATTCGTGGACTCCACAAAACCAGAAGAGATCAAAAAAGCTATTACTCCCAAAACAAGAGCAATATATGCAGAGACCATCGGCAATCCCAAGCTTGATGTGCCTGATTTTGAAGCAATCGCAAAGATAGCGCACGATGCAGGCATTCCCTTTGTCGTGGACAATACCGTTGGCGTTGGCATTGTAAAACCTTTTGAACACGGCGCTGACATAATTGTGAGTTCAGCCACAAAATACATAGGCGGGCATGGGACATCCCTGGGCGGGGTGATAGTGGACTCAGGGAACTTCAAATGGAATGGCGGCAAATTCCCTGAATTCACGGAACCAGACCCAAGTTATCACGGATTAAAATACTGGGATACCTTCGGCAATTTCCCCGGACTTGGGAACGTTGCCTTCATAATTAAAGTAAGGGTGCAACTGCTAAGGGATATTGGAGCGGCTCTTAGTCCTTTTAACGCCTTTGAATTCATCCAGGGACTTGAGACCCTGCCTCTGCGAATAAGAAAGCATTCCGAAAACGCCCTTGAGATAGCAAAGTTCCTCAAAAAACACCCATCAGTACGCTGGGTTAACTATCCGGGACTTACTGACAATCCAAATCACAGGATTGCATCAAAATACCTGAAGAGCCACTATGGAGGGATTGTTGGTTTTGGCATAAAGGGAGGATATGAGGCAGGAAAGAAATTCATTAATTCAGTCAAACTCTTCTCACACCTTGCCAATATCGGCGATGCCAAAAGCCTTGTAATACATCCTGCTTCCACAACCCATCAGCAACTTACAGGAAAAGAGCAGGAGGAAACCGGAGTAACACCGGATTATATCCGCTTATCGATAGGCCTTGAAAATGCTCAGGATATCAAAGAAGATATTGACCAGGCTTTGAAGGCTGCAGTTAGCAGTTAATTGACATACCATGAGCGAAACGATCGTATTGGATAGTCTGCGAAACGTAAAACCGACGCAAAGTATCGGACTAGTAGGGATCAGGTTCTTTACTTTCGCTTCTCCCCCGGATGAGTTGATCCTGGACTCTGGTGAAAAACTGGGGCCTATAACACTTGCATATGAAACATACGGCAGGCTCAATCCTGGGAGAACCAATGCGATACTTGTCCTTCACGCCCTCTCCGGAGATGCTCACGCAGCCGGTTTTTATAGCGGGGATGATAAATCCGGCTGGTGGGATGAGATGATAGGGCCGGGAAAAGCATTTGATACTGATAAATATTTTGTTATCTGTTCCAACGTGCTTGGCGGTTGCAAAGGTTCGACCGGCCCTTCGTCTATCAATCCTGTAACAAAATGGCCATACGGGCTGGATTTTCCGACGATCACCATCAAAGATATGATCAATGCCCAGAAGTACTTAATAGATCATCTTGGAATTGAAAAGCTACTGTGCGTTGTGGGCGGTTCGATGGGTGGAATGCAGGCGCTGCAGTGGGCTGCTTCATATCCTGAAAGAGTAAGCTCCGTCATTCCAATTGCTGCGACGCTTAAACATTCTCCGCAGCAGATCGCTTTTAATGAGGCAGGACGGCAGGCGATTATGGCAGACCCTCAATGGAAAAGGGGGAATTACTACGGCGGCCCACCTCCATCAAAAGGTCTTGCAGTGGCACGGATGATCGGTCATATCACTTATATGAGCGATACTTCAATGAGTGAGAAATTCGGGCGGCGCATCAAGAACGGGAATATCCAATCCAGATTCGGGGCGGAATTTGAAGTAGAAAGATATCTTCATTATCACGGGGATAATTTTGTCAAGAGGTTTGACGCCAATTCTTACCTGTATATTACAAAAGCGCTGGATTATTTTGATCTTTCAAATGGCAGGACGCTCCTTGAAGTTTTTAAAGATATCAGGGCAAATTTCCTGATAATGGCTTTCAAATCAGACTGGCTATACCCGACTTACCAATCAAAAGATATCTTGAAAATATGCAAACTGGCAGGAATCGAGGCTACGTATTGCGAAATAAATTCCACATACGGGCATGATGCATTCCTTCTGGAAATCGAAGAGGAAACGCATCTGGTCAGGCATTTCCTGAAAAAGGTGTTCAATGGGTATGCAGTGGCTTCAGAGGACGTCTGATAATGATTTTGGCAAAATCGATCTTTATGGTTTTCAAAGAATTGGCAGATTTTTTTATTCTGGGAAAAGAAGGTGCCGGAAAATTGATCAAACACAGAGTCGGCCATACCAGTACACATAGCTGCGCCGCTTTTCTCTGTGTCCTCTGTGCTCTCTGCGGTTTTACAAACGAGAAGAGAATTAAAAGTCTTAGAATTGGTGGTTTCTAATGTTATCTAAATTTAGTTTGAACACAATTCTCCTCTCTGTATTGAACGAAGGCGCATGGCGATTTCTGAACGACCTTGGGAAAGAACCTGTAAGACCAGATTATAATATCATCCTTGATTGGATCAAAAATGATTCCAGGGTGCTTGATCTTGGATGCCACGAAGGAGAATTGCTATCATGGATAGTAAAGGAAAAGAATGCCAAGGGCCGGGGTATCGAGATCGATGAACAGGCGATCTATAAATGCGTTGAACTTGGTTTGAGCGTATCCCATCAGGATATTGATAATGGTCTTTCAGAATATGGCGAGGAGTCATTTGATTATGTGATATTGAACCAGAGCATCCAGCAGGTGAAAAAGCCGGATATAGTTCTGAAGGAGTCTTTGAGGGTTGGAAAAGAAGTGATCGTTGGATTTCCGAATTTTGCACATTATAATTCGAGGTTCCAGATATTTTTCAGGGGAAAAACGCCTTTGACACCCTCATTACCATACCAATGGTATGAAACGCCTAACCTGCATTTCCTGAGCATAACTGATTTCAGGGATTATTGCAAGAGGCAGGATATCAGGATCAAGAGATGTGCTTTTATTGGTAATAATGGATTTTTCGGTTTGTTTCCTAATTTGTTCGCGCGGACAGGATTATTCCTTATCTCAAAATACGAGCAAAAACAACCATAAAGGAATGAATGAAATCCGGATACCTTCGATATCTCTTTCCTCAATGAGTGCTTTTGTTACAACATACGCATTTTTAACGCCGAAATTTATGCAAAAATTCAGTATCCCTTTCAGATCACCATCATCAATAGATGTCCTATATTTTACTTCAACCGGGATCAAAACAGACCCGTAACTCATTATAATGTCTGTCTCATTCTTTTTCTTATCAAGCCAGTAAAATATCTTTCCGATGGGGTAGCCAGAGACATGCTTGAGGCAGTGCAAATATACCGATGTTTCAGCATCAAAACCAATATCCTGCCGCCCTCCAATGGAATTCTTAAGACCGGTATCGCAAAAATATATCTTTTTCTCCTTTCTCTCTGAAGCCTTTTTGCTTTTTGTATAATAATCTGATAAATGTATTAGATGAGATCGAGCGAGATGAAAAATATATTGTTTTGATGTTTCCTTGTCCCCATCATTTTGTTTTGCAATTCCAAGATAACTGAACCGCTCACTTGAATGAGCGCAAGCAAACCTGAATACGGATTCAAGCAACAGGGGGTCACGAATCCTGAAAACCCTTACAATATCCCTGTATATGAGAAGGCTTGTATATTCATCAGCGAGTATTTTGAACCATACGTCTTCATTTTTTATATCGAACCATTCCGGAAATCCTCCGAGGTTCAGGTACTGTGACAGAAAACCTGTTATCTCGTTGCATTTCGGGGAAAGATTGTAATAGATACTTTTCAGGGAGTTAAAATCAAAAGGTACCTCAGGTATATCCATGTTGTTGAATTGCAGGAACTCCCTGAATGTGAGCGGAAAAACATCAATAAAGTTAATTCTTCCGGCAAGACTTTCCGATGAGTTTTTATAAATAAGGCTGGAAGATGAGCCAGATACAATGAATTTTGAGGCATATTTGAGATCATAATATTTTTTCAAGAGCATCTGCCATCCCTTGATGTTCTGTATCTCATCGATGAACACATGGATCTTTTTATCTTTCAGGAAGACCATGTTCTTCTGCTGGCAGAAGTCAAGTGATTCCTCAAGCGAGTTTCTTCCTGGCTTCTCGAAATCATCTGCATTTAAATAGAATATATTCTTTGGGTCTGTACCATTTTCAAGAAGATACTTAATTGATTGATATATGAGCGTTGATTTTCCGCTTCTCCTTATGCCCAGGATCGCCAATAGCTTGCGGTCTTTTAAACGCTCTGCTATTTTTGAGAGGTATTCTGTTCGTTTTATGCCTGTAAGCTCTTCAGGCACTTTTCCAGTTGCCCACCATGGGTTTCTCTCAATAATGCTTCATTCTAACATAATTATTACTAGTATATTAGTAATAAACTATATATTTTTTATGGTGGTTACCAAGACACCCTTGAAACCATTGGTAGATTTTTTTTCACCTCCTATGTGAGATATGCAACCGAAGAGAGATTTTCTTTTATACCATGCTGCAATCGTGCAAATGCTACTGCCAGCATGGCAATACAGCATTCTGTCACGTGAAGATCAATATTCTTCATACCTTTACCATTCAAATGTACCTCAACTTCAAGGTGATCTTTCAGATAGCTATTGATTCCTTCGTTGCTGTTTCTTCTATGGTAGAGATCAAGAACATTATCGGGACACTCATCATATTTATTCATATAGTCATTTCTAAAATACATGGCAACAGGGTCATGAAATCCCTTTTTGACCAGAAATTGCATCTTATATTCTAGAGAAGCATCTTTCTTATATTTTGAATCTTGCCAATTTTTTCTATAGAGATAATTAATCTCCTGTTCAGGGGAGTAGATATAGGTTTTTCCATTAAACCTATGCTCGTATTTTACATTTTCTCTCCAATCCTTGTCAATATGATAATGTGACATCAAACCCATTTCAACATGAGCAAATGCAATGTTTTTGTTGCTGTTATAACCGCCATCGAACCAAGTCTCTTCCATGTTCATCCCGGCAGATACTGCTGTCTTTCGGAGCATATCTTCAAGATATTTATCATCATCTTCAGTTCCACCGCATACCTTTTTGGCCAGAGGAATATTGTGCTCATAATCCATGGTTATTTGTGCTTTGACCATCTTTTTCTTATAATGGCCATTGTATTTTCCATCAGGATCGTTATGTGTCTTGATTGGAGTACTATCTGTTCCAGTGCATTTTCCAATTTTTAAATCCAATCGGTTACCAGCTTCTACAACCTTTATACAAAAAAGTTGCATTATAGAATCCATCCCCTTATTACCCAGTCTCACTTTTTCGAAATGCCTCAAAGTTTCATGATCTGGAACTATGATATTTTCATCCGGATCAATATTGAAACCCAATTCTAGTGCCTCATCAGGATGTGTTCTTAAGTTTCTTTCCTCTTTCGTATAATATTTTATTGTCTTTATGTTTCTCCAGATAAATGCCTTTACCATTGCCCTTCTTGGATAGGTTTCCACTCCTTCTTTAACGGTATAATGCTTGTTGATTTCAGGCATTATCGGATCCAGGTTTAATCCTTCCAGAAATTTTGATGCCCGAACGCTGTTCTCGGAGGTTGCATCTGCAAACTCTTCATTATTTGCATCGGTTTGACCGATGAATTTGTTCCAATAGCTTTTTATTTGCTTATCAACATTAAACTCCATTGTTCATCCCCTCTTTGGAATTTTGTGATTAAAATAATAATGGGGGGATGAATAATATAAATCTTACTGCAAGTATAAAAAATAGTTAAATTTATAAGGCAAACCTATGAATTGGTAACCACCTTTATGGTTATGATAGGAATATCTCCTTAAACTCACTACCGCCAGATTAAAATATCATGGAAACAAAATTATCTCTTGCAGGTGACTTCGGAGGAAATGGTAAGCCATGTGGGTAAGGCTTGCAGCGCACCTTTACAGTCGCCCCACATTGAAGCCCTGCACCTTAAGCTAATGGGAGAGATAATCCCGTATGCTCCTGAAAACCACTATATACAGGCCTCGTACATCGTACGGGGTATACTGGTGACTGCCGTGCTGCGGACGTGTTCATGCATCCATAAAGAATCTGAATCTATACAACCTATGAATCAGAACATAGGCACGCATATTAATCCCGATATTTACTTACGAATTCTTTTATTGCCCATCGTTTTAAATCTCGTTCATCTGTGTTTTTTTTCTCGTTGGGGATATCCTCTTTCGTCATTTTTTTGAGTTTTTCGTTTTGAAAACAGAGTTTCTCAGTTCGTTCTACAGTTAAGTTAATGGCACTTGCTATCTCTTCAGTAGAACGCCATCTGGTGTCAGTTAATGTTCCGGTAACTCCGCCATCGATATATCCACCAACGGTTATCCATTTATATGCTTCTGTTTTATTATATAACCAATTATATATTCGTTCTTTATCACGGTTTTCATCTTGGAGTTCGTTATGCCATTCTTTACAGATTTTGCAAGTACCCTTTAATGGGATGTGTTTCTCCTCGAAATCTTGTACTATTTCCATCAAACCATTTTCAAACTCATTGGTTTTATCATCTCGGATTTCCTCGTTTTTATCTATCTTTTTAATTTTCTCATATAATGGTTCATCTTTTATGATCGATTCAATAAAATCCTCTGTATTTATGTTACAATTCTCTGATAAATCATCATTCTGAAAAAAGTAATTCAATATTCTGTAAACTGGTATTTTCGTGACCCCAGAATTATGTTTCCATTCAAAATCCACAGGGATTCCTCCAAATTTATTTAAAAGCTCTTCTTTAATAATCTTCCTATCGTCCGAAATACATCTTAGAAGAGGTTTATTTGGACGCAAATCCCAAATATCTTTATATCCACTTTGAAGATGTTCTATTGCGAGGAGATTTGATTCATCTACAGACGTGGATTCAGACCAAGGTTTGATGAAATTGTTCATCAATGTCTGGTTATGTTCCTGTATCCATTCTTGTAATTGTTTGCGTCTTTCGTCACGTTCTTTAATTACGTCAGGGTTTTTTTCTACCTCGACTTCATGTCTTTCTTTTATTCGATGTAGTTCTTCTATTGTGTATTGGGTGTTTTCTGGATTATCTATTATCTTATGGCAATTGGCACAGAGAATTATTGCGTTATCAACACTCGTATTCCGTTGATCAAAGCCTGGATCATATCTTGGGAATTCCTTACTTGGGTGGTCTGGTCTTTCGCTACTAATATGACATTCTTCTCCAATATTGGTTTTGGACTTTTTTTGGTGCAGAATACATTTACATAAGGCACATTTATTCCCCGTCGATAACCATAATTTCTTTCTATCTTTGACCGTCAAATCCATCTCATAATCCTCGTCTGGCCGTATATCACAATGTTCTCTAATATATGCTTCGTGTTCTTCACTATAATTCATCCCCGAACCTCCTTATTTCGATAAGATTTTGTGCCTGTATTGTCGATATTATCCAATACAACGAATAATTTTCAAAAAAACTCATGCATTCCTCCTGATGCCCCCGACTTGAGAGGCTGTCCGATAATTAACTGAAAAACTCTCCGATTTTTCCATAATTCCAAATTATAATCAAGCCCATTGCTTGCGAAATAATTTCAAAACATTTATATCATACAAATACAGTTTTTAAATAAATATGACTTTCTATAAAGACCTCAAAGACCAGGAACTGCTCTTACCTCCAAACATTCGTGATATGATACCAAAAAATCACATCTGCCATCTGGTTGATAAAATAATCCAGAATATGGATCTATCTGATATCGAAAAGGAATACGAAGGAGCAGGACACCCCGCATATCATCCAAAACTCATCCTCAAGCTTCTGATATTGGGTCAAATAGATGGAGTATGTTCATCAAGGATAATAGCAAAAAATGCTAGAGAGAACGTGGTATACATTTACCTTGCAGGTCTTCTCCAACCTGATTTCAGGACGATAAGCGACTTTCGGAAAAACAATCTTGAAATGGTCAAATCATCATTTCATGAAGTTGTAAAATTCGCAAAAGATCTTGGCATGGTATCTCTTGGTCACATATGCATTGATGGAACAAAAATAAAAGCCAATGCATCAAATCACAGTGCAGTAACAAAAGATGATTTTTTAAAATTGAAGGAACTCGTTGAAAGAGAACTGGAAGAAGGCATCAGAATAGACGAGGAAGAGGACAGGATCCATGGTGATAAGAATATCGATGAGCTGCCAGATAACATCTTTGACAAAACGATAGCGGAAAAATTGAAAGAGAAATATCAGTCAGGGAGCAAAGAACAAAAAGAAAAAATCAAGAAACAGGTTGATAAGATCGAAAAAGAAATCGAAAAATCAGAGAGTGCCATCAGTGCTACTGATCCTGAAAGCAGGTTCATGCCAAATAACAAGAAGGTCACTGAATATTCCTATAATCCTCAGATAACAGCGGATTCTTCTTTTGGGATAATCATTTCCAACGATGTCACGTCAGAGGTAAGGGATGCAAATCAGCTTAAGCCTCAGATAATACAGGCAGAAGAGAATGTTGGAACCCTTCCGGAAGGTACGAAGGTGAGTGCTGATAATGGATATTCAAGCAGCAAGAATCTCAAATTCATGAAGAAAAAAAAGCTGGATGGCTATATCCCGGATGAAAAAACGGCATCAAACCTGAACAAAAATGAAGGAAAACCAGAAAACCCATTCGGTAAAGAGAATTTCGATTATGACCCGATAGAAGATTGTTTCATTTGCCCCAATAATCAGAAACTGACGTTCCGTTTTGAGTATGTGGATATTGCCAAAAACAGAAATGTGCGGATTTATAAAGGCACTCAGTGTAAGCAATGTCCTGATCGTAAAAAATGTTCAAAGAACTCTCGGGATGGAAAAGTGATCAAGAATTATGAGGGGATGGAAGAGGAAAGAAGGAAGATGGCTTCTAAATTGATGTCAAAAGAGGGAGCATTGACATATCAGACGAGGAAAAAGGTCGTGGAGTGCATCTTTGGTCATATCAAGAGGAATCTTGGGTTCAGGGAATTTCTGTTGAGAGGGATTAATGGGGCGAAAATTGAGTTCAATCTTACCTGCATTGCTTCAAACCTGAGAAGAATGTGGAACTTTTTGAATGGATTTATTGAAGTAAGATGTTAAATTGGAGAAGAAGTATCGTTTTTTTTTGTTTGTCTGAAAAATTAGGCAATTATTGCTGAAACATTGCTTGAATAAACTGTATTTGATATCAAATGTCGGTCAACCTCTTAAGTCCGGGGTTTAGTGACTGCTCCACGTGCTCGTTCTCATGCTCCTGAAAGGCGATGGACAATCCAGGTTTCTTTTGAATGCTGAAATCAGGCGCGTATTGATGGTGAAGAAGATTTTGGCATTTCGTTATTTCTTTAATGGATCTTATATAAATATCATCGGTTATTTTTAAATAAATGTTTTAAAAATATCGAAACATTTATCTTTAGCAAAGAAATAATTTCGAACAAGTATTGCTTCTAAAAAGGTAATTCTTATGGTGGTAATCGCAATAGGTGGGAATCTCTGTTTATTGAAGTTCCTATAAGATAAAAACCTTTGAGAGGTAAGTACTCAAAGAAGAAAATCTAAAATAACGGAGGAAAAATGACTAAGAGAAATAGTAGAATAAATTGCGGAGATCTCACAATATTTGGTATCCCAGGAATAGCTTTAGCTATATTTCTGGCTATAAGTGGACTGGCTGGCGCAACTTCTGTAACTAATGTAGCTCTAAATGCAGAGGTAACATTAAATGGAGGAAATTTCTTAACTGTTTATAATGGGTATCCCGGCGGTTGGACGGATGTTTTGCCTAGTACTATTGTTGATGGTGTTTTTTTCCCACAAAGTACTCAATGGAATCTTGGGCCATTATGGTGGGATTCTACTACTGGCCAGAATCCTTACATAGAAATTAATCTGAACGGTATATATAATATTGAAAGTTTTGTTCTACAAACAGATGATAATGATGCGTACGAGTTATATTATCGGGATTTAACTACAAATACTTGGCAACTGGCTTGGAATGTACCAAACTATAATGTTTATGACGGAGTAAATTTATATGGTATGCAGACTCGTCCAAATCCTTATGATAATACAGCGAAATATTTGTTAACAACACCTATTACCACGAATGCTCTAAAGTTTAAGGGCAATATGAATAATGGAGATAAAATGTTCTCTATATCAGAGATACAGGCTTATGGACAATTAGCAGTAATACCTGTGAACATTGACATAAAGCTTGGAAGTGATCCCAATAGTATCAACCTTGGCAGCAATGGGAATGTACCTGTGGCCATTTTAGGTAGCCCGACATTCGATGTCACTACTGTGAATCCTTACTCGATTAGCCTTGCAGGAGCGGCTGTTAACCTGAAGGGTAAAGCTCAAACACCTCAGTCCTCATATGAAGATGTCAATGGCGATGGCTTTATGGACCTCATTGTCCATGTAAGCACTAAATCATTGGTGGTATCAGAAGGCGATACTGAAGCAGTATTAACAGGAATGACATACGACGGGATACCTATCAGTGGTAAAGATTCGGTCAGAATTGTACCACCTGTTTAGTATTCATTCCAAATTGAAAAAAGAAGGAAAGTTTTTATCCTTCTTTTATTTTTTATATCAGCATTATTTATCTATTAATCTCCTGATTGCGCTCTTATTTCCATGCCTCTGACGAATTATTCAATAAAACCATCCTGAAACCCGTTATAAAATAGCGCCTGAATTTAATAGAAGACTCTTGCAAAACGATGTGCCAAAACCTTGAGCATCCACATGATGCCTCCGAATTCGATTCGGGGGTCAGTGACTGCGGGGGCGGAGGATTCATACTTGTATAAGGCGAATTGAAAACAGAATAACCATTTTTCAATTCCTTATAATACGCGCATTTAGATGATATGTAAATTCATTAATCCTTAACTCCGCCCAATTTGTGTAATATTTTTTAGAAAACTGTCAACACATACCGTAATCTTTATATATTTGTATTACGTATATACGTAATATTATGACTCATCCGGATTGGGTATTGAAACACAAAACAAAAGGGACAGAAATAAGAAAACTCGGAAAGTACTATTATCTCTACAAAATCAGAAGCGAATATGACAAAGAAAAGAAACGGGCCAAAAAGATCACAGAAAAATTTCTTGGCAAAATAACAGAAGAAGGACTCATAAAACCAAAACATGAAAGGACAATAGAATCACGGAAAAATATTAGTGTAAAAGAGTTTGGAGCATCACGATTCATAGCTAATGAATCAAAAGATATCATCCAAAACCTGAAAGAAGTGTTTCCAGATATATGGAAGGAGATATTCACATTCGCAGCATTTCGTTTTTTCTCATCATCACCACTAAAGAATGTTCAAAATCATTACCAGAGTTCTTACTTATCTGACATCATACCCGATGCAAAAGTATCTCCCAAGACACTTAGCAACATACTTCACGCAATAGGGCAGCAAAGAGATCTTATCAAGAAATTCCTGTCAAAATACATAGCACAAGATGAATGTATGGCGGTTGATCTCACACATGTTTTCTCTCTTTCAGAAAATGTGATATCAGCTACTTTAGGTCGAAATTCAGAAAGGAACTACCTCCCGCAAATAAATCTTTTTTTGCTTTTTTCACTTGATCGAATGCAGCCGATATTTTATAGACTTGTTCCCGGTTCGATAAGGGACGTTTCCAGTTTGCTTTTATCCATGGAAGAATCGAAGGTGAAGGACATTATTTTGGTGGGAGACAAGGGTTTCTATTCTGCAGACAATGCGAAAGAATTGGAAACAAAGAAAATAAGGTATATTTTACCTCTGAAAAGGAATAGTCAGTTCATCGATTACTCACCTCTAAAACAGGCCGGAAGAAAGCAGTTTGATGGTCATTTTCTTTTTGAGAACCGAGTGATCTGGCATTATGAACGTGTATTAGATGGGAAAAGGATAGTTACATTCCTGGATAACTTTTTGAAAGTGGAAGAGGAACGTGATTTTTTAATAAGGGTGAATGAAGGAAAGCTCAAGATAGAAGAGTTTCATGAAAATGATAGTAAGTTTGGCACAATATCGATAATTACAGGATTGGATTTGTCCCCACAGAAAATTTTCGAGTTGCTGAAAAGCCGTGTTGAGATCGAGGTTACTTTTGACACATTTAAAAATGTGTTGAATGCAGATCGCAGTTATATGAGAGATGATTCCGCAATGGAAGGATGGATGTTTGTGAATTTTGTTGCTCTACTTCTTTATTATAAGGTTTATGGATTGCTACTTTCCAGGAATATTTTAAGCAGATGTTCACCAAAAGATGTTATTCTACATCTATCAAGAGTGTTCAATGTTAAGATAGGGGATGACTGGGAGATCTCTGAGATTCCTAAAAAGACACGTTTACTTATTGAAAAATTGGGGATTGATTTGAGTATTACGTAAAAAAGGGAGAGTTACGGATTAATCTAATGGTGGTATAGCTACTGCCTTATTTTTTCACCAGTGCTTAGTAATGTTTATTCCACGATTCCAATCATAGCATATTTCGCAACCAAAATATATCATATCTTACCGCCATAAACTAAGGTACATAACATATTTAGCCAAAAATTTCATTCCAGTAATTTAATAAACTCTTCTCTTGTCATTCCTGATTGTTTGATGATTGAAATCAAAGTACCCTTTGGGACAGGATCTTTTTTTGGAATGATAACGAGATACTTTTCACCTTGACTACCTACTCTTACCAAGGCTCTGTGACTTCCTTTTCCTTTTATAGGTGCGTAATCAAACCCTGCTTTAAGAAGCCTTTGTATGATCTTTTCAGATAATACCAAAGGAAGTTTACTCACACTGCCACACCAAAAGTAGAAGTGAATTTATTTGGAGAATGTAAGGATGCAGCAAAATCATTTAAAATTCCCAGAGCTTTGGCATTCTCAAGATATAATTCAACAGCCTCTTTCAGGTTTTCAAGAGCTTCCTCCGGTGTGTCACCCGCACTGGCAACTTCAAGTTCAGGGCATTTTGAAACATAAACATCATCTTCCTGCCAGATTATAGCTGTAACATTTGATTTTTCCATACTTTTCATATTTATTGAAAGGTAATCTTTGGTATTAAATTTTTGGTCGAACGTGGGTGTAAAATCTTTTGGTGTTAAATATTTTTTGAAATGTTATTTAGCCAATAATTCTTCCTGATATCCAGATATTTTAAAGCTCCATCTGGTGTTTTGAAGATCCTTTTTAATGAATCAGGCATAGTAGTTCGATAATAGTTTTCAATGGGATTCGTTGTTCTTGAAACAAACCCATCCCTCATAAAAAGAGTGAGTCTTTCAAAATCATCCTCTATTTTTTGTATAAATTTATGGATAATTTTTGGTGTTGCATTTGATTTCTCCAACAATCCATTAAGTCTATTGATAGCGATATTCAAGTCGAAAGTTCTGAAAATTTCCTTAATTTCAGTAAATAATATGCATAATCGAATTTTATTGGTGTTTGAAATGAATTTAGATCTTAATTTTGGAATAATCTCTTTGCCGATCATTTTAAATAGATGAAAAATACAAAGTTGATGGTTGATTTTCAGTTCATCCATTATGCTTTTATATTCTCCTCTGTGATCCGTTGTAATTGCGTGGACTGGTATGCCAGATATCGCTTTTTCAATGAACGATTTAACTGTATCATATTGAAAATCATTGACGATCAACTCTTTTACCGGCTTATTAAGTATTGAATCAATCAAATTTATTCGATAAAATCGCTTCCCATCGATCTTTAAGTATTGCTCGTCATAGCAATAATACCCAGATAAATTCGGTTCTATTGCTTCCGATTTTGGATTCATTTCAAAAATCCAGTTGTATATTGTTTGATGTGAAGGAGAATGATTGTAGAAAGAGTGAAATATCTTTTTCAAATGTCTGAATGAATTATAACCTGTCTTAAAGCTTTCACATATGTGATTTTGATAAATCCTGGCATATTGATGTCCTTTTTCTACGATAGCGTCAATGGGTGTGCTGAATTTCTTGTCACATGTTTTGCAATAATAACGTCTCACATAAACTGTTTGATGACCAAATTCCGCCAATTTTAAATTGCGTGGATAATATTCCTGTTTTATCACTTTTGAAGAACTACATTCCGGACAATGGGGATATAGAATCTCAAATCTATTTCCGATATGAAATAATAGTTCCACGGGGTTATTTATATTTCTTGATCTGTTTTCTGATAATCGAGATGTAATTCCTTCTTTTATCTTGGGAACTTTTGAAATGTAATCGGATAATTTAAGTTGTACTGAAGCAATACAGTTTTCGAAAGTAGATACGATGTTTAGTTGCATAAATATATATCTACTTTCATAATATTTAAATCTTTCTATTTTAATCTGTCAATAAAAAATAAATTCTTCTCCAACACCAAACTTTTTGACAGCCCCGGTCGAACTCTTTCCTGTTTTTAAACTTAACATGCCCTGAAAAGAAAAACAGAACCTCCGGGAAACCGATAGAATGCTAAAATCTTGAGCATTCATATGATGCCTCCGACCTCGGAGGTTGACCGACATTTGATATCAAATACAGTTTATTCAAGCAATGTTTCAGCAATAATTGCCTAATTTTTCAGACAAACAAAAAAAAACGATACTTCTTCTCCAATTTAACATCTTACTTCAATAAATCCATTCAAAAAGTTCCACATTCTTCTCAGGTTTGAAGCAATGCAGGTAAGATTGAACTCAATTTTCGCCCCATTAATCCCTCTCAACAGAAATTCCCTGAACCCAAGATTCCTCTTGATATGACCAAAGATGCACTCCACGACCTTTTTCCTCGTCTGATATGTCAATGCTCCCTCTTTTGACATCAATTTAGAAGCCATCTTCCTTCTTTCCTCTTCCATCCCCTCATAATTCTTGATCACTTTTCCATCCCGAGAGTTCTTTGAACATTTTTTACGATCAGGACATTGCTTACACTGAGTGCCTTTATAAATCCGCACATTTCTGTTTTTGGCAATATCCACATACTCAAAACGGAACGTCAGTTTCTGATTATTGGGGCAAATGAAACAATCTTCTATCGGGTCATAATCGAAATTCTCTTTACCGAATGGGTTTTCTGGTTTTCCTTCATTTTTGTTCAGGTTTGATGCCGTTTTTTCATCCGGGATATAGCCATCCAGCTTTTTTTTCTTCATGAATTTGAGATTCTTGCTGCTTGAATATCCATTATCAGCACTCACCTTCGTACCTTCCGGAAGGGTTCCAACATTCTCTTCTGCCTGTATTATCTGAGGCTTAAGCTGATTTGCATCCCTTACCTCTGACGTGACATCGTTGGAAATGATTATCCCAAAAGAAGAATCCGCTGTTATCTGAGGATTATAGGAATATTCAGTGACCTTCTTGTTATTTGGCATGAACCTGCTTTCAGGATCAGTAGCACTGATGGCACTCTCTGATTTTTCGATTTCTTTTTCGATCTTATCAACCTGTTTCTTGATTTTTTCTTTTTGTTCTTTGCTCCCTGACTGATATTTCTCTTTCAATTTTTCCGCTATCGTTTTGTCAAAGATGTTATCTGGCAGCTCATCGATATTCTTATCACCATGGATCCTGTCCTCTTCCTCGTCTATTCTGATGCCTTCTTCCAGTTCTCTTTCAACGAGTTCCTTCAATTTTAAAAAATCATCTTTTGTTACTGCACTGTGATTTGATGCATTGGCTTTTATTTTTGTTCCATCAATGCATATGTGACCAAGAGATACCATGCCAAGATCTTTTGCGAATTTTACAACTTCATGAAATGATGATTTGACCATTTCAAGATTGTTTTTCCGAAAGTCGCTTATCGTCCTGAAATCAGGTTGGAGAAGACCTGCAAGGTAAATGTATACCACGTTCTCTCTAGCATTTTTTGCTATTATCCTTGATGAACGTACTCCATCTATTTGACCCAATATCAGAAGCTTGAGGATGAGTTTTGGATGATATGCGGGGTGTCCTGCTCCTTCGTATTCCTTTTCGATATCAGATAGATCCATATTCTGGATTATTTTATCAACCAGATGGCAGATGTGATTTTTTGGTATCATATCACGAATGTTTGGAGGTAAGAGCAGTTCCTGGTCTTTGAGGTCTTTATAGAAAGTCATATTTATTTAAAAACTGTATTTGTATGATATAAATGTTTTGAAATTATTTCGCAAGCAATGGGCTTGATTATAATTTGGAATTATGGAAAAATCGGAGAGTTTTTCAGTTAATTATCGGACAGCCTCTTAAGTATGAGGCCTGTAGCAGTCTGTTTTGCATGATGTTTATCTTGTGTCTGGATGTATTTCTCAACAACATCCCATCCATTCCCAACAGATCCATGGTAACAGCTTGGCGCCCAGAGATGCTCATCACAAAACTCTTTGAGGTGGGGAAATTCTTTCCTCAATATCCTGCTTGTCCTGCCCTTTAACCTCTTTGCTATAAAGCTCAGGGAATATTTTGGAGGATATTTGAAAAATATGCGACCGTATCCGCATTTTCATATTCCCATAAGTGGTTTCTTGATTTTCAAAGTGTTTATATAGGATAGAATAATAGAGCAATAAAAATTTCTAATATATATGAGGTAAATCAAATGGGCAGACGAAAGAAAATGGTTGAACATGTAACTGAACTGATGGATAAACCTGAGTTTATCCGAAACATCGGTACGGTTGCACATATTGACCATGGAAAAACAACATTCTCAGATAATCTACTTGCCGGCGCAGGCATGATTTCATCAGAACTGGCTGGCGAACAATTATTCATGGACTTTGATGAAGAAGAACAAAGACGTGGCATTACCATTGATTCTGCAACTGTTTCTATGGTGCATAATTTTGACGGGCAGGACTATCTCATCAACCTTATCGATACACCGGGCCACGTTGACTTTGGCGGCGACGTAACCCGAGCAATGAGGGCAGTGGATGGGGCAGTCGTCCTGGTTGACGCTGTCGAAGGTCCTATGCCGCAGACTGAAACAGTGCTGCGTCAGGCGCTTCGTGAAAATGTAACACCAATTCTTTTCATAAACAAGGTTGACCGGCTGATCAATGAGATAAAACTTACACCTGCTGATATGCAAATGCGGCTGGGGCTTGTTATTGATAAAGTCAATAAGATCGTTAAAGGCCTGAAACCTGACGATTATGAGAGACTGAAGCTTGACCCTGCAGTTGGCAAAGTTGCATTCGGATCAGCCTTAAATAACTGGGCAATAAGCATTCCCTATATGAAAAAGACTGGCATCGGATTTAAGGAAATTATCGAATTATGCCAGGCTGAAAAGCAGAATGAACTTGCTAAAAAATGCCCGCTTCATGTAGTGATGAATGATATGATCATCAAATTCCTTCCAAGTCCTGTCAAGGCACAACAGGAACGAATTAAAGTCATCTGGCACGGCGACAAGGAAAGCGAGATCGGAAAGTCCATGATTAACGTGGACAGAGGCGGAAAGATAGCTTTAATGATAACAGACATTACCACCGACCCGCATGCGGGTGAAGTAGCAAGCGGAAGGCTTTTCTCAGGTACTCTTGAAAGGGGCAAGGAAGTTTTCATTTCAGGAATGCCTAACGCTAACAGGATACAGTCAGTAGGTTTATTTATGGGTCCTGAGCGAATTGAATGTGATAATATCCCTGCCGGAAATATCGTAGCAGTAACCGGTTTGACTGATGCGATCGTGGGTTCTACAGCATCAAGCGATAAAAACATGACCCCATTTGAGAGCATAAGGCATGTCAGCGAGCCTGTTATGACTGTGGCCGTTGAAGCTAAACACATGAAAGACCTGCCAAAACTTGTTGAAGTATTAAGACAGGTCGCAAAAGAAGACCCAACTCTTAAAGTAATGATAAACCAGGAAACTGGAGAGCATCTGCTTGCAGGAATGGGTGAACTTCATCTTGAGGTAGTAGCAGGCAGGATCAAGCGTGACAAACATGTTGATATCACTACATCCAAACCGCTTGTAGTTTACAGGGAAACGATCTCAGGCCATGTCGGTCCTGTGGAAGGGAAATCTCCCAACCGTCACAACAGGTTCTACGTTGAAGTTGAACCTTTGTCCCCGGCTATAATTGAACTTATAAAGAACAATGAAGTTTCAATGAGGCAGGGAGAAGTTGAACGCAGGGACACACTGATGAAAGCAGGAATGAGCAAGGATGAAGCCAAGAGTATCGCTCATATTTATGAAACAAATATGTACATAGATATGACCAAAGGTATCCAGTACCTGCATGAAACAATGGAACTGATCCTTGAAGGATTTGAAGAGGTCATGAAGGCCGGACCTTTGTCCCGTGAACCGGTAATGGGTGTAAAGGTAAAATTAATGGATGCGAAACTTCACGAAGATGCAGTTCACAGGGGACCGGCGCAGGTCATTCCCGCATCAAGACAGGCAATACAAGCTGCAATGCTTATGGCCGGTGCCACTCTTCTTGAACCTTTCCAGAAAGTGTTCATACATGTCCCGCATGACCAGATGGGAGGCGCAATGCGTGAGATGCAGGGTCGGCGCGGCTCTATACTTGATATGCAATCCGAAGGCGACATGACCATTATCGAGTCAAAAGCACCCGTTGCACAGTTATTCGGGTTCTCCGGTGATATCCGCTCGGCTACTGAAGGCAGAGCCATGTGGAGCACGGAATTTGTCGGATTTGAACCGATTCCGGGGAACATGCTAAATGAGATCGTAATGGCCATCAGGCAGAGGAAAGGACTTAAACTTGAACTGCCTAAACCAAGTGATTTCATAAGTCCCTGAGGAACGGAAGGTTTAAAAACAAAAACAACAATACGAACACAAAACATCTTCAATAAATATAAAGGAGAAAAATTATGGCAGAGAAACCACATTTAAATTTAGCAATTATAGGGCATATAGACCACGGAAAATCAACCCTTACAGGGCGATTAATGTATGATACTGGCGCAGTACCGCCACACATCATAGAAAAATACAGAGAAGAAGCAAAAGCGAAAGGTAAAGAATCCTTCGTTTTCGCATGGGTCATGGACTCTCTTAAGGAAGAGAGAGACAGGGGTATCACAATAGACGTTGCTCACCAGCGATTTGATACTGCAAAATATTATTTCACGGTCGTGGACTGCCCTGGCCACAGGGATTTCGTAAAGAACATGATCACAGGCGCTTCACAGGCTGATGCTGCAATTCTTGTAGTAGCAGGCAAAGAAGGCGTCCAGTCACAGACAAAAGAACATGTATTCCTTTCAAGAACTCTGGGTATTACCCAGTTGATCATAGCCATCAACAAAATGGATGAAGTCAACTATGATAAGGCTCGATATGATCAAGTAAAAGCCGATGTCAGCACACTTCTCAAAATGGTCGGATATAAGCCGGATGAAATGAACTTCATCCCAACATCAGCTTTCAAAGGCGATAACCTTGCAAAGGCAAGTGAGAATACAAAATGGTACACAGGACCGACTTTGCTTACCGCTCTTGATCAGTTGAAAATGCCAGATAAGCCCACAACATTACCACTTCGCATTCCTGTTCAGGATGCTTACACAATTTCCGGTATCGGAACAGTCCCAGTAGGTAGAGTTGAGACCGGAGTGATGAAACCCGGTGATAAAATAATATTCATGCCGGCCAAAGCAGTCGGTGAAGTCAAATCCATTGAAATGCATCACCAGGAAATAAAAGAAGCAGTTCCTGGCGATAACATTGGATGGAACGTAAGGGGTGTTGAGAAGAAAGATATCAGACGTGGAGATGTCTGCGGACCTGTTGCCAAACCTCCAACTGTTGCTGAAGAATTCACAGCACAGATTGTTGTGTTGCAGCACCCGTCAGCAATCACAATTGGTTACACACCAGTTCTTCACTGCCATACCGCACAGGTTGCAGGAACGATCACAGCCATATTAAAGAAACTTGATCCAAAGACCGGTCAGACCGCAGCTGAAAATCCCGATTTCATAAAAGCCGGGGATGCAGCTATCGTGACGATCAAACCAGCAAAGCCTCTATGTATCGAAAAGGTAAAAGATATCCCGCAGCTTGGCCGCTTCGCGATCCGAGATATGGGAATGACAATTGCCGCAGGAATGGTACAGGACATTAAAGCGAGAATATAATATTCTCACTTTTTCAATAAAACGGTGTTATTTATGGTACAGAAAGCAAGAATACGTTTATCGGGGACAAGCCCCATTACTCTTGATGGAATATGTTCACAGGTGAAAGATATTGCGGTCAAGACAGGAGTAAGCATTTGCGGTCCGGTTCCCCTCCCTACTAAGAAATTAGTAGTGCCATGCAGGAAAAGCCCGGATGGCGAAGGAAGTTCAACATGGGATCACTGGGAGATGAGAGTTCATAAGAGACTCATTGACCTTGATGCTGACGAAAGGGCACTGCGCCAGTTAATGCGCATTCAGGTTCCTAAAGATATCAGTATTGAGATAGTTCTCACCAGTTAATTTTTTTTTTCACTGTCTTTTTTTAATATATTATTCTAATTTAATTTTATAACCGCAGATTTTGAATCTACCAGATGCTCAAATTGAATAACGTTATCAGGGCAGTGGGATGAAAGTTACAGAGTAAACAGAAAGATTTGATATGAAGAACAACCCTACAATGACCTGATACGTTCCATGAGATAAGGTGACAAAATGTATTTTGAAAAAGCAGGTAAAGAGAATACTCAAAGAACCCTGGAAATTGCCAAAGAAGAGGCATTAAAGCGTGGGATAAGTCATATCGTTGTTGCATCAACCTTTGGAGATACAGGACTTGCGGCTGCCCTGATGTTCAAAGACACAGGAATAAACCTGGTAGTTGTTACGCATAATACAGGTATTAGAGAGCCAAATCTTCAAACATTTGATCCTGAAATAAAAAAGAAAATCGAGAACATGGGTGGAAAGGTTCATACAGGAACAATGGTTTTGAGGAGTCTTGGAACAGCACTTAAAGAGAAAGGCTCTCTGTCTTATGAGCAGACTGTGGCTGATACCCTGAGAATTTTTGGCCAGGGAACAAAAGTAGTTGTTGAAATAGTGGCGATGAGTGCTGACGCTGGACTGATACCATTCTCAGATGTTATCGCAATAGCCGGAACAGGCAGGGGAGCGGATACTGCTGCCGTCATTAAAGCGAGTTCTTCAAATAAATTTTTTGATATTAAACTGAGGGAATATCTGGTTAAGCCACTTGATTTTTAAATAATTTACATATGAATATGAGAAAAAGTGAAATTATCATCATTGGAATTGTTTTAATCTCGTTTGCAATCGGTATCTATGTTTTTCCAGAAATGCCAGAAAAAATCGCATCTCACTGGAACGCAAAAGGAGAAGTTAATGGTTATATGCCAAAGTTCTGGGGAATATTTTTGATGCCGATAATTTCAACGGGATTGTTTTTGCTTTTTGTGATCATACCCAGGATAGATCCCTATAAGTCAAACATAGAGATTTTTAGAAAATATTATGATAATTTCATTCTACTTATAATTGTATTTTTGTTTTATATTTATCTTCTGACAATATTCTGGAATATGGGTTTCAGATTCAATATGATTACCCTGTTATCACCAGCTATTGGAATTTTATTTTATTATTCCGGAGTTTTAATAGAAAATGCCAAAATGAACTATTTCATTGGGATCAGAACTCCCTGGACTTTAAGCAGTGAAAAAGTTTGGGATAAAACTCATAAAATAGGTGGGAAGCTCTTTAAGATCGCAGGGATAATTGCAATTGCCGGAATATTGTTCCAGGGCTATGCAATATTTCTTATCCTTGTTCCAATGTTATTAGCAGCTATTTATTCTGTTGTATTTTCGTACATTGAATATCAAAAAGAAATAAAATAATATTTGCAAATAGCAAGACCTCTCATCAAAGAAACTTTCTGGCGTTCTGATAACTTTGCTGGGCTATCTTTTTACTGCCCTCCAGTTCAGTGATCTTCAAATTGAAAAACCGTGCAAATTCCCTGGAATTTTTATCGAAGTCGGGTTCATACGAAAGCCCTGTATTGATCTTAGCAGCGCTTCCGTACAGCTTCAGGAACTTTTTATCAAACTCAGATGAAAGAATCGCGTTATTCTTCTCATCCCAGTTTGAAGCCCACATCGGGGTAAGGTAAAAAGATCCTCCACTCTCGCGCAGGGTTCTGGAATAGACATCGTTCCCACCAAGCGCTGCGCTGATGCAGTCCTCAACAGTCTCGCCTTTTTCATCTTTCAGGAAGTAAAGCTGGCAGCCAAGGCTTTCAAAATCTTTTTCCAGGTTCGAAAGCGAATGCCCGCATGTGCCGTAGAAAATAAGGATCCTGTCTGAAAACCGGGACATTTCCATGATCTTCCTGTAAACTTCCACTCTTACCTTTTCAACATCGGCATGTAATCCCCGTCTCATCATATTGGCGACAACTGTTACTTTTGGTTTGTGCTGGTTTAGTTTTGGGCAGAATTTTTTGATAAAATGAAAGCTGAAGAAGGGTTTCAGGATTGCCGGAAGGGATTGTTCGTGTTCGCGTATCAGGATTTCCGGAACCCTGTCCAGGGGAATAAGTGTGGGAAGGCATCCCAGGGATTTTAGCTTTCTTTGCAGCCCGAAATGTTCACCGTTCTCTACCAGTATCAACTGGGCAAGCTCCCTATCGCCTGAGAGAACATACGCGAGTTCATCTTCAAGCATACCGCATGCAATTATGCTTAATACTGGCATTTAGAATATTTCCGTTAGTTGATTACAAATTGTTTTTTATTTCGTTATGGTGCGATA
The DNA here is from genome assembly GCA_963753595.1 of Candidatus Methanoperedentaceae archaeon. Classification (GTDB taxonomy): domain Archaea; phylum Halobacteriota; class Methanosarcinia; order Methanosarcinales; family Methanoperedenaceae; genus Methanoperedens. The sequence continues at coordinate 24,609 of CAVWCX010000001.1, read as the reverse complement.
AAGATATCTGGCTCTCTGATGTAGTTAAAATAATCATTGGAAAGGAGATAACATGGCAGGAAAAAAAGAGAAAAAAACTCACATTGCCGTGTGAGTGATCTGCATATTCCAGGCTAAAGCCATATATCAGTGACCACCTTCTCCCATTTTGACTTCCCGCACGCCTGCATCTTCAAGCTTTGACCCGCGTGTGGATTTTTCAGGAACCTTTTTCACTTTTACTGCTATGTCTTTTCCAAGCCTTTTACATTCGTCAAGATCTTTTTCGGCAGGTTGATATTGAACGCGTAATACCGGATCTAATACTTTCATGCCAAGCTCACGCATTTTTTCAGCGATCAATACAGGCGCCTCCCCGCTCCAGCCATAAGATCCAAACGCGGCGCCGACTTTGTCTTTTACGTTTGCTTTTTCAAGGTTTTGAAGGAATTTCTCCATGGGAGGAAGCATTTTGTAATAGAATGTAGAAGAGCCGATCGCGATCGCATCTGCAGCTTTTATGTCCTCCATCTTTGCTTCATGGAAATTCAAAGCGCGAGCATCAACATTTCTTGAACTTGCACCTTCAACGATGGCATCTGCCATCGCTTTTGTATTTCCTGATGTACTCAGATATATAACAACTACTTTTGGCATATTTTTCTCTCCTTGTCTTATTGAATGATTGATTCTATTGCTCCCAAGTCAATCATTAATGTTAATGATAGATGTTATCTGGATATAAGCTTTCGCTTGTACGTGAAAGCTATTCTTCTTCGTTTTTGAATAACTCTTCAATTTTCACATTGAACAATTTTGCCAGTTTGAAGGCAAGACTTAATGAGGGGTCATATTTTTGCAGTTCAATGGCATTTATGGTCTGTCTCGTAACACCAACTTTTTTTGCAAGGTCATCCTGAGTCATATCATGAATTGCCCTTTGTACTTTAAGCGTATTTTTCATTTGCTATTCCCTACATTCTGCTCTTGTAATATGCATAGAAGACCAGATTGAATGTCATCATAATAGCGGAGATGTATGCAAACATGCTGCCTGCATCTTCGGATGTCAACGGTTTAATAAAAGGATGGTAGTAGTTGGCAAAAAATAATAGTGCAAACCCAACAGTAAACAATCTAAAGGTTCTATCACCTGCTTTTAGACTTATTTGTTGAATTCTTTCATCTGTCAATGTCACTTTATATTTTCTCTGGATGCCAATTAACAGGATTTCCGACAACCACTCTTATCAAAGCGATAATGGGATTGTTCTTCATAACTCCTATAAGAACACCGCCCACAACAGCAAGTATGATCGCCAAACGAGAGATATTATGCGTTTTTTCATAGTTACTTTCTGTCATATTGTATCACCTTTATGTATAGTATATTTTACATTTAGTATATAAAATTATCCTTTATGTCTGTAATACTTGAAAAATATCTTCAAAATCCAATATTCTTTACATATAAACTTGCTAAAATATTTATGTTTAAAATTGCCAACCTGGCCTGAGTCTGTAAATGCCAAAATATCAATGAACGATGGGAAAACTCATGCCCTGCGCTTAAACTGGAAGAACTTAAAGTGTTCTACGATGCATTTTAATATTTGATTTAATAAACTATATTTGGGGAACTTATGTGTCAGCAATAACTGGGGGCATGAAACTGAAACAAACAAACGTTACAATATCGGGTCATGTGAAGCCAGGGTTTGAGGCCGTGAGGGAAGCGTTCGTCGAGAACTTCACCCGCCGCAACGAGCTGGGCGCCGCCTGTTGCATCTACTACCGTGGTGAAAAAGTCGTTGACCTGTGGGGCGGCGTCAGGAACAAGCAAACTTGCGAACCCTGGGAAGAAGATACGATGGTGATCGTGTTCTCCACAACAAAGGGATTGTCCGGCCTGGCTATGGCGCTTGCCAATTCGCGGGGCTTGTTTGATTACGACGAACGTATCTCGAAGTACTGGCCGGAGTTTGCCCAACAAGGTAAGGATAAGATCACCGTGCGGCAACTGCTGTCACACCAGGCCGGGTTGTTCGCCTTCGATGAGACCGGGGACAAGAGCATTATCGCAGATCTCGACCGGCTGGCGGTGGTCCTGGCGCGACAGAAACCGGCGTGGGAGCCTGGAACGCGGCAGGCATACCATGCCTTAACCCTTGGATTCTACGAAAGCGAGCTTTTGCGCAGAGTCGATCCCAAACACCGAAGCTTGGGGCAGTACTTTCAGGATGAGATTGCCGCTGTGCTTGGACTGGATTTCTATATTCGCCTGCCTGAAGAAATTCCCAATTCGAGACTGGCAACTCTTGAGCAAGCTAACCTTTCTTTGGCAATGTTGCGCGCTCGCCCGCCTATCCCATTATTCCTCGCGGCGATAAACCCGCGCTCGAACCTCAGACGTGCACTGTCAGGATCGCTCTTACCTCTGGATAAAGAACGCATCTATGCCCGTAATTTCGAAGTTCCGGCAGGTGGGGGAGTGGGAACGGCTCGCGCCATTGCCCATGCTTACAGCGTCTTTGCGACGGGTGGAAAAGAGCTTGGTTTGCGGGAAGAAACACTCCGGCAGCTCATGGCACCTCCTGTTCCGCCGACGCATGGATTTCACGACGAGGTCATGAAAGTGGATATCTGTTTCTCACTTGGTTTCGCGAAGCCCGGTCCGAAAGACCCCTTCGGTCATCCGGGCTCCTTTGGAATGCCGGGGTCGGGAGGGTCATTTGGGTTTGCCGACCCGGAGGCAAGGATAGGTTACGGTTATGTCCCCAATCGAATGAACAGATACTTGACGGATCCACGAGACCTGGCTCTTCGCACTGCAATGTATCTCTCGATTGGCGAGACAGATCCGTATCATGGAGTGAGCACAGATAATCAATATCAATAGAGGAGGAAAATATATGGTAATGGCAAAAGACCTGAAAGTCAGGATAGATAGACTTGAGACGATGCGCGCAGCTCATATTCATATCCTGAGTGAGACCCCCGAAGAGGATGCCTGGAAGAAGATGGAAGCGTGGGCCAGGCCAAAAGGATTGCTTGAAAAGGGGGCTCGTGTATTTGGCAGGAACACATATCCGACTGACAACCCGGAGCCGCATGGCTATGAATTTTTCCTGACGATCGGCCGGAAAATTGAACCTGATGGAGATATTGATATGAGGCAGATACCAGGCGGGCTATATGCGGTTCTTCGATTCAAGAATCTGGAAAACATTAGAAATGCCTGGGAACATCTGTGGAACTGGATAAGGGAGAACAAATATGAGGCCATTGGAATGCAGAAAGGAGAGCATGGGTGGTATAACGGATTCGAGGAGCAAATAAATTGGTATGAAGGGAAGGCGCCGGACGAATGGGTATTTGATCTCTGGGTGCAATTAAGGGAGTAAGTTTTTTTCTTATGTCTCTAAGTTTCTCATCGATTCTAATTTATATCAGATGGCATCTTTGGCGTCTTTATGGCGTCATTGTGGCGTCTTAGACTGTACGCGGTACCTTTCCCGGTAATACCGATCTGTTCAAATAATCCTGATGATACCAGTTCTGCCAGATCCCGTGAAGAGGTTCTTTCAGATGTATTGCAGACTTCCTGATATTCCTTATTTGTAATATTTCCATTCTTTTTGACATACATCACCGCTTTAATCTGCCTTTCATTCAAATGCAGGTTGCGCAAATAATCTTCATTATAAATATCCTTTCTAAATACTACCTGAAATCCCTGTTTTTATCAGATACACCTATAAAAATGACACCGACTTTTGTGTTGGCAAAAGCTACTAAGGATTCAATGCACCGCTCATCGAATTTTTCCTTCAATTCGACAGTTGTTGATTCTCCGGTTTTGATGAGGTCTGGTAGGTTCATATTATGCTTTTTTTATTTTTCCCATTGTTCAACTCTTTTGAGAAGTTCTTCTGTGGATATTAATTTCTCGTTTTCAGCATCTTGAAGCCCCTTGAAAACCTGTTCACCAACGTCTATTTCAGACATATTGCACTTCCATACCATCTTCTATGCCAAATCTTAAACAATTAGCATCTCCATTATATCTTGATAAACCTTATTCATAAATTTATAATAATCTTTGATTTTTGAATAAATTTCCTCTGCTACTTTTTCATGATAGGTATGTGAAGTAAGGTTTCTGTCATCAGTCATTTCAAGCGCTTTTATTGTCTCCTCTTCCGTTAGTAATTTCACATTAAAAGCTTCCCTGAAGCATGATTTTGGGGAATTGCATATTATCCCTTCTTTCACTTTCAGATATTCCTTTAATAATTTCCAGAATATCTCAAAACTGTACTCAAACCTCTGTATCGCAGCATCCCGGACTATTACAGAGTATTCCTCATCTGTTATCTCTTTTAATGTCCTTAGTGCTTTTCCCGCATCGTCTGCAACTAATCTCAGCTTTTCCATACCTTCCCTTCTTTCAATGCTTTTTCCCTGAAAATCTGCGAAACTTTAGAAATATCCACTACTTCAACTTTATAAGGGATATTCATTTCTTCAAGTTTTTCTTTCAAAATAGTTAATTTCTTCTTATTATATTCATTCTTTGGCAATATGCCTATGTCAATATCAGAAAATCTATTGAAATCTCCTCTTGCTCTTGAGCCGAAAAGTATGATCTGTATATCCTCTCCCCTAAAGATATCGAGAACTATTTTTTTTACCTGGTTTAAACTCTTTTCATAAATATTCAGGTTCTCATCATGCGCTGCAAGCTCCTTCATCAATTTTCCAGGCCTCTCTTTCTCCTGCTTAATAATAGCTCCAGACGTTTTAGTATCATCGCAACTATTCAATATATAAATTACTATATTAAAGCTATGGTTCCGATTTTTCGAAATCATTTTAATAGCCAGATAAGAATAAAAGCTGTGGCGCTAAAACGCCGGAGTTGACATATGAGTGAGACTCCCCGAAGAGGATGCCTGGAAGAAGATGGAGGCCTGGGCAAAAGGGTTGCTTGAAAAGGGGGCTCGTGATTCGGCAGATACGAACTTGAATTTGGTAAAATAATCATTTAGATTGTTCAACGATGTGAATCATTTTTTGCGCTGAGTTACCTTTATTAATTTTGGTTGCGACATTCCGAGTTTCTCATGCATTCTTGAATGTATAAAATCAAAAAATGAAAATACGGCTTTTGTAGCATTTTGAACGTAACTTATATCTGTTAATAGACGCTCGTTGGTTTTTTGATGCCCTGTCTTAAAGCAATATATTTTATTCGTGATTCCTTGATTATGAATTATTAAATTTCGTCTATAACTGGCTTCTCTAATTATCTTCCAATCTATAAATTCCGATTGCAGGGATAGACCGAACCTTTTATCGAGATAATCAGCAATATCATCGATCCCTCCATAAAGGGTTTTATCTATATCTTCTTGAGCCATATGTAAAATTAGTGAGTTCATTGAATCAAAATCACATATCTCTTCAAAAGTAATTGTTTTCTTATTTTTTAAAAGGTCTCGTCGAGAAATCATGATTTCCTTTATATATTCTTTAATGAATGCTTCCTGATATGAAATGAGATATGCCAGAGTCATTTCTGCTAAAAAAGTTTTCTGTTTTAGTGGAATTATTAATCCAAAAATTAATTCACCAAGTTTATCGGATTTTAGTGTAAGAGATCTATTATTAGTGGTTTCTTGGGTAACCTTAGTATCAGTGGTGCCATTCATTTCCGTAGAAGCGCCCGGGCTGTTTTCTGTTGATTTTTGCTTCGTATCTTCAACAGAACTTCCTATAAATTCTATAAATTTTTCTAAATCCTTTTTATCTTCTTCAGAAAAATCTGAAATACCCTTTTTTCTCAATTTTTGTCTTCGCGTTAATAATTTGTCGATATTTTCGAGAAATTCTTTTATTAATCTTATATCCCCGTGGTATCGAGAATAAATTTCATTCAGATTTTTTTCTAAGGTCACACTTTTGTCTCCATATCAGCAACAAATAGCATATTAAATTGAACCAATATAAAATTACTACCTTTTTAAAAAAATAGTAGATTTTTCGGAATAAAGCAAAATTTCATCATTATACGGTTTTTCTATTTAAAATATTTAATTGACATGAAGGAAGTTGTGTGCATCCTTTAACAACAAAGACCAAAATAATAAGTGTAAGGCCAAAATCGGGGCATGGAAAAACAGAATTTGTGTATTCTCACATTTATAATACAATTCAGATATCAAATGACTCGGATCAATAACATGTCTTCTCCTATTCCAAAAACGGAGGTGTCAAAAAGTTAGAGGATGGAAAAATAAATCATGTCTTTAAAATATCCAAACCAGATGCATCCGAATTATTGATAAATTCAAGAAGCTTTGAAAATATTCTAACCCAAAAGATTTTATATCCAGCCAAAAGATATATTAATACCTCTTAAAATCATAACAATATTTAAGAGAAAAAGGGCGACATTTGTAAGCATTAACGGTTGTGGGAAACCTTTGTTTGCAAACGTCGGGCAAAAAATCTCGAAGCAAAGACATTCAGCAAATTTCGCTATCGAAATAAGGGAGGAAACCATCATGAGAAAAATAATTGTATCAGAATTCTACACGTTAGACGGCCTCATGTCCGATCCGGAAGATAAAATGGAGTGGGTCCTGAGTATTTTTAACGATGAAATGGGAAAATATGAGAGCGATCTCTATGACAATGCTGACACCCTGCTTCTTGGAAGAACAACGTACAAGATTTTCGAGGGCTATTGGCCCACGGCTGCTTCAAATCCGGCAACCTCACAGGGCGATATCGAAATGGCGCATAAGATCAACAATATTACCAAAATTGTTTTTTCTCATTCTATGAGAGGCGTTGAATGGGAAAATTCAAGACTTCTTAAAGAGATCAATCCTGAAGAAATAATGAAGATGAAGCAAGGGAAGGGTAAGAATATGCTGGTCATTGGAAGTGCCAGTATTGTGCAGCAACTCACAAATCTTGGCTTAATTGATGAGTATCATTTATTACTTCATCCTGTTGTCCTGGGAAACGGAAAACCTTTGTTTAAGGATATCAGGCAAAAACATGACCTTAAGCTTCTTGAAGCTAAGACCTTCAGTAATGGGGTCGTCATGCTTCAGTATACCCAAAAAAATAAAGGGAAAAGTAGAATGGAAACTTTGAATGATGGATAAAAGATATCGAATCAAATACAATATGAGCATGGTCGAGAATCTTGAAAATATTAAGAATTTTGGTATAATAACATTTTTTGGGACTGAAAAACAGAAATGGACCTGTTCTGAGTGCGGTGGCACTATTTGAGAAGATCGATCTTTTGAAATCTGGTTTTTTCACCGATACTTTCAGTGATAAGGGCAATGTTAAGAAAAGTCATTCGAAACGTTTATGTGTGGGTCTTCATAATTTTATTATGGGAGGTTTTTATATGGAAATGAATCCAGTCGTACATTTTGAAATGCCGGCAAAAGATAGAGGCCGCATGAGGACGTTTTATGAGACAGCCTTTGGCTGGCAGACAGAACAACTTGGTAAAGAGATGGGTGAGTATGTTCTGGTCACAACCACCGAACGTGATGAAAAAACTACTCTTCCCAGGAGACCCGGCGCTATCAACGGCGGCTTTTACCAGAGGACAGATGATCCCCTGTCGCAGCACCCGTCAATCGTCATTGCAGTTGACGATATTAAGGAAGCGATGAAAAAGGTGAAAGAAGCAGGGGGAAAAGTCCTGGGAGGACAAGTACCGGGAAAACCTGATGACATTCCCGGTGTCGGACTTTATGTGTCATTCATAGACACAGAAGGCAACCGGGCGGGCATGCTCCAACCGGCGCCTATGCAATCTCCAGAGGAATAAAGTTAAGGAGAAACGAGAGGAGGAAAATTATGGCAACCATCAAACAAAAAATTACTCCCTTCTTATGGTTTGATAAAAACGCCGAAGAGGCGGTGAATTTTTATACCTCAGTTTTCAAGAATTCTAATATTGTAAGTATCAAACGTTATCCTGAGGGCCCTTTGGAGGAACCGATGAAAGGGATGGAGGGAAAAATCCTCACAGCTGTGTTTGAATTGGAGGGGCAAAGGTTTATGGCCCTCGACGGTGGTCCGTTCTTTAAGCCATCAAGCGCAATATCTTTCTATGTTGAATGCGAAAAGCAGGAAGAAGTTGACTATTATTGGGATAAGCTCAAAGAGGGCGGCGATCCGAAAGCCCGGCAGTGCGGTTGGCTTCAAGACAAATACGGCTTTTCCTGGCAAATTATTCCCACTGCCCTGCCGCGCTTGCTCAATGACCCGGATCAAGAGAAAGCTGATCGCGTAATGCAGGCGATGCTCAAAATGAAAAAGATTGATATAAAAACTCTAAAACAGGCATACGAAGGGCGATAAATAAAGGTTCAAAATCAAGAGTTAAGGAGAAAACACTTCAAGGATATGCCGATGGAAGGCGTAAATATCCCAAAAAATGACGAAAACAAAATCATGCATATCAGCTTGCCCGTTGGCAAAGACAACGTGTTAATGGCAACCGATTCTCTTGAGTCGCTCGGCATGAAACTGATGCAAGGCAACAATGTTTACATTTCAGTCCACCCGGAAAGCAAAGAAGAGGCGAACAGGATTTTTAACGCTCTTTCCGCTGGCGGCACGATAGAGATGCCGATTTCCGATCAGCCGTGGGGCGACTACTACGGCAGTTTTAAAGATAAGTTCGGAGTGCAGTGGATGGTGATTTACACCTATCCGAAATGAGCGAAATAAACGCATGACTAATAAACAATTCAAGACTATTGATGAATACATCAAAACCTTTCCTGAGGATGTTCAAGGTATTCTTGAAAAAATGAGGCAGACGATAAAAAAAGCAGCACCTGAAGCTGTAGAGGCAATTAGCTATCAAATCCCCACATTCAAACTAAACGGAAAAAATTTAGTACATTTCGCCGCGTTCAAAAATCATATCGGATTTTATCCGACATCCTCTGGAATTGAAGCATTCAAAGAAGAATTATCACTATATAAAGGAGCAAAAGGCTCGGTACAATTCCCGATAAAGGAGCCGATTCCTTATGATTTAGTGAAAAAAATGGTTATATTTCGAGTTAAAGAAAATTAATGAACCAGAACATCAAGCCGGGAAAATTATAAGCCGGATGGGAATAGATGTTCTATAAGGGAGGAGTAATTATGGAAAAAGCTGGGCAAGATATATTAAATACAAAGGAGGCTTCAGCTGGGTCTTTAGAGGGCAAAGTTGCACTTGTGACTGGTGGAGGTTCCGGGATCGGAAGAGCTTCTGCGCTGGCGTTTGCCAGGGAAGGGGCAAAAGTCGTGGTGGCTGATGTGCAAGTCATTGGCGCAGAGGAAACAGCGAGGATGATCAAAGATATAGGCTGTGAAGCCATATTCGTTAAAGCTGACGTGTCAAAGGCTTGCGATGTTGAGAAATTGATCAGCACAGCGGTCAGTACCTACAAAAGATTGGACTGCGCCCACAATAACGCAGGTATCGAGGGGGCCAGCGCCTCTACAGCAGACTGCACCGAGGAGAACTGGGATCGTGTTATCGACATCAATCTTAAAGGTGTGTGGCTGTGCATGAAGTACGAAATTCCACAGATGCTAAGGCAGAAAGGCGGAGCCATAGTCAATACATCGTCTGTAGCCGGGTTTGTAGGTTTCAGGGACATGCCTGCCTACTGTGCATCAAAAGGCGGCATAATTCAGCTAACGCGCGCAGCTGCTCTGGAGTATGCAGCCAGAGGTATTCGTGTTAACGCCGTATGCCCTGGCGTTATCCGCACGCCGATGGTAGAAAGGGTCACAGGCGGCAAACCAGAGGCTGAAGCGCCGTTCATCGGACTTGAACCAGTTGGACGAATGGGCACACCGGAAGAGGTAGCTGAGGCTGTGGTATGGCTGTGCTCAGATGCTGCTTCGTTTGTCATAGGTCATCCGATGGTCGTGGATGGAGGACTTGTTTCACAGTAGTTGCAGCACGGAAGAATAAGAATTGTATGAAGCCCCGGGAGGGAATTGAACCCTCGACCTCGTCCTTACCAAGGACGCGCTATACCTCTAAGCCACCGAGGCGCTTTTGATTTTTTGCCAGGATATATTTTTCAGCGGGCCCGGAGGGATTCGAACCCTCGACATCCGGGTTAGAAGCCCGGCGCTATATCCAAGCTAAGCCACGAGCCCAGCGCGGAACTCCAAGATGTTTTGTTCGTTTAAAAACCTTTGTGCCTCAAATCCCATATTCATTTTTCAGTGCTTCTATTTCAGGCAATAATATATGATCCAGTGACGTTCCTTTAGCTTCCTTTATCTGCAGCGTTTCAATAAGTTTCGAATAGTTCCCGCCCGCAAGCCCGTTTGCAATGATCGCAGCACCCTGCGCAGCCTCCTTGACGTTTTTTGTACCAAAACCAACTATTCGCCTGACGGGCGCAATATCAAGCCGGCGTTCTAATTCTTCAAAAAGACCCTCGACTCTTGATATCCTGCCAGAAACAAGTATCTCCCGCGGATCAACAGATGCCGTAAGCTGCAGGACATCTTTAATTGCGCCTTCAAGATATGCATTCAAGGCATCATCGTTACCCATCAGTTCTTCCGGCGTCCCTATTAGTTTCTCAACTCCTCCCTTAAAAACAAGTTCCTTATTAAAACCACCCAGAAGATAAGCAAGCTCAGCATCCATTCCCCCGAGTGAGAGAAAACCGATACTACCCGTACTTCCACCGATACCATCCACGATTTTTCCATTATTAACTGCAAGTGCCGCAGTATAGCCGAATCCCATTTCAAGCAATATGAATGAAGTTTCGTTGTATCCGATATTATACTTTAACGCCTGGTCACGGATCCCGAGAGCGGCACAGCATAGTTTATCCGCTGTACCCATATCGATCTTATTTAACTTCCTGTATGATGGGACCGTAGGAAGGTGTATTACCCCCGGAATAAAAAAGACAGGGAGTTTGTTGAGTTGTATCCGCTTTATGGATGTACGAAGCCCCAGGAGACTTTTGCGGTCATCTTTCTTAATAAGCGACATAAGAAATAATTCCCTCTCACCTATATCTTTTATGTCAGTGATCGGAATGCCAAAGCCTGAAGGCCCAACAATGAGGTCTGCCCTTGTTTCTTTTATGATATTTGAGACCAGCTCAGGCTCTTTGTTTATTTCCTTCGTGGATATTGAAATATCCAGAATTATTTTTTCATCATCAAGACCGCAAAAATCAAAACTTTTTGTTCCCGGGTCTATGCCGATTACTCTTACCATATCCCCAAGTTATCATACTATCTAATTAATGTTTATGTTTTCGCCGGCTTTCTTTCAACTACTTTTAACCAGTGGCCTGGGGTGACCTCGGCAAGGAGCGGAATATTGGGCCCAAGTTCATCAAAACATATAGTCTCATCAACCAGCGGATGATCCTCACCACCGCATACCGGACATTTTTCAGAATATGTCTTTCTTTTATTATGAGCTGACATAAAAACCTCCCGTTCGTATATTTCTGCCCTGCTAAACCATAAGAGTATTGGTTAACACAAGTTTTTTATTATCTATGGCTATTATGAAATAAGAACCAGGGATTATCATGCAAGCAGAAATTTACGATAAAGTCAGTGTGGAAACTAATGGTGTGAAATATGAAGGGACACTAATGCCCTCACAAACAGACAGGATTGTTTTAAAATTAAAAAATGGGTATAATATCGGAATAAAAAAAGAATCAGCATCCTTGATCCTGCTTGATAAGAAAGAAGAAAAAATATCCCGTACGCAAACGGTGCAAAAGGAAAAAAAAGGAGATCTTCCTAAAATCTCCATTCTTTCAACTGGCGGAACCATTGCAAGCAAGATAGATTACCGCACCGGGGCCGTAACGTCACAATTTTCAGCAAACGACGTCCTTTCCGCGATCCCGGAACTTGAAGAAATGGCAAATTATAATTGCAGGATGATCTACAGCATCCTGAGTGAGAACATGCGGCCTTCCTACTGGGTGGAGCTTGCACGCGCCGTATATGAAGAAATAAAGAACGGCGCGGATGGTGTTATTATCACCCATGGCACAGATACCATGATGTATACTGCTGCCGCGCTTTCTTTTATGATCGATACACCTGTTCCCATTGTGCTTGTTGGCTCCCAGCGAAGCGCTGACAGGCCAAGCAGCGATAATGCCATGAATGCAATATGCGCAGCTAAAGTCGCAACAAGTGACATCGCAGAGGTATGCGTAGTTATGCATGGCTCTACGAGTGATGATTTCTGTTATATCCACAGGGGAACAAAAGTCCGCAAGATGCATACCTCACGACGCGACGCTTTCCAATCGATCAACGCGCGCCCCATAGGACGCGTGGAATATCCATCAAGGGAAATTAAAATGGTTTCTTCGTTTGTAAAAAGAGGCGAAAAAAAACTTGCGATACATGAAAAACTGGAATCGAAATGCGCCCTGATAAAATATGTTACGGGAGCAAGTAATGAATCTCTTTTATTCCATTCAGGTTCCGGATACAGGGGAATTGTAATTGAAGGTACTGGTCTTGGACATGTTTCTACAGAATGGATCCCCCTTATAAAAACAGTTACGGATGCCGGTATCCCGGTGGTCATTACTTCACAATGCATAAACGGAAGGGTATGCGATCGTGTTTATGATACGGGCAGGGATATCCTTAAAGCGGGTGCGATCGAAAGTGAAGATATGCTGTCCGAGGTAGCTCTTGTAAAATTAATGTGGGTGTTGGGGCAGACACAGGACATTGAAACAGTAAAAGCCATGATGCATACTAATATCGCAGGCGAGCTAACTCGAAGTACCCGTTCATAATGAGCATAATAATAATTATTCTTTTTAAAGAATATATGGGCAAATATTAAATAGTAGCAGAACATTATACGCATTGCTGTAGGATCAGGCGCCTAATGCCTTTAGTACCCTCAGTCTCCTTCGACCCATCGTTTTTATTAGGCGCCTGAAAACTACACCATATTTCTAAAAACAGATTTCTCCGGTTTTCTTTGTTACTTTAGAACAATTATTATGATAATAATTATAATTATTCATATCGAAGAATAAAACAGTTAATATTAAATACTATTAAATCATCATGAATATTGCTGTAGGATCAGGCGCCTAATGCCTTTAGTACCCTCAGTCTCCTTCGACCCATCGTTTTTATTAGGCGCCTGAAAACTACACCATTTTTCTAAAAACAGATTTCTCCGGTTTTCTGTATTACTTTAGAACAATTATTATGATAATAATTATAATTATTCATATCGAAGAATAAAACAGTTAATATTAAATACTATTAAATCATCATGAATATTGCTGTAGGATCAGGCGCCTAATGCCTTTAGTACCCTCAGTCTCCTTCGACCCATCGTTTTTATTAGGCGCCTGAAAACTACACCATTTTTCTAAAAACAGATTTCTCCGGTTTTCTGTATTACTTTAGAACAATTGTTATGATAATAATTATAATTATTCATATTGAAGAATAAAACAGTTAATATTAAATACTATTGAATCATCATGAATATTGCTGTAGGATCAGGCGCCTAATGCCTTTAGTACCCTCAGTCTCCTTCGACCCATCGTTTTTATTAGGCGCTTGGCCTGCACCCTATTCAATTTTTTGTTTGATCTTTTCAATTACATGGATATTTTTGATCGCTGTAGATGGATAGTTCCCTGTTTTGTCTTTTTCCACTGATTTTACCATATCCCATATTGTCAGGAGCGCTACGCTTACTCCATGAAGCGCTTCCATTTCAACCCCGGTTTTCCCAAGGGATTTTACCTCAACTGTCACTACCACGTTTTCAATTCCAAGATCAAATTGAACATCAATTCCTGTTATCGCTATTTGGTGACACATCGGGATCACTGAGGAAGTATTTTTTATCGCTATAACAGATGCGATGCGTGCAGTCTCAAGAACTGGCCCCTTCCCAATTTCCATATTCCTGATAGCTGCAATTGTTTCCGGCTTTAATTGTATCACACCGGTGGCTGTTGCACGTCTGAAAAGATCGTGTTTTTCACTGATATCAACCATTTTAGCCCTGCCATCTTCGATATGTGAGAATTTCATGCTTTCATAACCGCCGGGATAAGATCAATGATATCTGTCGCCAGAAGACCATACCCAAATTCCTTATATGCCATGTCGCCTGCAGCTCCGTTAATGAATGCTGCGCAAGCAGCGGCTTCAAGAGGTGAATTGCATCTTGCAAAAAGGGCTCCTGCCAGGCCCGCAAGGACATCTCCTGTTCCGCCAACGGTCATGCCTGCATTGCCTGTCCTGTTAGCTCTGACTTCCAGCCAATCAGAAATTAGGTCTATTGCACCTTTTAATAATACTGTGACTTCATTTTTTTGTGCAAAATTTTTTATGAATTCAATTCTTTCCCTCTGCCCAAACGGAACATCAATTCCAGTCAACCGTTTCATTTCACCGGCATGGGGCGTCAGGATCATATTTTTATTAAGTAGAGGTACCAATTCCAGGGACAGGGCATCAGCGTCAATTACTGCTTTCCTGCATAATGGCACTATTTTTTCAATAGCCAGACGGGTCTCATATGCATTCCCAAGACCCATACCCATAACGACCACATCGTGTTTTTCAATAAGCTTGGAAATAATCGGCACATCATCTTCTACAAGTATATCCCCGGTAAGCTTTTTTACAATGAGATTTGGAGAAAATGAGGCTATGATATCCGAAACATTCTTTGGCGCAGCCACTGTTACAATGTCCGCGCCAGCCCGAAGCGCTCCAAGAGCCGCTAGCGCGGATGCTCCTGAATAGGGGCCGCCCCCGATCACGAGGACTCTTCCTGCGTCGCCTTTGTGGCTTATCACAGGTCTTTTCAAGAAGGGCTGTATATCTCCCGGCCCGACAAAAAATTCTGCTTCCATTGGTATCCCGATATCAACAACACGGACTTCACCTGTATATTGTGGGGCATTTTGTGAAAGGAAACCTGTTTTCATTTTATGAAACGTAAGAGTCAGTCCTGCATGCACTGCTTTCTCAAATTCCCCCCCATCAGGATCAAAACCGGATGGCACATCAATTGAAAGCACGAAAGCGCCGGAGCCGTTTATCAGATCAATGATAGTGGAGTCAGGCTCATGGATCTTCCCTCGCACCCCGGTCCCAAATATCCCATCAATTATTACTTTTGCATTTTTTAATATGGAAGGATCAAAAGCGTTTGAATTCGCGGCTTCGATGAGCGGAATTGATATTTTTTCAAGAGCATTCCAGTTATGCAGTGCTTCTGGTGTTTTGATCTCCTCTTTTTTTCCAATGAGGATAACAGTGACATCATAGCCACCCAGATGCCGCGCAGCAACGAAAGCATCACCGCCATTATTTCCCCTGCCTGCAATGATCACAACCTTTCCAGAGCCTATTCTTTCTTTTACAGCATTAGCAACCGCAGCGCCGGCATTTTCCATGAGTTGGAGACGTTTTATCCCCAGGTATTCACAATTTGCGTCTATGGCTGCCATGCGGGCTGATGTGATTGCTTGCATATATTGATAATCATCATATGAACACTTATAATTTATTAAAATGTTTAAGGGATATAATGAAATAAGATATACTCTATTTAAGGGTATTAAATGAATCAAACACCTCAACAAATGGATATTAAACGATCTCACATAAAACGCGTCCGCACCATTGCTGATTACCAGTTCGGCCGCGGTGCTGGCGAAATCCTCTTTTCCGATGATGCCAGATTCCAGTTCTCAACCACAAAAAGGATCCGCCAGATACTTCTTGGTAATGAGCGCATAGCAACAGTCAGGGCAAAGGACGGTATGCTGACCCTTAGCATGAAAGGGGCAGGAAAAATTCATGGATTTATCAAGTATCCGGGACAAAGAGTTGTGGTAAACAGCGACGCTGCGCCATTTGTCGCAAAAGGCAAAACCGCTTTTTCACGTCATGTTGTGGCAGTTGATCCGGACATTCGGGCAGGGCAGGAGGTTCTTGTGGTGGATGAAAATGACCGCCTTCTTGCAACAGGAAAAACTGTATTGTCTGCTATTGAAATGCAGGCTTTTAAGAAAGGTATTGCTGTGGATATAAGAAGCGGAATTGACACAAAAGACAAACCTGATATTGATTGAACTCTCTTTTTTTGCCCCATATTATTACTACAGGTTATCAATCGATATAGTAAATATTATATATGGTAATGTTGTAGTATGCAGAGGTGAAGTTAATGAGTCACGTCATCGGATTAAAATGCAGGGAATGCGGAACCGAGTACCCTGCTGGTATCCAGAATACATGTTATGAGTGCTTCGGGCCTCTCGAAGTCAATTACGATTGGGATTATATTTCAGATCATATAAGCAAAGAAAAGATAGCTGCTGGTCCAAAATCTATCTGGAGGTACGCTGACATGCTGCCCCTTGAATCAGAGAAGCGCATCGACCTTGGTGCTGGTTTTAATAAATTACATCATGCCCAGCGTCTTGGCGCAGCCCTGGGGCTTGATGAACTCTATATACTTGATGAATCGGTAAATCCCACAAATTCATTCAAGGACAGGGTAACATCAGTTGCGATTTCAAAAGCCCTGGAATTCGATATCAAGGCCGTGGGATGCGCAAGCACAGGCAACCTTGCAGCCGCAGTAGGCGCACATGCGGCAAAAGCAGGACTTCCCGCATATATATTCATACCTGCAACAATTGAACTTGGCAAGATCGTGCAGATGCTCATCTACGGGCCAAATGTAATTGCTGTGGAAGGAACATACGACGATGCCAACCGGCTTGCAAGCGAGGTCGCAGATTCCCATCCGGACTGGGCTTTCGTGAATATCAATATCCGCCCATATTATACTGAAGGTTCAAAGACGCTGGCGTATGAAACCGCAGAGCAGCTGAACTGGCAGGTCCCCGACCATGTTGTTGCACCCCTGGCAAGCGGAGCGCTGCTTTGTGCTATTTCCAGAGGATATAAAGAACTTGAACGCGTTGGCCTCGTTGACAAAGCAGATTTCAAGATATCAGGAGCACAACCGATCAACTGTTCACCCATATCGACTGCCGTCCAGAACAACAGCGAAGTCATTCCTGTAAGGAATTTTGAAACTATAGCGCATAGTCTTGCAATAGGTAATCCTGCAGATGGATATTATGCAAAAAAGACCATCCTTGATTCAGGCGGGTTTGCGGCATCACCTACTGATACTGAGATAATTGAAGCGATACATCTTCTTGCAAGGACAGAGGGCATATTCACAGAACCGGCAGGCGGCACAACCGTTGCAGGTTTAAAGAAGCTTGTTGAAAGCGGACATATCCAGAAAGATGAAAGGGTCGTTGTCTATGTGACAGGAAATGGTCTTAAAGCGCAGGACACACTGCTCAAATCATTGCAGCGCCCGCCTGTGATAAAACCCATGATCAGCGAGTTTGAGCGTCTTTTTGCGCCAAAGCTTGATATTCATGAACAGAAGGCGGCTATAGCGATATAAAGATGTAAAGATAAAGGTGATTTAAATGGTTAAAATAAGATTCTCTTCAGCATTAAGCAATGTGACACATGCACGCGAAACGATACTTGAATTAGGGGATACGACTGTAAAAGCAGTTCTAGATAAACTTGTTTTGCAGTTTGGTCCTGATTTTGAAAAACGCATACTTGAGAAAGGCGAAGTCCGAAGATTCGTGAATTTATACGTGAACGGCGAGGATATAAGACACTTAAGCGGTCTTGATAGTCCTGTTAAGGATGCGGATGAGATCTCAATTCTCCCTGCTGTTAGCGGTGGATGAATTTTTTATTTATTTTTCTCCAAGGTTTATGGATCTTAAGGATTTGAAATTTGAAGATGGGCTCATCACAGCTGTAGCCCAGGATTATAAAACCGGTGAAGTTCTCATGGTCGCATTCATGGACAGGGAAGCCCTCCGGAAGACCATTGAGACAAAAAGAGGTTATTACTGGAGCAGGTCAAGGCGAAAGCTCTGGAAAAAAGGGGAAAGCTCAGGACATGAGCAGATCGTCCATGATATTTTGATTGACTGTGACGCTGACGCTATCGTGCTCAAGATCGAGCAGATAGGAGGCGCCTGTCATACGGGATACAGGTCGTGCTTTTACAGGACGATCGAAGGTAAGATCGTCGGGGAGAAGTTGTTTGAGCCAGAGGATGTTTATAAGCCGTCCAGTTGATACTCATCTATTTGAACATAAGCCTTAATTCAGTCTCAAGGGGCTCTTTCATTCCTTCGCTGTATCCATGGGTGCCTGTTGTTACCGTGTAAAACTGCTTTGGCTCTTTAGCCTTCTTGAATGTATTCCGGGCAAGATGTATTGGAATAATTGTGTCATTCACAGAATGGATCATTACGAATTTTCTTGGAGGAATTGACCCGAGATATGTTTCAGGATCGATTGAACGATAGAACCGTATCATATTCTCATCCCTTATACCGCCAATTTGTGATTCGGTGTCATAACCGCTGGTGCTTATCCCGATCACACCTGTAATTCCCGGGTCAATTGCCGCTGCAATGATCGCAAAACGTCCTCCATTACTCTCACCAACGATCGCTATCCTGCCAGGATCGACCGATGGCTCCTGCCTTAACACATCCGCAGCGCGCAGGGCATCAAATACCATTTTATGTTCCGCAGGTTCTAATCCCTTTTTCCAAAGGCTATAATCATATTCCATGTCCACTCCACCGCGGTTTCGCTGCTCGATACCGATGCTTGCATATCCCATTTTGGAAAAAATATCGGCAAGGGTTTGTGTTCCTTCTTTCGGGACAGTAGCTCCGGGCAGGATCACGACCCCTGGAACTTTTTTTCCTTCAACAGGAATTCGAAGAAGTCCTTCGACCGTATAATCCTTGCCTGGGAAAGAAATGGTCCTGAGAATATGATCAGGTTTAGATTCAATTTTCAGGATTTTGACATCAACCTTGCCCCTGTTTTCAGGATACGAGAGAATTCCTTCATTACTTACAGTCCATTTATCGCTTCCCTGCGGGATAAAATAATAAATCAGGGCAAAAAGTATGATTATCCCGAATATAACATAAATAGTTGAACTTACAGAAGATTTCTTTTCGGCTTTTTTAAATTTATTATTCTTTTGTTTAGGGCTCATTTTCTTCCTGTGGTCAAAATTTCAGGTTCGGCCTCTCTATCGAAAGCAGGCCATTAGTATCATTCCATCGGTCATCGGTTAAGGAATTCAACATGCTTGTACTATACAATTGTTCAAAGAGTTGTTAATTTTCCATGCTTTTCAGGTTTAGTTTGAATAGAACACGGATGACACGGATCGCGCGGATTTTCACGGATCCGTGCGCATCCGTATCATCTGCGTCATCCGTGTTCTATTTGATGATTTCTCTCTTAACCGATGACAAATGTTAGCATCATTCCACTATGTTCATATTCAAAATAGTTTCTGTCAAAAGGTTACGTTGCTTCTTGATGCGTCAAAAGACTATATTTAAATAATGTCCACTCCATCTTAAACAGCAATGAAATGTTTGGTAACAGGCGGCGCTGGATTCATCGGCTCTCATATCATCCGGCATTTACTTGAGCGGGGATATGAAACGGTATGCCTTGATAATTTTGACCCGACCTATGATATCAATACCAAGAAAGGAAATGTTGCTTCTTTTATTGGAAATGATAATTTTCAATTGATAGAAGGGGATGTCCGGGACAGGGAATTGCTGCAGGATGTAATTACAGGCATTGACTATATTTTCCATGAAGCAGCTCTTGTTTCAGTCGTTGAGAGCATGAAAAATCCTGTCAAAACAATAGAGATCAATACTATAGGGACATTCAATATCCTGGAGGCCGCCCTATCCGGAAATGTCAAAAAAGTGATCCTTGCGTCATCGGCAGCGGTTTACGGTGACTCTCCTGTGTTTCCCAAGAAAGAAAGCATGATACCGGTTCCCAAATCGCCTTATGCTATCTCAAAACTTGATTGTGAATATGCCGCAAGAATATATTTTGAAGAGCATGGGCTGAAAACCACTTCTTTGCGTTATTTTAACGTTTACGGGCCGCGCCAGGACCCAACTTCGCCATATGCTGCTGCGATACCCATCTTTTTACAAAAAGCTTTGAAGAACCAGGAAATCCATATATATGGTGATGGAATGCAGACTCGTGATTTTGTTTTTGTCAATGATGTTGTGCAGGCTAATGAATTAGTGATGTCAAAGGGAGATGGGAGGACGTTTAATGTTGCGAATGGCATTGCCACTTCAATTAAGGATATCGCAGAAAAGATCATAAAGCAAACCGGATCAAAATCAAGTACCATATATGAAAAAGAAAGAAGCGGGGATATCAAGCACAGTGTTGCTGATAATACTGAGATAAAAAAGATCGGGTTTAAAGCAAAATACGATATGAATGAAGGCCTGAAGAAAACAATTGAGTGGTACAGGAATAGATGAATTGTTGATTGGTTAAGTAGTTATTTCGGGTATTTGATCGTTTTTTATTTTATCGGAACACTCAGCAGCTCTGCTGACCGGGGGCTGAATATTATTCTTTTGATATTATTTATACATTTGTCCACTAACCTACTCATTATTGATAACCGTCTTATTTTCCCTATCGTTAATTGTCGATGATTCTTTAACTCTTATTTATCCATTTGTACACTCATATTCTTTCCTTCTTCCCTTACTCTTACTCTTCTCTCTTCTCTGTCTGTCTGTGTCTGTCTGTGGGTCATACACACATGTTTTAATTATAAAAATTAGTGGATAATTACAGTAGATAACGAATAAACAAATAATAAGCTAAGAACAACTCAACAACGTCCTCCGTATGACCTTACGGAGGGTCGTCAGTCTTAGCATGCGTATTGTTAAAAATTAGGCGCAGTTTCTCAATAATATAATGACCATTCTATACGAAAACAAGGAAAAACTACATATGTTGAATTAACTTCTTAGATGATTGAATTACTCGTATAGTTTATGTTTCTCTGCTGGTGCCAACGATGATTAAACATAGAGAATAAAGTATTACATTCAAACTTATAGTCTGAGATCCAGTGTTTCCACCAAAACTGGTAAGAAAACCAAATGTGCCAATTATTAATCCTATTATTACTATTATATCTTTTGTCTTTTTGTTCATGATTCCACCAAATAATCAAAATGACATTGTTAAAAGATATATTTAAATATTTTCCACTAAAACATTACTATTTGATGAGGTGAGATTGTCCATTTTGGATAACTACCAACATGATTTGGAACAGTCACCGTTTTTATAGCATATTGTAAAATAAAAAGTACCTATCCCAAGAATGCGATTTGGAGAAATCAGTATGAATGAATCGTCTTTATTGATAAATAGCCCATTTGCTCTAAAACAGCAAAACAATGTGCCGGTATATGTCGAATTTGGGGATAAAATCGAAAGACCGTATACCGACAGCGAAATTAAGGAATCATTAAGGAGGCAGATGATAAGGGATAAAAAAGCAGGCTTGTTTAAAGATGAAATTGTGCTCCCGCTCCGCAGCCCTGCTGCGGCTGGGAGCTTCACTTTGAATCTGACCTCTTCAGGAATTCAAGCACTTTTTCGAGAATAATATCCATATCCTTGATTTTTTCATCTGTAACCGATATAACCCTGCATCCGTGTTCGAAAATCCCCGCATCTTTCTCATGTCCCACAACAATTATCCGGGGCTTATCGGATTGAGTGAACCCGTCTGCAAGAACAACATCAAGGTCGCTAAAATATTTTTCACAAATCTCATCAATATCAACAGGAACTTTGTCATTTTTTATAACCGCAAATTTCACAGACGAGGTTATGGCAACAGTATCAGCCCCGGCCAGGGCATATTTCCATGTATCTTTGCCCTCAATATCGATTTCAAAATCACCATGTTTGTGATATTTTAAGGCGCCTACCCGAAGACCCCGCATTTTCAATTCTTTTATCAATTCTTCCATTAATCTTGTTTTTCCGGTTTTGCTGCTTCCCACGATACAAATTACAGGCGGCATAAAAGCCTCTCGTGGTGTGAAAAAACTGACATTTTATCATTTGAAACAAAACAAACAAGACAAACGCCAGTCCGCAGGGCAGCATCAATTCCGGAATTTAGAGGCGCGGTTTTTGTCGCAACAAGCGGGATTCCGGCGCGTGCGGCTTTTAATACCATTCCTGCCGACTGGCGCCCTGTTGATATGATGAAATGCTCCCTTACATCAATCCCATTAAGATATGCATATCCAACAACCTTGTCAAAAGCATTGTGTCTTCCCACATCTATCGCTTTTGCAACGCATTCACCCGCAGCGTTTATGAGGCATGCTGCATGTGTCCCCCGCGTTTCCCTGTATGTATCAGATTCCAGGAATCTCAGGCTTTTCCCGATCGGATCCAGGCTGAAATTTGTATCAGAATCAATTGAAATATTTTCATTCTCTTCCCATTTTACGCCAACGCACCCTGATGACCTTAATTCGCGCCAGATTTCAATGTGCTCTGTCTCTTCTATCGCGGCATATATCCTGTTCCCGTCTATTTTAAAGTCTTTTATACTATCCGTACCTTTTACAAGACCTTCGCATATAAGATACCCGACAGCAAGCTCATTTAACATTTCCGGGGTAGCAAGTATTGATGCTATCGGAATTTTATTTATGAAAAGTTCAATAGTATTCTCTACGGCTACTGTATGGATCTTTTCATGCGATACACCGCATTTCAGCTCAAGTGCAGAATAATTTTTAGTATACATTATTTTCGATCCGATCCATGTCTTCTGGTGTATTGATATTGATAAATGTTCTTAAATCGGGGTCGATTTTCCTGATATCTTCTATTTTCACATAATTGACCCTTAGTTTCTGGATCGGAGCAAGAATTATTCTCTCCCCGTTCCTGATAGCTTTCCTGGTCTCAAAGATCATAGGTTTGCTTTTATAAACAGCATGCAATGGCTCAAGAAAGCCATCTTCCCGACGCGGGATGGCTGCATCATGATTAACACTACCCTTAAAAAGCATCTTTACAACATTTTCATTTATAAAAGGCATATCGCATGCAGCGATAAAACAATATTCATCCCTGCAAACAGTGAGACTGGAAAGTATCCCCGCAAGCGGGCCTGTGTTTTCATATTTATCAAATGCATAGGTGTATCCCGGCAACACTGTGTCAAATAACTCTCCCTGTGCTTTATCACGAACGGAAATTATAATGTTGTCAACAACTTTTTCAAGGCCTTCGATAACATAGCTGATAAGGGGTTTACCATTAATGGCCATCAGAGCTTTTTCCCGGTAACCCATGCGTTTCCCTTTTCCTCCCGCAAGGATAATTGCAGAATATGCCATATTTATTTCCCTAGATATGCCCCGCTTCTTTCATGCTGAAATGCCTTCCATCACCGATTATTACATGGTCAAGAAGAGTGATCCCCATAATATTGCCGGTCTCAACGAGTTTCTTTGTTATTTCTATATCTTCCTTGCTTGGGGTCGGGTCCCCGGACGGATGATTATGAGCCACAATTATATGTGCTGCGGATTCTGCCAGAGCAAGCTTGAATACCTCCCTTGGATGAACGATATTCGCATTCAAAGAGCCCACAGAAATCGTTTCCTCCTTGATGATCTGGTTTTTCGTATCAAGACAAAGCTCGATGAAAAGTTCTTTTTTTTGCTCCCTCATTTTTGGATATATCCGCCTGTAAACATCTTCGGGGGAGTTGATCTTTTGCTTATCCTCATTCTTGAAAGTTTCCAGTCGCCGCGCTATCTCAAAACAGGCTGCGATCTGCGCAGCCTTGCCTTCCTTGATGCCATGTACTTTCATCAATTGTGTCAAATTGATCTGTGAGAGCTGTTTAATATTATACTCTTTTAAGATCCTCTGGGAAAGGTTTATGACATTTTCCTGTTTAGACCCCGTCCTCAGGATTATTGCAAGAAGTTCGGAATCACTCAATGCCGACGCACCGTTCTTCATGAGCCTCTCGCGTGGCCTTTCGTCCTTTGGCAGATCATGGATCCTTATCTTGTATTCCTGCATAGCCCGTACAATTATTTTCATACTCATAAAAGCTTCCCAGACAGGATCAAACAATAGAACTATATTAAGAATCTGACATATTGGAGATGGAGAGATAATATGGAAGATATAGAAATTGTTCTTGAGATCGATGGAAAAAAAATACCTATGAATGGTTTTGTAAATAAAATCCTGTGCGGGATGGTCAAAGGTTCAATTGAAACCCTTCGCGGGGTCGGAGATGATTGGAAGAACGTAAATATCAGGATGAGCAGATAATTCCAATTTGAAATTTATTGATCATTTGACCAATTCGGAATTTGAGTTTCGAATAACTCCAAATATAATATACACAAAAGCTATGAGTATAAACACAAGGATCAATCCAAAAATCCTTTGTAAATTATCAATAAAAAAATAATTTACTAAATAAAAATGTGGTATATATATTAAAGATACATGTATGACCAATACGAAAGCGAATATTTCCAGCAGTACAAAAGCTTTTTT